>NZ_CP054918.1:2339465-2956698 GCF_013364195.1 Streptomyces sp. NA04227 | reverse complement strand
ACTGCGCCTCCAAGTCGGGTGTCGAGGCCTACGCGCACTGCCTGCGCGCCGAGGTCGCGAGCAAGGGCGTCAAGGTGGGCGTGGGCTACCTGTCCTGGACGGACACCGACATGGTGCGCGGCGCCGACCGCGACGACGTGATGCGCGAGATGCGGCAGACGCTGCCCTGGCCCGCCAACAAGACGTACCCGCTCGGCCCCGCCGTCGACCGGATCGTCACCGGCATCGAGAAGCGCGCCCCGCACGTCTACGCCCAGTGGTGGCTGCGCGGCATGCAGTCCATCCGCGGCTATCTGCCGTCGGTGCTCGGCGTCGCGGCCCCCTACCGGCTGCGCGCCTTCGAGGACAAGCTCGACAGTGTGTCGCTCGGCCTGGTCGGCGCGGGCGGCGAGGCCGACGAGAAGGCGCGGACGAGCGGGTCCGCGCGCTGAGAGGTCCAACAGACGCGCTGAGAGGTCCAACAGAATGGGGCCCGGCGGGGTGATGCCGCCCCGCCCGTGAGGCGTGGAAGCCGTGGCTGCTGTGGGGGCGGTCGCGGCTTCCGCCGTTTGTGGGGCGGTCCGGCCTTCGCCAGCTCCCTCCAGCTCCTTCAACTCCCTTGATCTGTACGGTGGATGGGCAGGGTGCGGAGCCGCCCCCGCTGATCGAAATGCGTGATATGTCCATTCGTGAAAACCTGGTCGGGCCCGAGTACCGACCAGCGGGAGTGACACAGATGGGCATCAGGGAGCAGTTCAGGGACAAGGCGGAGCGGCTTGCCGCCCAGGGCAAGCAGCACATGCACGAGGCGCGGGAGAAGGCCGCGGGCCGTCCGGCGGAGCGCGGTGGCGAGGAGGCGCAGGGGCGCCCGGAGCAGCGCGAGGAACACAGTCAGCGGGCCGCGGAGCGCGAGCGGCCGTGAGCCGCGGGGCGTGAGCCCGTACGAGACTCGTGCGTGACTCGTACGCGACTCGTACGCGAGGGCGCACCCGGATCGCCGGGTGTGCCCTTCGTCGTGTCCGGACCTCCCAACCGTCCTCGCGGGTCGGCCGTCCGTCCTTACGGGGCGGCCGTCCCTGCGGGTCAACTGTCCTTGCGGGCGGGGAGTTTGGGGCGGCGGCGGTCGGGGACGGCGCTGTAGTCGGGGGGTGAGGCGGCGGAGTCCTTGGCGAGCAGGTCGAGGGCGACCCAGACCGCGTCGTCGAGCTGGGCGTGGTGGCCCTCGGCCCAGTCCATCGGGGTGCGCAGGGCCTCGATGTCGGGCTCCACGCCGTGGTTCTCGATGGACCATCCGTACGCGTCGAACCACGCGGCGTTCATCGGCACCGTGATCACGCTGCCGTCGCCGAGCCGGTGGCGCCCGGTCATCCCGACCACGCCGCCCCAGGTACGGCTGCCGACCACCGGGCCGAGGCCGAGCAGCTTGAACACGGCGGTGATCATGTCGCCGTCGGAGGAGGTGGCCTCGTCGGCCAGGGCGACGATCGGGCCGCGCGGGGCGTTGGAGGCGTAGGAGACCGGCTGGGCGTTACGGGTCAGGTCCCAGCCGAGGATCGTCCGGGTCAGCTTCTCCACCACCAGCTCGCTGATGTGCCCGCCCGCGTTGCCCCGTACGTCGACGATCAGGGCCGGGCGGGACACCTCCATACGGAGGTCCCGGTTGAACTGCGCCCAGCCCGAGCCGCCCATGTCGGGGATGTGCAGATAGCCGCACTTGCCGCCGCTCAACTCCCGTACCACTTCCCGGCGTTTGGCCACCCAGTCCTGGTAGCGCAGCGGCCGTTCGTCGACCAGCGGGACCACCGCGATACGCCGCGCGCGGCCGCCCCCCTCCTCCGGGCGGAACGTCAGCTCGACGGTGGTGCCGCCCGCCGCCGCGAGCAGCGGGTAGGGCCCGGCGACCGGGTCCACCGGGCGGCCGTCGACATGGGTGAGCGCGGAACCCTCGCGGATTCCGGTACCGGCCAGCGGGGAGCGGGCCTTGGAGTCGGAGGACTCGCCGGGCAGGATCCGGCTCACGATCCAGTCGTCGTCGCGCGCCACCAGGTTGGCGCCGAGCAGGCCGATCGCGCGCTGGTAGTGCGGCGGCCCCTCGTTGCGGCGGGCGGGCGAGACATAGGCGTGCGAGGTGCCGAGTTCGCCGAGCACCTCGCGCAGCAGATCCGCGAACTCGTCCGGCGAGGCGACGCGTTCGACCAGCGGCCGGTACTGATCGAGCACCGCGGGCCAGTCGATGCCGCACATGTCCGGCTCCCAGAAGTACTCCCGGATGATCCGGCCCGCCTCGTCGAAGGCCTGGCGCCACTCCGCGGGCGGGTGCACCTCGTGCATGATGCGGCGCAGGTCGATCCAGACGGTGGAGTCAGGGTCGCCCGGGTCGACGGCGGACACCGAGCGCAACTCGCCCTCGTCCAGCACCACCAGCCGGGTGCCGTCGCCGCTGACCGCGAACCAGTCGAGATGGCCCGGGAGTTCACGCTTGCTGGACTTGCTCAGGCTGAAGTGCTCCAGGGTCGGCCGGCCCGAGGTGTCGGTCGGGTTCACGAAGGTCTCGCCGAGCGCCCCGGAGATCGGCCAGCGCAGCCAGACCAGACCGCCGCCGGTCACCGCGCTCAACGCCGAGTACTTGGACGCGGCCACCGGGAACGGCACCACCCGGTTCTCCAGGCCCTCGACCTCCACGTGCACCGTGCCGTCGCCCACCGCCGCGCCGCCGAGATCGAGGCCGCCCGCCACCGGACGCCCGTCGGGGGACAGCGCGAACGGCGACATGGTCGCGGAGGACAGCGGTACCAGGTACGGACGGCAGCCCAGCGGGAAGGACAGGTCGCCGGTGTGCACGTCGTAGACGGGGTCGAAGCCGCGCCAGGAGAGGAAGGCGAGGAACCGGCCGTCACTGGTGAAGACCGGATTCTCGTCCTCGAAGCGGCCGTTGGTCACATCGACGATCGTGCGGTCCTTGATCCGCGCCATCTTGATCTGCCGCAGCGAACGCCCGATCCCCGGATGCGACCACGTCAGCCACGCCCCGTCCGGAGAGAAGGCCAGATCGCGTACGGGGCCGTTGATGGAGCGGATCAACTCGGTTACGGGGGTGGGGGGTTGAGGGGGTGGGGGTGGCGGGGTTGCCGGGTCGGGGGGCGGGGCCGGGTTCGGGTCCGAGGTGGGAGCGGAGGTGGAGGTGGAGGTGGCCGGGTCCGGGGGAGTGGTGGTCGGGGGTTCGTCGGTCCCTGGTTGGTCGGTCCCGGGATCGCTGCTTCCCGGATCGCCGGTCTCGGGATCGCCGGTCCCAGGATCGCCGGTCCCAGGATCGCCGGTCCCGGGATCGCCGGTCCCAGGATCGTCCGTACCGGGATTGCCGGTCCCGGGACGCCCGCTCCCAGGACCACCACTCCCCGCCTCCCCGCTCCCACCCCCCTCGCTCGTACTGCCACTCCCCGCCCCTCCACCGCCCGCCTCATCACTCCCCGCCTCTTCGCTCCCGGCCCCTCCGTCCCCCGACCCCCCGCCCAACTCCCCCACCCCCACGACCATTTCCTCCCCCTGCACCTCCGCCGAGGTCTCCACAAGGAGCAGCCTGCCGTCGTTGGTGGCGACGGCGAGGCGTTCGCCGGTGGGGTCGGAGACCATCTCCACGACACGGCCGAGCTCGCCCGTGGCGAGCCTGCGGGGCGGCCAGTCGCCGGTGGCCCGGGGCAGGAAGGAGATCTCGATGGACTCCTCGCCGCCCGCGTCGGTGACGTAGGCGATCTGGCCCTCGTCGCCGAGCATTTCCGGGAGCCGGACCCGTACGCCGGGGATGTCGGAGATGCTGCGCGCCGGTCCGTCGCGGTGCGTGAGCCAGTACAGGCTGCCGCGTACGGTCACCGCGCTGGCGCGGCCGGTGGTGTCCACGGCGAGGGAGTCCACGTGCAGCGCGGCGGGCACCTGGTAGCTGCGGCGTCCGGCGCGCGGGCCGCCGAGGCGGATGTCCAGGCGGCGGGGGCGGGAGTCGGCGGTCAGCTCGTCGACCAGCCAGATGTCGCCCGCGCACTGGTAGACCACGCGGTGTCCGTCCGAGGCGGCGTTGCGGGCGTAGAAGGCGTCGTGGTCGGTGTGCCGGAGCAGATCGCTGCCGTCGGGCAGGACCGAGTACAGATTGCCGATGCCCTCGTGGTCGGAGAGGAAGGCGATCCGGCCGCCGACGAACATCGGCGCCTCCAGATGGCCGTCCAGGGAGGGCAGCAGCCGCTGGCCGTGCAGCCACAGGCGGCCCATGGCGCCGCCGCGGTAGCGCTTCCAGGCGGCGGGCTCGTGCGGGGGCTTCCCGGTGAGCAGGAGGGTTTTCTCCTCGCCGTCCAGCTCGCTGATCGCGATGTCGGAGACCGGGCCCCAGGGGAGTTTGCCGCCGGGGGAGCCGTCGGTGGGCACCTTGTAGGCCCAGGCGAAGTAGGAGAAGGGCTGGCCGTGCGAGGAGAGGGCGAGGATCTCGCCCTGCGGGGTCCAGCCGCAGACCCGGGTGTCGACGCTTCCCCAGTAGCTGAGCCGCCGGGCCGGGCCGCCGGCCACCGGCACCACATGGATCTCCGGGTCGAGACTGCGCCAGGTGGTGAAGGCGAGGTGGGCGCCGTCCGGCGAGAAGCGCGGGTGGCTGACCTTGGTCCGGTCGACGGTCAGCCGCCAGGCGCGGCCGGCGGGCGCGCCCTCGGCGGTGAGCGGGGCGAGCCACAGGTCGTCCTCGGTGGCGAAGCACAGCAGGTCGCCGCTGAGGTGCGGAAAGCGCAGGTAGCCCGGCGTGTTCTCGGCGCGGGCCGCGGTCTCGTCGGTGGCGTCGCTCACCCAACCATGCTTTGCCCCGGGCCGGGGACCGGCAACTCGTACCGGCGCGCGGGAGCAGTGGAGGAGCACGTGAGTGAGCTCACCTCGAATCCCCCTCGAAACGATTTCGTTTCGCTGGGAGTCGGACGTACAGTCTTTGTGTACGAAACCGTTTCGTTCAGTTCAAGATCGGAAGTGCGCGCCCCGCGACACGCGATCAGGAGTTCCTGATCGGTGCCGAGCGACAGGGGCCCGCACACCCGCCGGTCCGGCTGAACGCCGATGAAGCAGGAGGTGAGAACGGTGACAGCGGAAACAGCGGAGACAGTTCCTGCCCCGTCCCGCCGCAGCCGGATCACACCGGAGCGCGAGGCCGAGCTCTACGGCGCCGTGCTCGACCTGCTGCGGGAAGTCGGCTACGACGCCCTGACCATGGACGCCGTCGCCGCCCGCACCCGTTCCAGCAAGGCCACCCTCTACCGCCAGTGGGGGAACAAGGCCGAGCTGGTCGTCAAGGCCCTGAGGCACCGGCAGCCGGCGCATCTGCAGGGCATCGACACCGGGAGCCTGCGGGGCGACTTCCACGAGATGGTGGAGATGGAGGACGACTGCCGACTGGAGGAGGACGGCGCGCTCATGCGTGGCCTCTCGGTGGCGGTCCACGACAATCCCGATCTGCACAGCGCCATGCGCGAGCAGTTGATCGACCCGGAGATCTCCGGCCTCGACCAACTCCTCCAACGGGCGGTGGACCGGGGTGAGGTGCGTGCGGACAATCCGGCGCTGCCGTACGTGATCCACATGCTGATCGGTGCCTTCGTCGCCCGTGATCTCGTCGACGTCAAGCCCGTCGACAGGGCCTTCCTCCGTGACTACGTCGACTCCGTGATCCTCCCCGTTCTCGGCGTCTGACTCCGTCCAGACCCTTCCAGTCCACCCCCGACACCCCCGAACCGCGCGGCCTCCCCACCGCGCACCACCCGTCGACTCGCTCCTGTCGCCGGGATGATCACCCCTGCCCTGCTGGATATCGACTGACCGGGAGTGCACCTCCGTGGCCACCTATCTGTACAAACTCGGCCGGCTGGCCTTCCGGCGCCGGCATGTCTTCGCCCTGATCTGGGCGGCCCTGCTCGCTGTCGCCATCGTCGGCGCCGCGAAGGCCCCCGCCCCCGGCGACTCCGCCTTCTCCATTCCGGGTACGGAGGCCCAGCGCGCCTTCGACCTGCTCGAAGAGCGCGCACCCGGCTCCAGCCCCGACGGGGCGACCGCGCGCGTGGTCTTCCAGGCGCCGTCCGGAGAGAAGGTGACGGCCCAGGAGAACAAGACGGCCATCGCCGAAACCGTCAAGAAGCTGGGCTCCGGCTCGGAGGTCGCTTCCGCCACCGACCCGTTCGCGGGCGGCGGCGTGAGCAAGGACGGCAGCACCGCCTACACCGCGGTGACCTACAAGGTCACCAGCATGGAGCTCGAGGACTCCTCGAAGGAGACCCTCGAGAAGACGGTGGAGGACGCGCGCGAGTCCGGAATGAAGGTCGAGGTCGGCGGTGACGCCCTCCAGGCCGAACCGCACACCGGCAGCGCCGAGATCATCGGTATCGCCATCGCCGCGGTCGTCCTGGTGATCACCCTCGGCTCGCTGATCGCGGCCGGTCTGCCGCTGATCACCGCGCTCATCGGCGTCGGCGCGGGTGTCTCCGCGATCGCCGCGCTGTCCGACCCGCTGAACCTGGACTCCACCACCTCCACGCTGGCCACGATGATCGGCCTGGCGGTCGGTATCGACTACGCGCTGTTCATCGTCTCCCGCTATCGCGCCGAACTCGCAGAGGGGCGCGACAAGGAGGACGCGGCCGGACGGGCCGTCGGCACCGCGGGCTCCGCGGTCGTCTTCGCCGGTCTGACCGTGATCATCGCCCTGGTCGGCCTGGCCGTGGTGAACATCCCGCTGCTCACCAAGATGGGCGCGGCGGCGGCCGGTACGGTCGCCATCGCCGTCCTGATCGCGCTCACCCTGATCCCGGCGCTGCTCGGATACGCCCGCAAGCGGGTCCGGCCGGCCGGCGAGAAGGCCAGGTGGCTCGGTGGCGGCCGGAAGAAGAAGGACGGGCCCGCCAAGGAGAACGGCGGCACCCGCTGGGCCCGCTTCGTGGTCCGTCGCCCGCTGACCGTGCTGCTCATCGGCATCATCGGACTCGGTGCGGCCGCGGCGCCCGTCGCCTCGCTCCAACTGGGCCTGCCGGACGACGGCTACCAGCCGACCGACACCACCCAGCGCAAGGCCTACGACATGATCACCGAGGGCTTCGGCCCCGGTTACAACGGCCCGCTGATGCTGGTCGCCGACGTCAAGGGCGCCGACGACCCGAAGGGCGCCGTCGCCGACGTCGCGGCCAAGGTCAAGGGCATGGACGGCGTCGAGGCGCTGACCAAGCCGGTGTTCGTCGACAAGGCGGGCGACACCGCGATGATCACCGTGGTGCCGGACTACAAGCCCAGCAGCAAGGACACCGAGGACCTGGTCCACTCCATCCGCGACGAGGCCTCCGGCATCAAGGCGGACAACGGCGCGGACATCATGGTCACCGGCGCCACCGGCATGAACATCGACGTCTCGCAGAAGCTGGACGACGCACTGGTGCCCTATCTGGCACTGGTCGTGGGCCTGGCCTTCCTGCTCCTGATGATCGTGTTCCGCTCGGTCCTTGTCCCGCTGAAGGCGGCCCTCGGCTTCCTGCTCTCCGTACTCGCGGCGCTCGGCGCCGTGGTCGCGGTCTTCCAGTGGGGCTGGGCGGGATCGCTGTTCGGCGTCGAGGAGACCGGCCCGATCATGTCGATGATGCCGATCTTCATGGTGGGTGTCGTCTTCGGTCTCGCGATGGACTACGAGGTCTTCCTCGTGACCCGGATGCGGGAGGCCTTCGTCCACGGCGAGGAGCCGAAGGAAGCGATCGTCACCGGCTTCAAGTACGGGGCCCGGGTGGTCACCGCCGCCGCGGTCATCATGATCGCCGTGTTCGCCGGATTCATCGGCTCCACGGAACAGATGATCAAGATGATCGGCTTCGGTCTCGCGATCGCCGTCTTCTTCGACGCCTTCGTCGTCCGAATGGCCATCGTGCCCGCGGTCCTGGCACTGCTCGGCCGCGCGGCCTGGTGGCTGCCGAAGTGGCTGGGCAAGGTCCTGCCGAACGTGGACGTCGAGGGCGAGGGCCTGCGCACGGAATCGGGCGAGGGTCGTGGCCAGGACGATCCCGACGAGGAGAAGGAGCTCGTACGGGCCTGACGGCCGGGTCCGCCCGCCCGGCGGACCGAGCTGAGCGGCCGGGACCGTCGTAGGGCAGGCAGGTCCCGGCCCCGCACCGCCCGTGGGGACGGGGACGGTGCGGGACACGAGGAACCCGGTGACAGTGCTGCGGCACTGGCACCGGGTTCCGTCGTTCGTGCGGGGACTTTCCCACGCCGGATGGGGCCAATGAGGTTGTGTCCGGCGGGCGTTCCAGCGAGGTGGGCGGGCACATGTCGCGGGCACATGCACAATCCCCTGGTTCCCGACCGGTCCGCGATCAGTCCTCGCCTTGGTTCCTCGACTGTTCCTCGGCCGGTCTTCGGTCAGGCGTGGCCCGAGTTATCCGGCCGCGGGCAGCGAGGGAGTTCTTGAATGCGCAAGACGGGGAAAAAGGTCGCGATTGCCGGTACGTCGTGGCTCGCGGCCGCTTTCGTACTGTGGCCGTCGGCCGGCTCCGCGGTCCCCGACGAGAACTGCTTCGATCGCCGCACGCAGCCGTACACCTCCGTCGTGGACGGACATCTGCACTTCCGGCCCTTCGGCGGCGAGGCGGTTCCCTTCAAGGAGATGGTGAGTTACCTGAAGAAGAGCGGTGTCCGGCACGCCACCGTCTTCGGAATCGGGCAGCGCCTTCCGGTGGACTCACCCTGTACCTATTACCTGGACTGTCCCGGGACTCCGGTGCTGCCCAGCCTGAAGAACGACTTCGCCAATGCCGAGAGCGTCGTCGAGTTCAAACCGAAGGATGTCGACCTGGCCCTGTCGATGACCTTCCCGGACCTGGCCCACCCGGAATCCGTCCCGGCCGGAATGCGCTCCCTGGACAAGGAGTACCCCGGAATGTTCCGGTGGATGGGCGAGGTCAACCTCATCAAGCAGGCCATTCTGCCCAATCGGCACGAACCGGCGGACAGCGAGGACATCCGGCGCTGGGCGCCGTTCATGCGTGAACTGCGCGAGCGCGGTTTTCCGCTCACCATTCACTCGGACCTTGGAAGCAACGAGAATCCGACGCGGTACCTGCATCTGATGCGTGAGGTCCTCAAGCTCTACCCGGACAACAAAATCGTCTGGGCGCACATGGGCCTTTCGAAGGAGCTGACCGCGATGGACCCCGATGAGCACATCGGCATCCTGAAAGAACTCCTGGCCGAGTACCCCCGTCTCACGCTCGACCTCAGCTGGCGCGTCCTGGAGGACGAGTACTTCTCGAAGCCCGGCGTACGCGCGAAATACGCCGCTTTCCTCGACGCCCACCCCACCCGGGCGATTCCGGGAACGGACTTCGTGGCCTCCCGGAAGAAGAGCTACGAGGTCTACGAGGAAGAGCTCCGCGTGACGAGCCGTATCAACCGTGAACTCGGTGACGAGGCATTCCGTGACATCGCACTCGGGCAGAACTATTTCAATCTGCTGGGGAACGGGAAATCGGCTCCGGAGATCTGCAAGGTCTGAGAACTGCAAGGTCCGAGGTCTGCAATGTCTGCAAGGCCTGAGAGCTGACTTGCGCGCGTTCCCGGAATCGAGCGTCTGAGTTCTGTGCGCTCCGGGATCGGCGAGTCCTGGGCCGGGCCCGGCCGCGATGCGCGTCGGGCCCGGCCCGGTGCGTGCCGGGCGTCCTGCCCGGCCCGGTGTCAGCGCAGGATCGGAGTCGCCGCCGGATAGGTCAGGCGCAGGAAGCGGACCAGGGCCGCGATGTCGAACTGGACCATGGCCACGGTGTGGTCGTTGTGCCGCTCGACCACGGCCTGTACGCGACCGCAGGGCCAGACCCGGAAGTCGCCGCTGTCGACGGGGCCGCGCAGCCCGCGTTCCAGGAGTTCGCGGGGGAAGACCCAGTCGTCGATGCCCTCGCCGGGGTGGCCCCGGAAGCTGAGCCGTATGTCGCCGTGGCCGGGGCCCGGCTCGGCGCCGGGGGCCGGTTCGAAGCGGAGGGTGACCGGGACGGAACGGCCGTCCTCGGCGGAGTCCGTGACGATGCGGGCTCGGAGGTTCTTCTTTATCGCCTGGGGCATCGGTACGGCTCCTCGTTGTGCCGTCGTCGTGCTGGTGGCCTTGTCGGTACGCCGCCGCGGTCCGTCCCCGGACTCCGGCGGTCGGTCTTCGCGCGTCGATCCGCGCTGCGAGCCGCGCGGCCACGGGGGGACGGAAGCCGGTGGCCCGGAACCCGTACCCCCGCAGTCACATCCTCCAATGTCGCATATCACCCGATATCCACTCCACTCCGGACCGATTCACCCCTGCCTTCTACCCCTCCCGCCCCGCTGTTGCCCTCCCGTCTTCTCCCCTTCTCCCGCCGCCTCCCCTCCCGTGGCCCTCGCCCGTTACTCCCTTGCTCCGCTCGGTACCTTTCTGTGTCCGACGCGCTCTTGCGAACCCTTCGCAACAAGGCCGTATCATCGAACGGTTCGCCGACCGGGTGCCTCAGGGCCCGTCCCCACCGCAGTGGTCCCCCTGGTCCGGCGCGGCGAACGGGTTCGAGTCCCCAGAACCAGCTCCCCAAAAACGGCGGTCCGCGCGCCCATCCCCGGGCCCGTGTGCCCGCCGCCCTCGCTGCCGGAAGCGGTGTCGCATGCACGTCCCCGACGGATTCATCAATGCCCCTGTCTCCGCCGCCACCGGCGTCGTCGCCGTGGCGGCCGTGGCCGTCTCGCTGCGCGGAGCGCGGCGCGAACTCGCCGGTTCCGGCGCGGGCCTGAGCCTCGGCGCCGAGCGCACGGCGCCGCTCGCCGGACTCGTCGCGGCCTTCATCTTCGCCGTGCAGATGCTGAACTTCCCGGTCGCGGCGGGCACCAGCGGCCATCTCCTCGGCGGCGCGCTCGCGGCGATACTCGTCGGCCCGTACACCGGAATCCTCTGTGTCTCGGTCGTCCTGCTGATGCAGGGCCTGCTCTTCGCGGACGGCGGGCTGACCGCGCTCGGCGTGAACATCACCAACATGGCGCTGGTCACCGTCGTGGTCGCCTACGCGGTCTTCCGCGGCCTGGTGAAGCTGCTGCCGCGCGGCCGCCGCTCGATCACCGTCGCCGCCTTCCTCGGCGCCCTGCTCTCGGTGCCCGCCGCGGCCCTCGGCTTCACGCTCATGTACGCGCTCGGCGGCACCACCGACGTCTCGCTCGGCAAGGTCGCGGGCGCCATGGTCGGCGTGCACGTACTGATCGGCATCGGCGAGGCGGCGATCACCGCGGCCACCGTCGGCGCCGTCATCGCGGTACGCCCCGACCTGGTGTACGGGGCCCGTGGCCTGCACACGCCGCTCAAGCTGCGCGTGGACGGCGAACTCGTCGACGCCGCCGCGCCCGCCCCGGAGCCCGTCGCCGCCCGCTCGCCCCGCAAGTTCTGGCTCACCGGCCTCGCGGCCTCGCTCCTGCTCGCCGGAGTCGTCAGCTTCTACGCCTCCGCGCACCCCGACGGCCTGGAGAAGGTCGCCGCCGACAAGGGCTTCGACAAGAAGGCCGAGGAGCACGACATCGCCGACTCGCCGCTCGCCGAGTACGGCATCAGCGGCATCGACAACACCCGCCTGTCCGGCGGCCTCGCGGGCGTGATCGGCGTGGGCGGCACCGTCCTGGTCGGCAGCGGGATCTTCTGGGCCGTACGCAAGCGCCGCGGCCAGGACACGGGACCCGCGGACACCGCCGGGGCCACGCAGCGCGAAGCGGCCTGACATGGGTGCGGGACACGCGCACGCGCTCTACCGGGCGGGGCACTCGCCCGTGCACCGGCTGCCCCCGCACTGCAAACTCCTGGCCGTCCTCGGCTTCGTCCTCGTCGTGGTCTCCACGCCGCGCACCGCCGTGTGGGCCTTCGCGCTGTACGCGGTGCTGCTCGGCGCGGTCGCCGCGCTCGCCCGTATCCCGGCCGGATTCCTGCTGCGGCGGCTGCTCATCGAGGTGCCGTTCGTCGCCTTCGCGCTGCTGCTGCCGTTCGTCGCCGAAGGCGAACGCACCGAGGTGCTCGGCATCTCGCTCAGCGTGAACGGCCTGTGGGGCGCCTGGAACGTACTGGCCAAGGGCACCCTCGGCGTCGGCGCCTCCGTCCTGCTCGCCGCGACCACCGAACTGCGCGCGATCCTGCTGGGTCTCCAGCGCCTGAAGCTGCCGCCGCTGCTCGTCCAGATCGCCACGTTCATGCTCCGCTACGGCGAGGTGATCACCGACGAGATGCGCCGGATGCGCCTGGCCCGCCTCTCCCGCGGATTCGAGGCCCGGGGCGTACGGCACTGGGGCGTCCTCGCGAAGTCGGCGGGCGCCCTGTTCATCCGCTCCTACGAGCGCGGCGAACGCGTCCACCTGGCCATGCTCAGCCGCGGCTACACCGGCACGATGCCGGTGATCGACCAGGTCACGGCCTCCCGTACGCAATGGTCGTACGCGCTCGCGCTGCCCGCCGCGGCCCTGGTGGTCTGCGTCCTCGGGTGGACGCTGTGACGGCGGAGGACTCCGCGCCCGAGCGGGCTGTGAGCCGCGGAACACCCCCTGGCGACCGCGCGCCCGCGTCTGCTGGGATGGAGGGTGTGACCACCGCACCGCAGTCCCCGGACGCGCCGCAGTCCCCGGATACACCGCAGTCCCCGGGCGTCCCGCCGTCGCTGGAAGTGACGAAGCTGGCCTTCGCCTACCCGGACGGCCACCAGGCCCTGTTCGGCGTCGACCTGGCCCTTGCCCGAGGCGAACGCGTCGCCCTGCTCGGCCCCAACGGCGCGGGCAAGACCACCCTCGTCCTGCACCTCAACGGCATTCTCGGCGGTGGCCACGGCCAGGTGAAGGTCGCGGGCCTCCCGGTGGACCGCGCCAACATGGCCGAGATCCGCCGCCGCGTCGGCATCGTCTTCCAGGACCCGGACGACCAGCTCTTCATGCCCACCGTCCGCGAGGACGTCGCCTTCGGCCCCGCCGCGGCCGGACTCAAGGGCGCCGAGCTGGAGGACCGGGTGCGCGAGGCGCTGACCCGGGTCGGCATGCAGGACTACGCCGACCGCCCGCCGCACCACCTCTCCTTCGGCCAGCGCCGCCGCGTCGCGGTCGCCACCGTCCTCGCGATGCGCCCGGAGATCCTCGTCCTGGACGAGCCCAGCTCCAACCTCGACCCGGCCGCCCGCCGCGAACTCGCCGACGTACTGCGGGACTTGGACGTCACCGTCCTGATGGTCACGCACGACCTCCCGTACGCACTCGAACTGTGCCCGCGCTCGGTCGTCCTCAGCGAGGGCGTCATCGCCGCCGACGGCCCCACCGCCGACCTCCTCGCCGACGAGGACCTGATGCGCGCCCACCGCCTGGAACTCCCCTTCGGCTTCGACCCGAGGAGCGTGCGCCGGTGAGCGCCGAGCAGGCGCCGACGGTCCACGGCACGGTAGCCCCCGGCTGGGAGCCGGTCCGCGAGATCTTCGCCCGCAACTTCCGGATGTACGGGGAGCGCGGCGCCGCCGTAACGGTGTACCGGCACGGGCGGCCGGTGGTCGATCTCTTCGGCGGCGTACGGGACTTCGACGGCGTACGGGACTTCGACGGCGAAGGCGAGGCCGCGGCGCCCTGGGAACACGGCACCGCGCAGATCGTCCGCTCGGCGACCAAGGGCGTCGCCGCGGCCGTCCTCCTCGCCCTCGCCGAACGCGGACACCTCGACCTCGACGCCCCGGTCGCCGCCTACTGGCCCGAGTTCAAGGCCGCGGGCAAACAGCACACCCTGGTACGCCACGTCCTCGCGCACCGCACCGGCATCGTCGTCCTCGACCCGCCGCTGACCCCCGCCGAGGCCGCCGACCCCGAACTCGGCGCCGCCGCCGTCGCGGCCCAGCGCCCCGCCTGGGAGCCCGGCACCGACCACGGCTACCAGGCCCAGACGTTCAGCTGGCTGACCGGCGAACTGGTCAGGCGGGTCACGGGAGTTGGCATCGGCGACTGGATCGCCGAGCACTTCGCGGCGCCGCTCGGACTCGACCTGTGGGTGGGGATGCCCCACGCGGAGCAGCACCGAGCCGGACGGATCGGCCCGGTCGAGGCCCCCGAGGGCGGCGGCGGCCTGAAACTGCGCCCCCGCCGCAACGTCTCGGCCGCCTACCAGGACCCCACCAGCCTCACCCGCCGCTCCTTCGGCGCCATCGCCCCTCACCCGGACGAGAACGACCCCGCCTACCGCGCGTCCTGCCTCCCCGCCTCGGGCGGCATCGCCACGGCTCCGGCGCTGGCGCGCTTCTACGCGGCGCTGATCGGAGAGGTGCCCGCCACCCCTACCCCGGACGGCGAACTCCCCGGCTCCGCAAGGCTGTTGAGCCCCGAGACGGTCGACCTGGCCCGCGCCGAGGCCTCCGCGGGCCCGGACCGCGTCCTGGTGGTCAACACCCGCTTCGGCCTCGGCTACATGCTCCACGGCCCGGCCGCACCCCTCCTCGACACCGGCTCCTTCGGCCACCCGGGCCGCGGCGGCGCCCTCGGCTTCGCGGACCCCGAACACGGCATCGCCTTCGGGTACGTAACCAACGGGCTCCAGAAGGGAGTTACCGCCGATCCGCGCGCGCAGGCGTTGGTGCGGGCGGTGCGAGGGGTGCTGGACGCGGCGGCGGGCTGAGGCCAGGGCCCGCAGCCCGCGGCTCACCGCCTGCTGCCGGGTGACGGCTCACCGTTCCTCGCTCAGTGCTTGACCGTGATCACGACGGTCGAGGCGACCTTGTCGTGCAGACACTGGCGGTACGGCTTGTCCCAGGTGCACCACAGCACGTTGAACAGGCCACCGAACGGGACGATCGCGAGGACGAGCGGGAACACGAAGCGGGCGAAGGCCGCCCCCAGGGTGACGCGGTTGCCGTCGTCGCGGCAGACGCGCAGCCCGCACATCCGCTTGCCCAGGGTGCAGCCGTACCGCCACAGCGACAGCGGCTCGTACGTCAGGAAGCCGATGACCAGGGCCGTGAGCATGACGGCCAGGGTGAGGTGCGAAGCCGTGTCGCCGCCGTCGACGATGCCGAGCAGAAACGGCAACGCGAAGACCCCGTAGACGAGCATGAGTCCCGCGATGAGCACGATGCCGTCGACGATCCGCGCCCCGAGACGCACGCCCTGCGACGCCAACCGCACGGGCCCGGCCGCGAGTTGTACGACGTCCGGGTCGTAGTTGTAGCCGTAGCCGTGCGCGTAACCCGGGCCGTATCCCGGGCCGTATCCGGGGGCGGCAGGGGCGTAGTGCTGTTGTCCCCAGCCCGGTTGCGGTGCTCCGTAGCCGTAGGGCGGTGCTCCGGGCGGGCCGGGTATGCCGTGGTTCATCGGCGGCTGCCCGGGCGGCCCAGGCTGCGGTGACGCGGGCCAGGAGCCGAACGTATGCGGGGGGTGCGAAGGGATGTGGTCGTTGCTCATGGCTGTAGTCAATCACCGTGCAAACTCTGGGTAGTTGGTGGGTCACTCTTCGGTACATGTCCAGGCGGCGCGCCTCTCGCCCGGGAGTTCGGCCGGGAGTTCAGCTGGGGTTCAGAAGGGGGAGTCGAGTCGGTATCCGCCGGTTTCCGGTCCTGTTTCCTCGTCGTTGTCGCCGCAGGCGTCGCCATCTTCGCCGTCTTCGTGGTCCTCGCCGAGGCCCAAGTCGAAGTCGTACGTGGGCAGTCGGGCGCCCCGGCTCTCGGCGACCCGGTGTACGTCCCGCAGGGACTCGCTCATCCGGGCCAGCGTGAAACGGAGTTGCTCCCTGGTCGCGTCGCCTTCCGTGAGCAGGTCTGTCGCGTAGTCCAAGAGGTCTTCCGCCATGTCGAGTTGGAGGCCTTCGATGGTGTCGGCCAGGCGGGAGACGACGCCCGCCCCGTCGCCGGAGAGGTAACAGGGCCTGCCGCCCTCGGCGGTCCAGGGGAGCAGGCGGATGGTGTGGTCGTGCATGGCGGCGGCCTTCCCGATGCCCGTGGCCGGGCATCACTTTCTGTGATGTTTCACTCACAGTGTCGGGTTGGCTTCGTTACGCTTCCAGGGGTCAAAGGCTGACAAGGCGGTTTTCAAGGACGGGAGTTGGGGCCGGTATGGGAACGCCACGGACGCAGCGTCAGAAGTACGGCGAGGAACTGAAGCTGCGCCGCCTCGCGGCCGGGATGACGCAGGAGGCACTGAGCGCCATCGTCGTCTGCTCGCCCACACTCATCAGCCACTACGAGGCGGGTCGCCGTCTGCCCGGCCCCGAGGACGCCGAGCGGATCGACAAGGGGCTGGGGACGGACGGGTTCTTCTTCCGGTGGCTCGAAGACCTGGAATCCAAGTACGCCGACCACTTCGCCCTGGCCGCCGAGTTGGAGAAGCTGGCCACGGAAATCCGTCTGCATGCCATCTCCCTCGTGCCCGGCCTGCTCCAGACAGACGAATACGCCCAGGCCGTCTTCCGCGCCTACACCCCCAACTACCGCGCGGAGGAACTTGACCAGCGTGTGGTCAATCGAATGGAGCGTGCCCAGATCCTCGAAGACCCGTTGAACCCGGTCCTGTGGACGGTCCTGGACGAGGCGGTCATCAGGAGGTCGGTTGGCGGGCCGCAGGTCATGTCGGGCCAGCTCCACAAGATCGCCGACATGGCCGACTCCGGGCGGATGAGGCTTCACGTGCTGCCGTTCCGGGTCGGGGCACATGCGTTGCTCGGTAGCGCGCTGACCCTCATGTCCTTCGCGGATTCGGCGCCCGCCGCTTACGTCGAAGGGCTCCACACCGGACACCTGATGGACGATCCGGCCCTGGTGGACAGTTGCCGCACGAACTACGATCTCGCCCTGGGCGATGCGCAGTCGCGCAAGGATTCCGTAGCCCTTGTTCGGGCGGCAGCAGAGGAATATGCACATGGTCAGCACTGAATTCGTGACAGCCGATTCTTCTGCCTTTACGGGCTGGACCAAGTCGAGTTACAGCGGCGGGGACAACGGCGACTGCCTCGAAGTGGCCCCCGGCCACGACACCGTCCCCGTACGCGACAGCAAGCGCGCCGAAGGCCCCGTAGTGCTCTTCCCGGCGCACGGCTGGACCTCGTTCGTCTCGGCCGTGAAGCGCGGAGAGTTGTCCGTCTGAGCCTCAACACCAGGTGCGCTGTGCCGGGTCGATCGCTCCGCTCTGCTGTCGGCCGAACGGTCTGGATGCCCCGCCGCCCCGATGCTTGGCTGACGGTATGGAGATTCTGGTTCTGGGTGGAACGGCCTGGGTGGGCCGGGAGTTGTCACGGCAGGCGCTGGGGCGTGGCCATCGGGTGACGTGCCTCGCGCGCGGCGAGAGCGGCGAAGTCGCGGACGGGGCACGGCTGGTGGCCGCCGACCGGCAGGATCCCGCCGCCTACGAGCCGCTGCTCGACCGCGACTGGGACGCCGTCATCGAGGTGTCCTGGCAACCGGGCTTCGTACGCGGCGCACTCGACGCGCTCGCGGACAGAGCGCGGCACTGGGCCTACATCTCCTCTGTCAGCGCCTACGCGTCGCACGCGGCACCGGACGCGGACGAGTCGGCGCCGCTGCTCGCCCCGGCGGAGGGCAGCGAGGTCGATCAGGAGCTGTACGGCGAGGCCAAGTCCGCCTGCGAGCAGGCCTCGACGGCCGCCGTGGGGGACCGTCTCCTCATCGCACGCGCCGGTCTGATCGGCGGCCCCGGCGACGACAGCGGACGCTCCGGCTACTGGGCCGCGCGGGCGGCGCGCGATCCGCACGCGCCGATGCTGGTGCCCGACACCCCGGACCTGGCGACCCAGGTGGTCGACGTACGCGACCTTGTCGCCTGGCTGCTCGACTCCGCCGAGAAGGGCACTACGGGTACGTACGACGCCGTGGGCCCGGTCGTGCCGCTCGCGGAGTGGATCGAGCTGTCCCGGGCGGCGGGCGGCCACACCGGTCCGCTGGTGAACGCGGATTCCGCGTGGCTGCTGGCGAAGGGCGTGGCCGAGTTCATGGGCGAGGAGTCGCTGCCGATGTGGCTGACGGAGCCGGACTGGGAGGGCTTCTCGGCCCGCAGCGGCGCCGCCGCACGCGAGGCGGGCCTGCGCCACCGCCCCCGTGCGGAACACCTCGCCGACACCCTGCGCTGGGAGCGCGAACAGGGCCTGGACCGCCCGCGCCGGGCGGGGCTGAGTGCCGGGCGGGAGCGGGAACTCCTCGACGCCTGGCGGGAGGAGCGAGACGAGGGCCAATGAGGGTCGCGGGGGCCGGTCGTGACTCTGGCCCCGGCCTCATCACTCCCGAACTCCGCCCGATCCAGGGCCTTTTCACCCGGAATTCGTCCAGTTAACCACCGGCGTGGAGCGCGGCTTCCGCATACGGGTCGGGTCACCCTCGATCGAGGGACGCAGGACGTGGCATCCCACACGGACCGGCGGATCTTGAGTATCACCTACATGTGATCAAGAACCACATGCGCGGATTCGCGCCCGTAATCGTCGCTTGCACCGCTGTCGCCTCGCTGGCCGTCGCTTCGGCCCAGGCAGCCGCTCCGAAGACCTTCGGAGCGGAGAACACCCCCATCAAGCACCAATGGTCGCTCGCCGACCATGAGGTGACCCTCTACTTCGGGATGAAGAACCTCCAAGGCGAGGTGACGATGCAGAAGAAGGCCCTGCAGTTCCTGACGGAGTCCGAGCAGGTACGCATCCTGGACCAGCAGGGCCGGACCTTCGAGGTGCCCGCCGAGGTCAGCATGGACAACGGCAGGACCTGGAAGAGGTCGAGCAACTCCGGACTCAACTGCACCTTGGGCAACCACCCCGGTTACCAAGTGGTCGACTGCGACAACACCAACACCACCCGCTGGGAGAAGAACAGCATCCTGCGCTGGGGCCTGCCGGTCGCCCTGGTGGCGACGAAGACCGCCGACGACGTCCACGTCGGCACCCTGCGGATGGCCTTCGAGGCGACCTCGGGGTGGTCCAAGCAGGAGTACGCGGCACCCGAGATGAGGGCTACGGCCAACATCACGGGCTGAGCGGCCCGGACCGAGTCACGGCCACACCTCGCTGTCCCGGCGCCTCCGGCATCCGAACGAGCCGGGGGCGCCGAGGCTGACCGGGCCCCGAGAGTGTGTGCGGCGGGTTCACCCCGAGTCCGTGGCGGGCTCGGCAAGTACGACGTCGAGGAGGCCCGGGAACCGCTGGTCGAACTCGGGGCGGCGGAGCCGGTTGAGCCGACGCGTTCCCTCGTCGCGCTGCTCGACGAGTCCGGCGGCGCGCAGTACGGCGAAGTGGTGGCTGCGGGTCGCCTTGGACACGGGCAGGTCGAAGGTTCCGCAGGCGCGCGTCCAGTCGGGGGCACCGGCCAACTCCCGGACGATGGTGCGCCGTACCGGATCGCCGAGCGCGTCGAAGGCGTCCTGGAGCGACACCTCGCTCGGGTGGGTGTGGGTGAGGTTGCGACTGCGGGCGGACACGGGGCGATCCTCTGCGGGTCTTCGGCGGCGGGGTTCGACGACTGGGTTCGGCGACGGGTTTCGACGACGGGTTGTTCGATGGTGAGCGAACATTGATATGGTCGATGCTCATCGAACACTCTAGTCCGGGCTCCCGGCTCCCGGCACCGGGCTCCGGGCTTCCGGGGAAGCGAGGGTTCTCATGCCTCTGGTCCGTATCGACCTGTCCGCGACGAGGCCGCCCGACGTACGGCGGGCGATCGCCGACGGGGTGCATCAGGCGCTCGTCGACGCGATCGGTATTCCGGCGGGTGACCGCTTCCAGATCGTCACCCCGCACGCTCCCGAAGAGCTGATCTTCGACCCGGAGTATCTCGACGTGGCTCGCCAGGACGTGGTCTGTGTCCAGATCACTTTGGTGGCGGGCAGGCCCACAGAGCTCAAGCTCGACCTCTACCGACGGATCGCGGCCCACCTTGCCTCGGCCGGAGTGCGTCCCGAGGACGTGTTCGTCACGCTCACCGAGAACGCGCTCGACGACTGGTCCGCGGGCAACGGCCTGGCTCAACTGGTCGATCGGGGCGGGGTGGTGGGTGTGCCGGCGGCTCACGCGCCCAGGTGAGCCAGCGCCCCGTCCGCCACCGGATACGGCCGCTCACGCGGCAGGAGGTGCCGGGCCACGTCCAACTCCCCGGCCCGTACGTGCTGGTGGACCGTACGCGCGAGTGCCGTGACGTCCGTGATGGACACCGTCCACTCGTCCGCGTAGCGGCGTGACGCCTCGCCGGTCAGGCCGAGTTGGAGGGAGCGGTGGGGCAGCGGACGCAGGTGCAGATCGCGCTCGGGGTCCCACTGCACGCGGGCGGGTGTCCGCTTCAACCGGGCTTTCCACGCGGCGGGATCGGTGTGCAGGTCCTGGTCGTAGTGGGACAGGCAGGAGTGCTTCAGTGCCCACTCGAAGCCCTCGCGGGTGATCTCGACGGCGAGGACGGTCTCCTGGCGTTCCTTGGTGCCCCAGCCGCAGCGGTACATCATCCACAGGAACGACGGCTTGATCCAGGTCATACGGTCCCGCTGCCATGAGGAGGGGAAGTGGCCTTCGCGGGCGGCCGGGACACCGATCCCGGGTGCGTACGCCTGGTAGACGGTGACCGTGGACTCCGTGTGCACGGCCCGGATCTGACACCTCGGGACCGCTTCGGATTCGGCTGTGGGCTCGGCTTCGGGCTCGGCTCTGGGCGGTGTGCTGTTCTCTGTCATGGGGCCAAGAGTGGGCAGGCCCCGCCGCCCCTGCCAGCGAATTACCGTGGTGAGCGAGGTCCGGGGAAATTCTCGTGAGCGGCTGACTGCCTCGGGTTAAGCTGCCTCGTTTTCACAGGCCAGGGAGGTCCCGCACCATGAGCAGCAGCACCTTGCCGTTTCCCGACCGGATCGAGCTCACCGGTGAAGGTCTCGTACTGCGTGACTGGACGGAAGCGGATCTGGCCGCCATGCCGGGGCTGTTCGACCATCCCGACATCGCGTACTGGACGCCGATCGTCTCCCCCTTCGACGAAGCGGCCGCCCACGTACGGCTCGCCCGCGCCCGGCAGTTGCGGGCGGAGGGCACGTCCATTCTGCTCGCCATCACCGTCGACGGCGGTGCGCCGCTCGGCGAGGTGATGCTGCGGCGCGCACCCGAGGGTACGGAGATCGGTTACGCGGTCGGTCCGGCGTACCGCGGCCGGGGGCTGGCCGCGCGGGCGGTACGGGTGATGGCCACGTACGCCTTCGAGCAACTCGGCGTGGACCAGGTGATCCTGGAGCTGGAGGCCGAGAACGCCGCCAGCGTCGCCGTGGCCACTCAGGCGGGCTTCGGCCTGCTCGACGTGCCGCTGATCGAGGGGGAGGAGAAGGGGCGGCCCTACGTCCTGCAGACGTGGGGCCTGCGGTCACCACGGTGAGGGAGTTCAGGGGATTCAGGGTGTTCAGGACGCTGCCACGGATCCGTTGAGCTACGGACCGACCGGTCAGGGCGGGTCGGGGCCGGTCGGGGACCGGTCAGCTGTACGCGATCCCCGTCAGAACACGGACCAGCCGGTGAGCGTCGTGAAGGCGTCCAGGGCCGCTGTCCCGGCGACGGAGTTGCCCCGTGCGTCCAGGCCCGGGCTCCACACGCACACGGTGCAACGGCCCGGGACCACCGCGATGATGCCGCCGCCGACACCGCTCTTGCCGGGCAGCCCGACGCGGTAGGCGAAGTCCCCGGCCGCGTCGTAGGTGCCGCAGGTGAGCATGACCGCGTTGACGCGTTTCGCCTCACGGCCCGCCAGGAGTCTGGTGCCGTCGGCCCGCAGTCCGTGCCGGGCCAGAAAGCCGCCCGCGAGGGCGAGATCCCGGCAGCTCATCGCGATCGAGCACTGCCGGGAGTAGTGGTCCAGGACGGTCGGTACCGGGTTGTCGAAGTTGCCGTAACTCGCCATGAAGTGGGCGAGGGCGGCGTTGCGGTCACCGTGCGCCGTCTCGGAGGCGGCGACCTCCTCGTCGATGGCGACGGACCGGTTGCCGCTCTCCTCGCGCAGGAACTCCAGGACCGTGCCGCTGGGATCCTCGGTGAGCGACAGCAGCCGGTCCGTGATGACGAGCGCGCCCGCGTTGATGAACGGGTTGCGCGGGATGCCGTTCTCGTATTCCAGCTGCACCAGGGAGTTGAACGGGTTGCCGGACGGCTCCCGGCCGACGCGTCGCCAGATGTCCTCGCCGTCCCGGGCGAGGACCAGCGCCAGGCTGAACACCTTGGAGACGCTCTGCACGGAGAACGGAACCTGCCAGTCGCCCACCCCGGCCACCTCGCCGTCGACGTCCGCGACGGCCATCCCGAAGCGGTCCACGTCCACGGAGGCCAGGGCCGGGATGTACTGGGCCGCCCGGCCGTGACCCATGTGCGGCTGCACCGCGTCGACGACCTCGTCCAGCAGCGCCTGGTAGTCCATGTTCCCTCTACCTGTGTCTCTGCGTCTTTGCGTGCGTGCCTGCGTGCCTGTGTGCCTGTGTGTCAGTGCGCCTGCGTGCCTCGCGCCTGTTCGGCCCCGGCGTGCTGTTCGTTTCCGGGTACGGTTCTGGCCGCACAATAACCCCGGACCTGGCGGGAGTCATGGTGCGGCAGGAGGAACGCGCGAGTCCGTTGTCGCATCCTGCGAGGTGACCGACGGGTGCCGATCCGCCAGGCCGTGCCCATGTCCACAGACCCGGATCGACAGACTGAGGGCCCACCCATGCACCACCAGAACCTGCCGTTCGCCACCGACTTCACCGCCGACCTCGCCACCGAACTCGTCCGGGGCGCCGTGGAGTTGGAGCACACCGAGCGCGGCGGAGTGCTGCCGCACCGGCTGCCCGCCTGGGCCCGATCCCAGTACCCGGACCCGCAGTTGGCGATGGTCGAGTCCCAACCCTCCGGCGTACGACTGGTGTTCCGCACCCGGGCGACGGTCATCGAACTCGACGTACTGCCCACCAAGCGGATCTACACAAGTGCCCCACCGCGGCCCGACGGGCTGTACGAACTGCTCGTCGACGGGCGCCCCGCCGGTCAGGCCAGGGCGAGCGGCGGCAACGTCCTCACCATCGACATGACCACCGGCGCCGCGGAGTTGACCCCCGGCCCCACCGCGACGATCCGCTTCGAGGGGCTCGGCGGGGACAGCAGGCTCAGCGGGCGAGGCGGCGCGGACGGCGACGAGGGGGCGGCCGCGAAGGACGTCGAGATCTGGCTGCCGCACAACGAGACCACCGAGCTGATCGCCCTGCGCACCGACGCACCCGTGGAAGCCGCGCCGGAAACGGGCCGACGGGTGTGGCTGCACCACGGAAGTTCGATCAGCCACGGCACCGACGCCGCCGGGCCCCTGTCCACCTGGCCCGCGCTCGCCGCCTCCCTCGGCGGCGTGGAACTGCTCAACCTGGGCTTCGGCGGGAGCGCGCTGCTCGACCCGTTCACGGCCCGTACGATGCGGGAGCTCCCGGCCGATCTGATCAGCGTCAAGATCGGCATCAACCTCGTCAACACGGACGCGATGCGGCTGCGGGCCTTCACCCCGGCCGTGCACGGCTTCCTGGACACCCTCCGCGAAGGGCACCCGACGACACCGCTCCTGGTGATCTCGCCGCTGCTGTGCCCGATCCACGAGGAGACCCCGGGGCCCAGTCTCCCGGACCTCTCCACGCTCGGCACCGGTGAACTGCGCTTCAGGGCCATGGGGGAACCGGCGGAGACCGCGAGCGGGAAGCTGACCCTGGCCGTCATCCGGCGGGAGTTGTCCCGGATCGTGGAGCAGCGGGCGGCCGAGGATCCGCACCTCTACTACCTCGACGGGCGGCGGATGTACGGAGAGCAGGACGCCGTCGAACTCCCGCTCCCCGACGCCCTCCATCCGGACCCCGTCGCCCATCGCCGCATCGGCCGCCACTTCGCGGACCTGGCCTTCGCACCGGGCGGCCCTTTCGGGCGGGTTCAGCCCAGCTCGCGCAGCAACGCCCCCACGATCGGCCCGGCCGACTCGCCGCCGTGACCGCCCTGGAGCACCACGCCCGAGGCCGCGAGGTCCCCCTTGTACGCGGTGAACCAGCCGTTGGGCTGCTTTTGGCCGTCGACCTCGGCGGAGCCGGTCTTGGCGCCCATGTCGCCGCCGACGCCCGCCATGGCCTCGGCCGCGGTGCCGGAGGTGGCCGTGTAGTTCATCAGTGTGCGCAGGGCCGAGACCGTACCGGCGCTCATCTTGCGGGAGGCCGTGGCGAGGGTGCGGTTGTCGAGGTCGGGGGAGACCAGGTAGGGCTGGCGGAAGGTGCCGGTGCTCGCGGTGGCCGCGACCGAGGCCATGTTCAGCGGGTTCATACGGACCCCGCCCTGGCCGATGAGCGAGGCGCCCATCTGCGCGTCGCTCTGCACCGGGACGGCGCCGTCGAAACTGGGCACGCCGATCGCCCAGTTGTCGCGGCCCAGACCGAAGACCTCCTGGGCCTGCCTGGTCAGGTCGTCGTCCTTCAGCTCGGGCGCCTGGCTGATGAAGGCCGTGTTGCAGGAGCGGGCGAAGCTCGTACGGAACGTGCCGTCCTTGATCTCGAACTTGTCGTCGTTCTGGAACTTCCAGTGCCCGTAGGTGAAGTACTTGGGGCAGGGGTGCTTCTTGTCGACCTCGGCGAGCTTCTTCTCCAGGAGCATCGAGGCCGTCACGACCTTCATCGTGGAGCCGGGGGCCAGCGAGCCCTGGAGGGCCGTATTGAAGCCGTCCGGTTCGGAGTTGGCGACGGCCAGGATCTCGCCGGTGCTCGGCTTGAGGAGCACCACCGAGGCCTTCTTGCGGCTCGCCACCTGCTTCTCGGCGGCCGCCTGCGCGGTGGCGTCGATGGTGGTGCGCACCTTGCCGGGCTTGCCCTCGGTCAGGGTGAGCAGGGTGGTGTCGGGCTCGTCGTCGCCGCCCGAACTCGCCTTGGGGGCACCGCTGTCGTCCTCGGCGCCGTCCTCCGCGCCGTGTACGGCGCGCAGTTCGATACCGGCGCTGCCGCCCGCCTTCTCGCCGTACTTCTCGCGCAGCCCGTCGAGCACCGCGCGCAGCGAGGGGTACTTCTTCGGGTCGAGCGCGGCGCCGTCGCGGTCGACCGCCTCGACGGGCGGGGTGCCCGCCTCGCCGGTCACCAGCCGGTCGCCCTTCTCGCGGAGTTGGGGATGCAGGACGGACGGCGCCCAGCTGATGAGCACCTTGCCGGTCTCGGGCTTGCGCTCCACGTTCAGCCCGGACTTGTAGGTCAGGGCCTGGGTGTGTCCCTCGTACGAGACCTTCGCCCGCACCGAGAAGGCGACCTTCGTGCCGGTGACGGCGCCCTGGGTGAGCTTCACCTCGCTGATCCGGGCGTCGTCTCGGTAGCCGGTGAGCGCGGTGCGGGCGGCCGCCGGGTCGGTGGTGCGGGCCGCGGCGGCCTGGGTGTCGCCGCGCTGCCAGGCGTCGAGGAAGTCCTTGGCCACCGCGCGAACCGTCGGGGTGGCGGGCGGCAGGTCGAACATCACGTTCTTGCCGTCGGCGGCCAGGGCCGATTCGGAGCCTTCCGCCGCGGCCAGGCCGTAGCCGCCGGCTCCGGCGGCGAGGGCGAGTACCGCGATCGCCCCGCCCCAGACCGCCGGGTGCTTGCCGCCGCTGCCCGGCACGCTTCTTCTGCTGACGCCCACTGTGGTCCCTGCCCTCGCTGCTCGGGGACCGCCGCCGGTCCCGTCCGCCCTCCGGCCCGGCTCCTTCGCGGCCGAACCGCCCACATCCGCCCGTCCCGTGTTCCCTGCCCGCCGGGCGTACCTTCCCGGAGGCCGACTCAGGCCGGTGGGGGGCCCGGAAGGTAGTACGTGGCCGGGTCACTCTACGGCCGCGCCGGTACCCGTGGCACATGCCGGGTGCGAAAGCGGTCAGGGTCACCAGCGGTCCGGTACGGGAGGCGGCCGGGGCGCGTGCGGAGGCGGTGCCGTACGGGCGTTCGGGGCGGACAGCGCTCGCCGTCGGCCCGGGCGGATGTTTGCATGGGCTTGTGCTGCCCAGACGACGGCGCAGGTCCGCCACGCCCCGAGCCCCGGGGGCCCCGCGCCCGCGCGGCGGGGTGCGCTCGCTGCTGAACGTGCGCAGCGTCGCCGGGCAGGTCTTCCTCGTCGAGTTGCTGATCGTGCTGCTGCTCGTGGTGGCCGCCGTGACGGCGGTGACGCTGGAGGCGCACTCCCGTACCGAGGAGGCGGCGCGCAAGATCACCAGGGCGGCGGCGCAGTCCTTCGCGTACTCGCCGGGCATGGTCGAGGCCCTGGAGAGCGAGGACCCGACGGCGCGGCTCCAGCCGCTCACGCGGCGCATCAGCAAGGAGAACGACCTGGATTCGCTGGTCGTCTTCAACCTGGACTACGTCCAGCTCACCTCCCCGTACCCCTCGTTCATCGGCCGCCCCTACGAGCTGCCGGACGAGGTCAGGGACCGGGTGGTACCGGAGCTGCGACAGGGCAGGACGGTCACCTTCACCCTGGAGGAACGGAGCGGGTACCACTCCATCACCACGGCCGTGCCCATCTTCGCCCCCGACCGGTCGCCGAAGGGCGTGGTCGCCGCCAACATCGGCGTCGGGCGGGTCGACGAGGTGGCGTACTCCAACCTGCCCGTGCTGCTCGGCAGCGCGGCCGGTGCGGTGGCCCTGGCGGCGGCCGGTACCGCGCTGGTCTCGCGCAGGCTGCTGCGCCAGACCCGGGGGCTCGGCCCCACCGACATGACACGGATGTACGAACACCACGACGCCGTCCTGCACGCGGTACGCGAAGGGGTCCTGATCATCGGCGGCGACGGGCGGCTCGTCCTCGCCAACGACGAGGCGCGGCGGCTGCTCGGCCTGCCCGCCGACGCCGAGCACCGTCCCGTCGCCGAGCTCGGCCTCGACGCGGACACCGAGGCGCTGTTCACCACCGAGGAGACGGTCACCGACCGCGTGCACCGGGAGAGCGGCCGCCTGCTCGTCGTCAACAAGCGCCCCACCGCCCCCTACGGTGGTTTCCCCGGCGGCGTCGTGACCCTGCGGGACTCCACCGAACTGTTCGAACTCACCGGCCGCGTCGAGGTCGCGGGCCGGCGCCAGCAGCTCTTGTACGAGGCAGGGGTCGGCATCGGCCGCACCCTGGACGTGGGCCGTACCTGCGAGGAGCTGGCGGCGGTGGCGGTGCCCCGGTTCGCCGATGTCGTCGCCGTCGACCTGCTCGACGAGGTCCTGCGCGGCGAGGAGCCGGAGGGCTCCGGCTCCCGGCGCAGCCTGATCCGCACGGCCCTGCGCGGCGCGGTCGCCTCCGAGGGTTTCCGCGCGCCCGGCGAGGGGTTCACACCGGAGCCGGGGGCGCCTCAGGCCCGGAGTCTGGACAGCGGGCGGGCGTTGCTGGTGACGGAGGAGGGGGAGTGGGGGGAGGCGGGCGCGCGGGCGGAGGCGGGTGAGCGGGCGGAGGCGGGCGAGGCCACTTCCGGAACGTCCGTCGCTCCCGCACCCGAGACTTCCGCCTCCGAGCCGTCCTCAGGATCCGGCTCCGCGTCGGTCTCCACCGCCCATGGGCCCGCGACCGGCTCCCTCATCACCGTGCCCATGGCGGTACGCGGGGTCGTTCTCGGGCAGGTGACCTTCTGGCGCCGGGCGGGGTCGGTGCCGTTCGCGGAGGACGAGCTGACGCTGGCCGAGGAACTGGCGGGACGGGCCGCCGTGTCCGTGGACAACGCCCGCCGCTACAGCCGCGAGCACGGCATGGCGATGGCCCTCCAGCGGAGCCTGCTGCCGAGCAGCCTGCCGAGACAGAGCGCGGTCGACGTCGCGTTCCGCTATCTGCCCGCGAGGGCGGGCGTGGGCGGCGACTGGTTCGACGTGATCACACTGCCCGGCTTCCGTACCGCCCTTGTCGTCGGGGACGTGGTCGGCCACGGCATCCACGCCGCCGTGGCGATGGGGCAGCTGCGCACCGCCGTGCACAACTTCTCCGCCCTGGACCTGCCGCCCGACGAAGTCCTCGGCCGCCTCGACGAGTTGGTCGCCCGCCTGGACAGCGATACGAGCGGCACCCAGATCACCGGCTCGACCTGCCTGTACGCGATCTACGAACCGGTGACCGGCATCTGCACGATGGCCAGGGCCGGACACCTGGGACCCGCCCTGGTCGCCCCCGACGGCACCGCCAGCTACCCCGAGGTGGCGGTCTCGCCGCCGCTCGGCGTGGGCGGGCACCCCTTCGAGACGACGCGGCTGACGCTCTGGGCGGGCTCCCAACTGGTGCTGTTCACCGACGGGTTGGTCGAGAGCCGCACCCACGACCTCGACGAGGGCATGGAACGGCTGCGCTCCGCACTGTCCGGCACCGCCCCGCGCGACCCGGAGGACCTGTGCCGCGCGGTCATGGAGCAGATGCTGGCCCCTTCCCGCGCCGGTGAGCCCCCCGCGCCACTCACCGACGACGTGGCCCTCCTGGTCGCCCGTACCGGACTGCTCGACCCGGTACGCGTGGCCAACTGGGAGGTGGCCATGGACTTCGCCGCCGTGGCGTCCGTACGGGCGGACTGCGTACGGCAGTTGAGGCAGTGGGGCCTGGACGAGATCGTCTTCACCACCGAACTCGTCATCAGCGAACTCCTCACCAACGCCATCCGCTACGGCGCCCCGCCCGTCCGCGTCCGCCTGCTCTACGAACGCAGCCTGGTCTGCGAGGTCTCCGACGGCAGCAGCACCTCCCCGCACCTGCGCTGGGCGAGCACCACCGACGAGGGCGGCCGCGGGCTGTTCCTGGTGGCACAGCTCGCCCATCGGTGGGGGACGCGGTACACGCCGGAGGGGAAGGTGATCTGGTCGGAGCAGTTGGCTACGGGGGAGGGGGGTGAGGGGAGCGAGGAGGCAGACGGGGAGGCAACGCCTGCAACGCCTTCACCCTCCAACGTCCCACCGCCTAACGGAGGTTCAGCGAGCGGCGGGCCGCGTTGATGACGTTCTGGGCGTCGGCCCCGTACACAGCCGATTCGCTGAGGGTCTGCCAGACCTTCTTGTACAGGGCGACGTTGTCGGCGTCGTCCAGCCACAGTTCGGCGTGCCAGTCCTCGGCGACGACCAAGCGGTCATCGAGGACCCAGAAACCGTTGGCGGGCACGATCTTGACGGACGCCGTGAACGGGATGACGCCCAGCTCGACCGTGTCCATTCCGACCATCCCGGCAAGGCGGTCGAGTTGGGCGGCCAGCAGCGAGGGTGGGCAGATCAGCGAGCGCAACGCGGCCTCCCACATGAGCACGTGCAGGGTGCGGCCGGAGCGGTACAGCCACTCCTGCCGCTGCACCCGCGAGCGCACCGCGTCCTCGATGTCGTCGGCTCCGCCGAGCAGTTCCGCGTAGCGTCGGATGACGTGGCGCGCGTAGTCCGGGGTCTGCACCAGCCCGGCGATCACCGACTCTTCCCAGACCCATATCTCCGAGGTGCGGTCGATCTCGGCGCTCAGCCCCTCGTGAAGAGGCTTGAAGCCGTTCGCCAGAGCCCTGCGCCATGACCTGATGTGCGACTCGAACCCCGCCAGCCGGGCGGCGAGTTCGGGGTACGCCCCAGGTTGCTCGGTCGCCTGGGCCCACGCCCTCAGGTCCTCGGGGGTGGCCGTCTGTTTGCCGTTCTCCAGCTTGCTGACCTTGGAGCCCGGCCAGCCCAGCCGCTCGGCGAGCTGTCGACCGGTCAGCCGACCACCAGGGCACAGGAAACGGAGTTCGCGCAGCCGCGCCCCCAACGCCGCCCGTGCCTGCTGGTAGTCGGTGCTCACAGCTCACGCACGCTACTCGTCCGTGGCCACCTGCTCGGCGAACCGGTCGAGTGGGATCGCGTGGTGCATCGCCGCGTCACGCACCATGGCGTACCGCACCACCTCAGCCGGTTCGGTGATCAGCTCGATGCCGATCAGGTTGTCCTCGTTGTCGAAGTGCAGCAGGGCGACCAACCGTGAGTCGAAGATCCAGAAGTCCTCGGCGGGCAGACCGACCTCGTCGGCGCCCTCGCGCCACACGTACCGGATGTCCTCGCCGAACGCGGCGTTGTGCCGGGCGTAGTCGAGCAGGAACAGCTGTTCCGTGGTGGGCGGCCTGTCGGCTACGCGGACGCGGCCCACACGCTTGCCCGCGTCGGTCTGGGTCTTGATGGTGAGGAACCAGGGTTCGCCCGGGTCGCAGGGCGAGGAGCCGGTGGCCAGGAACGCTTGAAAGTCTGGGTCCTGTCGGTCCGATGCGTAACCGCGCCGGGTCTCCAGCCTCCAAGCCGTGTGCTTGAAGGTCTCGAAGAGACGGCGAAAGGTGGCTCGGTCGACGAGTTCCGGCACCCGCTCCCTCTCCTTCGGTCCCCAGTTCACGAGCAGTTCGCGCGGCACAGCCACGGCTGCCTCGTCGGCCCCCAAGTGCTGGAGCTGTGCGAGGTCCTCGGGGTCGGTGACGGGTGTGCCCTGCACGATGATGTCACCGGTGCCTTCGTCCGTGTGCAACGCGGGGCAACCATCGATCTTGCTGTCCGTGCCGATGAAGCGCAATTGACGAACCATGGACGCTCTCCCTTCCTGTCCTGCTTCCCGCGGGTGTTGGTTCAACAGGATGGCCAGGAGCCCGGCTCGGCTCCACGGGGTCGCGCACGGCTTGGGAGAAAACAGCGGCAACCTTCCTTGCGTGTCGAGAAAATTCGAGAAAATACGATGTCGTCAGCCAACTCGTCGCTCCTAGCGTCTGGTTCATGGCTACGAACGAACACGGCGAGGCCGACCCGCATACGGCGGCGGAAACCCTGAGAGCGGCGCTGTCCGATGCCGGGATCGTCCTGCCCTCACTGGGTGTCGACCCGGCCTCCCCCACGCTGCGGCTCGTCGACCTGGGGCGGGTGCGCTCCGACGTAGCGGCCTGCCTGGCCGAAGTGATCCGGCGAGGGGCGACAGGTGAGGGCGAGGAGCGGCAGCAGGCCCGGCGAGAGCCTGCCCGTGCCCCGAACTCGGCGGGCAGCGCCGGAGGCCTTTCGTGAGCTCCCCGGACACGTCGGCCATGTCCGCCGAATGTGCCCTCGCCCAGCAATCCCACTGCGAGGACATTCACCGTGAGTGATGGCGAGGGGCGCCCAACTATCGTCATGACGCGCACAGTTGGGCTCCCCCTGCATCACTCTCACAACCGCGGATCCACCGGCTCCGACTCCAGAGCCAGTACCGCGAACACGGCCTCGTGCACCCGCCACAGCGGCTCGCCCTCGGCCAGGCGGTCCAGGGCCTCCAGGCCGAGGGCGTACTCGCGCAGGGCCAGGGAGCGCTTGTGGCCGAGGGAGCGGCCGCGCAGTCGCTGGAGGTGCTCGGGGCGGGTGTACTCGGGACCGTAGATGATCCGCAGGTACTCGCGCCCGCGTACCTTCACGCCGGGCTGGACCAGGCGCTTCGAGCCGTCCCGTACCCCGGGCGTGGACGGCTTGACGACCATGCCCTCGCCGCCGGCCGCCGTCAGTTCCAGCCACCAGTCGGTGCCCGCGCGTACCGACTCGGCGTCGGCGGTGTCGACGAGGAGCCGCCGGGTGGTTTGCAGCAGGGGTCCGGCTCCCTCACCCGTACCCTCCGTCAGCGCCGCGTCCTGCGCCACCAGCCGGTCGATCAGGGCGAGTTGCTCGTCGTGCGGGAGCAGCGCGAGGCTCTTGCCCCGTACCGCCAGGATCTGGAAGGGCGCCAGCCGTACGCCCACGAGGCCGTCGGTGGGCCAGCAGTACCTGCGGTAGGCCTCGGTGAACGCGGCGGCGTCCGCGGCCCGTTCGCGCTGCCGGTCCAGCAGCGCGCCGACGTCCGCGCCGCGCGCCTTCGCGCTCTCCAGGGCGTCGAGCACCCCGGGGAAGGCCGCCGCCGCGGCCGCGCCGACGGAGGCGTACTGGGACCGCAGCAGCCCCGACGCCTTCAGCGACCACGGCAGCAACTCGGCGTCGAGGAGCAGCCAGTCGGTGTCCAGCTCCTCCCACAGTCCGGCCGCCGTCACCGCCGCGCGCAGCCGCTCAAGTACCCGTTCGGTCATCGCCCGGTCCGTGAAGAACGACCGGCCGGTACGGGTGCAGACGGCGCCGGTGGGGCCGTCCTCACCGCTGCCGGGCACACCGAAACGCTCACGGGCCGCCGCCGCGTCACGGCACACCAGGACCACGGCGCGCGAGCCCATGTGCTTCTCCTCGCACACCACCCGCCCCACGCCGTCCGCCGCGAACTGCGCGAAGGCCTCCGCCGGATGCTCCAGAAAGCCTTCCTCGCGGGAGGCCGCGGTGGGCGCCATGGTCGGCGGCAGATACGGCAGCAGCCGCGGATCGATCGCGAACCGGCTCATGACTTCGAGCGCCGCCGCCGCGTTCTCCTCCCGCACCGCCACCCGGCCCAGGTGCCGGGTCTCCACGACCCGCCTGCCGGTGACGTCGCCGAGGTCGAGCGGCCGCCCGTCCTGGCCGCCCGGTGCGGCGGCGCCGAGCGGCTTGGCCGGCTCGTACCAGACCTTCTCGGCCGGTACGTCGACCAGTTCGCGTTCCGGCCAGCGCAGCGCGGTCAGCCGTCCGCCGAACACGGCACCGGTGTCCAGGCAGATGGTGTTGTTGAGCCAGCTCGCCCGGGGCACCGGAGTGTGCCCGTAGACCACGGTGGCGCGGCCCCGGTACTCCTCCGCCCACGGATAGCGCACCGGCAGCCCGAACTCGTCGGTCTCGCCGGTGGTGTCGCCGTACAGCGCGTGCGAGCGGACCCGGCCCGAGGTGCGGCCGTGGTACTTCTCCGGCAGGCCCGCGTGGCAGACCACCAGACGCCCGCCGTCGAGCACGTAGTGACTGACCAGCGAGTCGATGAACTCCCTTACCCGCGCGCGGAATTCCTCGCTCTCGCCCTCCAACTGGGCCAGTGTCTCGGCGAGTCCGTGCGAGACCCGCACCTTGCGGCCCGCCAGGTGACGGCCGAGCTTGTTCTCGTGGTTGCCGGGCACGCAGAGCGCGTCGCCCGCGGCGACCATGCCCATCACCCGGCGCAGGACACCCGGGCTGTCCGGACCGCGGTCCACCAGGTCACCGAGGAAGACGGCGGTACGGCCCTCGGGGTGGTGCCCGTCGACGTAGCCGAGCTCGGCGAGCAGGGTCTCCAACTCGGCGGCGCAGCCGTGCACATCGCCGATCAGGTCGAAGGGGCCGGTGAGGTGAGAGAGGTCGTTGTAACGCCGCTCGCGGACGATCCGCGCCGCCGAGACCTCCTCCTCGCCGCGCAGCACATGCACCCTGCGGAAGCCCTCCCGCTCCAAGTGCCGTAGCGAGCGCCGCAGTTCACGGGTGTGCCGCTGGATCACCCGGCGCGGCATGTCCGCCCGGTCGGTGCGCCGTGCGTTGCGCGCGGCACACACCTCCTCCGGCACATCGAGCACGACCGCGATCGGCAGTACGTCGTACTCCCGTGCCAACGCGATGAGTTGACGCCGCCCCTCCTGCTGCACATTGGTCGCGTCCACCACGGTCAGCCGCCCGGCCGCCAGCCGCTTGCCCGCGATGTGGTGCAGCACGTCGAAGGCGTCCTTGCTGGCGCTCTGGTCGTTCTCGTCGTCGGCGACAAGACCGCGGCAGAAGTCCGAGGACAGCACTTCGGTCGACTTGAAGTGCCGCCGCGCGAAGGTCGACTTACCGGAGCCGGAGGCGCCGACGAGGACGATGAGGGAGAGGTCGGTGATGGGGAGGACGCGGCCGGGCTCGGTGGGTTCGGTGGCTTCGCCGGATCCGGTGGCTTCGCCGGGCTGGGTGGCTTCGGCGGACTTGGTGGTCTCGCCGGGCTCAAGGGCCTCGCTCGGCTCGGGGGCCTCGGTGGTGGGCCGGTTCTCGTTGTTCGGGTTGCTCATGCCGCTGCCTCTCCCTTCCTCTTCTCGTCCTCTTCCCGCCGGGTGAAGACGGCCATCTGTGTCGGCGGCCCCACCTCGGGGTCGTCCGGCCCCACGGGGACGAGCCGGAACCCGTAGCCGTAGCGCTCCGCGACCTGCCCTGCCCAGTCGGCGAACTGGCCACGGTTCCACTCGAAACGGTGGTCGTGGTGGCGGACCTCGCCCGCCGGCAGCGTCTCCCAGCGCACGTTGTACTCGACGTTGGGCGTGGTCACCAGGACGGTGCCGGGCCGGGCGGCGCCGAAGACCGCGTACTCCAGGGCGGGCAGCCGCTCCTCGTCGAGGTGCTCGATGACCTCGCTGAGGACCGCGGCGTCGTAGCCCTTGAGCCGGGCGTCGGTGTAGGCGAGCGAGCCCTGGACGAGGCGCACGCGTGCGGCCTGGCGTTCACCGAGCCGCTCCAGGCCGATCCGGCGGGCCGCGAAGGTCAGCGCCCGCATCGAGACATCTACTCCGACGATCTCCGTGAACACCGGGTCGGCCAGCAGCTCCCGTACCAACTGCCCCTGCCCGCAACCGAGATCGAGCACCCGGCGGGCCTGCGCCTGGCGGAGGGCGGTGAGCAGGGCGGTGCGGCGCTGGACGGCGAGGGGCTGGGGGCTCGGGTGGGCGTCGCGGGCGCCGTCGGTGCTGTCGCTGTCGTCGGTGTTCTCGTCCGCGCTCACGGCGTTGTCGACGCTCTCGGCCGTACGGTCGTCGGCCTCGGCCAGTCGCAGCAGCTCAAGGCGCTCGTCGGCGGCCCGGGTGAGGGACCGGCGACGGGCCAGATAGCGGCTGGTGATCAGAGCCTGCTCGGGGTGTCCGGGGAGCCAGCCCTCGCCCGCGCGCAGCAGCTTGTCGACCTCATCGGCGCTGACCCAGTAGTGCTTGCTGTCGTCGAGCACCGGCAGCAGCACATACAGGTGCCGCAGCGCGTGCGCGAGCGGCATCCGGCCGTGCAACTCCAGGCGTACGTAACGCGAGTCGCCCCACTCGGGGAACTGCTCGTCGAGCGGTACCGGTTCGGCGGCGACGGTCCAGCCGAGCGGCGCGAAGAGCGCGTGCACCAGCTCCACACCGCCGCGCGCGGACACCGCGGGCACGGTGACCACCAACGGCAGTTCCCGCTCCGGCAGTTCGGGCCGCGCCACGCACTGTCCCTTCAGCGCGCTGGAGAACACCGCGCCGATGGCGACGGCAAGCAGCGAAGAGGCCGCGTACGGCCGGTCGTTGACGTACTGCGCCATCGCCGCGTCCGGCGCCCCGCCGCGCCCCTTCCCCCGCCCGTGCCGCACCAGCGCCGCAGGATCCACATCGAGCAACAACGCCGCGCGGCATTGCTCCGCCGCCGCCTCTGGGTAGAAGACGTGCGCGGTGCCGTAGGAGGTGGAGAACGCCTGCGCCCGCCCGGGATGCTTGTGCAGCAGAAATCCCAGGTCGGTCGCGGGGGCGTCCGGGGTGCCGGTGGTTTCTATGGTGAGGAACACGCGTACGAGTATTGCCGGGGGAATCGCGTAGGACTAAGGCTTTTCGGGGAAGGGCGGCCGTGAGCGGGTCCCGGTCACCAGTGACCAGTCACTTGTCACCGGTCACCGGTCACCGGTCCAATTCAAACCAGACCGTCTTTCCGATCGTGCAATGGGCGTTGATCCTTCGCGGAGCGACTTCCCAGCGCGAGGAAAGCAGCGCCACCAGAGCCAGCCCCCGCCCTCCTTCGTCGTCCTCTTCTGCGCGGCGTGCCTCGGGAATGACATCGCACGCGTCCGAGACGGCTACCCGTAAACGCGCGGGAGTCAGGCTGAACTCGGTGCTGATCTCGCGCCCGGGTGAAGTGCGGGCATGCCGTACGGAGTTGGTCATCAGCTCCGAGAGGAGCAGTACGCCGACTTCGGCAAAGAGGGCTGCCGTGTCCGCTTCCTGCTCGGCGATCCCGACGGGGAAGTGACGCGGCAGCGCGAGCAGATCGAGGACGTCAAGCTCACGGTTTCCACGCGGATCGGGGTGATGCTGGAGAACCTGGAGAGGCTGGGCGCCGTGGACAGTCTTGAAGTGCGCTTCTCGGCTGCCGAGGACGCGGTCAACCATGTGTCCCTGTCGGTCTTGCGCTTCGACGACCATGCATTGGTCACGCCACATCTCGCCCGGTTGGTGGGACACGACTCGCCGCTGCTGCACCTTCGTCGTTATGGGCAGGGCGGGATGTTCTCCCGATTCGCCGAGCACAGTGAGGAACTGTGGTCCCGGGGGAGGCGCATCGGACAGGGTGGCTGAGTGTGGGCGTGGACCCGACCACCGTCACCCGGGATACTTCCGACATGGCAAATGTCGAATTGGCCCCTTCCGTCATGCGCTTCTACAGCGAAACAGTCAACGAGGGCACCCGTCTCCGCCACGCCGCCGACGGCCGTCTCGAACTTGAGCGGACCAAGGAACTCCTGCGGCGCTTTCTGCCTCCGGCGCCCGCGCGGGTACTGGACGTCGGTGGCGGTACCGGCGTGCATGCCGAGTGGCTGGTCGAGGACGGCTACGACGTTGCCCTGGTGGATCCGATCGCCCGGCATGTGGAGCAGGCGTCCGCCATCTGCCCGGCTTCCCTTGGGGACGCCCGCGCTCTGGAAGCGGCCAACGACACATACGACGTAGTGCAGTTGCTCGGCCCGCTGTATCACCTGCCGGAAGCCGACGACAGGCGCCGGGCCCTCGCGGAGGCCCGGCGCGTGGTGAAGCCGGGCGGGTTGATCGCCGCGGCGGCGATCAACCGGTACGCCTCGCTCTTCGAGCACGTCACGTATGCGCATCTGCACACCGAACGTATGCAGGCCTCGATCTCCAAGATCCTGAGTACGGCTGTCCACGATGGCCCAGGCTTCACTCTGGCGTACTTCCATCGTGCCGAGGAACTCGCCGACGAACTCCGCGAGGCGGGGCTCGCCGAGGTGGAGGTCTTTGGTATCGAAGGCCCGGCCTGGTCGCTCGTCAAGGCCGCCGAGCAGCAGCCCGGCGAGGGGCCGACCGAGGATCTGATCGCCTCCGCGACGGCGGCCGCGCGGATGGCCGAGCCGTATCCCGAGCTGCTTGCGGCGAGTTCGCACCTGCTCGCGGTGGGGCGGGCGCCTGGGGCGGCAGTCTGATCGGCACTCCGGTGGACTCCTTGAAGCTGGACGGTGACCGAGATGTCTTCGGTTTGCTTCAGGCCTGGGAACCGGAGGTGTAGCGCGCCGGGTTCCGGCTCCTCAGGACCTCGATCACGCTGGTCGCGCTGCTGTCCGCATAACCGGCTGCCGCGCCGTGCCGGAAGATCTCCAGGACCGCCCTGGGCAGCGAGGTGTCGACTCCCGCGTCCCTGGCGGTCTGCAGGACATGGTCGACGCTCGCCACACCCATGGTGAGTTTCTCGATGTCGCCCGGGTATTCACGTGCGTCGATCCTCGGCGTGTAGTGGGCCAGGAAGTCCGGCATTCCGGCGAGTACGGATGACGCGGACGGGAGGATCTCCTCGGCCGGGACACCGTGGGCGTCGGCCAGTGCGAGCGCATGCAGCCAGCCGAGCACCGTCGTCCAGAACAGGTCCATTCCCACCTGGTAGTACACCGCCGCCAGTCCGGGATCCTCGCCGCGGAAGTCCGTGCCGGTGAGTACCTCCAGGGCCTCCCGGTGTGCGTCGAACGCCTCCTTCGAGCCGCTGTAGAAGGTGGAGAATCCGGGCCGCCCGATGTCCGGCGGTGAGGCCTGTACGCCGCCGGTCAGGTACCGGGCGCCGTGTCCTGACGCCCACCGCGCGGCGCTGCGGGCGTTCTCGGGTGTGTCCGAGCCGAGATTGACGAGGACCCGGCCGGACAGCGCCTCGGTGGCCGACTCCAGTACGGCATACATCGCGTGATGGTCCGTCAGGCTGAGCACGACCAGTTCGCAGGCGGTGAGTGCGTCGTGGAGGGTGGCGGCCCGGTCGGCTCCCGCGGCCACCAGTTCGTCCGCCTTGCCCGCGGTCCGGTTCCAGACGGTGACGCGGTAGCCCTTGTCGAGGAACGCGCTCGCCATCGCGCGTCCCATGGGGCCGAGACCGATGATCGAGACTGCTCGTACTCCCGGCGCTTCCCGTACGCCCTGCACTTCCCGTACGCCCTGCACTTCCCGTACGCCCTGCACTTCCCGCATGTTCTGCACTTCCCGCGCTTGTTGTACGTCCTGCACTTTCCGTACTTCCTGCTCGCTCATGGCGCCCCGCGCGTCAAAGCCGCAACGCGCTCTCCGCTCACTCGCGCGCCGCTCACTCCGGCTTCCTGAGGACTTCGGTCAGGGCCGAGATGCTGTGGTCGGCGTGGCCTGCCTCCGCCGCCCGCTTCACCAGGTCGTTCAGCGGGGCGAGCCACGATGCGTCGACGTTCGTCTCCGCTGCCAGCTCTTCGTCGTGGGCCGCGCCCGCGAGGAAGAGGTTCACGGAGGACGCGGCATCGGTGTAGTCGCCGCTGTCGATTTCCCTTGCGTAGATGGGCAGCAGGGACTTGATCATGTCCAGCCACTTCTCGGCGAACCGCACTGTGCTGGCTGCCTCCAGCCCACGGGCCCGCACGATCGCGGCACCCTGGAAGAAGCCGACGAGCGCGGGGAGCAGCATGCCGCCCACCGCCATCTCGTACAGGGCCGCGAGATCGGGCTCGGCCCCCAGGTGGACGGTGTCGCCGCCCAGTACCTTCAACGTGGTCTCGTACTCGTCGAAAACCGTCCTGTCGCCGCCGTAGTAGAGCAGCGTGTCCGGCGCTCCCACCGCCGCGGGCACGTTCTTCACCGCTCCGGCCAGGAACCGGGCGTCGCGGCCGGTTGCCCAGGCGGCCATGGCGCGGGCACCGGCGGGCGAACCGCTGTTCAAGGTGACAAGCGCGCGCCCGGACAGCGCCGCCGCGGCCGGTTCCAGGGCGGAGAGCGTGTCGTCGAAGGTGGTCAGGCACGTGACCACCAGGGGGCTCGCCTCGACCGCGGCCCTCACCGACCCGGCGTGGACGGCGCCCTTTGCGACCAGCGGCGCGGCCTTGGCCGGGGTGCGGTTCCACACCGTCGTCGGGTGCCCGGCGTCGACGAACGCTTCGGCCAGCGCCCGGCCCATCGAGCCCAGTCCGATGACGGTTACGGGGGTGGGGGTGTTTCCGGTCATGTGTAACTCCAGTCGGCAGTCGGGTTGTTGGGCAGCAGCGGCCCCCGCCTCCGGCGAATCGCGAACAGGTGAGAACGCGATGACGTGATGCAGCGAAGAGGTGAGGACGCGAAGAGGTGAGGACGCGAGAAGACGCATACGCGAGTCGGCGAGTAGGCGAGTGCGCGAGTGCGCGAACACACGAATACCCCGGCTACGCGGATGCATGAATGGACGGATGCGCGAACAAGTGCGCCCGGCGTGCTGCCTGTTCCATCCTGGAGCCGCACGCACATTCCATCAAGTACCTACAATTCTGTTAGGTACCCACATTTTTGTCAGCGGGAGTGCGGATGGCCAACCGGACCTATGTCTGCGGACTCGATGCCGCGATCGCCGTCATGGGCGGTAAGTGGAAGGGTCTGATTCTGTTCTCGATCGGTGAAGGGCCGTTGCGCTTCGGGGAGTTGAGGAGGGCGGTGCCCGGCATCAGCGAGCGGATGCTGATCCTTCAGCTCAGGGAGATGGAAGCGAGTGGCCTGGTGCACCGCGAGGTCTACCACCAGGTCCCGCCCAAGGTGGAGTACTCGCTGACAGAGTTCGGCCACTCCCTCAACGCGGCACTCGGACCCCTCGGCGAGTGGGGCGAGGAGCACATGGAGCGTATCCAGGCCCTTCCCTGACCGGCCCCCCTGCCGACCGGCAGCCCCCGCGCCCTTCCGGCCCCGGCCTGACACTGCGACGTGACAGGCTGCGGGCATGGCAGAGACACCTGACGGACGCCCCATTCCTCCGCCGCGTGCCGATGAACGCACCACGCTGGAAAGCTGGTTGGACTTCCATCGCGCGACGCTCGCGCTCAAGTGCGAGGGGCTGGACGACGTTCAGGTACGCCTCGCCGCCGTACCGTCGTCGTCCATGACGCTGCTTGGCCTGGTCCAGCACCTGGCCGAAGTGGAACGCAACTGGTTCCAGCGGGTGTTCGCCGGTCAGGACGTACCGCCGGTGTACGGGGAGCAGGCGGAGGGCGGCTTCGCGCTGAGCCCGGTACGGGGCATGGACGAGGCACTGGCTGTCTGGCGCGGTGAAGTCGAGCGGGGGCGGGAGGTGACCGCCGGTTCGTCGCTGGAGGACCCGGGTGACCTCGACGGGCGCCCGGAAGCGGCGTATCTCGGGGATCAGGGCGTGTCGCTGCGCTGGATCCTGGTCCACATGATCGAGGAGTACGCACGGCACAACGGCCATGCGGACCTGCTCCGGGAGGCCTTGGACGGCGTCACGGGGGCGTGAGAACGTCACTGGTTCGGTACCCGGCGAGTGCCCCAAGTCACGCATGAATAAGGGTTGTTGAGCGAACGGCGTTACTCCGCCCCGGCTCTCCTCGCCAGGCGGTCATCTGGGTGATGTGCCCCTGACGAGGTCACAGTGACCCCATGCGCGCCCTTTCCATGAGGTCGATGACGTAGTGGACCAGGTCGACCGGAACGGTGGTGCCTGCGAAGATCCTTTGGTCGATGCCTCTTTCGGGATCGAACCTGCCCGCGTAGATCAACACCGGTGCGTAGACGCTGTACTGCTCCAGTTTTCGCAGCATCTTGATGCCTGCTCGCTGGTCACCGTCTCGGTCGATGTCGCTGATGATGATGTCGTACGGCCTGCGCCGGAACAGCGGAGTGGCTTCCTCGGTCGACAGGGCCAGGTCGATTTCCATGCCCACGGAGCGGAAGAGCTCGACCAAGGAGGCGTTTCCCTCGGGGTGGTCGTCCACCCACAGCACCTTCCCGCCCTGGAGGGCGTCGGCAGCGTGCTCCAGCCGGCCCAGTGCGGTGCGTCTGGCTGTCGCGGTGACGGTTGACTCGCTCGCGTCCTGTGCGCGGTCGAGTAGCTCGCTGGCCAGTTCGAGCTCAATTCCCAAAGCGCGTACGGCAGTTAATCGAGGCACCATGCGCTGGATCAGCGTCGTGCGTAACGTGAAGTACACGACGGCGGCGAAAGCGACCCAAAGTACGCCAGGGGCCGTGCCTATGAGTTTGATCCATATGGCCTCGGTCATGCCGACATCATCGGTGAACCGGCGCGGTCGCGAACGACCTTCACCGGAAGGGCACGCGAGCCCGGCGACGCGGACTCTCGTACGCACTGGCCCACCGGCTCCTGTTCCGGCTGCTTGCTCCAGTTCCCGTTTCTACGCCTGCTCCAGCTCCTGCTCCTGCTTCTGCTCCTGTGTCCAGGCGAGCCGGATGTCCATTTCGCTGAATCGCCAGCCTTCCGGGGTTCGTACGGCGGTTCCGGCCGTGCGCAGGCCGCCGGTCCGGTGGGGGGCTTCGCCCTCGCGGAAGAAGAACACGAGCTCGTTCGAGCTGACCTTGGCGCGGTCTCCGTCGAGCTCCACCAGTACGCCGGTGTGCAGGTGTTGCGTGAGCTGGCCCTCGACCCAACTGCTCTTCAGGAACGCGGTCACCTCGTCGAGGCCGCGCAGTTCGCCGCGCGGGCCGCGCACCACGATGTCCTGGTGGTAGACGGTGCCCGCGTCGTCGTGGCGGCGCTCGTCGAGCAGGTTGGCCAGGCGGGCGAACAGGTCGGTGATGTCGAGACGATCGGCGATTCGGGTGTCACTGGACACGAGAGCTCCCTTTGATGGTGTCACCAACATTGGCGGGACCGACACTACAGAGGCAATGTTGGTCCCGCCAACACAGTTAGAGTGGTCGTCATGGACGAGATCCCCGAGCGCCTGGTGGTGAAGCCGAGCTGGCTCATCACCCAACTGGCCGTGCACGCCCGCCGGTTGGTGTCCGAAGGCTTCGCCGCCGCCGGTGCGCGCGGGTACCACTACCGGATCCTGGCCGCGCTGCACGAGTTCGGCCCCGCGAGCCAGGCGGAACTCGGCCGCCGGTGCCGCGTCGACCGCAGCGACGTCGTGGCGGCCGTCAACCAACTCGTCGAACAGGGCTATGTCGACCGCACACCGGACCCGGACCACGGGCGGCGCAACAAAGTGAGCCTCACGAAGGCCGGGGCCGGGCAGCTGCGACGTATGGACGCGTTGCTCGATCAGGTGCAGGACGATCTGCTCGGGCCGCTGTCGGCGGAGGAGCGGCGGACGCTGACGCGGTTGCTGGGGAGGGTGCTTGCCGGGCATGAGGCGGTCTGACTGCTGTTCGCAGGGCGGCGCGGGCCTGAGCGGCCGGGGGCTCAGGCCGTTCCACGCCTTCAGCGCTTCGTCGTGCGCTTGCCCCGCTGGGGCCCGTCCGTAATTCCGCTTACGGCCCCAACTCCCGTGCCGAACAAGCCGTCGGGACCCGGTCTACCGGCCGTTGTGTGCCTTCTCGTAGGCGGCCAGTTCCTCCGCATTGCCGATGAACGCCGGACCGCAGTCTGGCGGCAGGCGTTCGAGGACCAGCGCCACGGCAGCCTGTGCGCTGTCTGTCTCGGCGATCCGCGGACTGTTCCGGTTAGGCCCATCGACGCGGTACCGGCCGCTTCCGAGGGTGCCGATGTAGGGGATGTCCCAGGTGGGGCGGTGCTCTGTGCACCTGCTGAAGTGCAGCTCCCACATGCCGCTCCACGGGTAGAGCTGACGCAGCAGCGGCTCGGCATACGCCACCCGCACCAGCTCGGTAAACGGTTTCAGCAGCGGCGATTCCACTGATCGCGAATGTCCGCCCGCCGTGGTGAGGAGCTCGAACCAGGCTGCTTCGACAGTCGTGGGCATGCCGTGATTATGGGCTGCCTGCGCAAGGCACTTCCACGGCGTCGTCATCGGGTGCGACCGCCGCCTCCTGTGAAGTGGAATCCGTGACAGCGGCACCTACACCCACGTGTCCAGCCACATCCGCCCCCGCCAACTCCCAATCGGAATCGGCTGCCCGGTGTAGATCGGCCAGAAGTAGATGAAGTTCCAGATGATCAGCAGGACCAGGGCGCCCGAGCCCACCGCGCCCGCGATGCGGCGACGTTCGCTTGCGCCCGGCGGGCCGAGTAGCGCGCCGATCATCATGGCCACCGCCAGGCAGAGGAACGGGACGAAGACCACCGAGTAGAAGTAGAAGATCGTGCGGTCCTGGTAGAAGAACCAGGGCAGGTGGCCCGCGACGATGGCGCAGCCGATGGCGCCCGCGCGCCAGTCGCGGCGGAAGGCCCAGCGGTAGAGGACGTAGAGCAGGGCGAAGCAGGCGGTCCACCAGAGCAGCGGGGTGCCGAGGGCGAGGACTTCCTGGGCGCACTTGGTCTTGGTGTCCGCGGGGCAGCCGTGGGTGCCGGGGGCCGGTGACTCGTAGAAGAAGGAGACCGGGCGGCCCGCGACCAGCCAGCTCCACGGGTTGGACTCGTAGGTGTGCGGTGAGTCGAGGTCCAGGTGGAACTTGTAGACCTCGTGCTCGTAGTGCCACAGGCTGCGCAGCCAGTCCGGGAGCCAGGTGAAGTTGCCGCCCTTGCCGTCGGTGGCCGCCCAGTCGCGGAAGTAGCCGCCGGTGCCGTCGTCGGGGGAGAGGATCCAGCCGAGCCAGGAGGTGACGTAGGTGGCGAGGGCGACCGGCACCGTGGACAGGAAGGCCCAGCCGAGGTCGTACTTGAGCACCGCGAGGTAGGGGCGGCCCGCGCCTGCCGCGCGGCGGGTGCCGACGTCCCACAGGACCGCCATCACACCGAAGGCGGCCAGGATGTACAGGCCGTTCCACTTGGTGCCGAAGGCCAGGCCGAGGCAGACTCCGGCGGCGATGCGCCAGGGGCGCAGACCGTGGCGGAAGGTCTCGGCGATGTCGGGGTCGGGGCGTGCCCGGCCGCTTCCGGACCCGGACCCGGACGTGCCGCCCCCGCCTCCGTCCACCGGTAGCGCCGCGGCGATCGCCGCCCGTGCCCGGTCGCGGTCCAGGACCAGGCAGCCGAAGGCGGCCAGGACGAAGAACATCAGTACCTGGTCGAGCAGCGCGGTGCGGCTCATCACGAAGTGCAGGCCGTCCACCGCGAGCAGCGCGCCCGCGAGGCAGCCGAGGAAGGTGGAGCGGAACAGGCGTCGGCCGATACGGCAGACCATCAGTACGGACAGGGTGCCGAGCACCGCGGTCATGAAGCGCCAGCCGAACGGGGTGAAGCCGAACAGCCACTCGCCGAGCCCTATGACGTACTTGCCGACCGGCGGATGGACCACGTACGCGGGGTCGGTGGGCAGTGTGATGTCGCTGCCCTGCCGGAGTACGTCGTCGTTGATGTTCTTCGGCCAGTCCACCTCGTAGCCGCGGTGGATGATCGCCCAGGAGTCCTTGGCGTAGTACGTCTCGTCGAATATGACGGCCTTGGGCTTGCCGAGATTCCAGAACCGCATCAGCCCGGCGGCCAGCGTGACCAGGAGCGGTCCGGCCCAGGCGAAGATCCGCGAGAGGCGGGCCGCGTCGGCCTTGGGCAGCCCGAGGGCGAGCAGGGCGCCGGGGCCCATCACCGCGAACGGCGGGACGAGACGGTCGCGTACGTCGTCCGTTTCCTGCCGGTTCGTTCCCGCTCCGCGCAGCCGCGGCAGCCACGACGGGTCGTGGGTGGCGGCAGGGCTGCCCTGCCGGGTGCGGTGGGTCGGCGCGGTACTGGTCACGGCGACATCGTAGGGAACCCGGCTGTACGAGTCCCGCGCGCTGTCGTTCCCGGGGGTCCCAAGGGGCGTCCGAGGGGCGGCGGGGCGCGGGGTTCGGGTGGGTCGGGCGGGGTTCAGGAGGTGCGGTCGCCGAGGGATTCGAGCAGGTCCCTCAGTGCGTCGGCGAGCACTTCGCGGCGCTCCGGGGTGAGCGCGGCGAGCAGCCCCTGCTGGGTGGTGATGTGGTCGGGCAGGACGCGGTCGACCAGGGCGCGGCCCTCCTCGGTCAGGGCCACCACAACGCCGCGGCCGTCCGAGGCGCTGGGGGTGCGGGTGACCAGGCCCCTGCTCTCCAGGCGGTCCAGGCGCTGGGTGATGGCGCCCGAGGTCACCATCGAGGCGCGCATCAGCTCGGCCGGGGTGAGGCGGTGCGGCGGGTCGCTGCGGCGCAGGGTGGCCAGGACGTCGAAGGAGCCCCGGTCCAGGTCGTGCGCGGCGAAGGTGCGGCGCATCTCCGCGTCGGTGACGAGTACCAGCCGTTTCAGGCGGCCGAGCACCGCCATCGTGGAGACGTCGAGGTCGGGCCGCTGGGCGGCCCATTGGTCCAGGACGTGGTCGACGTGATCTGCCATGCATCGCAGTCTAGTTGACAGATAGCTTAGTTCTAAGAGACTTTTGCTTAGTGCTAAGCAATCGACGTCCTCCCCTGTCCGGATCCCTGTCCGGATCCCTGTCCGGATCCCTGTCCGGATCCCTGTCCGGATCCCTGTCCGGATCCCTGTCCGGATCCCCGTCCGGATCCCTGTCCGGATCCCCGTCCGGATCCCCGTCCGGGTCCGGCGGTTCGTCCGCGGGCGGCGTGGGGCTGCTCGCGATGACCGCCCTCGCCCCCGCCCTGTGGGGCTCCACCTATCTCGTCACGACCGAACTCCTGCCGCCCGGGCGCCCGTTGCTCGCGGCCACGATGCGCGCGCTGCCCGCCGGACTGCTGCTCCTCCTGGTGACGCGGCGGCTGCCCAAGGGCGACTGGTGGTGGCGCGCGGCCGTGCTCGGAGCCCTGAACATCGCGGTGTTTCTCGCGCTCCTGTTCGTCGCCGCGTACCGGCTGCCGGGCGGAGTGGCGGCCACCGTCGCCTCCATGCAGCCGCTGCTCGTCGCCGTACTCGCCGCCGTACTGCTCGGTGAGCGGTTGCGCGCGTGGACCCTGCTCTGCGGTCTGGCGGGAGCGGCCGGGGTCGCGCTGCTCGTACTGCGCGCGGACGCCCGGCTCGATCCGATCGGTGTCGCCGCGGCGCTCGGCAGCGCCGTCGTGATGGCCGTCGGCCTCGTACTCGGCAAGCGCTGGGTCGCGCCCGCTCCGCTACTGGCCGTCACCGGCTGGCAGTTGACGGCGGGCGGGGTGCTCCTGCTGCCCGTCATGCTGGCCGTCGAGGGCCCGCCGCCGGCGCACCTCACCGGCGAGAACTGGGCCGGGTTCGCCTACCTGTGCCTGATCTGCACCGCCCTCACCTACGTCCTGTGGTTCCGCGGTCTCGGTGCGCTGCCCGCGACCCGGATCACCTTCCTCAGTCTGCTCAGCCCGCTCGTGGCCACCGTCCTCGGCTGGCTCGTCCTCGGCCAGGGCCTCACGGCCTGGCAGCTCCTCGGCGCGGTGGTGGTGCTCGGCGCCCTCGCGGTGGCCCAGCGGCCCGCGCCGGGCGGGAAGTCCACGCCGGGTGGAGAGTCCACGACGGTCGGGAGGCCTGGGACCCTGGCCGTAACTGGCCGCGCTTCCAACGGAGTTCGCGAAGATGGTCGTGAGCGCGCGGGCCGGACATGAGTACGTGAGGTGAGTGCGGGAGACCGCGCCTCGGCGGTACGACCTGAGAGCGCACCGCCACAGCACGACCTGAGCACAGCCAGTACGACCTGAGAACCACCCAGTACGTGAGATCCACCGCACAGCTAGGAGACAAGCATGCGTATCACCGTGTTCGGGGCGGCCGGGAACGTGGGCAGCCGCACCGTGGCGGAGGGGCTGGCGCGCGGGCACGAGGTGACCGCGGTCGTCCGTGACCGGGCACGTGCCGGGGCGCTGCCGGAGGGTGCCGTGATCCGGGTCGGCGACGCGTCCAGCGCGGAGTCGGTCGCCGAACTGAGCCGGGGGCAGGACCTGGTGATCACCGCGACCCGGCCGCCGGAGGGCGCGGAGAAGGAGCTGGCCGGTACCACCCGGGCACTGCTCGACGGGGTACGGGAAAGCGGGGTGCGGCTGATCCTCGTCGGAGGTGCCGCCACGCTCGAACTGCCGGGCAGCGGTGGTGTCACCCTGATCGAGTCCCCGAACTTCCCGGCGGCGCTGCTGCCGATCGCCGAGGCCTGCGCCGAGCAACTGGAGCTGTGCCGGGCCGAGACCGCCGTCGACTGGACGTACCTGAGCCCGCCCGCCCTCCTCGAACCGGGCGAGCGGACCGGCAAGTACCGGCTCGGCGGCGACGAGCTGCTCACCGACGCCGAGGGCAACTCGGCCGTCTCCATGGAGGACTTCGCCCTCGCCCTCCTCGACGAGGCGGAGCGGCCCGCGCATCGGGGGCGGAGGTTCACGGTCGCGTACTGAGCCGTGTACCGAATCCCGTAGGCGTACCAGTACGGGTACGCGTACTTGTACTCGTACTGGTCTCGTCTTCGGCTTCGGCTCGTACGGGCGGTCGCCCGCGCCCCCGCCCCGCCCCCGCCCCGTCCCTGTGCGTACCGCCCCCGTCCGCTCCTTAGAGTGGAGGCCGGTAAGCGGTCCGTCCGGTGGGGGCGGGCGGGTGCGGGTGTGCGGGTGAGAAGGTCTCGATGACAGCGGCAGTGACAGGCACGGGCACACTCGTCCTCGCGGGGACGCCGATCGGCGAGATCGCCGACGCGCCGCCGAGGCTGGCCGCCGAACTGGCCGCCGCCGACATCGTGGCCGCCGAGGACACCCGCCGCCTGCGCCGTCTGACCCAGGCCCTCGGGGTGCAGCCGGGCGGCCGGGTCGTCTCCTACTTCGAGGGCAACGAGGCGGCGCGTACGCCCGAACTCGTGGAGGCACTCGCGGGCGGGGCGCGGGTGCTGCTGGTCACCGACGCCGGGATGCCCTCGGTGTCCGACCCCGGCTACCGGCTGGTGGCCGCGGCCGTCGAGCAGGACATCCGGGTCACCGCCGTGCCCGGGCCCTCGGCGGTACTGACCGCGCTTGCCCTGTCGGGGCTGCCGGTCGACCGGTTCTGCTTCGAGGGGTTCCTGCCGCGCAAGGCGGGCGAGCGCATGGGCAAGCTGCGCGAGGTGGCCGCCGAGCGCCGCACCCTCGTCTACTTCGAGGCTCCGCACCGCCTCGCCGACACCCTCGCCGCCATGGCCGAGGCCTTCGGCGCCGAGCGCCGCGCCGCCGTGTGCCGGGAACTGACCAAGACGTACGAGGAGGTCAGGCGCGGGCCGCTGGCCGAGCTCGCCGCGTGGGCGGCGGAGGGCGTACGCGGCGAGATCACCGTGGTGGTGGCCGGGGCGCCCGAGGTCACCGAGGAGATCGGGCCCGAGGAACTGGTGCGCCAGGTGCGGGTGCGCGAGGAGGCGGGCGAGCGGCGCAAGGAGGCCATCGCCGCGGTCGCCGTGTCCGCCGGAGTACCCAAGCGAGAGGTCTTCGACGCGGTGGTGGCGGCGAAGAACGCCGAGAAGGCCGAGAAACCTGGGAAGCCCAAAGCCTGAGAAGCACGGGAAGCCCGAAGCCCGAGAAGCCCGAGAAGAGCTGACCTCCTCTGTGGCGCGGGCGCAGGGTGCGGGCTGTGCGCGCGCGGCGTGTGTGGGGCGTGGGCGCCGGGGTGTGCGCGGTGAGCTCCGCTCGGGGCGCCCCATGGGGAGGCAAAGGTCTATCGTGAAAGGCAAAGCGAAAAGTCGCGCCACTGGTGTCTTGACCAGCAAAAGGCCAAATCGGGGCCAATAGTCGGCCGGGCCGCTGTGCGGCGCGCCGTGCGGGGCGTCCACTGGGACGGGGGCGCACCCGCCCCCCACGCCCCCGGCCGGGGTGGCCCCGCAGCCGGGAGCGATTGTCCAGCGGACCACAGGAGCTGGCACATGAGTGAGATCGCAGACACCGGCCCACGCGGCACAACGGCCCGGAACACCCCCGGCACGGTGCGCACCGCACACGAGGCGTATTCCTTCGCCTGTATGCGCTGCGGGCACGGCTGGGAACAGGCGTACGAAATCGAGCACCACGTCGACCCGGCGGGGGAGCCCTACGTCACCTACCTGGCGAACGGCGTCCGGGTCCCCTCCCCGCTGACCAGGCCCACGTGCCTGAACTGCGGTGGGCACGTCGTACGGATCATGCGGCCGGGGCGGGTTTCCTCGGTGCAGTCGTACCTGGCGCCGCAGCCGCCCGAGCGGGGCGCGGAGTCCGCGTCCGGGGCGGTGCCGCACGACTACGGGCCGCCGGCCGTGACGGGTCCGGTGGGCTCGGTCGGCTCGGTGAGCGGCGCCGGGGAGGGCGTCGCACGGTCGGTACCCGCGGACCCGGTCAAGCCCGGTGCGCATGTCGACGAGAGTGACCCGGCCGAGGGCCACCACTGGCATCTGTCCGACCTTCTGCATCCGTTCCGGGGGCGGCGGCAGCGGTAGGGGAACTACAGCCGTTGGGAGAACCGGGGAGCCGGAGTCCGGGAGCCCGGGAGTAAGCGGGGTGGCGCCGGGCGGAACGCGACCGCGAGCGCTGCGGTGCAGTTCCGCCCGATGCCGCCCCGCGCCGCCTTCTCCCGTGTCAGCCTCGCCTTGCCCCGTGCCCGCCCCGCCCCGCCCCGCATCCCCCCGCGCGGGATTCGTAGGATTCGGGCATGCCCGCCAAGGACGACGCGAAGAACACTCCGCCGCCGCTGCCCGAGCCCCTCGCGGTGCCGGTCGCCGACTCGCACACGCATCTCGACATGCAGGCCGGGAGCGTCGAGGAGGGGCTCGCCAAGGCGGCCTCGGTGGGCGTCACGACCGTCGTCCAGGTCGGCTGCGACCTGAAGGGCTCGCGCTGGGCCGCCGAGCTGGCCGCCACCCACGAGAACGTCCACGCCACGGTCGCGCTGCACCCCAACGAGGCGCCGCGGATCGTGCACGGGGACCCTGGGGGCACCTCCCAGCCCCCCAGGGCTGGGGGAGGCTGGTCGCGGCAGGGGGCGCGTACGGCCGGGGGTGAGGGTGCTCTGGACGAGGCGCTCGCCGAGATCGACCGGCTGGCGGGGCTGGACCAGGTCAGGGGTGTGGGGGAGACCGGGCTCGACTACTTCCGTACCGGGCCCGAGGGGAAGGAGGCGCAGCAGCGCTCCTTCCGCGCGCACATCGAGATCGCCAAGCGGCACGGCAAGGCGCTGGTGATCCACGACCGCGACGCGCACGAGGACGTGTTGCGGATTCTGGCCGAGGAGGGTGCGCCGGAGCGGACCGTCTTCCACTGCTACTCGGGGGACGCCGAGATGGCGCGCGTCTGCGCCGAGGCGGGCTATTTCCTGTCCTTCGCGGGCACCGTCACCTTCAAGAACGCCGACGCGCTGCGCGCGGCGCTCGCCGTGACACCGCTCGGACAGGTCCTTGTCGAGACCGACGCGCCCTATCTGACACCCGCTCCGTACCGCGGACGGCCCAATGCGCCGTATCTGATTCCGCTGACTGTCAGGGCCATGGCCAAGGTGCGCGGAATCGACGAGAACGTGCTGGCCGCGGCGCTGTCGGAGAACACGGCGCGCGCTTTCGGGTACTGAAGAATCGTCGATTTTTCACGCGTACGGCGGATGCGCCACGCGAAAGTTCATCACACAAGGTGCTTGTTTCACCGCGCGGGGCGTCCGACGCTCGCCACGGTTCTGTCCGCCCCGTTAGGGAGACCCCGTGGTGAGCAGTAACACGAAGTGCCGCGCCGCAAAGGAGCCGCACGATACGCAGCCGGTGTCCGGCCCCGAAGCCGTACGCCGTGAGGCAGTGAGCCGGGAAGGCGTGCGCCGCAAGGCCGCTCGCAACAAGGCCGCGCGGCGCACCACCGGCGCGAACCGCAAGGCCGCGCGCCGGGCGTCCGCCGAGCACAAGGCCGCCGCACGCCGCGAGGCCGCGGACCGGGCCGCCGTCGGCCGCGCCTCCGCAGCGCACGCCCCCGCCGAGCCCGCGCTCGCCGGACCGGCGTCCGTGCCCCGTGCGTCCGCGCCCCATGCGACCGTGCCCCGTGCGGCCGCGACCCACGAGGCCACGACCCATGGGGACGGGACTCGTACGGGCGGGACTCGTACGGGCGGGACTCGTACGGGCGGGACTCGCGAGGCCGCGCCCCGCCACGGAGGTCGCCGCAGGGCCGCCTCGCACAAGGCCGCGCCCCGCACCCACGAGGCGGCGACCCACGAGACGCGCACCCCGCACGGTCCGGGTACCCCGCACGGCCCGGTTGCCCCGCACGACCCGCACGCCCCCCACGGCCGCCCACGCAAACGCCGCCGCGGTGGTGTCTGCCCCGAGCAGGAGCGGGCGCGGCGGGCCGGGTGTCTGACGGAGCGGGCGGACGGGCCGGTGCTCGCGCGGCGGCTGCCGTCGCCGGGCCCGGTCACCGCGCGGGCCCTGCCCACCCGGCGGGTCACGGTGCGCAAGCTGCTGCCGCCCGCCCTGGTGGTCGCCGCGCTGGCGGCCGGTACCTGTGTGGCGCTGGCCCAGGACAAGACCGTCCGGCTGAGCGTCGAGGGCGAGCCGCGGACCGTGCGGACCACCGCCGACAGCGTGGGCGAACTGCTCGACAAGGAGGGCGTCGAGGTCGACGCGGACGACGTGGTGGCCCCGGCCGCCGACGCCGAACTGCACGACGGCGACACCGTCGCGGTCCGTTACCGCCGGCCCGTACGGCTGAACGTCGACGGCCGCGCGGTGACCTCCTGGACCGTCCAGCGCACCGTCGCGGGCGCCCTGCGCGAGATCGGGGTGCGTGCCCGCGGCGCCTATCTCTCGGCGCCGGTCTCGCGCGGCATCGACCGGCGCGGGCTCGCCCTGGACGTACGGACCGAACGGGTCCTGACCATCGCGGCCGACGGTGTACGGCGCACGGTGCACACCAACGCGGCGACGGTCGCCGAGGCCATGCACCGGGCGGGGATCAGGCTGCGCGGCGAGGACGCCACCTCGCTCGCGCTGTCCGCCTTCCCGCGCGACGGCCAGACGATCACCGTCACCCGGATCCGCACCGGCACCGAGACGCGCGAGCAGGACCTGCCGTTCGACGTGCGGCGGAAGAAGGACGGCGGCCTGCTCCGGGGCACCGAGATCGTCGACCGCGAGGGCCGCAAGGGGCGCGAGCGGGTCACCTACGTGGTGCGGACCGTCGACGGCGTACGGCAGAAACCGCGCCGTATCGACGCCGAGGTCCTGCGCGAACCACGGGACAAACTGGTGCGCTTCGGTACGAAGAAGCGGCCCGCGGCGGTGGTCGGCCGGCAACCGGTGCGGCCCAATCCCGGCAGCCCGGTGCACATCCCGCGCTCGGCCGACGGTCTCAACTGGGCGGCGCTCGCCCAGTGCGAGTCCGGCGGGCGGCCCGGGGCGGTCGACCCCTCCGGCACCTACGGCGGGCTCTACCAGTTCGACGTGCAGACCTGGCGCAGCCTCGGCGGCAAGGGACTGCCCCAGCACGCCTCCCCGGCCGAGCAGACGGCGCGTGCCAAGCAGCTCTACGCACAGCGCGGCGCGCAGCCGTGGCCCGTGTGCGGGTCACGGTTGTAGGTCTCCCTCGGACTCCGTCCCCGGGCGCCTCCGGCCCGGCCGCGGCTGTCCCCGCCCGGGTGTCGTCCCCAGCAGGGGGCGGCACCCGGGCTTGTCGCGGCAGCGGCAGCGGCAGCGGCATCGGCATCGGCATGGGCATGGGCATTGGCATCGGCGGTGACAGAGGAAGCGGCGGTGGCAGCGGCAGCGGGAACGGCCGCCGGGACAAGCCCGCCCCCACGCCCCCGTAACCTGGTGCCCGTGAGCACCACTGATTCCGGCGCCCTGCTCGGGCCCGCCGACGTACGCGAGCTGGCCTCCGCCCTCGGTGTACGCCCGACCAAGCAGCGCGGCCAGAACTTCGTCATCGACGCCAATACGGTGCGGCGCATCGTGCGTACCGCCGAGGTGGGCGCCGAGGACGTGGTCGTCGAGGTCGGCCCGGGGCTCGGCTCGCTGACCCTGGCCCTGCTCGAAGTGGCCGAGCGGGTCACCGCCGTGGAGATCGACGAGGTGCTCGCCGCCGCGCTGCCCGACACCGTGGCCGCCCGGCTGCCCGAGCGCGCGGACCGCTTCGCGCTGGTGCACAGCGACGCCATGCATGTCACCGAACTGCCCGGCCCCGCCCCGACCGCGCTGGTCGCCAACCTCCCGTACAACGTCGCCGTCCCCGTGCTGCTGCACATGCTGGAGACCTTTCCGAGCATCGAGCGCACCCTGGTGATGGTCCAGGCCGAGGTCGCGGACCGGCTCGCCGCCCCGCCCGGCTCGAAGGTGTACGGGGTGCCCTCGGTCAAGGCGAACTGGTACGCCGAGGTGCGCCGGGCGGGCGCGATCGGGCGCAATGTGTTCTGGCCCGCGCCGAATGTGGACAGCGGTCTGGTCTCCCTGGTGCGGCGGGAGGCGCCGCCGGTCACCGGGGCCAGCAGGAAGCAGGTCTTCGCCGTGGTCGACGCCGCCTTCGCGCAGCGCCGCAAGACCCTGCGCGCCGCGCTCGCGGGCTGGGCGGGCTCGGCCGCCGCCGCGGAGGAGGCACTGCGCGCGGCGGGGGTCTCGCCGCAGGCCCGCGGCGAGTCGCTGACGGTGGAGGAGTTCGCGCGGATCGCGGAGGCCCGGGCGTGAGCCCGTGCCGCGCGGAACGCCGGGGCGGGTTGCTCGGCGGCGGGGATCAGGCGCAGGTCAACCGGCCCCGGAAAACGCACAGTTGAGGGTGGGAGCAGATCCGATGCAGGTCACGGTACGAGTACCGGCCAAGGTCAACGTCCAGCTCGCGGTGGGCGCCGCCCGCCCGGACGGGTTCCACGACCTCGCCAACGTCTTCCTCGCGGTCGGCCTGTACGACGAGGTCACCGCGACCACCGCGCCGGAGCTGAGGATCACCTGCGACGGTCCCGGCAGTGAGCAAGTCCCGCTGGACGAGGGCAACTTGGCGGCACGCGCGGCGCTCGCGCTGGCCGGGCGGTATGGGCGCGAGGCCGCCGTCCATCTGCACATCGCCAAGGACATCCCGGTCGCGGGCGGTATGGCGGGCGGCAGTGCGGACGCGGCCGGGGCGCTGCTCGCCTGCGACACCCTCTGGGGCACCGGCGCCTCCCGCGCCGAACTCCTGGACATCTGCGCCGAGTTGGGCAGCGATGTGCCGTTCAGTCTGGTCGGCGGGGCCGCGCTCGGTATCGGCCGCGGCGAACAGCTGACCGAGCTGGCGGTCGGCGGCGGCTTCGACTGGGTCTTCGCGGTGGCCGACGGCGGCCTGTCCACCCCGGCCGTCTACCGCGAGTTCGACCGTCTCGCCGAGGGGCGCAGGATCCCCCAACCCGCCGCCTCCGAAGGCCTGTTGAAGGCGCTGGCCGCCGGGGACCGGGCCGCCCTCGCGGGCGCGCTGAGCAACGACCTCCAGCCCGCCGCGCTGTCGTTGTTCCCCTCGCTCGCCGACACCCTCGCCGCCGGAACCGCGGCGGGCGCGCTCGCCGCCCTGGTCTCCGGCTCCGGACCCACCACCGCTTTCCTCGCCGAGGACGCCGCCGCGGCCCACCGGATCGCCGAGGCCCTGACCGCCTCCGGCACCTGCCGCACGGCACGGGTCGCCACCTCGCCCGCACCCGGAGCGACGGTTCTGTGACCGGGGCGGGGCTCCACTGCCCCCGCCGCACGGGCCGCGGTCCGTACCCAGGCCGCGGCTCCTCTAGGGTTGAAGGCTGAGCTGCCCCCGCTACGGGGACCGGCGCCCCGCACCCACCGGCACCGTCCGCGCCGGGGCACAACGGCAAAGGAGTCCTGGTGGCCGTCAATCTGGTCAACGTCGAGGCCGTCAGCAAGGTCTACGGCACCCGCGCCCTGCTCGACGGGGTGTCGCTCGGCGTGTCCGAGGGCGACCGGATCGGCGTGGTCGGCCGCAACGGCGACGGCAAGACGACCCTGATCCGGATGCTCGCCAAGCTGGAGGACGCCGACACCGGGCGGGTCACCCACAGCGGCGGGCTGCGGCTCGGGGTGCTCACCCAGCACGACTCCCTCGACCCGCAGGCCACCGTCCGGCACGAGGTCGTCGGCGACCTCGCCGACCACGAGTGGGCGGGCAACGCCAAGATCCGCGACGTACTGACCGGACTCTTCGGCGGCCTCGGCCTGCCCGGCTTCCCGCAGGGCCTGGACACCGTGATCGCCCCGCTGTCCGGCGGCGAGCGGCGGCGCATCGCGCTGGCCAAACTCCTCATCGCCGAACAGGACCTGATCGTCCTCGACGAGCCCACCAACCACCTCGACGTCGAGGGCATCGCCTGGCTGGCCGCCCATCTGCGCGCCCGCCGCTCCGCGCTGGTCTGCGTCACTCACGACCGGTGGTTCCTGGACCAGGTCTGCACCCGGATGTGGGACGTACAGCGGGGCACGGTCCACGAGTACGAGGGCGGCTACTCCGACTACGTCTTCGCACGCGCCGAACGCGAACGCATCGCCGCCACCGAGGAGGCCAAGCGGCAGAACCTGGTCCGCAAGGAGCTCGCCTGGCTGCGGCGCGGCGCACCGGCCCGTACCTCCAAGCCCCGCTTCCGGGTCGAGGCCGCCAACGAGCTGATCGCGGACGTGCCGCCGCCGCGCGACACCTCCGAGCTGATGAAGTTCGCCTCCACGCGGCTCGGCAAGACCGTCTTCGACCTGGAGGACGTCACCGTACGGGCGGGCGAGAAGCTGCTCCTTGAGCGTCTGACCTGGCAGCTCGGCCCGGGCGACCGGATCGGTCTGGTCGGCGTGAACGGTGCGGGCAAGACCTCGCTGCTGCGGGCGCTCGCCGAGGCCGCGTGGTCCGAGGGCGAGACGCAGCCCGCCGCCGGGCGGGTCAAGGTGGGCCGGACCGTGAAGCTCGCCTATCTCTCGCAGGAGGTCGCCGAACTGAACCCGGCCCTGCGCGTACTGGAGGCCGTGCAGCAGGTGCGCGAGCGCGTCGACCTGGGCAAGGGCCGCGAGATGACCGCGGGCCAGCTCTGCGAGACCTTCGGCTTCGGCAAGGAGAAGCAGTGGACGCCGGTGGGCGATCTCTCCGGTGGTGAGCGGCGCAGGCTCCAGTTGCTGCGGCTGCTCATGGACGAGCCCAACGTCCTCTTCCTCGACGAGCCCACCAACGACCTCGACATCGAGACCCTCACCCAGCTCGAGGACCTGCTCGACGGCTGGCCCGGCTCGATGATCGTCATCTCCCACGACCGGTTCTTCATCGAGCGCACCACCGACCGCGTGCACGCCCTGCTTGGCGATCGCACCCTGCGGATGCTGCCGCGCGGGATCGACGAGTACCTGGAGCGCCGGGCCCGGATGGCCGAGGAGAGCGCACCGGCGCCCGCCAAGCCCGCCACCGGGGAAGAGGATCTCAAGGCGCGGCAGAAACTCTCCGCCGCCGAACAGCGGGCCGCGAAGAAGGAATTGCAGAAGATCGAGCGGCAGCTCGACCGCATTTCCCAGAAGGAATCCGACAAGCATCAGCAAATTGCCGACAATGCCACCGATTTCGAGAAGGTGGCGAAATTGGACGCCGAGCTGCGTGAACTCGTGTCGGAGCGCGAGGAGTTGGAAATGCGCTGGCTCGAACTGGCCGAGGACGCCTGAGCGTACGGTCCGTGACGGTCCCGTATCGCACGGGGCACGGAACGCCCGCGGTCGCGTAACAGTGACATCACAAGCCGGTCCGCCCTTGGGTACAGGAGGCGTACCGGCTACCGGCGTTGTCCCGTACGAGTGATAGAAAGACGACCGAGAAACGACCACAGCATGACTTGGCGTGCCGAAAAATCAGTGAAGGGGGAAGCGCTGATGACTCAGCCGCCCAACCAGCCGCCCTCCGGCGGCTTCGGACCACCACAGGATCCTCAGCAGGGCGGCGGTCAGCCGCCGCAGATGCCCGCGGGTCCGCCGCCTGCTGGTCCGCCCGGGCAGCCGCCCGCGGGCCAGCCCGGCTACGGCTACCCGCAGACCGCGCCCGGTGGGTACGGGCAGCCGCAGCCCGGCGGGTACGGGCAGCCGCAACCCGGTCAACAGGGCGGTTTCGGACAGCCGCAGCAGCCCGGTTCCTTCGGCGCGCCCACGCAGCCCGCCCAGCCCGGTGTCTACGGGGCGCCGACCCAGCCCGGCCAGCCCGGCGCGTACGGCCAGCCGCAGCAGGGCTACGGCTACCCGCAGCAGCCGGGGTTCGGTGCGCCCGGCTCCGGCGGACCGGGCGGTGGCGGCGGCGGCTTCTTCAAGAGCAAGGCCGCCATCGTGATCGCCGCGGCGGTCGCCGCGCTGCTCGTCGCGGGCGGTGTCGTCTTCGCGGTCGCCGGCGGTGACGACGACGAGAAGAAGGACGAGTCGAAGAAGAGCAAGGAGCCGGTGCCCACGCACTCCGCTCCGGTCGACCCCAACAAGGGCGGCGAAGAAGAGGAAGAGGAGGAGGACCTCAACGCCGGACGCAAGGACGGCGAGGCCAAGGTCCTCTGGCACAAGAAGGCGCCCAAGGCCCCCGGCAGCGGAGCCGACGCCCCCGGTATGTGGATCACGGACAAGTACGCGGTGAAGGCCGTGTACAAGGAAGTCCGCTCCTACAACGTCGCCGACGGAGGAGAGGGCTGGAAGACGCTCGCCTTCCCCGCCAAGATCTGCGCGGCCACCAAGACGGCCACGGACGACGGCAAGGTCGTGATCGCCTACGAGGACGGCAAGACCAAGTCCCCGAAGTGCAACCAGCTCCAGGTGATCGACCTCAACACCGGTGCGAAGGGCTGGCACAAGCCGGTCGAGGAGGGCGGTCTGTTCGACTTCACCTCCCAGCTGAACCTGGCGATCAGCGGCGACACCCTGGTCGTCGGGCGCTCGCAGTCCGGCCTCGGTTACAGCATCTCCTCGGGCGACAAGCTCTGGGAGAAGAAAAAGAAGGACGAGGGCACCTGCTTCCCGAACGCCTTCACCGGCGGCGAGCGGGTTCTGGTCTCGATGGGCTGCGCCGCGAGCCGGCCCAACGAGCACGAGGAGATCGAGGAGATCGACGCCAAGTCGGGCAAGACCAAGTGGAGCAAGCCCTTCCCGAAGGGCTGGACGGTCGACAAGGTCTACTCGACGAACCCGGTCGTGGTCTACCTGACCAACAAGGAAAAGAAGCAGTGGAACATCACCACCTTCAAGCCGAACAGCGCCGACGTACAGAGTGAGGTCAGCGTCGACGGCCCGTTCGCACCGGAGTGCGGCATGTTCTCCTTCAGCCGCTCCCTGGACGGCTGCACCGGTCTGGCCTCCGACGCCGACACGCTCTACCTGCCGACGGACGCGACGGGCGGCGCCAACGAGATCGTCGCGATCAACCTGAAGAACGGCAAGGAGAAGTGGCGCACCAAGGCGCCCGCCGACAGCAGCATCCTGCCGATGAAGATGGACGGCAAGAACCTGATCGCCTACCTGGAGCCGACCTACGACGGCGGCGGCGCGGTCTACTCGATCCCGACCGACGGCAACAGCCACACGCCGAAGAAGCTGCTGCAGAACCCCGAGGGCACCTCGGAGATCGAGAACGGCTTCTACTCCCGCGCGATCGACTACGTGGACGGGCGCTTCTACATCTCCACGACGCGGCTCACCCGCAGCACCGCCACCAAGGACGAGGGAAAGCTGATCCTCGCCTACGGCAACTGAACAGTCCGGACAACTCGCCCGCAGCCCACGGCAGTTGACGGAAGTCAACGGGCGGCCGGGAACCCGACGGGGTTCCGGCCGCCCGGCCGCCGCTCGAGCGTCCCCACCACCATTCGCTCCAGAGGTACTCACCATGACCCAGCCGCCCCAGCCTCCGAACCAGCCGCCGCCACCGGGCGGTTTCGGCGCCCCGCAGGACCAGCCCCCGCAGGGCCACAGCTTCGACAAGCAGCCCGAGCCCGGTTACGGGTACCCGCAGCAGCCCCAGGCCCCCGGCACCCCTCCGCCGCCGGCCGGCGCTCCCGCGACCCCGCCGCCCCCGGCCCAGGCCCCGACCGCCCCGGCACAGCCCGCCGTCGCGCCGGGCACGCCGCCGCAGCAGCCCGCCGACCTCGCGCAGCAGCCGACGATGATCGCCGGTCAGGCTGCGTACGGCTACCCGGGCCAGCCGGGCCAGCAGCAGACGCCGCCTCCGCCCCCGCCGCCGGGCACGCCCCAGGGCGTCGCGCCGGGGCAGCCTGGTCAGCCGGGCTACGGCTACCCGGGCCAGCCCGGTCAGCCGGGCCAGCCGGGTCAGCCGGGTGCGTACGCGCCGTACAGCCAGCAGCCGGTGACGATGGTGCCGCAGCCGGGCGGGCCCGGCGGTGGCGGCAAGAAGGTCAGCCCGACCGTCTGGATCATCACGGCGGCCGTGGCCGCGATCGCGCTGATCGTCGGCGGCGGTGTCTGGTACGCCTCCTCCGACGGTGACAAGAAGGACGAGTCCTCGTCCTCCTCCGGCGGCAAGGGTGGCGAAGGCGGCGAGGGCGGCGAGAAGGAGTCGGGCGGCGGTCTGGAGAAGATCCCCTCCGACCCCAGCGCCAAGGTCCTGCTCCAGGTCCCGCAGCCGGACGTGCCCAAGGACGATGTCCGCAAGGTCATCGGCTCCTGGATGAACGACAAGATCTACGCGAAGTCGGGCTGGGCCGAGGTCATCGGCTACGACCTGAACTCCGGTACCAAGACCTGGACGCTGCCGCTCGCCGGTGAGGCCTGTGGCGGTTCCAAGGAGATCAGCAAGAGCGGCATCGCGGTCGTCCTGCACGCTCCGGCCAAGCCGAAGAGCAAGGACGACTACCAGCAGTGCACCGAGGTCACGGCGTTCGACCTGAACAGCGGCCAGAAGAAGTGGACGCAGCACGTCGAGGTCTCCGACCAGGTCCTGGCCTTCGAGGAGGTGGCGATCTCCGGCGACACCGTGGCGGCCGGTGGCGGCACCGACGGCGGCGCGGCCTTCGACATCAAGAAGGGCGACGTCCTGTGGAAGCCCAAGGTCGGCGCCGCCTGTGAGGACGCCGGTTACGCGGGCGGCGACCAGCTGATCGCCATCTACAAGTGCGGCAGCCTGGACGACGCCACCTTCGAGGTGCAGGGTCTCAACCCGAAGGACGGCAACCCGGTCTGGAAGTACCCGCTCCCCGCGGGCTCCGAGTGGCCGAAGATCGTCTCCACCAACCCGGTCGTGGTCGGCGCCGAGACCGGCGAGGAGGCCTCCGGTGCCGGAGGCATCTCCAACGTCTTCTCGCTGTCCCAACAGGGCACGCTGCGCTACAAGTTCACCCTTGAGGCGGACATGTACACGCACGACTGCGACGCCACCAAGGTCAACAGCTGCTCCGGCCTCGCCGTCGGCAACGACCGCCTCTACCTGCCGACCGCCGAGCACGAGGGCAGCGGCGAGTCCTACGAGCGGACCAACGAGATCGTGTCCTTCTCGCTGGCCAACGGCAAGCCGACCCGGGACCGTGTGAACGCGGGCAACGGCTACAAGATGTTCCCGATCCGCATGGACGGCACCAACATCCTCGCCTACAAGGACGGTCCGTACGACAAGGGCGCCCAGGTCGTCACCATCGACAGCAAGACGCTGAAGATGACCAAGCTCCTGGAGACGCCGTCCGACCAGACGGTGGTCCGCGCCCTGAACAGCATGCTGCCCGAGCGCTCCGAACTGCTCTACGGCAACGGCCACTTGTTCATCGGCGAGGAGCTCATCAGCAAGCCGAGCTCCGGGGACGACTTCAACTACTCGGCGATGGGCTTCGCCCGCAAGGACTGATCCCGGGGTGCAAGTACCCGGCCCGGTCTGAGAGTTGAAGATACCTGAAGCGCCAAGAGGGCCCCGTACCGCAGGAGTTGCGGTACGGGGCCCTTTGACGTGTACGAGGCGCCGTCTGTTCGGTTCGCCGTCTGTGCGTTCCGCCGCCTGTTCGGTTCGCCGTCGTTTCGGTTCGGGGCCCGTTCAGCCGTCTTCGGCCGCGAGGTCCAACTCGCGGCCGTCGGGCAGCAGTAGCGCCGAGTCCGCGTGCAGAGTCAGGCGTATGGGTGCGAGGGCGGTGGCGTCCAAGGGGTGCTCGCCGGTGCCGGGGTTGCGGACGAAGCGCGGGTGGGCGCCGGCGCTGATCTGCCAGCGGATGCGGTGACCGGCCGCGAAGCGGTGGGCGGTCGGGCTCATCGAAACGGTGATCCGGGCGGGGTCGGCGGCCGGTTCTGCGGCCGGTTCTGCGCTGGGTAGTCGGCCGAGGCCGTCGCAGACGTTGCCCGAGCGGCCCTTCTCGTCCACGTCGCACAGCCGGGCGAAGACCTCCGTGGGGCAGCCGGTGTCGGTGGCGATGCTCAGTTCGGCGGTGACCGTGCCCAACACGTCGACCGGTTCGGTGAGTTGGGGCCCGGTGAAGGTCAGTACGTCGTCCCGGGCCTCCAGGGCGGCGTTGTCGCGCGGGCCCGCGGTGCGCGAGAGCAGCGGGCCGCCCACGGACGGGGTGGGGTCGGCCGGGTCGTAGCGCACCGAGGCGAGTGGCACGGAACCGGTGGGCGCCTCGGGGGTGAGGTGCCCCTCGGCCGTCGGGTACCAGGGCGTGGCGACGGCCGGGCCGGACGGCCAGTCGTCGAGGTCGCGCCAGGTGTCCGCGCCGCCGACGTGCACCCGGACCCGCTTCTCGCGCAACTCCGCGCGGTCGCCGCACAGATGGGCGCGCAGCCAGGCGAGGCTCTCGGCGAAGACCTCGGGCCACCCCTGCTGCAACGCGGAGGTGTGGGTCCAGGGACCGGCGAGCAACGAGGTCTCGCAGCCCGCCCGCCGCAGTCGCGCGTACTGCTCGAAGGTCTGGTCCACCAGCACGTCGTACCGGCCGGTGATCAGCGCGGTCGGCACACTCAGCCGCTCGGCAACCTCGCCCAGCGAGGCGCCCCTCCAGTACGGGTCCTCGGCGTCCGGATGCGCCAACACCTCGTCCACCCAGGGGATTTCACCGCCGCGCGCGGACACGTACGCCGGGCGCAGCGGCAGCGCGGTGGTGAGCGAGCGCAGCCGCCGGTGCAGGCGCAGGGTCGCGCGCAGGAACGGTCCGGTGCCGCGGTGCTGGTGAGTGAGCCCGGCGCCGACGGCGAGGGCGTTCTCCAGGCGGAGCACGCCGTCGGCATAGAAGAGGGCGTAGGGGTCGTGCAGGCCGACCTGTACCACCATCGCCTTCAGCTCCGGCGGCGGATCCACGGCGAGGGCCCACTGGGTGTAGCCGAGGTAGCTGGGGCCGATCGTGCCCAACGTCCCCTTGAACCAGGGCTGTTCACGCAGCCAGGAGACGGTGGCACGGGCGTCGGGTGTCTCGTTGCGCCACAGGTCGAACGCGCCGCCCGAGCCGCCGGTGCCGCGACAGCTCTGCACGACCACATGGAATCCCTGCTCGGCGAAGAGCATGCCGTACATCGGCGACCAGGGCAGACCCCTGCCGTACGGCGAACGCACCAGGAGGGCCGGGAACTCGCCCTCGGCGCGCGGGAAGTAGTGGTCGGTGACCAGCGGACTGCCGTCTGCGGCCGGTACCACCAGACCCGGTTCGAGCCCGGCCTCGTACTGCTTCGCCGGGAGCCCGCGCCAAGTCGCCCTCAGCAGACGGGAGCTGAGCGGCGGCTTCCCGGGGGTCGGTGTCCAGGCCGAGCTGGGCGCGAGGCCGTGCGTGCGGGATGTCATCGGTCCCCTCCTTCTTTTCCGTACGTTGTACGAGAATAGAGCATGCTTGGATGGCAGCCGCCGGGGCGGCCGCGATCCGGGAGTGATGCGAGAGCGATCCGGGGGCTGTCCGGGAGCGATCCGGGAGTGATGCGGAGGCGACTCCGGAGGCGACGTGGCAGCGATTCCGGAAGCGACGAGGAAGTGAATCCGGAAGCGACGTGGAAGAGGGAAGGAGTCGGGACATGCCCCGTGACGCAGGGTCCGGCGGCGCGGGTGTCGACCCGCAGCGGTTGTGGCTGGCATCCGCCGAGCAGCGCCAGGGCCGTAGGCCCGCCTATACCCGTGAGGCGATCATCACGGCGGCCGTCGCGGTGGCCGACGCGGAGGGGCTCGACGCGGTCACCATGCGCCGGGTCGCGGCCGAAGTCGGCGCCGGTGTCATGTCGTTGTACAGCTACGCCCCCGACAAGGAGACGCTCCTGGAGCTGATGGTCGACCACGTCAGCGGCGAACTGCCGACCGCCGACGCGGCGACCGGTGACTGGCGCGCCGACCTGAAGACCATCGGCCGCCTGCAACGCGCCCATATGCTCCGCCACCCCTGGCTGCCCGCCGCCCTGGCCACCCGCCGCACGCCGGGCCCGAACACCCTGGCCTTCCTGGAGCGCGCGCTGGCCGCGCTGCGTCCCACCGGCCTGGACGGCGCGGCGAAACTGGAGATCTTCGCGCAGCTCACCGCCTTCGTCGCGGGGCACGTCGCCCACGAGGTCACCCAGGCGGCGGTCGCCGAGTCCCCGGCCCGGGCCGCGGCGCAGGCCCGTTACCTCGCCGCGGTCGCCGCGGACGGGCGGCACCCGGAACTCGCCGAGGCCCTCGCGGCACCCGGCCGCGCGGTCACTCCCGAGGCCACGTTCACGCGGTTCCTCAACCGCCTTGTGAACGGGCTGGATTCGGACATGGGTACGGAATTGGGCACGGATTTGGGCGAGGGCGAGTAAAGCGGCGGGGCGCCCTCGACACGCTTCTCGCGGATCTCGCGGATCTCCTGGATCAGCCTGCCGGTGGGCCGGGTGGCCCGTCAGTCCGTGCCGCGTCCGCCGCGCGGCCCGGCGTGTGCCCGAAGGTGCGGCGGAAGACGTCGATGAACGCGCTCGCCGAGGACCAGCCGCACCGGTGCGCCACGACCGTCACCGGTGTGTCCTCGGCGAGCAGCACCAGGGCGTGGGAGAGCCGCAGTTGAGTGCGCCACTGCGGGAACGTCATGCCGAGGTCGGCCCGGAACAGCCGGGACAGCGTGCGGTCGCTGGCGCCGACCTGTCTGCCCAGGGCCGTCAGGGTGCGGCTGTCGGCCGGGTCGGCGTACAGGATCTCGCAGACCGCCTTGAGCAGGGGCGCGGTCGGCGTCGGTACGTGCAGTGGCTGCTGGGGCGAGACCCGTAGCTGGTCGCACAGGACGGAGCGCAGGCGCTGTTGTTCCGGGCTGTCGTCCGCCGGGGCGCGGGTGCAGGCGAGGATCAGCTCGCGCAGTAGCGGGCCCACGGTCAGTACGGCGGGCTTGTCCAGGCCGAGCGGGTTGGTGTCCGCGGACAGGCCGATCAGATGCAGTTCGAGTGCGCCGTGCGCGCGATGGGAGTGCACGGTGCCCGCCGGTACCCAGATCGCGCGGGTGGCCGGGGCCGTCCAGGAGCCCGCGCCGGTGGTGACGGCGAGCACGCCCCGGCTCGCGTAGACGATCTGGTGGTCGTCGTGCCGATGGGCGTCGATGGCCGCGCCCGGCGCCAGCAGGCGGACGTCGGTGGGTGCCACCGGCTCATGGCGGATTTCCCTCATTGGTTGGCAGATTATCGGAAGTGCGACAGGGCGGCTCGCGGCGACCATGGCGCCATGCCAGGGACCGAGCCGACCAAGCCGACCGAGACGGTCAAGTCAACGATGCGGATCGAACCGACCGACACGATCGAGACGGCCAAGCGGATCAAACCGAACAAGCCGACCAAGCCGATCCTCCTGCTCTCGGCCGGGCATGCCTGCGTGGACGTCTACCAGGGTGCCGTGGCCGCCCTGGTCCCGTTCTTCGTCGCCGAACGTGCCTACACCTACGCCGCGGCCTCCGGCATCGTGCTCGCCGCGAGCCTGCTGTCCTCGGTCGCGCAGCCCCTCTTCGGCGCGCTCACCGACCGGCACCCGATCCCGTGGCTGCTGCCGGTGAGTACCGTGCTCGGCGGACTCGGCGTGGCGCTGAGCGGAGTCGGCGGCTCCTACCCGATCACCCTGCTGTTCGTGGCGTTGTCCGGTATCGGAGTCGCCGCGTACCACCCGGAATCGGCGCGCGTCGCACGCGTGGCCAGCAGGGGCAGCCACCGCGCCATGGGGTGGTTCTCGCTGGGCGGCAACATCGGCTTCGCGCTGGCTCCCCTCCTGGTCACCGTCGTGATCGCCACCGGTGGGCTGCGGTTCTCGCCGCTGCTGATCCTGCCCGCGCTCGTCGGCAGCGTGCTGACCCTGCCGGTGCTGCGGGCGCTGACGAAGGCGCAGCCCGCCGCTGGTGCCGATGGCGACGGGGGTGTCGCGGAAGGGCGGGACGACGAAGTGCTAGACGACCGGGCCTCGTTCGTGCGGCTGTCGCTGGCGGTGGTGTGCCGGTCGATCGTCTTCGTCGGGCTGAGCACCTTCCTCGCCCTGCACGCCCGGGAACAGACGGGCGGCTCCGCGGCGGCGGGGACGGCCGCGCTGTTCGTGCTCTATCTCGGCGGCGCCGTCGGTACGGTCCTCGGCAGCAATCTGGCCCACCGCTGGGACCGGGTCACGGTGGTGAGCACGTCGTACCTGCTCACCGTCCCCGCGGTCGCCGGAGCGGTGTTCGTACCCGGCCCGGCGCTCTACGTTTTCGTGGCACTGACCTCCATCGGCCTGTACGTCCCCTTCTCCCTCCAAGTCACCCTCGCCCAGGACTACTTGCCCACCCGCGTCGGTACGGCCGGTGGCATCACCCTCGGCCTCACGGTCAGCGTCGGCGGCCTGGCCAGCCCCCTCATCGGTGGCCTCGCGGACGCCACGTCGTTGCGTACCGCGCTGACGCCGCTGATCGTGATGCCGGTACTGAGCTGGCTGTTGTTCCGGGCTCTGCCCGAACCGGCCGTGCCTGGGCGGCTGTTGGGGGAGGGCGGGCGGGAGGCCCGCTGAGTCCAGCCGCTCGTGACGCGTACGACTGCCGGTTGCCGCTCGCCCCCCAAGACGCGGGGCATTATCGGCAGTTGGCCCGCGTCCGGGGCGCCAAGCGTGTAGCTTCCCCTCACGGCGAGCCGGGGCCCGGGGCAGGGGCGAGGGCTCGCGGTGGGACTGTGGGGGGACGAGATGACGGTGCGACTGATGGTGGTCGACGACCACCGGCTGCTCGCCGAGGCGCTGGCCTCCGCGCTGAAACAGCGCGGGCACCGGGTGCTGGCCGCGGCGGCTCCGGCCGCGGGCGCGGCCGAGTTGGTGATCGCCAGGGTTCCCGAGGTCTGCCTGCTCGGCACCCAGGAGCCCGAACGGGCCGGGGTGTTCGACCCCGTGGCGCGGATCAAACGCGAGCGGCCGCAGGTCGCCGTGGTGGTGCTCGGTCCGGTACCCGCCCCGCGCGGCATCGCCGCCGCCTTCGCCGCGGGCGCCTCCGGCTACGTACGCTCCGACGAGCGCATCGAGGGCGTGGAACGGGCGATGCTCAAAGCGCGTGCGGGGGAGTCCGCGGTGTCCCCCGGATTGCTGCAGGAAGCTTTCTGTGAACTGCTGAACCCCGCCACCGCCCCCGACGACGAGGCCACCCGTCTCCTCGCGATGCTGACCTCCCGCGAGGTCGAGGTCCTGGTACGAGTGGCCGAGGGCGAGGACACCCGGCTGATCGCCGCGGGCATGGGCATCGCCCCCTCGACCGCCCGCACCCACGTCCAGCGCGTCCTGATGAAACTCGGCGTCGGCTCCCGCCTGGAGGCGGCGGCACTGGCGGCGCGTACGGGTCTGCTGGACCGCGTGGCGCGGATCGTGCCGCCGCCGACGGTGTCCCCTCCGACAGTGCCGCCCTCGTCTCTGCCGCCGCGTCTGGACAGCGTCAACTAGGCTTTTTGCAGCGGGATTTGGACGGTATGGGTGGGCGGCGCCCACCCGGCCGTTTCTCGGACCGCTGCGGCACGGCACCTTGGCCCCCGCACTCGCGGGGGCCAACGCGCCTACGGTCACTCGTTCGACAGCCCGGAGAACATCCCCGGCTCGTACGACCCTCCGGGGTTGTTCACCATCACGTTCATCCGCGTGGCCGCGTTGATGAGCGCCACCAGGCAGACCAGCGCGCCGAGTTGGTCGTCGTCGAAGTGGACACGTGCCGCGTCCCAGGTCGCGTCGGACACGCCTCCCGCGCTGCTGAGCAGGGTGCCCTCCTCGGCGAGTGCCAGGGCGGCTCGCTCGGCCTCGCTGAACACGGTGGTGTGGCGCCAGGTGGCGACCAGGTTGAGCCTCAGCGCGCTCTCCCCGGCGGCCGCCGCCTCCTTGGTGTGGATGTCGACGCACAGGCCGCACCCGGTGAGCTGCCCCACCCGCAGCGCCACCAGCTCGCGCAGCGTCTTGGGCAGCGGCGACTGCTCCAGGGGCAACGAGGTGTTGTAGAACCGCTTGGCGACCTTCGCGGCGGTCGGAGTGTCGAACAGGTCGAGACGGGGCTTCATGGCTGCGTCCTCACTTCGGGTGTGACGTCGGGCGTCGCGCGCGGCCGCACGTATGAAGTGGTCTGCTGCCGAACGCGGTTGAAGTACACAAGAGGCCGCCCGGGCGCAGTCTGTGACGGTGCGGTGAGGTGAGGAGTGCCACCGCTCAGGGGTGTCACGGATGCGGGGGGAGCGGTGTCCGGGGGCGGACGGCAACCGGGCCGGGACGCGCGAGGTGCGCGTCGCGGCCCGGCTTTCCGGTTGCCGCAGCCTCGGCCAACTACTCCTTGTCCAAAGGCCGTTGAAGCTTCTCGGCTTGCAGCTCCTCCGCCGTAGGCGGCACCACCGGGCGCAAGTGCTGCCAGCCCAGGAAGAACAGGCCGAGGGCCAGCATGCCGAGGCCCGTCCAGAGGTTGATGTTGATGTCCTCGGCCTTCTTCAGGTCCTCTTCGGAGGCGGTGATGCCGGCCAGGGTGACGATGACGCCGTAGATCACGAAGAGGCCGCCGATGATGCGGCGGATGTCGAAGAGGCGGGCGGCGGTCGCCGAGCGGGCCTCCAACTCGCTTACCTGCTGCTGGTATTCGGTCCCGGCGGGGTCGCCGGCCTCGGCGTGCGCGCCGTGGGCCCCGGTCGCGGGGGTGTCGTGTTCGCCGCCCGTCGCGCCGGGCTCGTGGGCCTGGTTCTCGCTCATGTCGCTCGTAGTCCTTTGCGTTTCGCGTCTCGCGTTTCGGGTCTTGGGTCTCGGGTCGGCCGGGTCAGAAGGAGAAGGGGATGTAGCAGACCGCGGCGAGGATCACGGCGCCCCAGCCCAGGAGCGCGGGCTTGCGGTACCAGGCCTCGTCGCCCGCCTCGGGCTCCTCGGCCATGCCGGGCGAGGTCGTGCCGTAGACCAGGCCGGCGAGTTCGGCTACCGGCTTGGGCTTGGTGAACAGCGAGACCGTGAACATCACCACCGCGCCGACGCCGAAGGCGACGATCGAGGAGACGAAGTTGGCGCCCTGGTCGCTCGGGATCGAGATGACGTCCTGCTTGTACAGCCAGAAGTAGTTGAGCATCGCGGCGACGGTGCCCGAGAGCAGTCCCCAGAAACCGGCGGCCGGGGTGGTGCGCTTCCAGAACATGCCGATGATGAACACCGCGAACAGCGGGACGTTGAAGAAGGAGAACAGCGTCTGCAGGTAGTTCATGATGTTGCTGAAGCTGGAGGCGATGAAGGCGGTGCCCATACCGGCCACCACGCCGACCGCGGTGACCACGCGTCCGGTCAGCAGGTAGTGCCGGTCGTCCTGGTTCTTCTTGATGTAGGCGGCCCAGATGTCGTTGGTGAACACGGTGTTGAAGGACGAGACGTTGGCCGCCATGCCCGCCATGAAGGCGGCGAGCAGACCGGTGACCGCGATACCGAGGACGCCGTTGGGCAGCAGGTCCCGCATCAGGACCGGGATCGCGTCGTTGTAGTCGAGTCCGCTGCCCTCCTTGCCGATCGTCGGCTCCATGACGAGCGCGATCAGGCCGGGCACCACCACGACCATCGGGATGAGGATCTTCGGGAAGGCGGCGATCAGCGGGGTGCGCTGGGCGGCGGAGAGGTTCTTGGCCGACAGGGCACGCTGGACCTCGGCGAAGTTGGTCGTCCAGTAGCCGAAGCTCATCACGAAGCCGAGGCCGAGGACGAGGGTGAGCCAGTTCGCGCCGAGCGGGTTGGGGTCGCCGATGCCGGTGCCGTCCCAGGCGGTCACGAAGTTGTCGCCCTGTGAGGCGGTGATCTTGTCGGTCATGCCGCCCCAGCCGCCGACCCGCTTGAGGCCGACGATGGTCAGCGGGATCAGCGCGGCGAGGATCACGAAGAACTGCAGGACCTCGTTGTAGATCGCCGAGGACAGTCCGCCGATGGTGATGTACGCGAGGACGAAGACGCCCGCCACCACGATGGCCACCCACTGCGGCCAGCCGAGCAGTGCCTCGATCACGATCGCCATCGCGTAGAGGTTGACGCCCGCGATGAGCACCGAGGAGACCGCGAAGATCACCGAGGACAGCAGGTGCGAGGACGGGCCGAACCGGTGCAGCAGGAACTCGGGCACCGAGCGGACTTTGGAGCCGTAGTAGAAGGGCATCATCACCAGGCCGAGGAAGACCATGGCCGGGATCGCGCCTATCCAGTACCAGTGCACGGTGTACGCGCCGTACTGCACGCCGTTGGCGGCCATGCCGAGGATCTCGGTGGCGCCCAGGTTCGCGGCGACGAACGCGAGACCGGTGACCCAGGCGGGCAGGGAACGGCCGGAGAGGAAGAAGTCGAGGCTGGTCCGCACCGAGCGGCGGGCCGCGAGGCCGACGCCCAGGACGACGGCGAAGTAGATGCCGAGGATCGTGTAGTCGAGCCAGTTGGTGGGGAGCCGGAGGCCTTCCGCCGCGAGATCAGTCATGGGGGTACCCGCTTCGTAGCGTGAACTGGACCGTGGAACGGGCGGCAACTTACGCGGTTGCGTTCAGAAAATGAACAGGGCCTCTGCGGTTTTTTGTTTGATCGTGATTAGTTCTGGCGTTTCACCCGAAATCGTCAGATCTTTGGGTTGCGGTGGTCACCATGCGTGTGCGGGCGGAGGGGGTGGGTGTCGTTCCGGTGATGCAGGGCGCTCCGTAATGCCTTGCGGTGTCGTTGGGATGCCATCGGAGCGCTGTCGGGATGTCGGAACTCACTACCCCACCCCCTGTTGATTTATTATCTGTTGTGTTTGATTCTGTGTGACGACTGTCGGGTGCGGACGTCACACCGCGAGCGGCGCGGACGCGCACCAGCTCGGTCACGAGCGCGAGGCGGAGGAAACCCGTGAAGAAGACCTCGACCCGGCTTGCCGACGGTCGCGAGCTGATCTACTACGACCTGCGCGACGACGTCGTCCGCGACGCCCCCGACCTGCGGCCGCTGGACGCCGCGGGGCCCGCGCTCGGTGAGGTCCGGCACGACGTACTCCTCGGCGACAGCGTCGCGATCGCCTCGCACCGGCAGAGCCGCACCTACCACCCGCCCGCCGACCAGTGCCCCCTGTGCCCCTCGGCCGAGGGACGGCTGAGCGAGATCCCGGACTCCTCGTACGACGTGGCCGTCTTCGAGAACCGCTTCCCCTCGCTCGACGGGGACACCGGCCGCTGCGAGGTGGTCTGCTTCACCTCCGACCACGCGGCGAGCTTCGCCTCGCTGAGCGAGGAACAGGCCGCCCTGGTGCTCGCCGCCTGGACCGACCGCACCTGCGAACTGTCCCAACTGCCCGCCGTCGAGCAGGTGTTCTGCTTCGAGAACCGCGGCGCGGAGATCGGTGTCACCCTCGGTCACCCGCACGGCCAGATCTACGCCTACCCCTTCACCACCCCGCGCACCGCCCTCATGCGGCGCTCGCTCACCGCCCACCACGCCCGCACCGGCGCCAACCTCTTCGACGAGATCCTGGCCACCGAACTCGCGGGCCCACGCGTGGTGCTCCAGAGCGAGCACTGGGTCGCCTTCGTGCCCTACGCCGCCCACTGGCCCTACGAGGTCCACCTCTACCCGCGCCGCCGGGTGCCCGACCTGCTCGCCCTGGACGAGGCGGCCCGCGCCGAGTTCCCGCGCGTCTACCTCGAACTCCTCGGGCGCTTCGACCGCATCTTCGGCGAGTCGCAGCCGCCCACCCCGTACATTGCGGCCTGGCACCAGGCGCCCTTCACCACCGGGGGCGAGCCGGGCGCGACCCGCGAGGACTTCGCCCTTCACCTCGAGCTTTTCACCATCCGCCGCACTTCCGGCAAGCTGAAGTTCCTCGCGGGTTCCGAGTCCGGCATGAGTGTGTTCATCAACGACGTGCCGCCGGAGTCCGCGGCCGAGCGACTGCGAGAGGTAGCGAGTACATGAGTGGGAAGTACCTGGTCACCGGCGGAGCGGGCTATGTGGGCAGTGTCGTCGCGGCGCATCTGCTCGAAGCCGGCCACCGGGTGACGGTGCTCGACGACCTGTCCACCGGCTTCCGGGCCGGCGTGCCCGAGGGTGCCGAGTTCATCGAGGGCCGCATCCAGGACGCCGCCAAGTGGCTGGACTCCTCCTACGACGCCGTGCTGCACTTCGCGGCCTCCTCGCAGGTCGGCGAGTCCGTGGTGAAGCCGGAGAAGTACTGGGACAACAACGTCGGCGGCAGCATGGCCCTGCTCGCCGCGATGCGCGAGGCGGGCGTGCGCCGCCTGGTCTTCTCCTCCACCGCGGCCACCTACGGCGAGCCCGCCTCCAGCCCCATCACGGAGGACTTCCCGACCGCGCCCACCAACCCGTACGGCGCCTCCAAGCTGGCCGTCGACCACATGATCACCAGCGAGGCGGCGGCGCACGGCCTCGGCGCGGTCAGCCTGCGCTACTTCAACGTCGCGGGTGCCTACGGCGCCTACGGCGAGCGGCACGACCCCGAGTCGCACCTCATCCCGCTCGTCCTCCAGGTCGCCCAGGGCCGCCGCGAGGCCATCTCGGTCTTCGGCGACGACTACCCGACCCCGGACGGCACCTGCGTACGCGACTACATCCACGTCGCCGACCTCGCCGAGGCCCACCTGCTCGCCCTGAAGGCGGCCGAGGACGGTACGCACCTGATCTGCAACCTGGGCAACGGCACCGGCTTCTCCGTACGCGAGGTCGTCGAGACCGTGCGCAAGGTCACCGGACACCCGATCCCCGAGGTCGCGGCCGCCCGGCGCGGAGGCGACCCCGCGGTCCTGGTCGCCTCCGCCGAGGCCGCCCGTACCCGGCTCGGCTGGCGCCCCGCGCGCCCCGAACTGGCCGACATCGTCGCCGACGCCTGGGAGTTCGCCCAGCGCGGGGCGGGCGAGCGGTAGACCCGCGCACGCGGGCGAACAGATCCAGGACGATCAAGGTGATCGTGGAAGGCCGAGGAGAGCAGTGAGCGCACCCGAAGTCCCCGTGGACCAGCGGCAGTCGACGGCCGACGAGGTCGCCGCCGGGTTCCGGAACCTGTACGGTTTTGCGCCCGACGGAGTCTGGGCCGCCCCCGGCCGGGTCAACCTCATCGGTGAGTACACCGACTTCAACGAGGGCTTCGTGATGCCGCTCGCGCTGCCGCACTCGGCCCTCGCCGCCGTCGCACGGCGCACCGACGGCGTACTGCGGCTGCACTCCGCGGACCTCGACGTCCCCCTCGCCGAGCTGCGTACGGACGAGCTGAAGCCGCTGTCGGACGGCGGCTGGGCCGCCTACCCGGCGGGCGTGGTGTGGGCGCTGCGCGAGGCCGGGCACACCGTCGGCGGCGCGGACCTGCACCTCGCCTCGGCGGTGCCGACCGGTGCGGGCCTGTCCTCCTCGGCCGCGCTGGAGGTCGTCACCGCCCTCGCGCTCAACGACCTGTTCGAACTCGGCCTGAGCGGACCGGAGTTGGCGCGGATCGCGCAGCGCGCCGAGAACGACTTCGTCGGCGTGCCGTGCGGAATCATGGACCAGATGGCCTCCGCCTGCGCCCGGCCGGGCCATCTGCTCCACCTCGACTGCCGCGATCTGAGCGTCGAGCAGGTCCCGTTCGACCTGGCCGCACACGGCCTCGGCCTGCTCGTCGTCGACACCCGCGTCAAGCACGCCCTCGGCGACGGGGCCTACGCCGAGCGCCGCGACGGCTGCGAGGAGGGCGCCCGCCTGCTCGGCCTCTCCCACCTGCGCGACCTTCCGTACGAGCAACTGCCCGCCGCACTGGGGAAGTTGACCGACGAGCGGGTGCGCCGCTACGTACGCCACGTCGTGAGCGACGACCACCGGGTGCAGCGGGTCGCCGCGCTCCTGGAGGCGGGTGAGGTACGGGCGATCGGACCCGTCCTGACCGAGGGGCACCACTCGCTCCGCGACGATCTGCGTATCTCCTGCCCGGAGTTGGACCTCGCGGTCGAGGCCGCGAACGCGGCGGGCGCGCTCGGCGCACGGATGACGGGCGGCGGCTTCGGCGGCAGCGCGATCGTCCTCGTCGAGCGGGAGCGGCAGGCCGAGATCGCCGAAGCCCTCGAACGGGCCTTCGTCGAGGCGTCGTTCACCGCGCCGCGGATCTTTCCGGCGGTGGCGGCGCAGGGGGCGCGTCGGGAGCGGTGAGGCGAGGGGGAGGGGCGCGTCCGCGGCCTCGTCCGCCAGTGGACTGCCGGTGGATCGTCGGTGGATCTCCAGCGGATCGCCGGTGGTCCGCTGGGCTTGAGCGTCCGCTTTCGCTCGCCCCGTGTCCGAACTCCGTCCGGATGGTGCCCTGTTCCGTCCGGATTCCCGGCATATGGCGTCTGTGGGACCGGCCTCCGGTACCACTTTCGTGAATAACCTTCCGCTTCTGTCTCACGGGCCTACGCTGAATCACAGCACCGGTGGGGGCCGGTGCACATCAGGGGGCGAGACAGTCGGGTGCGACGCCCGGGATGTCCTCGGCGGTCCGCACGGCGGCGGCCGTACATCCCGCCCAGGGTGCCGAAAGGTTTTGGCACTTCTTCCCGGGCGCCGTACCCGTACTGGCCCTTTCCCCCGCGCACTTGGGGGTTGACGTGGCACGACGCATCAGGGTCCTGGTCGTGGACGACCATCGCATCTTCGCCGAGTCGCTCGCCGCGGCACTCGCGGCCGAGCCCGACGTGGACACGGGAGCGGCGGGCAGCGCACCGGCCGCACTGCGCTGTCTGCAACGCGCGGCCGCCGAGGGCCGCGCCTTCGACGTGGTCCTCGTGGACGCGGGGCTGGGGCGGCACAGTGGGGCGCAGGCACAGGCGCAGGCGCAGGTACAGGCACAGACGCAAGCACAGGCGCAGTCGCAATCCGGGCTGACGAGGGCGGCTGCGGTGCACGCGGCATCCGCGACCTCGCCGCCTTCCGCGCCGTCCCCAACTTCCGTGCCTTCCGGCGGGCTTGCGCCGCCCAGGGTGTCCGCGATGACCGGGCCGCACGCGGCCTCGTCCGGCGGGGTGCCCGTGCCGCGGCTCGCGGAGGCCGGGGCGCAGGGCCCGCCGGGGGGCGGCCTCTCACTGGTGGCCGCGCTTCAGCGGTCGGGTCACGGGGCGCGTGCGGTGGTGATCGCGGAGAAGGACGAGCCGCGCTGTGCGGCGCTCGCGCTCCAGGCCGGGGCCTGCGGCTGGGTCGCCAAGGACTCCTCGCTGCAACGCCTGCACGCGGTCATCCGGGGCGTACTGCGCGACGAGACCCATCTGCCGCCCGCCCTGCTCACCGGGGTGCTGCGCGAGATGACGTCGACCCGCAAGCACCGGAGCGAGAGCGAGCGCCTGATCGACCAACTCACCCCGCGCGAGCGCGAGGTACTGCGCTGCATGGTCGCGGGCCTCGGCCGCAAGGCCGTCGCCGAACGCCTCTACCTCTCCCCGCACACGGTCCGCACCCACATGCAGAACGTCCTCGGCAAGCTCCAGGTCCACTCCACCCTCGCAGCGGTCGCCCTCGCCCGCCGGGCGGGAGTTGGTCCGGTGGACCTGGAGGAGGCGTCCTGAGGGCCCTTTGCCGACGGTGAGTTGGGTGTGTGGGGTGCGTAGGTTGCGCTGAAGTCACTTATCCCGGGGGCGAGTTGCTGGCCAGGTTGCCCGAAAGCACGTCGCACAGAGGCGAGTTGACTACGCGTACGAGTACGCGTACTTGCCCCTGAAAGCCCCCGGTTGACGGTGAACCGGGGGCGCAGGTCCCCCGCGACAGTGGTGCTGGGCCCACTGTGCGGACCTCGCGGCGCTGGAAGCGTGAACGGCATCGGCGCACCAAGCGCCCCTGCCGAAAGGAACCTTGCAGTGCGAGCGAAACGACCCCCGGCCGGGGCGGTCCCGGCCGGAGCACTGGCCCTGGTCCTGGCCGTCGCCGGTCTCGGGCTCTCGGCGACCCAGGCCCCGGCGACCCAGGCCCCGGCGGCCCCCGCACCGGCATCCGCGCCCGCCAGCGCGCCAACGAACTCAACAGAGTTGACGCCCGCTGACGACACCTTGGTGGTCACCGACAAGGGCCCCGTACGCGGAAAAGCCGCCGCCGATCACCGTGAGTTCCTGGGCATCCCGTACGCGTCCAAGCCCGCGCGCTGGGGATCGCCGCGCCCGGCCGCGCCCTGGAGCGAGCCGCGCGACGCCACCCGGCCGGGGCCGCGCTGTGCCCAGTCGACGGGTGTCTTCCCGAACGTCGAGCCGCGCAGCGAGTCCGAGGACTGCCTGTATCTCAACGTGACCACGCCCCGGCACGTACGCGGCAAGAAGCTGCCGGTGATGGTCTGGGTCCACGGCTCGGGCTTTCGCAACGGCGCCGGTGACATGTACCGCCCGCAGCGGCTCGCGGACCGGGGCGAGGTGATCGTGGTGACGGTCAACTACCGGCTCGGCCTGTTCGGGTTCCTCGCCCACCCCGCGCTGGACGGCGGCCCTGCCCGGCACAAGTCCGGCAACTTCGGTCTGGAGGACCAGCAGGAGGCGCTGCGCTGGGTCCGGCGCAATGCCGGGGCCTTCGGCGGCGACCCGTCGAACGTGACGCTGTTCGGTGAGTCGGCGGGCGGCGTCAGCACCTGTTCCCAGCTCGCCTCCCCGGCCGCTGCCGGGCTCTTCCACCGGGCCGCGGTCCAGAGCGGACCGTGCTTGTCCGGCACCTGGCCGGACCTGACCGGCGTACCCGATCCGAACGGCGGCTGGCTGCCGCTCGCCCGCGACAAGGCCGAGAAACAGGGCCGCAGTGTCGCCGGAGCGCTGGGCTGCACCGACCCGGCCACCGTCGCCCGCTGCTTGCGCGGCACACCGGCCCGCGAGGTGATGGCGGTGACCGAGAAGGCCGAGGGTGACCTGCGCTTCACCTCCGTCGCCCCGGTCTACGGAGGTGGCGGCCTACTGCCCGAGTCTCCGGCGGCGGCCCTGGCGGCGGGCCGGTTCCACAAGGTCCCGGTCCTGCACGGCATCACCCGCGACGAGTTCCACACCTTCCAGGCCGTCGCGGCGCACCTGCTCCAGGAGCCCCCGCTGACCGTATCCGCCTACGAGGCCCGGGTCAGGGAGTTCTTCGGGGAGCCGAGGGCGGCCAAGGTCCTGGCCCGCTATCCGGCCGACCGGTACCACGGGCCCGACGAGACCTGGTCGAAGCTGATCACCGACCTCGTGTTCGCCCGCTCCGCCTCCGACATGAACCACACCCTCGCGCGCCAAGTCCCCACGTATGCCTACCAGTTCGCGGATGCCGACGCCCCCTGGGCGACCGACGTACCGGCCCCCTCGTTCCCCACCCGGGCCTTCCACGCCGCCGAGCTCCAGTACCAGTTCGACACCGACTACTTCACCGGCCGCACTCTCACCCCGGACCAACGCCACCTCGGCGACCGGGTGATCGACTACTGGTCCCGCTTCGCCCGCACCGGCGACCCCAACGGCCCGGGCGCTCCGTACTGGCCCCGAGCCGACCGCGCGCCTCGGGCCGCGCTGTCCCTGGCACCCGGCCACGACGGCATCCGCCCGGTCGACTTCGACCGGGACCACGACTACGCGTTCTGGAAGTCATTGGTGGCCACGGTCACGACCACGGTCACGCCTACGGCCACGCCTCCTGGGCGGCGCTGATCCCTGCTGCCATCCGCTCCGGCGGTCGCCGGCCGGTCGCAGGGTCGGCCGAGCTGGGGAAGGGTAGAAGGCGGGCCCCCGGGTCGGAGGGCCCGACCGGCGGAGGGTGCGGCAGAGCCCCAGGAGGAGGCGGTCATGGCGGAACACGACAGCGGGGCGCCCGCACATCGCCCCGGACAGACCTGCCTGGTGACCGGCGCGACCGGCTACATCGGGGGCCGGTTGGTGCCGGAGCTGCTGGACGCCGGTCACCGGGTGCGCTGCCTGGCCCGCTCGCCGGAGAAACTGCGTGACCACCCGTGGGCCGACCGGGCGGAGGTGGTCCGCGGCGATGTGACGGACGAGGCCTCGGTCCGGTCGGCCATGGCGGGCATCGACGTCGCGTACTACCTGGTCCACGCCCTGAGCACCGGTTCCGGCTTCGAGGAGACGGACCGCCGCGCAGCACGGATCTTCGCCGAACAGGCCGCGGCGGCGGGTGTGCGGCGCATCGTCTACCTGGGCGGCCTCACCCCGCGGGGCGTGCCCGAGCGGGAGCTGTCACCGCATCTGCGCTCCCGCGCCGAAGTGGCGCGGATCTTCCTGGACGGCGAGGTGCCGGCCACCGTGCTGCGCGCGGCGGTGATCATCGGCTCGGGCTCGGCGTCCTTCGAGATGCTGCGCTACCTCACCGAACGGCTGCCGGTCATGGTCACCCCGCGCTGGGTACGCAACCGGATCCAGCCGATCGGCGTGCGCGACGTGCTGCGCTACCTCGTCGGCGGCGCGGCCATGCCCGCCGAGGTGAACCGCGCCTTCGACATCGGCGGTCCGGACGTCCTCACGTACGTCGAGATGATGCGCCGTTACGCCGCGCTCGCGGGCCTGCCCCGGCGCCTGATCGTGCCCGTGCCGGTGCTGACGCCGCGACTGTCCAGCCTGTGGGTCGGCCTGGTCACGCCGGTGCCCGGCTCGATCGCCCGGCCGCTCACCGCGTCCCTGCGGCACGAGGTGGTCTGCCACGAACACGACATCGCACGGTACGTACCCGACGGGTCCGGGCAGCCGCTGTCCTGCGACCGGGCGCTTGAGCTGGCGCTGCGGCGCGTACAGGAGGCGCAGGTGACCACCCGCTGGTCGTCCGCCGCGGTGCCGGGCGCCCCCAGCGATCCGCTGCCCACCGACCCCGACTGGTCCGGCGGCAGCCTGTACACGGACCGGCGCGAACTGACCGTGGACGCCTCGCCGGAAGCGCTGTGGCGCGTCATCGAGGGCATCGGCGGCACCAACGGCTGGTACTCCTTCCCCCTCGCCTGGGCCGTACGCGGCTGGTTCGACCGGCTGATCGGCGGGGTCGGGCTGCACCGGGGCCGACGCGACCCGCACCGCCTGCGCGCGGGCGACTCCCTGGACTTCTGGCGCGTGGAAGAGATCGAACCGGGTCAACTGCTGCGGCTGCGCGCCGAGATGAGGCTGCCCGGCCTGGCCTGGCTGGAGATGCGCGCGGACCGCGACGAGTCCGGCCGCACCCGCTACCGCCAACGTGCCCTCTTCCATCCACGCGGCCTGCTCGGCCACGCGTACTGGTGGGGCGTATCGCCCTTCCACACTGTGGTGTTCGGAGGCATGGCCCGCAACATCGCCCTGGCCGCGTCGGGGGGATCGGGAGGGGCGACCGGGCGCGGAGCGGGTGCGAGACGGCGCCGGGCTGCGGCGTCGGGCTGACACTCGCGAACCCAACCCGCGTGCGGGGTACGCCAGTTCGCCCGGGGCGACGACGAGAAGCGGGCGCCGTGCGGGATGCGAAGCGGTGCTTACGGTGCCGGTACGAGAAGTCGAGAAGTCGAGAAGTACGGTGCTAACCGGGGATGTTGTCGAACGGCGCCGTCAACTGCCGCAGCAGCCCCGCCAGTTGGCCGCGTTCCTGCGGCGAGAGTTCGCTGAGGATGGCGCGTTCCTGGTCGAGGAGTCCGGCGAGTGCCCGGTCGGCCCGGTCCTGTCCGGTCGCGGTGAGCCGGACGAGTACCCCGCGCCGGTCGCTGGGGTCCGGCAGGCGCTCGACGAGCCCCTTCTTGGTGAGGCGGTCGATCCGGTTGGTCATTGTGCCGGAAGTGACCAGGGTCTGCGTGAGAAGCTGTCCGGGAGAGAGCTGATACGGGGCTCCGGCGCGACGCAGCGAGGTCAGTACGTCGAACTCCCAGGGCTCCAGCGCATGCTCGGAGAAGGCGAGGCGTCGGGCGCGGTCGAGATGGCGGGCGAGCCTGCTCACCCTGCTGAGCACCTCGAGCGGTTCCACGTCGAGATCGGGGCGCTCACGGCGCCACGCCGATACCAGCCGGTCGACCTCGTCCTCCATGGCGATCAGTGTAGAGGGTCCCTCGACATGAAGTCTCTTGACTCCGAATCTCTTGGGTTCATATCTCTTGAGAGCGAGTATCTCATCGTCAAGTTACTTGACGTCGAGATAATTACCCCACGAGGATGAGGCTGCCGGACTGCCGGACTGCCGGACTGCCGGACTGCCGGACTGCCGGACTGCCGGACCGAGCGGGCTCACCGGCCCGCCGCTCCGCGACCGAGGAGGTCACCATGCCCGGACCCGCCCCCGAGCCCCGCCACACGCCGGAGCCGACCGCGCCTGCCGCCAACGAGCGCACACCGAACCCCGCCGAAGAGCGCACACCGAACCCCGTAGGGGAACTGGACGAGAGCCCCGACCGGGCCCAGAACCAGAACCCCAACCGGGCCTCCAACCAAGACGACCGGGCCCCGAAGCAGAACCCCGTCTGGGACCCGAACCAGTACCTGCGCCACGCGGGCCACCGCAGCCGCCCCTTCCACGACCTGCTCGCCCGGGTGCCTCCGCTGCCCGTGCCGCAGGGCGCCGCACCCCGTATCGCCGATCTCGGCTGCGGCCCGGGCAACATGACGGCGGTACTGGCCCGGCGCTGGCCCACCGCCCGTGTCACCGGCCTCGACAACTCCGCCGAGATGCTGGACCGCGCCCGCCGGTACCACGCGGGCGCCACCGAGGGCGGCGGCACCGTCGACTTCGTCCTCGCCGACGCCGCGCGCTGGACGCCCGACCCCGCGGAGCCGTACGACCTGCTGTTCAGCAACGCGACCCTGCAATGGGTCCCGGAACACGTCGAGCGCTTCGCCGACTGGCTGACCGGCATCCGCCCCGGCGGCACCTTCGCCTTCCAGGTGCCCGGCAACCACGACGCCCCGAGCCACGCCCTGATGCGTCAGCTCGCGACCTCCCTGCGCTGGAGCAGCAAACTCGCCGGGAAACTGCGCCTGGACAAGCCGGTACTCGAACCCGCCGAGTACCTGGACCGCCTGGCCGCGCTCGGCTGCCGCACCGACGCGTGGGAGACCACCTACCTCCACCAGCTCGACGGGGACGACCCGGTCCTCGACTGGGTCATGGGCACCGGCCTGCGCCCCCTGCTCACCGCCCTCGCCGATGACCCCGAGGCCTGCGACGCCTTCCTCGCCGAGTACCGCGCGCTGCTCCGCGAGGCCTACCCGCGCCGGTCGTACGGAACGGTGCTGCCGTTCCGGAGGGTGTTCGTGGTGGCGTGGAAGCCGTTGTGAGCGGGGCTCGGGAACCGGCGGGGGCCCCATCGCAGGTATGGCTCACCGCGGTCGACCACGTTCAACTCGCCGTGCCACAGGGCTCGGAGGACCTGTTGCGGACCTTCTACTGCGGGCTGCTGGGCATGACGGAGGTCCCCAAGCCGCCCGCCCTCGCCGCTCGCGGTGGCTGCTGGTTCCGGTCCGGGCCCGTGCAACTCCACCTCGGTGTGGAGACGGGGTTCCGTCCTGCCCGCAAGGCTCATCCGGGTCTGCGGGTGTGCGATCTGGACGCGCTCGCCGAACGGTTCGCCCGCCATGGGGTGCCGGTGAACTGGGATCACACGATCCCTGGCCTCCGGCGCTTCCATTCCGAAGATCCGGTGGGGAACAGGTTGGAGTTCCTCGAGGAGGGTGCAGCCGCTTCGAACCCCCGTTGATCACCGCACCGGGCCGGATGGCTCGGCCCCCGGCGGCTCACAGCTCGTCCAGGGCGTCCATGGTGATGTCAAGCACGATGTCGTACGGAACGCCCGTCTTCAGCTCGCCGTGATGGATGCCGGTGGGCGTGTAGCACTTGGTCACCGCGTCGAGTTCGTAGACGTAGACGACGGGGTGGCCGTCCGAGCCCGCGCGGTCCACCAGCCAGAAGTTCGGGATTCCGGCGGCGGCGTATTTCTGGGGTTTGGTCGTACGGTCGCGCGCCTCGGAGTCGGGCGAGATCACTTCCACAGCCAGGACCACATCGGAAGCCATGTACCTCGTCTGGTCAGGGCTCTTCACTGCCTTGGCGTGCAACACGCACACATCCGGCTCCGGGACATTCCGCCTGTCCAGTTCCACCGACATTTCGCGTCGGACTTTGAACGACGGCGTGGCAGAGCGGCGTAGGCCCATGATCAGCAGGTCGATCAATGTGCTGTGGAAATCCCGCTGCGGACTCACAAAAACCAAGCTCCCGTCGATCAGCTCCGTGTGCGGCGGGAGGTCGGGCAGGGTGAACAGGTCGTCCACGGTGTATCCGTCCTGGGGCGGCACCGGCCAGCGGCTGCCGCCTGCGGCGATCGGCTTCGGCTCGGCGGTCATGATTCCTCCCATGGACAGGATTCTCGGCCTGCTTGTTCACCGTATCGGCCGAAAAGATCATCAGTCATCACATCGGGTGACGATCTTGGCCGGTTTCCAGGTCCGCCCCGGCTTGATCCCGGTGCGCGGGCTCAACTCTTCCGATGCCCGATCAACCGAGGCTTCGGCTCCATCCCGTCCAAGCCGTGCCAGGCCAGGTTCACCAGGTGGGCGGCGACCTCGGCCTTCTTCGGTTTGCGGACGTCGAGCCACCACTGGCCGGTGAGGGCGACCATGCCGACCAAGGCCTGGGCGTACAGGGGGGCCAGCTTGGCGTCGAAGCCGCGGCTCTTGAACTCGCGGCCGAGGATGTCCTCGACCTGGGTGGCGATGTCGGAGATCAGGGAGGCGAAGCTGCCGGTGGACTGGGCGACCGGCGAGTCGCGTACCAGGATGCGGAAGCCGTCGGTGTGTTCCTCGATGTAGTCCAGGAGCGCGAAGGCGGCCTGTTCGAGGAGTTCGCGGGGGTGGCCCGCGGTCAGGGAGCCGGTGACGCCGTCGAGGAGGGCGCGCATCTCGCGGTCCACGACCACCGCGTACAGGCCCTCCTTGCCGCCGAAGTGCTCGTAGACCACCGGCTTGGACACCCCGGCGCGGGAGGCGATCTCCTCCACCGAGGTGCCCTCGAAGCCCTTCGCGGCGAACACGGTGCGACCGATCTCCAGCAACTGCTGACGGCGCTGGGCACCCGTCATCCGGGTGCGGCGCGAACGCCGCGCTTTCTCGTTGCCCTGGGTGCTGGAGTCGGTCGCCACGCTGTCAATCATGCCGCCTCGGCGGTCCGCTCCGTGCGGCGGGCGTCCAGGCGCTCCGTGCTGGGCCAGCGCACGTCGTAGGCCCAGCCCAGCTGCTCGAACCAGCGGATGATCCGGGCCGAGGAGTCGAGCTGGCCGCGGTCCACGCCGTGCCGGGCCGCGGTCGGGTCCGCGTGGTGCAGGTTGTGCCAGGACTCGCCGCCCGACACCAGCGCCAGCCACCACACGTTGCCGGAGCGGTCACGCGACTTGAACGGGCGCTTGCCGACCGCGTGGCAGATCGAGTTGATCGACCAGGTCACGTGGTGCGCGAGCGCCACCCGTACCAGCGAACCCCAGAAGAAACCGGTGAAGGCGCCCCACCAGGACCAGGTGACCAGACCGCCGACGACCGCGGGGAGCGCCAGCGAGATCGTCGTCCAGACGATGAACTGCTTGGAGATCAGCCGCAGGGTGTTGTCCTTGACCAGGTCGGGGGCGTACTTGTCCTGCGGGGTGCGCTCCTCGTCGAACATCCAGCCGATGTGCGCCCACCACAGGCCCTTCATCAGGGCGGGCACGGACTCGCCGTAGCGCCACGGCGAGTGCGGGTCGCCCTCGGCGTCGGAGTACTTGTGGTGTTTGCGGTGGTCGGCGACCCACCGCACCAGCGGGCCCTCCACCGCGAGCGAACCGGCGATCGCGAGCGCGATCCGCAGCGGGCGCTTGGCCTTGAAAGAGCCGTGCGTGAAGTACCGGTGGAAACCGATCGTCACGCCGTGGATGCCCAGGTAGTACAGGAACACCATCATGCCGAGGTCCAGCCAGCTCACACCCCAGCCCCACAGCAGCGGGACGGCGGCGAGCAGCGCCAGGAACGGTACGACGATGAACAGGCCGAGGGTGACCTTCTCGAGCATGCCCTTGCGGTCGCCGCCGAGCGTCCCTTCCGAGATGGAGGCGGGCTGGTCGGCGGCTGGATTCAGGGGTTCGTCGATGACTTCGGACTGTGTGGACATGGGCAGGCCCTTGGGGGTCGAGGGTGGTGGAAGTCGCTGGTTACGGTCGCCCTGCGTCCCCGTAACCTACGGCGACGTAAGTATGGCAGCGACCGGCCCGGCGGCAAGAGGTGCGCGGCCAGGTGCCACACCCGGCGCCTATCCTGGACGCGGTCGGACAGCGCGGTCCGCTGAGTTCTGCCCGGAAAACCCGCCCGGGACTCCCCGTCACGCGGGGCCCGGAGCCAGTGCCTGTCTCGACACCACAAGGAGCCGCACCTGTGAGCAGCGCCGACGACAACGGCCATCAGTCCGCCAGTGCCCAGCTGCGAGCCGACATCCGCCGCCTGGGTGAGCTGCTCGGCGAGACCCTCGTACGCCAGGAGGGCCCCGAACTGCTCGATCTGGTGGAAAAGGTCCGCCAACTGACCCGTGAGGACGGCGAGGCCGCCGCCCGCCTCCTCGGCGAGACCGATCTGGCCACCGCCGCCAAGCTGGTGCGCGCCTTCTCCACCTACTTCCACCTGGCCAATGTCACCGAACAGGTGCACCGCGGCCGGGAGCTGCGCGCCCGCCGCGTCGCCGAGGGCTCCCTGCTCGCGCGTACCGCGGACCGCCTCAAGGACGCCGATCCCGAGCACCTGCGCCAGTCGGTCGCCCATCTCAACGTTCGTCCGGTGTTCACCGCGCACCCCACGGAGGCGGCCCGCCGTTCCGTACTGAACAAGCTGCGGCGGATCGCGGAACTTCTGGAGACGGCCGCGGACCAGCCCACCGCGGACGGTGACCGGCGCCGCCTGGACAGCCGTCTCGCCGAGAACATCGACCTGGTCTGGCAGACCGACGAACTGCGCGTGGTCCGCCCCGAGCCCGCCGACGAGGCCCGTAACGCCGTCTACTACCTGGACGAACTCCACGCCGGCGCCGTCGGCGACGTACTGGAGGACCTCACCGCCGAACTCGACCGCGTCGGCGTCCCGCTGCCACAGACCACCCGGCCGCTCACCTTCGGCACCTGGATCGGCGGCGACCGCGACGGCAACCCCAACGTCACCCCGCAGGTGACCTGGGACGTGCTGATCCTCCAGCACGAACACGGCATCAACCGCGCCCTGGACGTCGTCGACCAGCTGCGCGGACTGCTCTCCAACTCCATCCGCTACGCGGGCGCCACCGAGGAACTCCTCGACTCGCTGCGGGCCGACCTCGACCACCTCCCCGAGATCAGCCCCCGCTACAAGCGCCTCAACGCCGAGGAGCCCTACCGCCTCAAGGCCACCTGCATCCGGCAGAAGCTGGAGAACACCAAGCAGCGCCTGGCCAAGGGCACCCCGCACGAAGAGGGCCGCGACTACCTCGGCACCGCGGGCCTCCTGCACGACCTCTCCGTCATCCAGAGCTCGCTGCGCGCCCACCGCGGCGAACTCTTCGCCGACGGCCGCCTGAGCATCACCCTGCGCACCCTGGCCGCCTTCGGCCTCCAGCTCGCCGTGATGGACGTGCGCGAACACGCCGACGCCCACCACCACGCCCTCGGCCAGCTCTTCGACCGGCTCGGCGAGGAGTCCTGGCGCTACGAGGACATGCCCCGCGACTACCGCACCCGGCTGCTCGCCAAGGAACTGCGCTCGCGCCGCCCGCTCGCCCCCGCCCCGGCGCCCCTGGACGAGGCCGGGCACAAGACCCTCGGTGTCTTCCTCACCGTCCGCAAGGCCCTGGAGGTCTTCGGACCCGAGGTCATCGAGTCCTACATCATCTCCATGTGCCAGGGCGCCGACGACGTCTTCGCCGCCGCGGTCCTGGCCCGCGAGGCCGGACTGATCGACCTGCACGCGGGCTGGGCGAAGATCGGCATCGTCCCGCTCCTGGAGACCACCGACGAGCTCAAGGCCGCCGACGTCATCCTCGACGCCATGCTCGCCGACCCCTCCTACCGGCGCCTGGTCGCCCTGCGCGGCGACGTCCAGGAGGTCATGCTCGGCTACTCCGACTCCTCCAAGTTCGGCGGCATCACCACCAGCCAGTGGGAGATCCACCGCGCCCAGCGCCGCCTGCGCGACGTCGCCCACCGCTACGGCGTACGGCTGCGTCTGTTCCACGGCCGCGGCGGCACCGTCGGCCGCGGCGGCGGCCCCTCGCACGACGCGATCCTCGCCCAGCCCTGGGGCACCCTCGAAGGCGAGATCAAGGTCACCGAACAGGGCGAGGTCATCTCCGACAAGTACCTCGTGCCGTCGCTGGCCCGCGAGAACCTCGAACTGACCGTCGCCGCCACCCTCCAGGCCTCGGCCCTGCACACCGCGCCCCGCCAGTCCGACGAGGCGCTGGCCCGCTGGGACGCGGCGATGGACCTCGTCTCCGACGCCGCGCACGACGCCTACCGCCGCTTGGTCGAGGACCCCGACCTGCCCGCGTACTTCTTCGCCTCCACCCCCGTCGACCAGCTCGCCGACCTGCACCTGGGCTCCCGGCCCTCGCGCCGCCCCGACTCCGGCGCCGGACTCGACGGGCTGCGCGCCATCCCATGGGTGTTCGGCTGGACCCAGTCCCGCCAGATCGTCCCCGGCTGGTTCGGCGTCGGCTCCGGGCTCAAGGCCCTGCGCGAGGCCGGACTCGACAGCGTCCTGGACGAAATGCACACCCACTGGCACTTCTTCCGGAACTTCCTGTCCAACGTCGAGATGACGCTCGCCAAGACCGACCTGCGCATCGCCCGGCACTACGTCGACACCCTCGTACCGGACGAGCTCAAGCACGTCTTCGCCACCATCGAGGCCGAGCACGCGCTCACCGTCCGCGAGGTCCTGCGCATCACCGGCGGCGAGCAGCTCCTGGACACCAGCCCGGCGCTCCAGCAGACCTTCGCCGTCCGCGACGCCTACCTCGACCCGATCTCCTACCTCCAGGTCGCGCTCCTGGCCCGCCAGCGCGCGGCCGCAAAGGCCGAGGAAGAGCCCGACCCGCTGCTCGCGCGCGCCCTGCTCCTCACGGTCAACGGCGTCGCGGCGGGGCTGCGCAACACCGGCTGACGGACGACTCCGAGGCACGCGGACTCCGGCCGAGGGACGGCCGGTGGCACGGAGACTGCGGCCGAGGGACGGCCGGTGCACGCACGACGAAGGCCGTCGGAGGCCACCCGGGAGGGGGCCGCCGACGGCCGTTCGTTTCGGTGCGGCGTCGTGTCTCGGTGCGGCGTCGTGTCTCGGCAGGGCGTCGCGCGCACCCCATCCGTGCGGTCGGGGACGAGGAACGTCGACGAGCGGAACGTCGACGAGGCGCGGCGCGAGATGGCCGCACGCCCTCACATACTCACGAACGCCGCCGTCACCAGGGCCAGTCCCGCCACACCGAGCGTCCACGCCGTCCGCGTCCACCGCAGACCGCCCGCCACCACGGTGGCCGCGAGGACCAGCGCCCCGCCGAGCGGCAGCCACGCGTACAACAGACCCGCCGCGCCCGCCCGTACGGCCCGCTTCCCGTCCGGCTTCAGCACCACCGGCACGGACTCACCGGCCCGCACCACCACCGACGACTCGGCGCTCACCTCACGCCGCTGCCCGCCCGCCGAGGACGGCGTGAACGCACCCGTGCACCGCTCGTCGCCGCAGCGCTCGACCCGCATGGTGCCCCGCTCGCGGCCCTTGTCGAGCAGTACGTACTGCGCCGAGCCCCACGAACTCCACACCCCCGCCACCACGAGCAGCGCGGCGATCAGCAGCATCAGCAGCCGCTGGCCGAGCAGCAGCAGACCGAAGGCGCTCTCGCCCGTCCTGCGCACTCGTGAGCGCTTCACACGGGGCGAAGCGGAATCCGGTACGGGTGAGGACAGGGCAGCCGTCGAGGCGGCCGGGGACGGCGAAGCGGAATCGGAAGCGGACCGGGCCGGGGGTGCCCCCGGACGGAGTCTGGGGGAGGGCACAGCAGGCATGCCCGGGATCCTTGGCCATCCGACCGCCCCCGGTCAACAGTCGCCTCCGCCGCTCCACGGGGCCGACTTACGACTTTCCCTACGAATCCCCCACGACTTCCCTACGAGTTGTACGTGCCCTGCGCCCGCTCCAGACCGTCCGTCACCAGGCACTCCACCGCGTCCGCCGCCCGGTCCACGAAATAGTCCAACTCTTTGCGCTCCGCCGAGGAGAAGTCCTTCAGTACGAAGTCCGCGACCTGCATCCGGCCCGGCGGCCGCCCGATGCCGAACCGCACCCGGTGATAGCCCGGACCCATCGCCTTCGTCATCGACTTCAGCCCGTTGTGCCCGTTGTCACCGCCGCCCAGCTTCAGCCGCAGCGTCCCGTAGTCGATGTCCAGCTCGTCGTGCACCGCGACGATCCGCTCGGTCGGCACCTTGTAGAAATCCCGCAGCGCCGTCACCGGCCCGCCCGACAGATTCATGTACGAGGAGGGCTTCACAACCACCACCCGGCGGCTCGCCGGACCCGGCGCGCCGAACCGGCCCTCCAGGACCGTCGCCTGTGCCTTCGCCGCCCGCTTGAACGCACCGCGCATCCGGTCCGCGAGCAGGTCCGCGACCATGAACCCCACGTTGTGCCGGTTGGCCGCATAGCCCGGCCCCGGATTGCCCAGGCCCACCACCAGCCACGGCCCACCGCTGTCCGACTCCGACGTCATCCGCCCACTCCGTTTCCCACCACGACCGAACCCGGGCCGTCCCCGCGCCCCATGCCATGGCAGCGGCGGCCCCGCACAGCAGACCGGCCGCCGCCGGAAGCCCGCAGGCAACCGGTCGGCGGCCGACCAGAAAACTACCCGAACGCTCAGGCCTCGGTGGAAGCCTCGGCGCCCTCGCCCTCACCCTCGGCGGACTCGGCGGCCGGCTCCTCGGCCTGCGCGGCCAGAACCTGGAGAACCACCGCGTCGCCGTCGACGGCCAGCGTGGTGCCCGACGGCAGCGTGATGTCCTTCGCCAGCACCGAGGCACCCGCCGTCAGGCCCTCGATGGACACGGTCACCGACTCGGGGATGTGGGTGGCCTCGGCCTCGACCGGCAGCGCGTTCAGCACGTGCTCGAGCAGGTTGCCGCCCGGGGCCAGCTCGCCCTCGGTCTGCACCGGGATCTCGACGCCGACCTTCTCGCCGCGCTTCACGAGGAGCAGGTCCACGTGCTCCAGGAAGCCCTTCAGCGGGTCGCGCTGCACCGACTTCGGGATGGCCAGCTCGTTCTTGCCCTCGAAGTCCAGGGAGATCAGGACGTTCGGGGTACGCAGCGCCAGCAGCAGTTCGTGACCCGGCAGGGTCAGGTGGACCGGGTCCGCACCGTGGCCGTACAGGACGCCGGGAACCTTGTCCTCACGACGGATACGACGGGCGGCACCCTTACCGAACTCGGTACGGGCCGCGGCGGAGATCTTCACCTCGGACACAAGCACTCCTCGCAGAAGGGCGACCCCCGCCACAATCGGGCGGGCGGATCGCCGGGCAGACATTCATGGCTGGTCACCCGGCCACCTACGGCCTGCTACGAAGAGCGCGTCGATAACGGACCACCGCACACCGGGTGCGGCCTCCCTCGCCGAGCAACTCCAGCAGTCTACCGGCAGCTCCCGGCCCGCCCAAAAGGATCACCGACGGGGCCGTACGCAGGGAGAGGCGGACGGGGCTGTACGCAGCGGAGGCAGACGGGGCCGTACGCAGCGAAGGCATACGCAGGGGAGGCGCCGGAGAACGACAACAGGCCCCGGCGCCCCGCACCACGGAGCACCGAAGCCTGCTGAAACGGTTCTACTGGCGGAAGCACCACCGCCCGACCGGGACTACTGCTCGTCGAAGAGGCTCGTCACCGAACCGTCCTCGAACACCTCACGCACCGCACTCGCGATCGTCGGCGCGATCGACAGCACCGTGATCTTGTCCAGGTTCAGACCCTCCGGGTCCGGCAGCGTGTTCGTGAACACGAACTCGCTCACCTTCGAGTTCTTCAGGCGGTCTCCCGCCGGACCCGAAAGCACACCGTGTGTCGCCGTCACGATGACGTCCTCGGCGCCGTGCGCGAACAGGGCGTCCGCCGCCGCGCAGATCGTGCCGCCCGTGTCGATCATGTCGTCCACCAGCACACACACCCGGCCGCGCACATCGCCCACGACCTCGTGCACCGTCACCTGGTTCGCCACGTCCTTGTCACGGCGCTTGTGCACGATCGCCAGCGGAGCGCCGAGACGGTCGCACCAGCGGTCCGCCACCCGCACCCGACCGGCGTCCGGCGAGACCACCGTCAGCTTCGACCGGTCCACCTTCGCGCCCACGTAATCCGCCAGAATCGGCAGCGCGAAAAGATGATCCACCGGACCGTCGAAGAAGCCCTGAATCTGATCCGTGTGCAGATCGACCGTGAGAATACGGTCCGCACCCGCCGTCTTCATCAGATCCGCCACCATCCGCGCCGAAATCGGCTCACGGCCACGGTGCTTCTTGTCCTGACGCGCATAACCGTAGAACGGAACGATCACCGTGATACTCCGCGCCGAAGCACGCTTCAACGCATCGATCATGATCAACTGCTCCATGATCCATTTGTTGATCGGCGCCGTGTGACTCTGAATCAGAAAACAGTCCGCGCCGCGCGCCGACTCCTCGTAGCGCACATAGATCTCGCCGTTCGCGAAATCAAAAACCTTGGTGGGCACAATCCCGACGCCCAGCTGACGGCCGACCGCCTCGGCCAATTCGGGGTGCGCGCGGCCGGAGAAGAGCATCAGCTTCTTCTCGCCCGTCGTCTTGATCCCGGTCACAGAACAGTCTCCTCGACGTGATCTCAAGCGCCGAAACCCGCCCGCGCCCCCCAGCGACGGAGTGTCAGCCTCATGTGTTTACTCGGGGGACACCCACGAGCCCCCAGAACGTGCACCCCTTACGGTACGCCGTAACCGGCGGACCTCACTCCGCGGCGCCCTCGCCGCTCACCTCACGAGAAGCCTCCTCGGCCGCCTTCGCCGCCGTGCTCCCCGGACGCTTGCGCGCCACCCAGCCCGGAATATTCCGCTGCTGACCACGGGCCACGGCCAGCGAACCGGGCGGTACGTCCTTCGTGATCACCGATCCCGCCGCCGTGTAGGCACCGTCCCCCACCGTGACAGGCGCCACAAACATATTGTCCGAGCCCGTCTTGCAGTACGAACCCACCGTCGTGTGGTGCTTCGACTCACCGTCGTAATTCACGAACACACTCGCCGCCCCGATGTTCGTGAACTCACCAATGGTCGCGTCACCCACATACGACAAATGCGGAACCTTGGAACCCTCACCCACCGAGGCGTTCTTCATCTCCACAAAAGTCCCGGCCTTCGCCCGCACACCGAGCCGCGTACCCGGCCGCAGATAAGCGAACGGACCCACACTCGCCCCGGCACCCACCTCGGCACCGTCGGCGACCGTATTGTCCACGCGCGCGCCCTCGCCCACCCGTGTATCCGTAAGCCGCGAATTCGGGCCCACCGTCGCGCCCTCGTCCACCGACGTCGCACCCGCCAGAATCGTCCCCGGCAACAGCGTCACATCACGCCCGAACGACACCGACACATCCACCCACGTCGACGCCGGGTCCATCACCGTCACACCCGACAACATCGCCGACTCCAACACCCGATCATTCAGCAGACGCCGTGCCTCGGCCAGCTGAACCCGATTGTTGATACCCGCGATCTCCCGGTGATCCGACGCCACCGCGGCACCGACCCGGTGCCCCAACTCCCGCAGAATTCCCAGGACATCAGTCAAATACTCCTCACCCTGACTGTTGTCCCGACGCACCCGCCCCAGACCCTCCGCGAGCAGCCGCCCGTCAAAAGCGAACACCCCCGAATTGATCTCGCGAATGGCCCGCTGCTCCGCGCTCGCGTCCTTGTGCTCCACGATCGCCGACACCGCACCCGAAGCGGCGTCCCGCACGATCCGCCCGTACCCCGTCGCGTCCGGCACCTCGGCCGTCAGCACCGTCACCGCGTTGCCGTCCGCCGCGTGCACCTCGACCAGACTCCGCAGCGTCTGTCCACGCAGCAGCGGCGTATCCCCGCACACCACCACCACGGTCCCGTCCACCGCGCCCAGCTCCGTCAGCGCCATCCGCACCGCGTGCCCCGTACCGAGCTGCTCCTCCTGCACCGCGGTACGCACCTGAGGGTCGATCGCCCCGAGGTGCTCCGAGACCTGCTCCCGCGCGTGACCGACCACCACCGCCAGCTCGCTCGGCCCCAACTCCCGCGCGGCGGCCAGCACATGACCCACCAGCGAACGGCCACAGAGCTCGTGCAGCACCTTCGGCCTGGCCGACTTCATACGGGTGCCCTCACCCGCGGCGAGCACGACAACGGCAGCCGGCGGGGCCTGGTCCGTCGTCCGAGCGGAGCCGAGATCATGGGGACGGTTGGCGCTCACGAGAATGCCCTTCGGCTGGCTGGATGCATGGGTGTGGACATCCGCAGAATACCGGGGCGTAGTGGGGCGCAGAGGGTGGTGGGTCCAGGGGCCGCGGTGAGGACCCGAACCTCGAAGAGCTCCCCTGCCAGGACTCGAACCTGGAACAAATCATCCAAAGTGACCCGTGTTGCCGATTACACCACAGGGGATAGTCAAAGCCGTCGAAACGGACAAGGAGAGGTCCGTCAGCGCCCGGCGGCCTCCACTATGCCGTACCACCAGCCTTCGATGCGACAGTACAGATCGGCTGCTTGCAGCACTCGGACGGTCAGGCAGCCGTGATACCCCTCGGACACGTTCCTCCTGACGGTCTTCGGGTTGTGCTTCTTGAGGGTTGCCCGTTGGAAGTCCGAGGCCGCGACGCCCACGACCTGGCTCCAGTGCGCCTCGGCTGCCGCGAGGTCCGCGTTCTCGTGGATCATGACTCGGAAGCGCAGTTGAGATCTGTCGACCCGTAGAAGTTCGAGCCAGGCCAGGAACGTCGAGACTACGCCGCTGTCGGAGTTGCAGAAGATGACCGCTTCCCGGCGTGCGTACGACTTGCTCTTCTGTCCCTCGGCCCAGTAGAGGGCGACTCCGGCCACGAACAGTTCTCTGTCGGTGAGTCGTCCGATCTCCTGCCGTGAGATGTCCTTCAGCTGGGTGCGTTCGCGGGCCTGGTCGGCATGCAGCCGCGCCAACCCCTTGTTCATCAGGGCCTGTTGCTCCTCGGGTGTGTAGCGAGGCTCCGGCTTCGGCAGGTCCCGTACCCACAGTGAGATCGAACTCTTCGAGCAGCCCAGCTCCAGTTGGATCCGGTCGTACGTCCAGCCCTGGATGCGTAACTTGCGTGCGCGGGCGCGGAGGTCGTCCTTGGCGTTGGGGTGGCGGGGGCGGTCGGGGGTGTCGCCGGAGTGCGTCGGTGTGTGCTGACTGGTCATGGCGCAAGTGTTTGCCGAAGAGGTAAGTAAGGGCGAGTTTGTTCGAATTGATTCACCGGAATGGTCATTACTTGGGGGTTTTCGTTGTATCTCTCCGAGAATCTGTGCGGTGGGGTGGGTCGGTAACCTGCCGGAAAACGGGTGGCGGGCGCCCGTAGGCTGGTGCCATGACCACGACGGGGGAGGACCGCCCCGCGGCCGTGACCGGGCCGTGGTGGTGGGGGAGACCGCGCAGCGCGGTGTTGGATGTGGGGCTGGCGTTGTTGTCCGCGGTGGAGTGCGCCGCGGAGGGTGTGGCGTTCGCGCGGGACACGGGGCTGCCGGTCGCGGTGGGGGTTGTTTTCGGTCTTCTCGCGGGGTCGGCGCTGGTGCTGCGGCGCCGGTGGCCCGTTGCCGTGGTGCTCGTCGGGGTCGCGGTGTCGCCCGCGCGGATGGGCGTGCTCCTGGGCCTGGTGGGCCTGTACTCGCTGGCGGCTTCGGAGTTGCCGCGGCGGATCATCGGTGTGCTGTCGGGGATGTCGCTGATGGCGACGTTGATCGTGACCTTTGTGCGGGCGTCGCAGGACATGACGCGCGGAGACATGCAGATCGGCGAGTGGGTCGTGCCGACGGTGGCGATCAGTACGGCGATCGGTATGACGGCGCCGCCGGTGCTGCTCGGTCTCTACGTGGGGGCGCGGCGGCGGTTGATGGAGTCGCTGCGCGAGCGCGCGGATTCGCTGGAGCGGGAGTTGCAGCTGCTCGCGGACCGTGCGGAGGAGCGTGCGGAGTGGGCGCGCAACGAGGAGCGCACACGGATCGCGCGGGACATGCACGATGTGGTGGCGCACCGGGTGTCGTTGATGGTGGTGCACGCGGCGGCGTTGCAGGCGGTGGCCCGTAAGGACCCGGAGAAGGCGGTGCGCAACGCGGCGCTGGTGGGGGACATGGGGCGGCAGGCGCTGACCGAGTTGCGTCAGATGCTGGGGGTGCTGCGGTCCGGGGACGGGGCGTCGCCTTCGGTGTCGGCGTCGGGGGTCTCCGCGCCCGCGGAATCGGCGGGATCTTCTGCCTCGGCCGCGTCGTCTGCTGCGGCTTCGTCTGCTGCGTCTTCGGCTTCGTCTTCTGGTTCCGGGTCTGTTTCTTCGTCTGCGCCTTCGGCTTCGTCCGGGTCGGCTTCGGACTCTGCTTCCGCCGCCGCTGCCGAGTCGTTCGGGTCCTCGGCTTCGGGCGCTTCGTCGTCGGGGTTCGCGTCGGCGCCCTCGTCCGCTGCGGAGCCCGCCGCGTCCGCGTCTTCGTCGCGTACCCCTTCCTCTGCTTCTTCCTCTTCTTCCGCCTCGCCCTCCGCACGCTTCTCTCGCTCAGCGTCTTCTTCTTCGGCTACCTCTTCTCCTGAGACTTCTTCCTCCGCCGCTGCCTCCTCGTCCTCCGAGCCCTGGTCCTCGGGTTCCCCGGGCTTCCCGGCCTCCTCCGACGTGCCGTTGGCCGCGGTGGGTGCCGCCGCCGCGGCCGCCGCTTCGCGTGCGGCGCGGGACGGGAGCGAGGGTGGGCCTTCGCTCGCGGAGTTGGAGGAGCTGGTGGGGCAGTCCCGGGCGGCCGGGATGGCGGTGGAGTTGCTCGTCGAGGGGGAGGCGCGGGCGTATGCGTCGGCGGTGGAGCAGACCGCGTACCGGGTGGTGCAGGAGGCGTTGACCAACGTGCACAAGCACGCGGGCGGTGCGCGGACGCGGGTACGGCTGGCGCATCGCGGCGGCGAGGTGGCGATGCAGGTGGAGAACGAACCGCCGTCGGGCGGGGTGCCGGATGCGGGGCTGCCGAGCGGGGGCAACGGTCTGGTGGGGATGCGGGAGCGAGTGTCGGCGCTGGGCGGGGTGTTCGTGTCGGGGCCGACCGATGCGGGCGGGTTCCGGGTGTCGGCGGTGCTGCCGGTCGGCTGAGGCTGCACCGCTGAGGACTGCACCGCCGGGTGCCGTACCGCTGAGGGCCGTACCGCCCGCACAACGTGCGTGCCCCTCGGCCGGTGGTCACACGGTGCGTACCTCAGCCGGTGGCCACATGACACGTACCTCAGCCGGTCGTCAGCCGAGTCGGCTGGACCCCCGTGAGCAGGGCCGTGAGTGCCTGGTCGATGTCGGGGCCGAGGTACCAGTCGCCGGTGTGGTCGAGGCTGTGGACGCGGCCTTCGGTGTCGATGGCGAGCAGGGCGCCGGTTTCGGTTTCCTCGCCGAGGGGTGCGGTGGGGGTGCCGAGGGCGCGGCCGAGGTCGGCGAGGGTGCGGGCCATGTGCAGGCCGCGCAGCGGGTCGAGGTGGACGGTGGCGGGTGCGATGTCGCGGCCGGGTCCCGGTGGGGTCAGGAGCAGGGAGCCGAACTCGGCCCAGGCTTCGACGGCGGCGGGGAAGACGGAGTGCCGATGTCCCGCGGGTGAGGTGTGTTCGCGCAGGGTGTCGGCCCAGAACTCGGCCTGTTTGATGTTCCAGCGTCCGGGCTGCCAGCCGACGCCGCGCAGCGTGGTCTCGATGGCGTCGGGGAAGCGGTGGGTCGGCTGGGACATGGTGCCTCGTGGGGTGCGGGGCCGCGGTCAGGGGGACGCGGTCGGGTCGTCGAGGTGGATGCCGAAGTGGGCGGCGAGTGCGGTGCAGGCGTGGCAGGGCGGGGCGTAGTCGCCGTGCATGGGGTCGCCGTCCTCGCGGATGCGGCGGGTGGTGAGGCGGGCGTGTTTGAGGCTTTTGCGGGCCTCGCCGTTGGTCATGGGTTTGCGTTTGGCGCGTTTGCTGCGGGCGGCGTCGGCGGTGGTGAGGTGGCGGGAGAGGACGACGGCTTCGGCGCAGCGGCCGGTGAAGCGGGTGCGCTCGGCGGTGGGGAGCGCGTCGAGGAAGTCCTGGACCAGGTGGTGCAGTTGGGGTGGTGCGTCGGCGCGGGCGGCGGTGCTGGTGAGGCTGGGGGTGGTGCCGCCGGAGAGGGTGAGCGCGGCGGCGATGGCGGGCAGGATGCCGTCGCGGCGGGCGTGCAGCCGTGGGGCGGCGGGTGTCTGGGTGGTGCTCCAGCCGACGCGGGGGTCGAATCCGGGACTTTCGGGCGCCGGCTCGGCGGGCGCCCCGGACTCGTACGTACCGGTGCTGTCGGTGTGCATGTGATGTCCCCCTCCCCGCCTGTTTGGACGGCTTTGCGGGTTCCTTCGGTTCCACGGGCTGCCCGCCGCGTGCGGCGGTGGCGGCGAGTGCTCGAAGATCCTGCCAAAGGGGGCGGGGGCGGCGGTAGCTGGGGCCCGCTGAGGTGCGGGTTCCGGCGGGGGCGGGTGAGGATGCGGTGACGTCGGGTCACCCTGGAGGGTGACGGAGGTGGCGGTACGTGGACGCCCTGTGCGACCAACTTGGGTGGGCAGGGGTGGGTGACGGGCGGCCGGTGACCGGGTCGCGGGGAGCCCTTAGGCTGTTCGGCAGCGGCTGGATCGCTTTGCTGGACGTAACGGGACCTATGGGGGCAACTGCCATGACGACTGGTCGGCTCGGGCAGGAGGCCGCGCCGCCGAACGCGGCGTATGCCGGTCAGGTGGTGAGTTTCCCTGATCCGGTGCGTGCGGCCCGTCATCCGCGGGGTGTGCGGATGGACGAGCGGGGTTTCCCGGTGTTCTCGGCGTACGCGCGTGCGGCGGCGGAGATCGCGGAGCCGCCGGAGGGCTTCGGCGTCGACGAGTTGCGGCTGACGGACTTCGTGTCGGCGAACGCGGCGCTTGCGGCCTCGGGCCACGAGCTGTGGGAGACGATCCCGCCGGTGGCCACGCCGCACGGCTGGACCTGGCACCACGTCGCCGGATCGCGCCGCCTGGAGCTGGTGCCGGTCGAGGTGAAGGCCCTGCTGCGGCATCACGGCGGTCTGGCGACCGCGGCGGTCGATCACGACAAGCGCGGTACGCGTCCGCTGCAGGAGGTGCGTCCGGCGCACTTCGGGCTGCCGAGGTCGGCGGCGGTGACCGAGCAGCAGGTGCAGAGCGTCGAGGAGGACCTGGGCTACCGGCTGCCGGGTGCCTACCGTTCGTTCCTGAAGGCGGCGGGCGGCTGCGCACCGGTGGGTGCCGCGCTGGACGCCGAGTTGGGGCTCCTGGTGGACCAGCCGTTCTTCACGGTGCGCGACGAGGCGGCGGTCAACGACCTCGTCTACGTGAACAAGTGTCTGCGCGACCATCTGACCAAGGACTATCTGGGTGTGGCCTTCGTGCAGGGCGGTCTGCTCGCGGTGAAGGTGAAGGGCGAGCGGACCGGTTCGGTGTGGTTCTGCGCGTACGACGACGCGCGGGACCGTGACGGCTGGTCGGTCGCCGAGCGCGTGGAGCGGCTGCTGCTGCCCTGCGGCGACGACTTCGACGCGTTCCTCGGACGGCTCGCCGGCAATCCGCCGGAGCTGGAGACCGTGGCGAACCTGATGGTGGACGGCGGATTCGCGCATGTCGTCCCGGTGGGGGAGTGACTTGACGATGGTGACCTTCGCACAGGCGCAGGAGCGCGCCGAGGAGTGGATCAACGCCGACGTGCCCGTGTACCAGCACCGCGAGGTGCGGGTGCGCGAGTTCGACCTGGGCTTCGTGGTCTGGGCGGAGAACCGCGCGGGCCAGGTCCGCGGCGACGGCGGCGGCCAGCGTCTGGTGATCGCCCGGGACAGCGGCGACGCGACGCTGTGGCCCTCGCTGCCGGTGGGTGAGGTCATCCGCCGGTACGAGGAGGAGTACGGGACGAAGGACGCCGCCGCGGAGCCGGAGCCCGCGCCGCCGCAGCGCGTGGACCTGAACCAGACCTCGTTCCTGCTCAGCCCGCCGGAGTGGCTCCAGGAGGCCGCGGACAAGCTCGGCATCGGGGACAGCCGGGGCGGGGCCTCGGCGAACTCCGGTGCGGGGAGCGGGAGTTCGGGTGCCGGTTCGGCGAGTGCCGGGGCCGGTGCGGGAGCCTCCGGGGCCGCTTCGGGGTCCTCGGGTTCGTCCGGCGGTACGGGTGGTTCGCTTTCCTCCGGCGGTACGGGCGGTACGGGCGGTACGGGCGGTTCGCTGAGTGGTGCCTCCGGTGGCAGTGGTGCCTCCGGTGTTCAGGCACCGTCCGGGGCTTCGGCCGCGCCGGGTTCCGTATCCGCGGACGCGCCCGCGGCGCCCGCCACGCCTGACCCCTCGGCGGCCTCCGCAGCGGCCGCCTCCGCCGGCGCCCCGGCCTGGCCCGCCGCCGCGGGTTCGGACGACGGTGGTCCGTCCGGCGCCTCGTCGCCCGCCGGTACGGGTTCCTCGGGCGGCGCACCTGCGCCCGCGCCCTCGTCGTCGAGCGCCGCCCATGCGTCCCCGGCCGCGTTCCCCGCCGCCTCTTCGGACGCGACGCCGTGGGCCGGTACGGACACCAACGCCGAGTCGGAGGAGGACCGTTCGGTCCCGCTGCCCGCGACGGTGTTCGCGCCGCAGTTGCAGGACCCGGCGACGCCGCCTCCGCCGTCCGTCTCCTCGGAGGCGAAGACCGCGCTGATCTCGGGCGGCAGCCAGCTCCCGGCGACCGCGATCGCGCCCGCGCTCGGCCTGCCGGGCAATCCGGCGCAGCCGCCCGCGCACGGCACTCCGCCCCCGCCCGCGCACGGCACCCCGCCGCCCCCCGGCGCGCACGCCCCCGGTGCCCCCGCTCCCTCGGGTGCGCCCACACCTCCGCCGCAGGTCCCGTCCCCCTCCGGTGACATCGCGGACGCGGCGACCAGCAAGGCGACGCCCCCGCCGCGCAAGTCGCGGGGCGGCACGCCTCCGCCCCCGCCCGGAGCGCCGGGTGTGCCCGGTGCCGGTTCCGGTGCGACGCCCCCGCCCTCGGGCCCGGGCGCCCCGGGTACCCCGGCCGGAGGCTACGTACCGACGCAGCTCGTCTCGCAGTTGCCCGACAGCGCCGCGACGCCCCCGCCCGGGCAGCCGGGTGCGCCGGGTGCGCCCAAGCCTCCCGGTGCGACTCCGCCTCCGAGCGGAGGTGTCCACCAGGCAGCCACGATGCTGGCCGACCCGAGCCAGGGCGGCATGGCGATGCCGAAGCCGCCGGGCGTGCCGAACCCTCCCGGTTCCACTCCGCCCCCCGGCGCCCCGCCCGCGCCCGGCTCGACCCCGCCGCCCGGTGCGCCGCCCGCCCCCGGCTCCACCCCTCCGCCGGGTGCCGCTACTCCTCCCCCGGGTGGAGGCGTCCACCAGGCCGCGACGATGCTCGCCACCCCCAGCCTCGGCGGTGCCCCGCTCCCGCCCGGCCCCGCAGCCCCGGGCATGCCGCCGGGCGCGCCCGGCGCACCCGGAATGCCCCCGGGCGCTCCCGGCATGCCGCCGCCCGGCGCCCCGGGTATGCCCCCGCCGGGCGCCCCCGCCACCCCGCCCCCCGGCGCCCCGGGCATGGGCATGCCCCCGGGCCAGCCCGCCGCGTACGGTTATCCGCAACAGCCCGGCGGCCAGCCGATGGTGGGCCCCGGGTATCAGGCCGTCCTGCGCTACCGCGCGGCCGACGGCAGTGAGCAGCAGCTCATCCGGCGCAGCGCGCCGGGCACCCCGCACCCGGAGTGGCAGATCCTGCACGAGCTGCGGGCGATGAACGTGCCGCCGCAGCAGGTCCTCGAACTGCACACCGAGCTGGAGTCCTGCGAGCTGCCCGGCGCCTACTGCGCGCGGATGATCCGGGAGAACTGGCCGCAGGCGCGGATCACCTCGATCGCCCCGTACGGCAGGGACCACGCCTCGCGCCGTCAGGGGATGCAGCAACTGCTCGCGCACCAGGGCGAGTTGCACCAGGTCGCGGACGGGCCCGCGCGTCCGGCGCCGGTCCGGCCGCCGATGCCTCCGGTGCAGCCGCTGCCGCCGGTACCGCCGGAGGGCGTGGCCCAGGAGCTCGGGCAGGCGTTCGGCCCGAACATCTTCCGCTTCGAGCAGCACGCGGTGGCCCGTCAGGGTGTGCCGGACGTGGTGGCGGCGACCTTGGTGTGGGCGGGCCTGCCGGTCGACATGGGCCCGTTCTTCTGGGCGCAGGCCCAGCCGGGCCGCCCGGTGCCGACGCTGGCCGAGATGGCGGCCGAGCGCGCGGTGCCCGCGCTGCCGGACGCCGGTTCGTACCTGGTGATGGGTTCGGACTTCGGCCGGGCGATCTGCGTCCAGTACGGCACGGCGCACATCGTGGCCGTCCCCGTGGAGCACCAGCCCGGTCTCGCGCCCCCGGCCCCGCAGTACGTGAACAACTCGCTGCCGGAGTTCGTGCGCTGCATGGCTCTGCTCGGCCGGATGTGGCGGCTGCGGTTCGGCCTCAACCAGGAGCAGGCGGCCCGCTGGACGATGGACTTCCAGGTGCAGCTCGCCCAGCTCGACCCGACCGCGCTGGCCTCCGAGGAGAGCTGGTGGTCGGTGCTGGTGGAGCAGATGTGGGACGGACTGCTGTAGCGGCCCTGCCGTAAGGGGGGCGTCGCAAGCGGCGCGGCGCTCGGACTGCGAGGCGGTCCGGGCGCCGGGATCATGCGGGCATGAGTACGCAGCCGCTGCCCGAGCCGCAGCCGCCCGGCGCGGCCCCGCCCGCGGACCGGCCGCGCCGCGGCGGCCGCTGGCCCCGCCGGGTCCTGGTGACCGTGCTCGTCCTGGTGCTGCTCCTGCTCGGGTACGGGATCGCCCTGTACTTCTGGGCGGGCTCCAAGCTGCACACCACCGACGCCTTCGCCCGCTACCCGGGCCGCCCGGACACCGGCGAGGGCACCAACTGGCTCCTGGTCGGCTCGGACAGCCGGGAGCGGCTGACACCCGAACAGCGCAGGAAGCTCCACGTCGGCGGCGAGCACGGGCAGAACACCGACACGATCATGATCCTGCACTACGGCAGCAGCGGCCCCTACCTGGTCTCACTGCCCCGGGACTCGTACGTCGCCATCCCCGGCCACGGCCGGGGCAAGATCAACGCCGCCTACGCGCTCGGCGGCCCCCGCCTGCTCACCCGCACCGTCGAACAGGCCACCGGCCTGCACCTGCACCACTACGCCGAGGTCAGCTTCCTCGGCTACGTACATGTCGTGGACGAACTCGGCGGCGTCCGCATCTGCGTACCGCGCGGCGGTCTGCACGACGAGAAGTCCGGCGCCGACTTCGACGCGGGCTGCCAGGAGATGAACGGCACCCAGGCACTTGCGTACGTACGGGCTCGTTACAGCGACCCGCAGGGCGACCTCGGCCGGGTCAGGCGGCAGCGGCAACTGGTGGGCGCGGTCGCCGACAAGGCGCTGAGCTTCCCGGTACTGGTCAGCCCCTGGCGGCACATCCCGTTCACGGAGAGCGCCCTGGACGCCCTGACCGTGGACACCGGCACCGGCATCGCCCCGCTGACCCGGATGGGACTCAAGACGAAGGACCTCTCCGAGGGCAAGGGCGCGACGACGACCGTACCGATCGGCTCGCAGACGACGATCGCCGGAGTCGGCGACGTCGTCCTGTGGGACGAGGCGAAGGCGAAGCGGCTGTTCCGCGCACTGCGGGAGGACGAGCGGTTGCCGAAGGGGTGAGGCGGCGGCGCCTCAACGGCCGAGCAGCACGCGGGAGTTCAGCCCTCCGCCGCCTCGGCCGCTTCGGCGCTCCTGGAGGGTTCGGGCTTTCCCTGCACCCGTGCGCCCGGGTGGCCGGTCTCACTGGCGAGTACGGGGAAACGGCGCGGGGCGAGCAGGAGCAGGGCGAGCAGGGCCGCGCCCGCCGCCGCGGCGGCGCCGAGGAAGACCGAGTCGACGGCGGCGTCGACGGCGTGGCGCAGGGCCGCCGTGACCTCGTCGGGTTCCTCCAGGGCGCGGTTGACCGATTCCAGGTCGCCGGGGCCGCCGGAGTCGCGCAGCCGGTCGGACAGTACGTGGTTGGCGATCGCGCCGAGGACGGCGGCGCCGAGGGTCTGGCCGATCTGGCGGCAGAAGAGTATGGAGGCGGTGGCGGTGCCGCGTTCGGACCACGGGACGGTCGACTGCACGCCGACGATCAGCGGCAGCTGGAAGATGCCGAGGGTGGCGCCGAGCAGCAGCATCAGCAGCGCGGGCTGCCAGGCCGCGCCCGGGTAGGGCAGCGACTGCCAGGCCAGCAGCACGAGCAGCGACCCGCTCATACCGAGCAGCGCCGAGTTGCGGAAGCCGACCCGCGCGTACACGTGCTGGGCGAAGGCGGCGGAGACCGGCCAGCTCAGCGTCATCCCCGAGAGTACGAACCCGGCGGCGATCGGGGAGAGGGACAGGACGGCCTGGGCGTACGTGGGCACGAAGACGGTCGGCGCGACCATGAGGACACCGAGGGCGCCGAGTGCGAGGTTGGCGGCGGCGATGGTGCGGCGGCGCCACACCCAGCCCGGTATGACGGGCTCGGCGGCGCGGCGTTCGACGACCACCAGGAGCGCGGCGAGCGCGAGGCCCGTGGCGAACAGGCCGAGCGAGGGCGCGGAGAACCAGTCCCAGGCGACGCCGCCCTGCACCAGAGCGGTCAGCAGCACGCCGCCGCAGGCGAAGACGGTGAGCGCGCCCGCCCAGTCGATACGGGGGCGCGGGCCCGCCGGGCGGCTCGGCTCGTGCAGTCCGCGGACCAGCAGGAGCAGCGCGAACGCGCCGACGGGCAGGTTGATGAGGAAGATCCACCGCCAGTCCGCGTACGCGACGAGCGCACCGCCGATGGCCGGTCCGGCGACCGCCGACAGCGCCCACACGGTGGACAACTTGGCCTGGATACGGGGGCGTTCGCGCAGCGGGTACAGATCGGCGGCCAGTGTCTGCACGGTGCCCTGGAGGGCGCCGCCGCCCAGGCCCTGGACGATACGGAAGGCGATCAGCGCGGCCATGTTCCAGGCCAGCGCGCACAGCAGCGACCCGGCGAGGAAGAGCAGGCTGCCCGCGATGAGGACGGGGCGGCGGCCGAAGGTGTCGGAGAGCTTGCCGTAGACGGGCAGGGAGACCGTGACGGCGAGCAGATAGCCGGAGAACAGCCAGGAGAAGACGGAGAACCCGCCGAGGTCGCCGACGATCTGCGGGACGGCGGTGGACACGATGGTCGCGTCGAGCGCGGGCAGCGCCATGGTGAGCATGAGCGCGGCGACCACGGCCCGGGTCGGCCGCCGTATGTGAGCGCCTCCGTCGTCCGAACCGCTGTCCGCACCGCCGTCCGTACCGCGGTTGGTTATGCCCTCGGTGTTGCCCTCGGTTCCGCCCTCGGCTCTGTCGTCCGTACCGCCCCTCCCGGAGTCCGCCCCCATTCCCCCCGCACCTCTCTCCACCCGCGTCCACCCGTGTGCATGCCGCGTACACCTTCTCATCCGGGCAGGCGGGAGCCCAGAGGCCGAGGAGCGGAGGGCCGCCGGATGGGGCCCGGGCGGGTGTGCGGGTGGACACATGGGTGGAGGTGGTCCCTGAGAAAGGTCCACCGAGGGGTGGAGTCCCCTAGGGGGATGTCAGTACTTGGGACCGGGGGCGGTTCGTACCGCCGGAGGACGAGGGAGTGTCACGGCACTCCTTAACCTGGCTTTACCTGAGCGGAAGGGGCGGGCCCCAGGGCCCGGGGTGGGGTTTTCCTCAGGAAAAGACTGCGCCGAGCACCAGGGCGCAAGACCCCACCCGCCGACCAGACTTGAGTACACGACGCGGGCGGAACCCGGAGCCGCCCGCGGCCGAAGCCACCACGCAGGCCCGCACGGGCCGGGTGCCGACGGCGAACAGACCCCGAGTGCCCACCCGCCTCGGACTCCGGCGCACGACAACGAAGTCCGCATGTTCCACACGACGAGGAGAATCACCGTGACTACGGCTGTGACCATTCCCAGGGACGGGGGCACTGGAGGGCGTACGGCCGTTGCCGCACGAGCGCGGCAGGTCGTGAAGGCCTACGGCTCCGGTGAGACCCGCGTCGTCGCCCTCGACCACGTCGACGTCGACATCGCCCGCGGCCAGTTCACCGCGATCATGGGCCCCTCCGGCTCCGGCAAGTCGACGCTGATGCACTGCCTCGCGGGCCTGGACACCGTCAGCTCCGGCCAGATCTACCTGGACGAGACGGAGATCACCGGCCTCAAGGACAAGAAGCTGACCAGGCTCCGCCGGGACCGGGTCGGCTTCATCTTCCAGGCGTTCAACCTGCTTCCGACGCTGAACGCGCTGGAGAACATCACGCTGCCGATGGACATCGCGGGCCGCAAGCCCGATGCCCAGTGGCTCAACCGCGTGGTGGAGACCGTCGGTCTCGCGGGCCGCCTCAAGCACCGCCCGACCCAGCTCTCCGGCGGTCAGCAGCAGCGCGTGGCGGTCGCCCGCGCCCTGGCCGCCCAGCCCGAGATCATCTTCGGCGACGAGCCGACCGGAAACCTCGACTCCCGCGCGGGCGCCGAGATCCTCGGCTTCCTGCGCAGGTCGGTCACCGAACTCGGCCAGACCATCGTCATGGTCACCCACGACCCGGTCGCTGCCTCCTACGCCGACCGCGTCCTCTACCTGGCCGACGGCCGCATCGTCGACGAGATGCTCAACCCGACCGCCGAGCAGGTCCTGGACCGCATGAAGGACTTCGACGCGCGGGGGCGCACGTCATGACCGTCATGAAAACCTCCGTGCGCAACTTCCTCGCGCACAAGGGACGTATGGCGCTGTCCGCGGTGGCGGTCATGCTGTCGGTGGCGTTCGTGTGCGGCACGCTGGTGTTCACGGACACCATGAACACGACGTTCGACAAGCTGTTCGCGGCCACCTCCGCCGATGTGACGGTGCTGCCGAAGAACGCCACCGACCCCGACCAGCTGCCGGAGAACGGCAAGCCGGAGTCGCTTCCGGCGTCCACGGTCGACAAGGTCCGCAAGGCCGAGGGAGTGCGTTCCGCCGAGGGCGCGGTCTCCAGCATGAGCGTGACCGTCGTCAACAACAAGAACAAGAACATGGGCCCCAGCAACGGCGGCCCCACCATCGCCGGCAACTGGACCAAGAACGACCTGCGGGCCATGGAGATCTCCTCCGGTCACGCACCTCAGCGTGCCGGTGAGGTGATGGTCGACTCGGACACCGCCGACAAACACGACCTCAAGCTCGGCGACGAGCTGCGCACCATCTCGGTCGTCGGCGACCACCGGGCCAAGATCACCGGTATCGCCTCCTTCAAGGTCACCAACCCCGGCGCCACGGTCGTCTACTTCGACACGCAGACCGCACAGCGCCAACTCCTGGGCACCGCCGGCCGGTTCACGCAGGTGAACCTCGCCGCCGAAGCCGGGGTGACGGACGACGCGCTCAAGGCGAAGGTCTCCACCGCGCTCGACGGCGGCTTCAAGGTGCAGACGCAGAAGGAGAACGCCGACGCAAACCGTGAGGGGATCAGCCAGGTCCTCGACATCATGAAGTACGTGATGCTCGGCTTCGCCGGTATCGCCGTCCTCGTCGGTGTCTTCCTCATCATCAACACCTTCTCGATGCTGGTTGCCCAGCGCACCCGCGAGATAGGTCTGATGCGGGCGATCGGTTCCTCCCGCAGGCAGATCAACCGCTCCGTGCTGACCGAGGCGTTGCTGCTCGGCATCGTCGGCTCCGCGCTGGGCATCGGCGCGGGTGTGGGCGTCGCGATCGGCCTGATGAAGCTCATGGGCTCCATGGGTATGGGGACCTCGACCGAGGACCTCACGGTGCTGTGGCCGACCCCGGTCGTCGGCATGACGCTGGGCGTACTCGTCACGGTGTTCGCCGCCTACAGCCCCGCCCGCCGTGCCGGGAAGATCTCGCCCATGGCCGCGCTGCGGGAGACGGGTCTGCCCACCGGTGGCCGCGCGGGCAAGGTGCGCGCTGTGATCGGCCTGGTCCTGACCGCCGCGGGCACCGCCGCCCTCTACGCGGCGGGTACCGCCGACGAGGCTAAGCCCGCCTCGTCGATGCTCGGCCTCGGCGTACTGCTGACCCTGGTCGGCTTCGTCGTCATCGGCCCGCTGCTCGCCAGCGCCGTGGTGCGTGGCCTGGGCCTGGTGGTACTGCGGATCTTCGGCCCGGTCGGCCGCATGGCCGAGCGCAACGCCCTGCGCAACCCGCGCCGCACCGGCGCCACCGGCTCCGCCCTGATGATCGGCCTGGCCCTGGTGGCCTGCCTGTCGGTGGTCGGCTCCTCGATGGTGGCCTCGGCGGAGGACGAACTCGACAAGTCGGTGGGCGCCGACTTCATCGTTCAGGGCGGCATGCAGGGTCTCAACAACGGTGTGAAGGAGTCTTTGGCGAAGGCGCCGCACGTCGCCTACGTCACCGACTACAAGCAGGTCCCGGCGAAACTGACCACCCCTGACGGCAAGACCGATCAGGCGGATCTGGTCGCCGCGGACCCGACGTACGCCAAGGACCTGCGTCACGAGACGGTCGGCGGAACGCTTGCCGATGCCTACAAGGCCAACGCGATGTCCGTCGGTGAGAGCTACGCGAAGAAGCACAAGCTCAAGGTCGGCGACACGATCACCGTCGACTTCAAGAAGGGCGACACCGCCAAGCTGAAGGTCGCCGCGATCACCACCGAGGAGGGCAGCCTCGACAAGGGTGCCAAGTACCTCAATCTCCAGACGGCGAAGCGATACGTACCCGCCGACAGCATGCCGCTGAGCGAGATCATGTTCGCCTCCGCCGTCGAAGGCAAGGAGAAGGAGGCGTACAAGGGCCTCAAGGCGGCGATCGCCGACAACCCGACGTACAAGGTGCAGAACCAGGCCGACTTCAAGGAAGACCTGAAGAAGCAGGTCGGCCAGCTGCTCAACCTGGTCTACGGCCTGCTCGGGCTCGCGATCATCGTCGCGGTCCTCGGTGTGGTCAACACCCTGGCCCTGTCGGTGGTCGAACGCACCCGGGAGATCGGCCTGATGCGCGCCATCGGCATCTCGCGCCGCCAACTGCGCCGCATGATCCGCCTGGAGTCGGTCGTCATCGCCCTCTTCGGCGCCCTGCTCGGCATCGGCCTCGGCCTCGGCTGGGGAGCCACCGCGCACAAACTCCTCGCCCTTGAGGGACTCAAGGTCCTGGAGATCCCCTGGCCGACCATCGTGTTCGTGTTCATCGGCTCGGCGTTCGTCGGCCTGTTCGCCGCCCTGTTCCCGGCCTTCCGGGCGGGACGGATGAACATCCTGAAGGCGATCGCTACGGACTGACCGGCAGCGGCCACCGCTTACGCGGTACACGGTCCACCACCACGGGGGAACGGGGGACAGGCCCGGTTCCGAGGCAACTTGCCTCGGGGCCGGGCCTGTTGGTGTGTGCGTCGCGTCCGCGCCGGGGTTGCCTACTGGGCGAGGTGGTCGAACTCGCCTGCCTTGACGCCGAGGATGAAGGCCTTCAGGTTCTGGGGGGTGGTGGTGACGACGGTGGCGGGGTCGTCGGATTCACGGAGCTTTATGGTGCCGTCTTCGGCGGGGGCGAGGTAGAGGCAGTCGGATGCCTGGGCGCTGTAGGAGGACTTCTGCCAGTTCAGGGTGGGCACGACATTCTTCCTTGGGTCAGATGCTTTGCGCGATACGGCGGATGATGCCACGCGACTCGTCTTCATCGAGAGCGCACTTCTGGATGCGCGTGAACACCTGGCGATACCAGTCAAGTTGAACCTGAGTGTCCCGGAACTCTGATTCGGTGTCCGTGTCGATCTGGATGGTGTCCAGATGTGGCACTTCCCCACCCAGGTTGGTGATCCCGTGGCCCGCGATGGAGAACGTGCCTGCGCCGAACGGGACAACAGCGACCTTGATGTTCTTTCGCTCGCTCATCGCGAGCAGGTGCTCAAGCTGTGCGCGGGCAACTCTCGGCCCACCAAAGCCCATGCGTAGCGCTGCCTCATGAACGATGGCGGTATAGGGGGCCGGTCGTGCTCCGTACAGGACCGCTTGCCGCTTGATCCGGAAGGACACTCGGTGCTCGATCTCGTGCGGCGGGCGATTCGGCAGAGCCTCGGTCATCAGCGCGTGAGCGTGGTCGCGGGTCTGAAGTGGGCCGGGGATGTGGAGAACGGTGATCGTCCACATGGACGTGGCGTGGTGCTCCAACTCAGCCAGGTCGAGCATCGACGCCGGAAACATGTCCCGGTACTCGTCCCACCAACCTCGCGTGCGCCCGCCCGTGTAGGAAGCCAGCGCTTCGATCAACGTCTCGTCCGTGCACATGTATGCGCGAGCCATGACCCGCACTCGCTCAGCACTGACCGGGTAGTTGCCCGACTCGGTGTTGCTGATGCTCGACTGCGACTGTCCGAGCAACTGCCCGGCCGCGGTGGCGCTGAGTTCGGCTTGCTCGCGCAGACGCCGCAGCTCAGCCCCCAGACGACGTTGACGGATCGTGGGCGGGAGTTTCAGGCGGGCCATTGTCGTTCCTGTTCCCTCCGGGCGCGGGCGTGCGGGCTGCGTGTCACACGAACGTGGAGTGTTATGAAGTATTGGAGCGTTTATAGGTCATGGGTCATCCCATGTCGGTACCCTAATTCAAGTTCAGGGTGCGGGGATCGCCGCTCTCTTCGAGTGGCCCCGCCTGCCCAACTCCTCCTCCCGACAGGGGATTTCCATGGCCAACGTAACGCCGGACGCCTCCGACGACGCGGCTTCCGCCGAGCCCTTCACCTCCAAGGGGGCCCCGCCCGCTCAGGACGTACTCGACTTCGACTTGGACGAGGGACTGCGCAGCCTCGTCCTGGACACCGCCCCGCGCCTGTTCGCCGTAGTGCTGGAGTTCGGCCGGGGCACCGCCGACGCCGACGGGGTGGTGATGGCCTGGGGGCTCGCCGACGAGGACGGCAGCGCCCGGGTCATCGACGTGGACGGCAGGCGCACCCTGCATCTGTCGTCGCCGGAAAGGGCGTTGCGGTGGTACTGCGGGGTGGACGGCACGCGAGCCCGTCTCGTATGGCTCGCCGAACCCGACTCGGCAGTGCTCGATGAGAGCGAGAACGAGGTGTCGCCGCGTGCCGAAGCCGCCTGAGGGGTCGGATCGTCAGCGCCCAGCACGCGCTCTGAACGCGTGGGCACCCGAAAGGAGTTCAGGCGTAGCATCGCTCCGCTGCTCCTCGCCGGCCGACGTCGAGGAAGGGGCGCGGTGAGTCCGCATCAGAAGAAGCAGATGGCCAAGGCCTTACGCGAGGCTGAGAAGGCGGGCTTCGAAGTCAAAGAGGTCCATAACGGCCACGTGTGGGGATACGTGATCTGCTGCGCTTGTGGGGACCGTGATCGTGTCGATTGCACCCCACGCAGCGCCGACAATGCCGCAAAACGCATCAACGACTTCGTACGCAAGCACACCAAGCGACACGGCTGAGCGGGAGAGACCATGCGCGAGTGGGAGTTCACCCTCATTCTCGACCGGACGCTGACCGAAGCGGACCTACAGCCCTTCGCCGAACTGGGAGAAGATCTCGGCGACCCCGCCAACGGCTCACTCGGTTCGACATTCGGAGGCGCGGAGCCGTCCGAGTGCCACTGCTTCACCCCCGGCGTCTCCCTCCTCGACGCCGTGATCCGCGCAGCCTCCGCCATCTACGAGCACCTTGGCGCGCGCACTGTCCGTATCGAGGTGGACGAAGAGCACCGCTCCGACCTGGACGGGCTCGCGACCGTCGCGTGATCCCCGTTCACCGCCCCGGCCCTCAGCTACCGCCGCGAAGGACCTCTCTTGCCCGTCCCGCACAACATCCCCGCCGAAGCCGAACTCTGGGACGCCTACGCCCTGTCCGTGTTCAAGGACGATGCGGAACCGGTCTTCAACTGGACTCAGTACGCGGGGCACGGCCCCGGACCCGAACTCCTGGGCGACGCGAGCACGGTGCTGGAACTCGGCTGTGGAACCGGCCGGGCACTGGCTCACCTCGCCACCTGTGGGGTCCGTGGCCGAGGGGTGGATCTCTCCTCGGTCATGGTCGAGAAGACGAACGCGAGATGGGCCGAGTCCGGTGCGACTTTCGTACAGGCGGAGGTACTTGAGTACCTGGCCGCGCACGACGAGACCTACGACGCGGTCTACAGCATCTTCGGTGCTGCCTGGTTCACCGACCCGGGCAGGCTGTTCCCACTGGTCCGGGAGCGGCTGAACCCGGGCGGCACGTTCGTCTTCTCGCAGGCTCCGGCCATCCCCGGCGCCTACGGTCCGCAGGGCATGTACAAGGGCGGGTTCGCGGGCAAGGCGATGTTCACCTACCGCTACGGCTATCGGCCCGCTGTGTGGGAGCGGTTCCTCACGCGTGCCGGTTTCGCCTCGGCGAAGGCAGAGGTGCTGGACGCGCCCGAGGCCGGTCACATTGGGACGCTGATCGTGCGGGCGGGACGTTGATCGTGCGTGCGGTGGCCCGACGCGTGACCCGTGACGACAACGGGCGGCAAAGCGAAGGCAGTTGAAGCTGCCCGGCTGCGCCGCAGGCGTCAGTGGCGACGAGGCCGGGGCGTCAAGCCGTCGAGGTCAAGGGCGATGTCGAAAGGCACCGGGCGCCGCAGGGTGCCGCGATGGATACCGGCGGCCACGTACGTCTGCGTCGGCTTGTCGAGTTCGTAGATGTGGATGACAGGTGCGCCGTCCTCTTCCTCGACGCACCAGTAGTGGGGGATACCGGCCTCCGCGTACTTGCGGAGTTTGACGGTGCGGTCGCGGTGGGCCGACTCGGGAGAGACCACCTCGATGACCAGCTGTACGTCCTCGGGGGCGAACCAGGTGCGTTCCGGGTCGTAGGGAGCCGTGGTCGTCAGCAGGTCGGGTTCGGGGCGGGTGCGCGCGTCGAGGCGGATGGTCATCTCCCGCTCGACCTCCACGCCCTCGGGCGCCATGTCCATGAGGGTCGTGGTCAGGGCGGTGACGACGCGGCCGTGCCAGGACCGCTGCGGGGACATCATGAAGACGAGGGCTCCGTCGATCAGCTCGGTGTGGCGCGGCGCCTCGGGGAGGCGGTCGAGATCCTCCGCGAACCAACCTTCCTCGCGCGGCGGGCGCATCCAGTCGGGCAGTGGCTCGGTCATGGGTCAACCCTAGCGTTGCGCAAAGAAGGCGGACGGGAAGTGGCAGAGGAGGGGCGGAACCGCAACCCCTGTGGACAAAGAGGCCGCCGCTCACGCCATTCACTCACCGTCCACACTCGGTAACCATCGGCATCTCACCCTCCCTGTGGACAGCGCGCCCGCCCCCGTCAAGCCCGTCGTAGTCTTGGACTTCCCGTCACGTCCTGCGTGAGGGGCGCTCGTGCTGTCCGTGTCGGTCGGTCCTACGCCTCGCGCGGCTCGCACCTCGCCGCACACAGGCACGTGCGTGGATACGCGTACGTACACGTGCGTGCGTACGACCACCCGGATCAGCGCCACCTGGAGCCGGACCCCCACGGCCCGGCTCCACGACCAGAGGGAAGCGAACGTCCTCATGAGCCTCACCGGTCTGCTCGACGCCGTAGTCAAGGACGCGGCACTCACCGAGGCGGTGACGGCTGCCCGGGACGGCAACCGGATGCACGTCGATCTGGTCGGTCCGCCCGCCGCGCGGCCGCTGGCGCTCGCGGCGCTGGCGCGCGACTGCGGGCGTACGGTGCTGGCCGTCACCGCGACCGGGCGGGAGGCCGAGGATCTGGCCGCGGCGCTGCGCAGCCTGCTGCCGCCGCAGGCCGTCGTCGACTATCCGTCCTGGGAGACCCTGCCGCACGAACGGCTCTCGCCGCGCTCGGACACCGTCGGGCGCCGCCTGGCCGTACTGCGCCGCCTGGCGCACCCGAGCGCCGACGACCCGGAGACCGGGCCGGTCTCGGTGGTCGTCGCGCCCATCCGCTCGGTGCTTCAGCCGCAGGTCAAGGGGCTGGGTGAGCTGGAGCCGGTGGCGCTGCGCAGTGGGCAGAGCGCGGACCTGGAGGAGATCGTCGAGGCGCTGGCGGCCGCGGCGTACGCGCGGGTCGAACTCGTCGAGAAGCGCGGTGAGTTCGCGGTGCGCGGCGGGATTCTGGACGTGTTCCCGCCCACCGAGGAGCATCCGCTGCGGGTGGAGTTCTGGGGCGACGACGTCGAGGAGATCCGGTACTTCAAGGTCGCCGACCAGCGGTCCCTGGAGGTCGCCGAGCACGGGCTGTGGGCGCCGCCCTGTCGGGAGCTGCTGCTGACCGCCGAGGTACGGGGGCGGGCCGCCGCGCTCGCCGAGCGGCACCCCGAACTCGGCGAGCTGCTCGGCAAGATCGCCGAGGGCATCGCGGTGGAGGGCATGGAGTCGCTCGCGCCGGTCCTCGTCGACGACATGGAGCTGCTGCTCGACGTACTGCCGAAGGGCAGTATCGGGGTGGTGTGCGACCCCGAGCGGGTGCGTACCCGCGCCGCCGACCTGGTGGCCACCTCGCAGGAGTTCCTCCAGGCGAGCTGGGCGGCGTCGGCCGGGGGCGGGGAGGCGCCGATCGACGTGGGCGCGGCCTCGCTGCGCTCCATCGCCGACATCCGCGAGCATGCCCGCGAGCTGGGCATGCCCTGGTGGTCGGTCTCGCCGTTCGCCGCGGACGAGGACCTGGCCGTCAGCTATGCCGACAGCACCACCCCGGACACCCTCAAGCTCGGCATGCGCGCCACCGAGACCTACCGGGGCGACACCGCCCGCGCCCTTGCCGACACCAAGCAGTGGCTCGCCGACGGCTGGCGCACCGTGTACCTCACCGAGGGCCACGGCACCGCCGTCCGTACCGTCGAGGTCCTCGGCGGCGAGGGCATCGCCGCCCGCCTGGACGCCGACCTCGACGCGCTGACGCCGTCGGTGGTGCACGTCTCCTGCGGCTCGCTCGACTACGGCTTCGTCGACCCGGCGCTGAAGCTCGCCGTGCTCACCGAGACGGACCTGTCCGGCCAGAAGGCGGCGGGCAAGGACGGGCAGCGGATGCCCGCCCGGCGCCGCAAGACCATCGACCCGCTCACCCTGGAGACGGGCGACTACATCGTCCACGAGCAGCACGGTGTGGGCCGCTACATCGAGATGGTGCAGCGCACCGTGCAGGGCGCCACCCGCGAGTACCTCGTCGTCGAGTACGCGCCCGCCAAGCGCGGCCAGCCCGGCGACCGGCTCTACATCCCCACCGACCAGCTGGAGCAGATCACCAAGTACGTCGGTGGCGAGGCGCCCACCCTGCACCGGCTCGGCGGCGCCGACTGGACCAAGACCAAGGCGCGCGCCAAGAAGGCGGTCAAGGAGATCGCCGCCGACCTGATCAAGCTGTACTCGGCGCGGATGGCCGCGCCCGGCCACGCCTTCGGCCCGGACACCCCCTGGCAGCGCGAGCTGGAGGACGCCTTCCCGTACGCGGAGACGCCCGACCAGCTCACCACCATCGCCGAGGTCAAGGACGACATGGAGAAGACGGTCCCGATGGACCGGCTGATCTGCGGCGACGTCGGCTACGGCAAGACCGAGATCGCGGTGCGCGCCGCCTTCAAGGCCGTCCAGGACGGTAAGCAGGTCGCGGTGCTCGTGCCCACGACGCTGCTTGTGCAGCAGCACTTCGGGACGTTCTCGGAGCGGTACGGGCAGTTCCCGGTCAGCGTGAAGGCGCTCAGCCGGTTCCAGACCGACACCGAGGCCAAGGCCACCCTGGAGGGAATGCGGGAGGGCGCGGTCGACATCGTCATCGGCACCCACCGGCTGTTCGCCTCCGAGACCAAGTTCAAGGACCTCGGCCTGGTCATCGTCGACGAGGAACAGCGCTTCGGCGTCGAGCACAAGGAACAGCTGAAGAAGCTGCGCGCCAACGTCGACGTGCTCACCATGTCGGCCACCCCCATCCCCCGTACGCTCGAAATGGCCGTCACCGGCATCCGCGAGATGTCGACGATCACCACCCCGCCGGAGGAGCGCCACCCGGTGCTCACCTTCGTCGGACCGTACGAGCAGAAGCAGATCGGCGCCGCCATCCGCCGTGAACTCCTGCGCGAGGGCCAGGTCTTCTACATCCACAACCGGGTCGAGTCGATCGACCGTGCGGCGGCCAAGCTGCGTGAGATCGTGCCCGAGGCGCGCATCGCGACCGCGCACGGCCAGATGTCCGAACAGGCCCTGGAACAGGTCGTGGTGGACTTCTGGGAGAAGAAGTTCGACGTGCTCGTCTCGACCACGATCGTCGAGTCCGGCATCGACATCTCCAACGCCAACACCCTCATCGTCGAGCGCGGCGACAACTTCGGCCTGTCCCAGCTGCACCAGCTGCGCGGCCGGGTCGGCCGTGGCCGCGAGCGCGGCTACGCCTACTTCCTCTACCCGCCGGAGAAGCCGCTCACCGAGACCGCGCACGAACGCCTGGCCACCATCGCCCAGCACACCGAGATGGGCGCGGGCATGTACGTGGCGATGAAGGACCTGGAGATCCGCGGCGCGGGCAACCTGCTCGGCGGCGAACAGTCCGGGCACATCGCGGGCGTCGGCTTCGATCTGTACGTACGGATGGTGGGCGAGGCGGTCGCCGACTACCGGGCCTCCCTCGAAGGCGGCGTGGAGGAGGAGGCGCCCCTGGAGGTCAAGATCGAGCTGCCGGTCGACGCGCACGTCCCGCACGACTACGCCCCCGGCGAGCGCCTGCGCCTGGCGGCCTACCGCTCCATCGCCTCCGCCAATACCGAGGAGGACATCGCCGCGGTACGCGAGGAACTCACCGACCGCTACGGCAAGTTGCCCGAACCCGTGGAGAACCTGCTGCTCGTCGCCGGGCTTCGGATGCTGGCGAGGGCGTGCTCGGTGGGCGAGATCGTGCTGCAGGGCAACAACATCCGGTTCGCGCCGGTGGAGTTGCGCGAATCGCAGGAGCTGCGGCTGAAGCGTCTGTACCCCGGCACGGTCATCAAGGCCGCTGCCGGGCAGGTGCTCGTACCGCGCCCGAAGACCGCGAAGGTGGGCGGCAAGCCGGTGACGGGACGCGAACTCCTCAGCTGGACGGGGGAGTTCCTCACCACGATCCTCGGGTCGTAGCCGGTAGCCGGTAGCCGGTAGCCGGTAGCCGGTAGCCGGTAGCCGGTAGCCGGTAGCGGGGCGCGAGGGCGGGTGCGCGTACACGGCCGCGGTCGTTGGCCGGAAAGGGGTTCGAGGGCTTCGCGGTGCGCTGGCACAGTGGCGGACCATGGATGACTCCGAGCTTGTGACCGCTGCGGACATACGGCTCATGCAGGGCCTGGCACAGCGGGTCACCGCCGTCGGCCCCGAACTGGTGAACGCCGACGCCACGTGCGGTGAGCTGGCCTGGAACTGGGGGAAGGGACACGCGCGGTACGGCGACGGCTGGCCGCGTCGGCTCTGGTTCGCCGCTGACGAGCTCGTCGCCTGGGGCTGGGCCCAACTCCCGCACCGGGTAAGGCGAAACGACGGCTCGGTGAGGGACGTCACCGGCGCCAACCTGGTGTACCAGGTCCATCCCGCTCACCGTGCGCTGGTGGACGAGGTCATCGACTGGTACGACGCTGTGGCGGCCGGTGCCGAGCGCACGGTGGTGGCCTCACTCGCCGACGAGTTCGCTCTCGAGCGATGGGCCGCGCACGGCTACGAGACCGATCCGGCCTCGCTCGGGGACAAGGGCTTCTGGACCCAGCTCAATCTGCGCGAACTCGGCGACGACTACAGCCGCAGCCACAATCACAGCCACAACCACAACAAAGCCCACGACCTCGGGGGCGGGAGCGACCCGCACAACCCCGCCGGCCAGGGCGAGTTGGAGCGGCCGGTGCTGCCGCACGGCTTCCGGTTCCGTACCGCCGAGGAGGTCGGGCCGCGGGCCGTGGTCCAGGCCCATGTGGACGCCTGGGCCCCGTCGTCGTATTCGGCCGAGTCGTACGAGGGGGTACGGACGACTTCGCCGTACCGGGCTGACCTGCATGTTCTGGTGGAGGCGCCGGGCGGGACGATGGCCACCTCGACGATCATGTGGCTCGACGAGGTGAACAGGACCGCCCAGTTCGAGCCGGTCGGCACCCACCCGGACTACCGGCGGCTCGGCTTGGCACGGGCGATGCTGCTGCACGGGATGCACTTGGCCCGGGCGGCGGGGGCCCGCCGGATGACCGTCGTCTGTCTGGGCGCGCCGGGGCATCCGGCGGCGCGGGGGCTGTACTACAGCGTCGGGTTCCGGGAGATCTCGCGGGACGCGGCGCTCATCAAGGCGGCAGGGGTGGGGAGTTGAGCCTCCGGTCGCGCTTGGTCTTCGTCCTGCCGCCGGGAGCTGGCCCCGGGAGCCGGCTGCCAGGTGCGCCAGGACTCAGCCGCCGGGGCGGAACAGCATGGTGGCGAGGTCGGCGAACACGTCCTCGGGGTCCCGGTCGCCCACGGGTGCGTCCAGATTGTGGCTGAGCAGCAGTGTGGCGAAGCCGTGGGCCAGGGACCAGGCGGCGATCGAGGCAAGCCGGGCGTCCTGCCCGCGGTCCTCGGGCGGTAGCCCCGCCACCGCCTCCCGCAGTCTGTCGCCCGCCGCCTCCCGGGCCCGTGCCAGTTCCGGGTCGTCGGCGCGCAGCAGGTCCGGCGCGAACATCACCCGGAAGTGCGCGGGCCGCTGCCGCGCGAAACGTACGTAGCGCACGCCCGCCTCCCGCAGCCCGTCCGCGGCGCCGAGCGCGTCGGCGAGCAGGTCGAACCCCTCGGCGGCGATGGCGGTGAGCAGCCCGGTGCGGTCGCCGAAGTGGTGGGCGGGCGCCGCGTGCGAGACCCCCGCCCGCCGGGCCAGATCCCGCAGGCTCAGCGCCGCGGGCCCGTCGGCCGCGATCACCTCCAGGGCCGCGGCCAGTACCGCCCGGCGCAGATCCCCGTGGTGGTAACGACGGCCGGTGGATGGGGAGTTGGCGGCGTCGGGGGACTCGGTGCCGGGGGACTCGGTGTCCGGGGCGGGGTCGGTGGCCGGGGCTGAGGCGGCTTTACGGGGCATGGGGCCAGCGTACGCAGGATCTAGACGTTGACAAGTTTCTGGTTCGGGGCGCAATCTAGTCAGTGACAACATTGGGTGCGAGGGCTTGGTTCGCCCCGATGGCTCGGCAAGCACGGCACAGGCACGGCAGAGGAGTCGTCATGCGGCAGCAGCAGGAGCATCGGCAGGTGGAGCACGGATCCGAGCGTGCGGAGCACGGACCCGGAGCGGTGGCGGTGGCGGACGGCGTCGCGCCGGTGACCCCCGCGGACGCGCGGCGGATGTGGCATCTCTTCGAACCGGTGCACGCACTCGTCTACTACGCGCCCGAGGTGGACGAGGAGATGGCGGCGCTCGGTTACCCGGGCGGCGACCGCTGGCCGCGTTACTTCCCGCTGCGTGCCGCACCGCTCGGCGCGGTCGGAGCGACGTCCGTGGCCTCCGCCTTCTACAGCCTCGAACCGGGCATGGTCGCCCAGAACATGGCGGCTGCCTGGGACCGGGTGAGTCCCACCGAGGTGATCGCGGCCCGGCTGCGGGGCATGGAGCGGACGTATCGCAGGCTCTTCGGGGAGCGGCACGAGAGCCCCGAACTCACCCAGGCGGCACGGCTGTTGGGGCTCGCGGCCGAGGCGGCGCCGCTCGCGGGACGGCCGCTCGCCGCCGCCAACGCGGCCCTCGGTCTGCCCGAGGAGCCTCTGCCACGGTTGTGGCAGGCGGCGACCGTACTGCGGGAGCACCGGGGCGACGGGCACCTCGCGGCGCTGCTCACCGCCGGGCTCGACCCGGTGGAGTCCCTGGTCTCCTTCGCGGCGGTCGGCGCGGCCTCACGCGAGGTCTTCAACAGTCGTGGCTGGAGCGACCGGGAATGGGGCGCCGCACGCGACCGCCTGCACGAGCGCGGCCTGGTCGCCGCCGACGGCACCGCCACGGCCGAGGGCCGCGCCCTGCGCGCACGGATCGAGGAGCAGACCGACGTCCTCGCCCTGGCCCCCTGGCAGGCACTCGGCGCCGAGCGCATGACCCAACTCGCCGATCTCCTCGGCGAGTTCTGGGTCGCGGCCATCGGCTCGGGTCTCCTCCCTGCGGAGAACACCCTGGGCATCGGCAAGGTCTGAGTCCGATCCGCCCGGTCTGAGTCCGATCCGCCCGGTCTGAGTCCGATCCGTCCTGGCCGGAGCCTGATCCACCCCGGCCGGAGACCGATTCACCCCGGGGCGACGGGCTACCTTGTGCCCGACACCGGAACGGAACACGGGCGAGGGCCAGTTGAAGCAGCGCAGGGGCACATCGGCGTATGGGTGGGGAAGTTGGGCGTACGTGCGTCGCTGCGTGGCCGTGGGTCTCCTGCTGTGCGGGGGACTCGCCTCGGCTGCCTGCGACGGCCTTCCCGGCGAGGGCGGGCAGGAGCCGCGCCCCAGCGGCGGCGAGAGCGGGCCCGGCGGCGGCCCGGACTCCGGCCGGGCGCTCAGTCCGCTGGCCAATCCGCGCGGCACCGGGCCGGGGCTCGCGCCCGTGACCGGCCACGACGGCACCGCGGCGGCCCTGCGCACCATCGAGAAGCTGGCCACCAAGGGGCGCGGGCCCAGGACCGGCTACGAACGGGACGAGTTCGGGTACGCGTGGCTGGACACCGCCGACGGTGTACCGCTGGCCCGTAACGGCTGCGACACCCGTAACGACCTGCTGCGGCGCGACGGCGAACGGATACGGCTGCGCTCCGGATCGGACTGCGTGGTCGTCGCCATGACGCTGCACGACCCGTACACCGGCAAGACCCTCACCTGGCGCAAGCAGCGGGCCGCCGCCGTGCAGATCGACCACGTCGTACCGCTGTCCTACGGCTGGCAGTTGGGCGCCTCCCGCTGGAGCGCGGACAAGCGCCGCCAGTTCGCGAACGATCCGCTGAACCTGCTGCCGGTGGACGGACCCACCAACTCCGCGAAGGGCGACTCGGGCCCCGCCTCCTGGCTCCCGCCCGCCAAGGGCATCCGCTGCGCCTACGTACTGCGCTTCGCCCAGGTCGCCGAGAAGTACGCTCTCTCGGTCACCTCGGCGGACAAGAGGGCGATGACGGCGCAGTGTTCCGGGTGAGGGGGCGGAGTCCGGCCGCCCCGTGAACTTGCTTACGGGGCAGGGGAATTGAGCCGCCGTGCAGCCGTCTGTGCCGCAGTTCGTGCAGTCTTCCGTGCAGCAGTTCGTGCAGCCGTTCGTAGGGAGAAGAACCCGATGCACACCGTCGTCGTCTGGTGGGATCTGGCCGAATCGGCCCAGGACATCGCGTCGTTGCGCAGGTATCTCGCCGAGGAGTCCGTCGCGGCGTTCGCCGAGGTGCCGGGACTGCGGCTCAAGGTGTGGATCGCCGACGAGGAGACGAACAGATGGGGCGCGATCCTGCTCTGGGAGTCCGTCGAGGCGGCTGGGCGGCAACTGCCCAGTCGTGCCAATGAGTTGATCGGCTACCCGCCGACCGAGTCGCATGTCTTCGATGTCGAGGCGACCGTCGAGGGGCGCTACGAGATCGAGGCGCTGGCTCTGCGGGGCCGGGCTTTCCTCTGAGACCGCCCCGGGTTCGCCGCCGGGCCCGATCAGGCCCCGGTGTCGACGAGAGCGCTCTCACTCCGGGGGGCCGCGGCCCGCAGTTCCCTGACCAGGGCGCGTACGGCGGCGGACCCGGCCAGTTCGGCGGTGGTGACATAGCCGATGCGGCGGGTCGGGCGCTTGGGGCCGAGGTCGGTGATCCCGATCGAGGGCGGTGCTCCGGCCAGGGAGAGCGCGGGCATGATCGCCATGCCGTGGCCCGCGCTCACCAGGGAGAGGACCGCTCCGTCGTCCTCGGCCTCGATGGTCGCCTCGGGGATCCAGTCCTGGGCGGCCCACCAGTCGCGGGTGTAGGAGCCGCAGTTCTCGGCCCAGTCGACCAGCGGCAGTGAACGCGGGGCGAGGTGACCCGCCGTGTGCACCAGGGCGTACGGATCGTCGAAGAGCCCGCTCGCGACGAGGCCCGGTGGCAGCGGCACGGAGCCGCCGAGTGTGCCGAGGGCTATGTCGGCTTTCCCGTCGGCCACTTCGCCCGCGGTGCCGCGTCCCACCTCGCGGACGATCCGTACCCGTGGATCGATCCCGGGGTGCCGGGCGCGCAGCCGCTGAAGGACGGGTGGCAGCAGGTGGAGCGCCGCGCTGCGGAAGGCCGCGATGCGCAGTGGCCCTTGCGCCGCGTCGGAGTGCGCGGCACCGCGTGACTCGGCGATCAGGACGTCCAGCAGGCGCAGGACGCGGCGTGCGTGTGTGACGGCCTTGTCCCCGGCCGGGGTGGGGCGGGCGCCGGTGCGGCCGCGTTCGAAGAGCACGGCACCGATCTTGCGCTCGCTGCCGCGAACGGAGTGGGAGACGGCGGACTGCGTCAGGCCGAGTGTCCCGGCCGCCGCCGAGAAGCCGCCGGTGTCCGCCACCGCCACCAGTACCCGCAGTTCGTGCGGGGCGAGATCGGAGTCCGTCGTGCGGGCCATCGGGGCGCTCACCTCGGCGTATGAGAACTGCTCATGGAACGGGTCGTCGCATGAGCCCAACAGCCTGCCCACCGGCCGCATTCCCGTCCTACGGTCCGGTCATGAACCAGACCGCGCTCACCGTGCGCCAGACCGCCCGACCGCACGGCTTTCCCACAGCCGAGCACTTCGCCTTCGTCGAGTCCGCGCTTCCCGAGCCGGCGGTCGGCACCGCGCTGGTGGAGAACCTCTACTGGTCCGTCGACCCGTATCACCGCGAGCTGATGGACGACGTGCCCGGCGGCTTCGCGCTCGACGCGCCGCTGGAGGGCCGTGCCGTCGGGCGGGTCGTCGCCTCGCGCACGCCGGGGCTGGCCGAGGGCGAGATCGTGTTCCACCGGCAGGGCTGGCGCACGCACGCGGTGGTCACGCCGGAGGAGATCCGGCGGCTGCCCCGCTTCGACGGGGTGCCCCTGACCGCGTACTTGAGCATCCTCGGCGGCACCGGCCTGACCGCCTACGTGGGCCTGACCCGCATCGCCCGACTCCAGGAGGGCGACGACCTGTTCGTGTCGGCCGCGGCGGGCGGGGTCGGCACGGCGACCGGGCGCATCGCGCGGCTGCTCGGCGCCGGACGGCTCGTGGGCAGCGCGGGCTCGGCGGCGAAGGCCGACCATCTCGTGCGGGAGGTCGGCTACGACGCGGTCTTCGACTACCACGACGGACCCGCCGCCGAACTCCTCGGCAAGGCCGCACCCGACGGCATCGACCTGTTCGTCGACAACGTCGGCGGTGAGCAACTGGCCGCGGCGGTAGGTGCGTTGCGCGAGTTCGGGCGCATCGTCCGCATCGGCACGATCAGCCAGTACAACCACCCCGACGCCTCGCCGCCGCGCTTCAACTACGCGGACATCGTGGAGAAGAGCCTGCGCATGGAGGGCTTCCTGGTCAGCAACTACCGGGACGTACAGGACGAGTTGTACGAGTTCGCGGTGCCGCATCTGCAGAGCGGCCGCCTCGCTCTGGACGAGACGGTGGTCGACGGGTTCGAGCACATCGTGGACGCGTTTTTGGGCATGCTGCGGGGCCGCAACACCGGCAAGATCATCGTGCGGGATCGTAGGGAAGTCCCGGCCGTCGGCTGACACCGGGACGTCGGGCTCTCGTCCGCCGGGGTCGGGTGAGGCGGGGCAGGGTCCCTGACTGCTGAAGTGCCGCGCCCAGTACGGGAGTTGTCAGTGAGCGTGTGGCGTGGGCTGTGGTGAGGGCGCGGCCGTCAGGTGGGCGGCGATGGTGCGGGCGCACTCCAGGGATTCGGTGCGGGTGGTGTCCACTTCGAGGTCGTAGGTGACGCCCCGGTGCGCGAGTTCGGCCTGGGTCGCGGCCATTCCGGCGGCCCGGTCCCCGCGTCCGATCTCCCGTCCCGCCGCGACGGCCGGGTCGCAGCGGACCCCCACCCAGAGCACGGGAAGCCCCTCCAGCGCCTCGCGCCAGCGCGCCTGGGAGTCGGCGCCGCCGAGGAAGACGTCGTCGACGATCACCGGCGCTCCCGCGCGTACGGTCGCGGCCACACCCCGCATCCAGGCACCCTCCAGCGCCCGGAAGGTGTCCCCGACGGCCACCTGGCCGTCGTCGGAGAAGGCGATCCCGGTGTCCGAGGCGCGCAGCGCGGCGGGCAGCGAGTCGACGAAGCCGTCGATCCCGCAGCTCAGCCACGGCTCGGGAAGCACCGCTTGCAGACAGCGCGCGATCCCGGTCTTGCCCGCGCTGGAACCTCCGTTGAGCACGATCACGCGTGCAGTTATCCGTGTGGTCGTATGCGTCGTCGTCTGGGCCGTTGTCCGTGTGGTCACCCGTCGAGAGTAGGGACCGGGGCGGCGGGGGCAAGCGAATTTGTTCCGGGCTTCCCGCCCGGTCCGCGTGCCACGTGCCACGGGCCTCGCCGCCGCCGGGTCCACCGCCGGGTCCACCGCCTCCACCCGCGTCCGCTCCTGCGCGACGCCCGCACTCCACCGCGCTCCTCCCGGCTCCTCCGGGCTCCTCCCAGGGGTGGAGCGGCAGCGCCCGAAGATTGGACTTTGGTCAGTGTCGGGCCCTCGCTTTCCTCACTTACGGTCGGGGACGTGTCGTACGTACGCCAATGCGGGCAGGCGCTCGTCTCGGGGAGCACTCTGCCGCTCGCCCTCGCGGCCGTCGCCGTCGTCCTGAGTACCGTCAGCGGCTGGTGGGCCCTGCTCGCCGTGGTCGCCGCGTTTCTGGCGGGGCGGGGGCCCGGGCGTGGCGGGAGCGCGGCCTGGGTGCTCGCCTCCGGGGTGTTGCTCGCGGCGCTCGCCGTGGTCGTGCGTCCGGTGTGGCTGGTCCGGGGTACGGATTTCGTGTGGGTGCTGGTGGGTGCCGCGATGGTGCCCTGGTTCGCCGGACGGTTCTGGCGCCAGTGCCGGCTCCTGACGCGCGCGGGCTGGGAGCGTGCCGAGCAACTGGAGCGCGAACGCAGGCTTGTCGCCGAACAGGCCCGGCTGCGTGAACGGGCGCGTATCGCCCAGGACATGCACGATCTGCTCGGACACGAACTCAGCCTGATCGCCCTGTCCGCGGGCGCGCTCAAACTCGAACCCGGCCTCGCCGAACGGCACCGTCTCGTCGCACAGGACATCCGCTCCCGCGCCGGTGCCGCCGTGGAACGCCTCGGCGAGGTCATCGGCGTACTGCGCGAGGACAACGGCACAGCCCCGCTCGGCCCCGCCGACACCGACATCACCGCCCTCGTCGACGCCGCCCGCACGGCGGGGCTCACTGTCGAACTGCGCGCCCAGGGCGACCCGTTGGAGGCTCCCACGGTGGTCAGGCACGCCACCCACCGCGTCGTACAGGAAGCCCTCACCAACGCCGCCAAACACGCCCCGCACTCCACCACCCGCGTCCTGCTCAGCCACGGCGCGGCCGAGACCTCCGTACGGGTGGAGAGCGGCGGCGGGGGAACGAGGGCCCCACTGCGGGGCGTCGGCAGCGGTACCGGGCTGATCAGTCTCGACGAGCGGGTGCGCCTTGCGGGCGGCGTCTTCGCGTACGGCCCGCGCGGCGGGGTGTTCACCGTGGAGGCCCGGCTGCCGCACGCCCACGGGGCCGCGGGTGGTCCCGTACGGTCCGGGGCGTACGAGTTGGGGGAGTCGTACGAGTACGGGGAGCGGTACGAGGCGGGCGGCGCGGGCGAGTTGCCGGTGGAGCACCGCAGGGCCCGTCGCGGTACGGCGCGGATTCTGCTCGCGGCGTGTGTGCTGCCGCTTGCCACCGGGGCCGTGCTGTACGCCGTGATCGTGGGCTGGAACATGCGCTCGGCCGCCCGCACGGTGCTCAGCGAGGAGAACTACTCCCGCCTCCACGTGGGCCAGAACCGGGCCTCGGCCGAGCGGCTGCTGCCGGACCACCAGACCGCCGACCGTCCCGACGCGGCGGAGCCGGACGGCGCCGACGTGAGCTGCCAGTACTACGCGCGCACCGCGAACCGTTTCGACGATCTGTCCGGTGACGTGTACCGGGTCTGCTTCGCGCAGGGGCGGGTTCGCTCTCTCGACGCGTACGGGATGAGGGTGTCGGGCGGTGCCGGAAGCCCGCAGCAAGAGAGGCAAGAGGAGCAAGAGGAGCGAGAGGGGCGAGAGGAGCAAGAGGAGCGAGAGGGGCAAGAAGAACCGGAACAAGAGGGACAGGAAGAAGGAGAGGAACGGATCGCGTGACCGAACAACCTGGGGCCGGGGCCGCCCCCGCCGCTCCCGTCCGCGTACTCGTCGCCGACGACGAGCCGATGATGCGGGCCGGTGTGCGGGCCGTGCTGGCGGTGGATCCGCGGATCGAGGTCGTCGCGGAGGCGGCCGACGGGCGGCAGGCGGTGGATCTGGCGCAGCGGCACCGGCCGCACGTCGCCGTGCTCGACATCAGGATGCCCGGCACCGACGGCATCGAGGCGACGGCGGAGATCCGCAGGACCGTGCCGGGCACCGGCGTGGTCGTACTGACCACCTTCGGCGAGGACGAGTACATCCTGCGGGCGCTGGAGAACGGCGCCGCAGGATTCCTCATCAAGTCCGGCGAACCCGAGGAACTCCTCGCCGGGGTACGGGCGGTGGCCGACGGCGCCGCCTACCTCTCACCCCGCGTCGCGGCCCGCGTCCTCGCCCATCTCTCGGCGGGCGGCGACCTGTCCGGGCGCCGGGGCAGGGCCCGGCAACGGATCGAGGCGCTGACTGGCCGGGAGCGCGAGGTACTCGCCCTGATCGGCGCCGGTCTGTCCAACGGCCGTATCGCGCGCAGGCTGCATGTGGTCGAGGGCACGGTGAAGGCGCACGTCAGCTCCATCCTGGCCAGGCTCGGCGTGGACAACCGTGCCGCTGCCGCCGTGGTCGCCCACGAGGCGGGGCTGATTCCGCCGGGTGGCGGCGTGGCAGCCGGCGATGCCCTCGACGCCACCTGAGCCCCAACCGACAAGCCGTGAAAGGAGGTTGGCGGTAGCGGTAGCGGTAGCGGTAGCGGTGGCGGCGGCCAGGGGCAGGAGCGCGAGCATGAAGGTGAGAGTCGTGCCCGCGCCGAGGGCGGCACCGGCGAGCACGTCGTGCGGGTAGTGGACGCCGAGCAGTACGCGCAGCAGGGCCGCCGACGCTGCCAGCGGCAGGGCGTAGGCGGCGAGGCGCGGGCGCAGTACGCAGATCCCGGCGGCCAGGCCGAAGGCGAGACTCGCGTGATTGCTGGGGAAGGACCAGTCGCCGGTCGGCGGACAGTCACCGGCCGCCGCCGCGTCCCGCAGCACACGGCAGGGCCGCTCCTCGTCCACGGCCAGCTTCACCGCCTCGCTCAGCGCATACGCGGCGAGCGTGCCGGAACCGGCCGCCACGGTGCCGCCGAGCAGCCGCGCGTCCCGCCCGCGCACGCCCTGCCACACGAGCAGGGCGAGCAGTGTCGCCAGCGCCAACAGGCTTGCGGGCGAGGCGAGTTCGAGCAGCGCACCGAGCCATCCGGGCGCCGCGTCGACGGTGTCCGTGAGCTCCCCGTACGCCCGTGCCGACCAGCCGTGGCGTACGCGTACGGCTTCCGGGGTGCCGAGGCCGCCGGGGGCGAGCGCGGTCACTGCGGTGGCGGTGGCGGCGGCCGTCAGGGTGGCGAGGGCTGGGCCTGTCCAGCGGGAGAGGGATCGGGAGCGGGATCGGGAGCGGGATCGGGAGCGGGAGGGGGTGCTGCCGCGCCTGTCTGGTTTCGTCGCTACGAGGGGCCGGACCGTACTCATTGCTTTGGCTGTCCCGGTCGCGTCGGTCGTCCTGGCTGTCCTGGCTGTCCTGGCTGTCCGGGCCGTCCCGGTCGTGTCGGCTGTTTGCCTCGTCATGCCGTGAAGTTAGGAAAAGGGCTGGTGGGTGGGGATCGGGCGAAGGTGAGGGCGGGCGTATGACCTTCGTCAGGGGGTGGATTCGGGTGGGTGTCGGGGGTGGGTCCGGGTGGCCCAGCGGTCCCGGTACCCCCGCCTGACTCGCTCGTTGGTCGAATCAGTGCTGTCGAACCTGTGGCCCGGGCCACGCCGACTGCCTACCATCGATCACCGCAAGACTTTGTGCACCGTCGCACAAGCTCGCCGGGAGGCCACCTTGCACAGCCCGCACCGCGGCAGTCGTCCGCACCGCCGTCGTACCGCGCTCGCGCTCTCCGCCGCGTTCGTCGCCGCGGCGCCCCTGCTCGCCGCCTGCGGCAACGAGGCCCACCCGGGCGCCGCGGCCGTCGTCGGCGACGAACGCATCACGGTCTCGCAGTTGGAGAACCGGGTGAACGAGGTCCGGGACGCGCAACGGGACGCGACCGGCGGCGGGCAGCGATACGCCCAGGCCATCGCCAAGACCGGCGGCCTGACCCGCGAAACCCTGCACACCATGGTGCTCGACCGGATCCTCGACCAGGCCGCCAAGGACGCCGGTGTCAGCGTGAACCGGCGCGAGATCCAGGAGATGCGCGGCGAACTCGAAGGCCAGACCGGTGGCGCCAAGGGGCTGGAGGCGAGCTGGCTCCAGCAGTACGCCGTCGCCCCGGAACGGCTCGACGAATCGCTGCGCTCGGAGCTGCTCGCCCAGAAGCTCGCCCGCAAGATCGGCGCCGACATGAACACCAAGCAGGGCCAGAGCACCTTCTGGGCCGCACTCTCCCGCGCCTCGAAGAAGCTCGACGTCGACCTCAACCCCCGCTACGGCACCTGGGACGTGGACAACAGCCGCCGCGCGGACATCCGCACGCCGTGGCTGCGCGAGGTGTCCGGGCAGGAGAGGTCAGTCTGAGGCCAGCTGTGTCCGAGCTCGTGGACGAGGCCCGGGGGTGAGGCCCGGGACGACGCCCCGGGTCGGCGGCTCTGCGGTGTCGGCCGGAGCGAGGGGTTTCCCGCTGTGACCTGCGGTGGAACGAGTTTTCCACAGGGTCGGTGTGCCTCCGCGGGCAGGTTGTCCACAGGGCCGCGTGAGGCATACGCCCGGTGGGTTACGTTCGGTGCGTGAACGCTACGCCTGAAACGGCCGCCGGCCGCATCGTCCTGCTCACCACCAGCCACCGGGTCGCCCCGGGCCTGCTCGCCTGGCCCGCCTGGCAGGCACTGCACGCGGCGGACCGTGTGCTGTGCGCACAAGCGGCGCACCCCCAGCTCCCCTACCTGCGGGAGGCCGGGGTCCTGGTCGAGCAGGAAGTGCCGGTCGCCCGCGAACTCGTCGACTGGTGCGACGGCGGCCGCACCGTGGTCGTCGTCGCCACGGGTGAGGGCGACCGCAAACTCACCGACGGCCTCGCCACGCTGGCGGGTTCGGGCCGAGTGACCATGCCCGAACTGGAACTGCTGCCCGCCTCCTACGACCTCCCGGGCGCCCGGCTCCTCGACCTCGTCCAGGTCATGGACCGCATCAGAGCCGAGTGCCCCTGGTCCTCCCGGCAGACCCACGAAGGGCTCGCGAAGTACGCGATCGAGGAGGCGTACGAACTCGTCGAGGCGATCGAACAGGGCGACCGCGACGAACTCCGCGAGGAACTCGGCGACGTCCTGCTCCAGGTCGTCTTCCACGCCCGGATCGCCGAGGAGGGCCTGGCCGGGGGAGAAGCGGGACTCCAGGAAGAAGGAGATGGAGAAGAAGAGGAAGAGGAAGGGCGAGAGGGAGAAGAGGCAGGAGCGGGGGCGTTCTCCATCGACGACGTCGCGGCCGGGATCGTGGACAAGCTCATCCACCGCCACCCGCACGTCTTCGGGGACGAGACGGCGAGCACGCCGGAGGACGTGAAGGCGCACTGGATGCGTACCAAGGCGGAGGAGAAGCAGCGGGACTCCGTCACCGAAGGGGTGCCGCTCGGGCAGCCGGGGCTCGCCCTGGCAGCCAAGCTCGGCTCACGGGCGCGCGGCGCCGGGCTCGACGTTCCGCTTCCCGCCGGTGAGGGGATCGGCTACCAACTGCTCGCACTGGCGCTGAGTGCGGAGCGCGAGGGTGTCGACCCCGAGGCGGCGCTGCGGTCGGCGGCGCGCGCCTACCGGGACGCGATCCTGGTCGCGGAGGGGCGATGACCATGTCCGGGGCGAACCTGTCCGGGGCGAACGTGTCCGGCGGCTCGGGGACGGAGGGCGCCCCCGAACTGTTCACCTGGGAGTTCGCCGCCGACCCCTACCCGGCGTACGCCTGGCTGCGCGAGCACGCCCCGGTGCACCGCACCCGGCTGCCCAGCGGGGTGGAGGCGTGGCTGGTGACGCGGTACGCGGAGGCCCGCCTGGCGCTGGCCGACCCCCGGCTGAGCAAGAACCCGGCGCATCACGACGAACCGGCGCACGCCAAGGGGAAAACGGGCATCCCGGGTGAGCGCAAGGCCGAGCTGATGACGCACCTGCTCAACATCGACCCGCCCGACCACACCCGTCTGCGCCGACTCGTCTCGAAGGCGTTCACCCCACGCCGGGTCGCCGAATTCGCCCCGCGCGTCCAGGAGTTGACCGACCGGCTCATCGACGGATTCGCGGAGCGCGGCGAGGCGGACCTCATCCACGAGTTCGCCTTCCCGCTGCCCATCTACGCCATCTGCGACCTGCTCGGCGTCCCCCGCGAGGACCAGGACGACTTCCGTGACTGGGCCGGGATGATGATCCGGCACGGGAACCCGGCGGGTGGGGGTGGCAGCCGCAGCGGTGGCGGCGGGGGCGGGAAGAACTCCGGAGGGTCGCGGGGCGGGGTCGCCCGGTCGGTGAAGATGATGCGGGGCTATCTCGCCGAGCTGATCCACCGCAAACGCGCGGGGCTCGGGCACGAGGGCGAGGACGATCTGATCTCCGGTCTCATCCGTGCCTCGGACCACGGTGAGCAACTCACCGAGAACGAGGTCGTCGCGATGGCCTTCATCCTGCTCTTCGCGGGCTTCGAGACCACCGTCAACCTCATCGGGAACGGTACGTACACGCTGCTGCGGCGCCCCGCCGACCGTCTCCGCTTCCAGGATGCGGTGACGGCCGGGGACTCGGCACTCGTCGCCTCGGCGGTGGAGGAACTGCTGCGCTACGACGGCCCGGTGGAGATGGCCACCTGGCGGTTCGCCACCGAGCCGCTGGAGCTGGGCGGGCAGTCCATCGCCACCGGTGATCCGGTACTCGTCGTCCTCGCAGCCGCGGACCGCGACCCGCAGCGGTTCACGGAACCGGACACCCTCGACCTCGCCCGCAGCGACAACCAGCACCTCGGCTACGGCCACGGTATCCACTACTGCCTCGGCGCACCGCTCGCCCGCCTGGAGGGCCAGATCGCGCTCGGCACCCTGCTGAGCCGGATACCCGATCTCCAACTCGACGCGGATCCCGAGGAGTTGCGCTGGCGGGGCGGACTCATCATGCGGGGACTGCGGACGCTGCCGGTCACCTTCGAGCCGACCGTAAGGTCCGGTTCGCTGCCGAATGGAGGGTGCTGAGGGGCGGTTCCGGTTCGCGGGCTTGTGTGGGGTGGGGTGGGAGGGCGCGGAGGGGGTGGGGGAGGGAGGGGGGTGGGGGAGGGGAGGGCCCCCAAGGAAGGCGAGGCAAATGGCGAGGCAAATGGCGAGGCGAAGCGGCGGAAGCTGCAGCCCACTCGACCTTGAACCGCAGCCCGCCTGAGCTCGAACCGCAGGCGGCGCGAGCTCGAACCGCACCCTGACCGAGCCTCGAACCGCAGGCGGCGCGAGCCCGAACCGCAGGCGGCACGAGCCCGAACCGCACCCTGGGCAAGCCCCCGAACCGCAGCCGAGCAAGCCCCGAACCGCACCCCGCGCCCCAACTCCCTGCACCAGGCTGAGACCGCGCCCCGAACCGCAGCCTGCCGCGCCGTCCGAACCGAACGCGCCCCGCTCCGGAACCGAACGCGCTCCGCTCCCGGATCGAATGCTCCCCACCCCCGAACCGAACGCACCCCACCCCCCCCGAACCGAACGCCCCCCCCGCCCCGAACCAAACACCCGCACCACCCCAAATCCCCACCCACCCCAAAGTCGATTCACGACCGACCGCAACCTTGGCGTCCACCCGGGAACTCCCATGAGAACGGCGGGAAACTGACGCCTCGTCACGACTGTGATCTTCGCGTGATCCCCGCTGCATCGACTTGTGACATGCGTTCGACCCGGCTACGTTCACGGGCAACTCGGCGGCGGGCGCCACAGCTGCCGCAGTCGTCACAGCTGTCACGCGAAAGGGCTCCGCATGCTCTCCGGGAACGGTCGTCACCGTCGACCCCGTCAGGCTCCGGCGTTCGTCGTCACAGCAGGAGTGACCGGCACGGCACTGGCTCTGCCGCTGCTGGCCGGTACCGTCGCGCACGCCGCGGACGGTGCCACCTGGGACCGGCTCGCCGACTGCGAGAGCGGCGGTGCGTGGAGCGCGAACGCGGGCAACGGCTATTACGGCGGCCTGCAGTTGACCCTGGGGGACTGGCAGAAGTACGGCGGGCTCGACTACGCCGAGCGTCCCGATCTGGCAAGCCGCTCCCAGCAGATAGCCGTCGCCGAGCAGATACTCGACGACCTCGGCGCCGACGAGTGGGCGGCCTGTGCGGCGGTCGCGGAGCTGACCGACGACGGCCCGGACCCGTCCGTCGACCCGGGCGTCCCGGACCGCGACGAGTCCGAACCGCCCCGCACCCCGGCACCCGACCCCACCGAAAGCCCGGAGCCCACAGACGGCCCCACGGACGACCCCGCGACCCCCACGGACGACCCCGGCACTCCCACCGAGAGCCCCGCCCCGTCCGACTCCACGGACCCGTCCGACCCGTCCGACTCCACGGACCCGTCCGACGACCCCACCAGCCCCACACCCCCCACCACCCCGAAGCCCACAAACCCCGATAACTCGGGCGATACCACCCCCGGAGGCAACAACTCCCCCGAAACCGGCGAGACTTCAAACCCGAAGCCCGCCCCTTCGGACGCCCCTTCGGACGCCCCTTCGGACGCCCCTTCGGACGCCCCTTCGGGCACCCCGCCGGACAGCCCGTCCGGCACCCCCTCGGACACTCCGTCCGACCCCCCCTCCGAAGACCCCACCGGCCGTCACCGCGGCGACCCGGCTCCCGACGACACCCCTGATGAGCACCCCGGCAGGGGCTCCGGCCGTCACTCGCGCCCGGGTGATGCGCCTGCGGGTGCGGAGGGTTCGTACACCGTCCGGGCCGGGGACAATCTCTGGGCCATCGCGGGTGCACATGACATCGAGGGCGGCTGGCCGGAGTTGTACGCGCTGAACCGGCAGACGGTCGGCGGCGATCCGGACCTCATTCTCCCCGGTCAGACGCTGTCTCTTGGGTCCGAATCGGACGCACGCAAAGGCTAGTTAGTGCCTTGATGTCCGTTTTGGTGAAACTGAGAGATGGGTCTCAGAAGCCCTGATCGTCTTTGGAAAACCGACGATCGCATGTTTACGGTCGTGACCGCTCGCCACAGCGGGCCCCTGTGGTCGTCACGCCGAATCCTGCCGACGTCCGCCGGGAACAGTCGTCGCGTCAAGCGCCGTTGGCAGGAGCGGGGGACCCAAGGTTTGCGCCGGGGCCCGTGCCGGCCGGGCAGCGAGCTGCTGCCCGCCCGCGGGAACCGGCTAGGGGTGAAGTCGCACAGCTGAAGCGTGCGGCCGGGCAAATTCGTCACCGGCTCGTCCGAGTCGGGGGCACCCCATCGGCCCGAACCCGACAGCTCACCTCGCAGGCGTCGGTGAGGGGATCACTCCATGCTGCTTTCCGGCAAGGGCAAGCACCGTCGCCCGACCTTCTTCAACCGCACCGCCCGCGTCGTCACGCTCGCCGGTGTCGCCGGCGCCGCGGTCGCCGCCCCGCTGGTCGCCACCGGCTCGGCCTCCGCCGCCACCGCCTCCGAGTGGGACAAGGTCGCCCAGTGCGAGTCCGGCGGCAACTGGTCCATCAACACGGGCAACGGCTACTACGGCGGCCTGCAGTTCAGCAGCTCCACCTGGGCCGGTTACGGCGGTACGCAGTACGCCTCGCGCGCCGACCTGGCCACCAAGGAGCAGCAGATAGCCGTCGCCGAGAAGGTCCTCGCGGGCCAGGGCAAGGGCGCCTGGCCGTCCTGCGGTGTGGGCCTGTCCAACACCCCGTACCAGGGTGGCGGCACCGCCGAGCCCGCCCCGCAGCAGGAGACCAAGCCCGCCGAGGAGCGTTCCTCGCGCACCGAGGACCGCAAGGCCCCGGCGAAGCAGGAGACCGTCAAGACCCCGACCGGCAAGAAGGTCGCCAAGGGTGACGGCGAGTACAAGGTCGTCAAGGGCGACACCCTCAGCGAGATCGCGTCCGAGCACAAGGTCAAGGGCGGCTGGCAGAAGCTGTTCAAGCTGAACGACGACATCGTCGACGAGGCCGACCTCATCTACCCGGGTCAGCGGCTCCACCTGAGCTGACCCTGCCCGCGAGGGCGACCCCGTCCGGACCGGGCGGCTTCACCCCCCTGGGTCCGCCCGGACCGTCACCGCTCTCGCAGACCGCCCCGCCCCGCGCGTTCTCCCCCGTACGCGCCGGGGCGGGGCTCTTTTGCGGCCGGGGTGTGCCCCGCGTCGTACGCACTCCGCACCCGCACAGGAAAGCCGAGTTCACCCACCACTCACCGGCTTCACCCGCATTCAGCCGCCTTTGTCCCCCATTTCGTCCCGGTGTGTGGGCCGTCGAACCTCGCCCGGGGTCACTGCGGCTAGGCTCTTGCCGCGTGGGCAGCCTCCACCGAGGGGCCGTCCCGCAGTCCCACGTCACATCCCAGAAGGAGATGCTCGTGCCGTCCATCGACGTCGTCGTAGCCCGGGAAATCCTGGACTCCCGAGGCAACCCCACCGTCGAGGTCGAGGTCGGCCTCGACGACGGCAGCACCGGCCGTGCGGCCGTCCCGTCCGGCGCCTCCACCGGCGCCTTCGAGGCCCTGGAGCTCCGCGACCAGGACGCCAGCCGCTACAACGGCAAGGGTGTCGAGAAGGCCGTCCTCGCGGTCATCGAGCAGATCGGCCCGGAGCTCGTCGGCTACGACGCCACCGAGCAGCGCCTGATCGACCAGGCCATGTTCGACCTGGACGCCACCCCGGACAAGTCCTCGCTCGGCGCCAACGCCATCCTCGGCGTCTCGCTCGCCGTGGCCCACGCCGCCTCCGAGGCCAGCGACCTGCCGCTGTTCCGCTACCTGGGCGGACCCAACGCGCACCTGCTGCCGGTGCCGATGATGAACATCCTCAACGGCGGTTCGCACGCGGACTCCAATGTGGACATCCAGGAGTTCATGATCGCCCCGATCGGCGCGGAGTCCTTCTCCGAGGCGCTGCGCTGGGGCACCGAGGTCTACCACACCCTCAAGAAGGTCCTGAAGGACCGCAACCTGTCGACCGGCCTCGGTGACGAGGGCGGCTTCGCCCCCAACCTCGGCTCCAACCGCGAGGCCCTGGACCTGATCCTGGTCGCGATCAAGGAGGCCGGTTACGTCCCCGGCCAGCAGGTCGCGCTCGCCCTCGACGTCGCCGCCTCCGAGTTCTACAAGGACGGCGCGTACGAGTTCGAGGGCAAGGCACGCTCCGCCGCCGAGATGACGGAGTACTACGAGGAGCTCGTCGCCGCGTATCCGCTGGTCTCCATCGAGGACCCGCTGTTCGAGGACGACTGGGAGGGCTGGAAGGTCATCACCGACCGGCTCGGCGACAAGGTGCAGCTCGTCGGCGACGACCTGTTCGTCACCAACCCGGAGCGTCTGGCCCGCGGCATCGACGAGGGCGCGGCCAACGCGCTCCTCGTGAAGGTCAACCAGATCGGCTCGCTCACCGAGACCCTGGACGCGGTCGAGCTGGCCCAGCGCAACGGCTTCAAGTGCATGATGTCGCACCGCTCCGGCGAGACCGAGGACGTCACCATCGCCGACCTGGCCGTCGCCACCAACTGCGGCCAGATCAAGACCGGTGCTCCGGCCCGTTCCGAGCGTGTGGCCAAGTACAACCAGCTGCTGCGTATCGAGGAGATCCTCGACGACGCCGCGCTGTACGCGGGCCGCAGCGCCTTCCCGCGGTTCCGCGCCGACCAGTAGGCCCGGGGCCGTTCGGCCCGCGCCCGGTTACCTGTGTCCTCGCGCCCGGTCCCGTACCGTGTGCGGGGACACAGGTACGTGCATGGGAGCAGTGGGGAGGCGTCACATGGCAGGCCGTCAGGCCCCCGGAGGACCGCGGGATGCCGACAGATTCTCCACCGCCACCCGGCTCAGGCTGATCGGCGAACAGACCGCCGAACGCGTCTACCGCTCCCAGACCCGCCGCCAGGCCCGCCGCTCCCGGCTCACCGGCCGCGCCGCTCTGCTCGCCCTCGTGCTCTGCTCGCTGGTGGTGGCGCTGGCGTATCCGATGCGCCAGTACGTCTCGCAGCAGGCCGAGATCGACGATCTGCGGCGCGAGAAGGCCGAGCAGCGCGAAGAGGTGGAGAAGCTGCGGGACGCCAAGGCGCGCTGGCAGGACGACAAGTACGCGGAGCAGCAGATCCGCGAGCGGCTGCACTACGTACGCCCCGGCGAGACCGGGTACACGGTCGTCGGCCCGGAGGCGAGCGGTGAGCGCCCGCGTTCCGAGGGCGGCACCGACCGTCCCTGGTACTCGAACGTCTGGGACGGCGTCGACCGGGCGGACCGTCCGGTCGGCTGAGCGCCGTTGAGCGCCGTTCCCGACGCGCTCCCCGACCCCGACGTCCCGCCGTCCCCGCCCCGCCCCGCCCCCGGCGCTGGGGACCGTACCGGCCCGGCCGCTTCAGCGGACCGAGCGGACACCGCCCCGGTGCCCCAAGACCACGACGGAAAGACACAGTTCAGGCATGAACACCTCCGCCCCGGCGCCCGGCAACCCCGAGGAGGGGCCCGCGAGCGCGGGCACCACGCCCGGCCGCCCCGCCTCCCCGCACGGCGAACTCGCCGTCGTCACCCGCTCCGACCTGCCGCCGACCGCGCGCACCGAGCCGACCGAGGCGGACGTCGAGGCCTTCAAGCAGCAGCTCGGACGGCCCCCGCGCGGGCTGCGCGCGATCGTGCACCGGTGCCCCTGCGGTGAACCCGATGTGGTGGAGACGGCGCCGCGGCTGCCGGACGGTACGCCGTTCCCGACGCTGTACTACCTGACCTGTCCGCGGGCCTCCTCGGCCATCGGCACCCTGGAGGCCGAGGGCGTCATGAAGGAGATGACCGCCCGTCTGGCCACCGACCCCGAACTCGCCGCGCACTACCGGGCCGCCCACGAGGACTACCTGCGCCGCCGCGACGAGATCGAGGAGCTCACCGGCTTCCCCTCGGCGGGCGGGATGCCCGACCGCGTGAAGTGCCTGCATGTACTCGTCGCCCACGCGCTCGCCGCGGGCCCCGGCGTCAACCCGCTCGGCGACGAGGCGATCGAGATGCTGCCCGCGTGGTGGCGCAAGGGCCCCTGCGTCGGCCACAGTCGGACCGGTTCCGGTTCCGGTACTGGTTCCGCTTCCGGCGCCGGTTCGCCGGGCGCCACCGTCGACCCGGCCCCGTCCGGCGAAGTGAACGAGGAGTCCCAGTGACCCGGGTAGCGGCCGTCGACTGCGGTACCAATTCCATCCGTCTGCTCGTCGCCGACGCCGACCCGGCGACCGGTGAACTCACCGACCTGGACCGGCGGATGCAGATCGTCCGCCTCGGCCAGGGCGTCGACCGCACCGGCCGCCTCGCCCCCGAGGCCCTGGAGCGCACCTTCGCCGCCTGCCACGAGTACGCGGCACTCATCAAGGAACACGGCGCCGAGCGCCTCCGCTTCGTCGCCACCTCCGCCTCCCGCGACGCCGAGAACCGCGCCGACTTCGTACGGGGCGTCCTGGACATCCTGGGCGTCGAACCGGAGGTCATCAGCGGCGACCAGGAGGCGGAGTTCTCCTTCACGGGGGCGACCAGGGAGCTGGCGGGCCGTGAAAGGGAAGGCGCGAGCGCGGAGCGCTCTCGGCAGAAGGGCGGGGGTGGGCGACGGGAGGGCCTCGAACTGCCTTTCCTCGTCGTGGACATCGGCGGCGGTTCCACCGAGTTCGTCGTCGGCGAGCAGCACGTACGCGCGGCCCGTTCCGTGGACGTCGGCTGCGTACGGATGACCGAGCGCCATCTCGTCCACGACGGCAAGGTCGCCGATCCGCCGGGGCCCGCGCGGATCGCCGCCATAAAGGCGGACATCGAGGCGGCGCTCGACGAGGTGGAGCGCACCGTTCCGCTGCACGAGGCGCGCACCCTGGTGGGCCTGGCCGGTTCGGTCACCACGGTCGCCGCGATCTCGCTCGGCCTGAGCGCGTACGACTCCGCCGCCATCCACCACTCCCGCATCAGCCGCGCCCAGGTCGACGCCGTCACCGAGCGGATGCTCACCTCCACCCACGCCGAACGCGCCGCGATCCCGGTCATGCACCCCGGCCGGGTCGACGTCATCGGTGCGGGCGCCCTCGTCCTGCGAACGATCATGGAGCGCACCGGCGCGCGGGAGGTCGTGGTGAGCGAGCACGACATTCTGGACGGGATCGCCTGGAGCCTGGTGCCCGACCCTGAGTGAGAGGCCGGGGGCCCGGCCCTGCGCGGGTGAGGTGCCGTCAGGGCGGCAGGACTTCACAGATTGCGGTAGATGTCTCGTCGGTTGCCCACTTTGACGACGAGGATGAGGAGTTCGCCGTCGTTGATCTGGTAAGCGACCCGGTAGTTGCCGACCCGGAGTCGGTAGAGCCCCGACGGGCCGGTGAGTTTCTTGATGTCGGCGTCTTCACGGTAGGGATCGTCGCCGAGTGCGGTCAGCGCGGCCAGGATGCGCATGGCCTCGGGGCGGCTGATGGTTCGAAGCTGTCGTTGTGCCGCAGTGGTGAACCGGAACGCGTACTTCACGCGACGGAGTCGCCGTGCTCGGTGAACAGGTCTGCCAGCAGCTCTGCCATCGTCACGGTGGGGCCGCCCTCGGCCAGGACCGCTTCCGCCTCGCGGGCCAGCATCACGTCGGCCGCCTCTTCAAGCGCTTCGTAGTCCGCGATCGGCACTACGGCAGCCACGGGAGCGCCATTGCGGGTGATGACTGTCGGAACACCCTCCTCTGCCCGATTGATGTGGTCCGCGAGGTGTGCGCGGGCCTCCCGTACGGTCACGTTGTTATCTGCCATGAAACGAGTGTACGCGTCTTCGTGTACACGGGTACGCCCTATGGCTCGCCCTCACGGGTTCTTCCCGGGGTCATTGGGTCCGTTCTCGCGACGGCACCTCACCACCGGTGAAGGGCCTGCTCACAGGGCTTTGTTACTTGTGGGTAATGCTTCCGCTGAGCGGTTCGGGTATCGTCTGAGCGCGTACCAGGGAGGCCGGGAGACCCTCGGCGCTCACCCCGCGGGAAAAGTTCGTGAAGTTCTTCACAAGGATTCGGCCTCATTCGGTCCCGCGCAGCGCCCTGGAGGGCCCCCGGAGGGGTGCCGGAAGGCGATTTACGCGAACTCCGCCAGGGAAGCGGTGCATTGCAACCGTGTGAAGCGAGGCAGTGTTTTCAGCCCGCCTGGGAATCAGAGGCGCAGCTCACACGGGGTCGAGGCCGGTGCGAGGCGGTCCGCGGCCGGTCCGCCGGACCATGATCAGCGGCAACGGAGTCGCGCACTATAGCAGAGGGCATACCCATGCTTGTGAAGGGGCGCACGAGCGACCCCCTCGGGGCGGGTGGATACTCGATGGCATGAGCACCACGGAGCGTCCCAGGATCCTCGTAGTAGGCGGCGGGTACGTAGGCCTGTACGCGGCTCGCCGCATCCTCAAGAAGATGCGCTACGGCGAGGCGACCGTCACGGTCGTCGACCCGCGTTCGTACATGACGTATCAGCCCTTCCTTCCCGAAACGGCTGCCGGCAACATCTCGCCGCGGCACGTCGTCGTCCCGCTGCGGCGCGTGCTGCCCAAGGCGGAGGTTCTGACCGGCCGGGTCACCACCATCGACCAGGACCGCAAGGTCGCCACGGTCGCCCCGCTGGTCGGTGAGGCTTACGAACTGCCCTTTGACTACCTGGTGATCGCGCTCGGCGCCGTCTCCCGTACCTTCCCGATCCCCGGCCTCGCCGAGCAGGGCATCGGCATGAAGGGCATCGAGGAGGCCATCGGCCTGCGCAACCACGTGCTCGAGCAGCTCGACAAGGCCGACTCGACCACCGACGAGGACGTCCGCCGCAAGGCGTTGACCTTCGTCTTCGTGGGCGGCGGCTTCGCGGGCGCCGAGACCGTCGGTGAGGTCGAGGACCTGGCCCGTGACGCGGCCAAGTACTACAGCAACGTCAAGCGCGAGGACATGCGGTTCATCCTCGTCGACGTCGCGGACAAGATCCTTCCCGAGGTCGGTCCCAAGCTCGGCCAGTACGGCAAGGAGCACCTCGAGGGCCGCGGCGTCGAGATCTACCTCAAGACCGGCATGGACTCCTGCGTGGACGGCCATGTGGTGCTCAACAACGGTCTCGAGGTCGACTCCAACACCATCGTGTGGACCGCGGGCGTCAAGCCCAACCCGGCGCTGGCCCGCTTCGGCCTGCCGCTCGGTCCGCGCGGCCACGTCGACACCCAGGCCACGCTCCAGGTGCAGGGCACCGACTACATCTGGGCCGCGGGCGACAACGCTCAGGTCCCGGACATGGTCGGCCGCCGCGCGGGCAACGAGAACGCCTGGTGCCCGCCGAACGCCCAGCACGCGCTGCGCCAGTCCAAGGTCCTCGCGGACAACGTCATCTCCGGCATGCGGGGCTTCCCGCAGAAGGAGTACAGCCACGCCAACAAGGGCGCGGTGGCGGGCCTGGGCCTGCACAAGGGTGTCGCGATGGTCGTCGTCGGCAAGATGAAGATCAAGGTCAAGGGCCGTCTGGCCTGGTACTTCCACCGTGGCTACCACGGCCTGGCGATGCCGACCTTCAACCGCAAGATACGCGTCTTCGCCGACTGGACCCTCGGCATGTTCCTCAAGCGCGAGGTCGTCTCGCTCGGCGCCATCGAGTCGCCCCGCGAGGAGTTCTACGAGGCCGCCAAGCCCGCCCCGGCCCCGGCGGTCGCCAAGCCCGAGGCGGAGAAGGCCAAGGCCTCCTGAGGCAACGGCCGCCAGCACAGCCCAGTACGGCCCGAAGGGGCGCTCGCCATCCGTGGTGCGAGCGCCCCTTCGGCGTGTGCTCCCGCGTATCCGCTGTGTGCGCGCCCGCGCGCATCCGCCGCGGTGTGTGACCCCCGAGGCGGATGGGTCGCCGGTGCCGCTGGTGCCGCTCGTGCCGTCCGTGGCGTAGCTCCTCCGTATATACGTATGCCCCGCCGTGGATTTTGACGACTTTGCGCATGTATGACATGTCAACGGGACTGTTCGATCCCCCGGTTGGTGTTTACGTGGTGAGGACCCTGCGGGATCCCCGGAAGTTCCGTCGGGACCCGGTCCCCCGGGGCACCGGGGCCGAAGCGACCGGAGGTGCGCACCGATGCGGGACGCGGCACAGCGGCTGAAGTGGATCGCCGAGGAGCTGACGGGCGTGGAGCTGCCGGTGCGGCTGCGCGCCTGGGACGGCAGCGAAGCGGGGCCGCCCGGCGGGGCCGTACTGGTCCTGCGCCGCCGACGAGCCCTGCGGCATCTGCTCGGCAGCCCCGGTGAGCTGGGCCTCGCCCGTGCCTGGGTCGCCGGTGATCTCGACGTCGAGGGTGATCTCTACGAGGGTCTCGCGCGGATCGCCGGAATCGTCTGGGACGCCGGGATCATCTGGGCCGAAGCAGCGGGAACGGCGGGAACGGCCCCGGGCCCGGCGAGCGCCTCGGCGCGCACGGAAGCCCCTGGCGCGGCGGGCGCCTCACGCGTACGCGGCGCACTGCGCACCCTGCGCGCCCTCCGCCAACCACGGGCACGCGCAGCCGCCGCGGCGCTGGTGCGCCTGGCCCGGCCACTGCCGCCGCCCCGGCCTCCGCGCGAGGAGATCCGCGCCCGCGGCAGGCTGCACCTGCACACCCAACGCACCGACCGCCGCGCCGTCACCCACCACTACGACGTCGGCAACGACTTCTACGCCCTCGTTCTCGGCCCCTCCATGGTGTACTCCTGCGCCTACTGGCCCGGCGAACCCGCTGAACCCGCTGCACCGGGTGACCTCGCTGAACCCGCTGAACCCGGCCCCACCCTGGAGGAAGCCCAGCGCGACAAGCTCGAACTCGTCTGCCGCAAGCTGGGGCTGCGGCCCGGGATGCGGCTGCTCGACGTCGGCTGCGGGTGGGGCTCGATGGCCGTGCACGCGGCGCGTGAGCACGGGGTGCGGGTGGTGGGGGTGACGCTCTCCGCCGAGCAGGCGGCGTACGCCCGTCGGCGGGTGGCGAAGGCGGGGCTCGCCGACCGGGTCGAGATCCGGGTGCAGGACTACCGGGACGTCGCCGACGGACCGTACGACGCCATCTCCTCCATCGGGATGGCCGAGCACGTCGGATCCGTCCGCTATCTCGCGTACGCGCGTGCGCTGTACGAGCTGCTCGCCCCCGGCGGCAGGCTGCTCAACCACCAGATCGGCCGCCGCCCGCAGTCCGCGGAGGAGGCGTACCACGTCGACAGGTTCATCGACGCCTATGTCTTCCCGGGCGGCGAACTCGCCCCGCTCGGCACCACCGTGACCCTGCTGGAGCGGGCCGGGTTCGAGGTCCGCGACGTGGAGTCGCTGCGCGAGCACTACGGCCCGACGCTGCGGCGCTGGGTGTCCAACCTGGAGGCGGAGTGGCCGCGTGCGGTGCGGCTGGCCGGGTACGGCAGGGCGCGGGTCTGGCGTCTGTACATGGCCGCCTGCGCACTCGCCTTCGAGGGCAACAGCATCGGGGTGAACCAGGTCCTCGCGGTACGTACGCCACAGCCGGGGGAGCCGGGCACTCCGGGTGACTCCGGGCTGCCGCTCAGGGCCCGCGGCTGGAATTAGCCCCTCGTGTGGCGGGGTGCAAGGCACTCCGCCATAGTGTGTCAACTTGGCCTTGCCGCCCCCAAGTTGACGTACTCTCGCCGCAAGCGGAAGTCCCTGGTCCGGCCGTGGGTAGCCTCCGGAGGAGGTCAGGGGAGCCGGGGAAGCCGCGTCCGGGGCGATGATATTCCGTCAATCATGAACTACCTCAGGCTGGGGGCAAGTCCCCGCTGAGCGCGTGTAAACGGCTGATAACAGTGTCTGACGAACCCTCAGACGCCCATAAAATAAGACAGTATCGGCCGCTGGCGCCGTCTGGCGCAGGGTCCCGCCCCGCTAGGCTCGAACCGCTCAACGCGGAGCCATGGCCTGCCCGGATGGTGGAATGCAGACACGGCGAGCTTAAACCTCGCTGCCCCTCGGGGGCGTACCGGTTCAAGTCCGGTTCCGGGCACTCCTCTTGCTCCCCCTTCTGACCTGCGAGAACGAGATGTTCTCGGAGGTCGAGTTATCCCGTTCTGGCGCACCGTTGGCGCACGAGGCTCTAGCATGCGCGCATGGCCTACGTGCAACCGCTGAAGAACAAGCATGGTGAGGTGACCAGTTACCGCGTGAAGTGGCGTGCTGGCGGCGCCCGTGACGGTGACTGGCAAGGTGAGCGTTTCGACGACGAGACCTCGGCCGGAGTGTTCAAGGACGCGGTGGACGAGGCCGGGCAGCAGTGGCCGGCCGGGTGGGTCAAGGGCCAGGGCTACGTCGACCAGAACGCCGCCGATCCTGACGAGAAGCGTTACCGCTTCCGGGAGTTCGCGACCAACCTCGTCGAGAACAAGACCGGCATTGAGGAGCACTACCGGCAGGCGTGCTTCCGCGACCTCGACCGATACGTGCACCCGACGTTCGGCGAGTGCGACGTGCGCAGCACGGAGCACTTCAGCAAGGACACCGTGCGGGCGTGGGTACGGAAGTTGGAGAAGACGAAGGTGCACCGCGGGCAGGTGCCGAAGACGGGCACCGGCAAGCTGCGGCCCATGTCTCCGAAGACGATCCGCAACCTGCATGGGCTGCTGAGCAACATCCTCGACGAGGCCGTGAAGGCGGAGCCGCCGCTGCGGGCCCGCAACCCCTGCGAGGGCACGCGGCTGCCGCGCGCGGACGATGACGGTGGGGAAGACGGCGAGGATGTGGAGTTCCTGACGCCGGATGAGGTCGCGGGTGTCATCTCCTGCCTTGAGCGCCGCAGCGACCAGCTCCTCGCGCAGGTGAAGTACGGCACCGGCATGCGATGGTCCGAAGTAACGTGCCTGGCACCTGAGTGCCTGATCGACTGGGACACCGCCGAGCCGAAGATCAAGGTAAAGCGGGCGTGGAAACGGGACGGGGCGGGCGGCTACAAGGTCGGCATCCCGAAGTCCAAGCGCAGTCGACGCACAATCCGCGTGTCCTGGGGCGTAGTGGAGGCGGCGAACGAGCTCGGCGGCGACGACCGAGAGCACCCCACGCGGCTGTACTTCACGGGGGAGCAGGGCCAGCGGCTGCACTACTCGACGTTCCATGGCCGGTGGCAGCGCGCGGTGAAGCGGGCCAAAGCGCAAGGGCTCCTGTCACGGCAGAAGCGGCCGACGCCACACGACCTGAGGCACAGCCATGCGGCCGTACTGCTGTCGGAAGGGCGCGGACTGACGTACGTGCAGCGCCGGTTGGGGCACGAGTCCATCAAGACGACCTCGGACACGTACGGGCACTTGCTGCCCGAGGCGGACGATGCGGCTATGGACATCATCGACCGGTCGTTGGGCCGGGGCGGGCCCGGTGTCGTCGACGAGGTCCTGGCGGCGGACGCGGCCACCGGTGACCGCAGTCGTGTGCACGTCGTGCACTTCGACGGCGAGTTCTCCACCCACGTCGAGGCGTTCTGGAAGCGGGGCGATGCGAAGGCGGTCGCCGACCAGTGGCAGATCGATCACCCCGATGACACCGTGCGCGTCGAGACGATGGCGGCCGACTGGTGGCGCCGCCAGCAGACCAACGGACTCAAGGACGTCAGGGAGGGGATGCCCGGCCGTGCCCGGGTCTGGTGGGGAGGGGCGCTCTACAACGCCGACGGGTCGGAGTTGCGCACTGGCGTGGACCTGGAGGACGTCGCGGCCCGGTGGGTGTGGGAGTGGGAGGAGCGGTACACCGAGAAGGACGCGGTCTCGCGCGTGCGACACGAGGACGGTATCGCGGCACTGACCCGGGCCGAGGCGTGGGGAGTCGATCTGGAGAAGGTCCAGGAATCGTTCGCAAGGGCGCGGGAGGAAGCGCTGGCGGCCTGTGCCGCGCATCCGGCGCTGTCCGTCGGCGGGGGCTTCGCCGAGGACTCGCCGGTCGAGTAGAGCGGTCAGGTCACGCGCGGCTCGATCGCTTCGGCAGGTCGCTGAGTGGTGATGGAGACGACCGGCCCGGATGCTGCTCTTCGCGCAACGCAGCGCCGGGCCGGATCGGCGGGCTTGTTCTCGAATCGGTCCGCAGCTCGTTGAAGGGCGTCGGTGACGAGGCGGTTGTAGTCCTCGACCAGTTCGTCGAACTCGGCCTGGAGGTTGTCGTTCTTCTTCTGCTCGCCGTGCAGTTGAACCTGCGTCTCTGCCAGGCAGGCGGTCAGAGCGTTGACCCGTTCGGCGTCGGTGGGAGAGCGACGATTCGACAGGCTGATGCCGACACCGGTCTGGGCGGCGGTCGACGTCTGGTCAGGGGAGGCGTCCCTGAAAACGCCGCGGACCTGGACGGTGTAGTCGTCGAGCCACTTCCGCAGCGCTGCGTGCCCGATGAGCAGGGCACAGGTAATGGGCGCGACCCGGACGGCGATAGCGAAGGCGAGGTTGTCGACCGTGTTCGTGGGAATTCTGTCGGTGGCTGCGATCGTGATGGTGATTCCTGTGACGAGTCCGCTGACGGCAGCGATGATCGTCCTGAGTGCCATGCCGGTGTTACCCCCTTGCTGCCTCCCTCCCGGTGTCTCGGCGGCCGTCGACCTCAGCTTGCAGACGGATCGCCTGCTGGATGCTGCCGATGAGCATGCTGCGGATGCCGAGGTCGGTGATGCCCCAGGCATTTGCCGCATCCTCTGGGGAGATCGGCTGTGACTGTTGAGTAACAGAGCGTACCTGCGAATTTTCGTCTTTTGGCCAGCTTTTGTCTGAAATTACTCCGGCAGTCACGAGGAGTGTCCTCACGTCCACGTGCAGCGCCTGGGCGATGCCTTCGAGCTGGTGAGGCATCGGGAGGGTTTTGCCATCGATCATGCGGCTGACAGCGGACGCACTCATGCTGCCAATGTCCCTGGCAAGTGCCGCCTTGCCACCGGCCCTTGGGGAGAGGTCATATCCGGCCTTGGTGGCCAGGTCGGTGACGAGTGCGCCGAATCGCGCCGAGGGTGTCTCCCCTGGTGCTTGGGGGTGGTTTTCCATACTCCGCATGCTTCGGAGGCTAGCGCGCATGCATGCCCAAGGGAATAGCGTGCATGCGTGCATGTTTCCAGGTCGGGCCGCAGATCATGAGTACGCCCAGGCTGGAGGCGGGTGCACCGGCGCAGTCGACCTTGAAAGTCGCGCCAGATGGCCCCTTCGTGTCTACTTGCGTGCACGCATGCATGCCGTCTAGTCTGTGCATGCATGCACGACGTGCACGCATGCATGACCTTTGGAGGGTTTCATGGCCACGACGCTGCGCTTCTGCGCGGACGTGCTGACCAAGAAAGCGGAATCGGTCGGCGACCTCACGCACCACGCCATCGCCCAGCGCGCGGGCGTACGCGAGTCGACTATCTCTCGGCTCATCGCGGGCCGCACCGTACCGACCGTGGCGACTCTTTTCGCGGTCGCCGACGCCTACGGCATCGACATCGACGACTTGGTGACCGGCCGGATCTCGCGCCCGGCCGCCACGGCGCTCTCGCCGCACCACCACGGCGAGAAGGTCCCGGCATGACGGGCCGGGCCTACTGCCGCTGCACGAGCGTGCGGAACTACGACTACAACGAAGCGGCCCAGAAGCTGAAGTGCAATCGGCGTTTCCTTGAGGACAACATCAAGCGCCTCCCGCACCAGAAGATCGGCCAGCAGCCGTCGTTCTGCGAGTGCGAACTCGCCCTGATCCAGGCGATGTTCACCGTCATCCCGCCCGGCCTTTTCGACGAGCCGGTGCAGATCCCCCCGACGCCTGAACTGGCGGCGCTCCGTCCCTCCGGGCGGCGACGCCAGCGCGCCGCCTCCTAGAGCGGCGACCCCGGGACGGCAGGCCGTGCAGGGCCGACACCGCCCCCGGATCACCAGGCACCTCAACCACGACGAATCGAGGAACCTTGAACGGCAACCCTAGCTGCCCGCACGACCCGCTCACCTGCCCGCACTGCTCCCGGCTGCGGCACCCCGCGAACCGGCTCTTGCGCCGCGCCCTGGTGGCCTTTCCCCGGCAGCGGACCGGCCAGAGCGGCGGTGGCCGCTGATGACCAGCACCAGGCGCACGCTGACCAAGCACAGCGACGTCGTCCGTGCGGCACGTGCCGCACGCGGCGGCTGGGTCCTCGCCGGTGTCTACGCGTCGACCGAAGCGGGACGTGGCGCTGCGCGGCGCATCCCTCGTGCTGAGCGGATGCCCGCTTACGCCCCGGCCGGGACGTTTGAGGCGTACGACGCCAGGCACGAGGACGGCACCGCGGTGTGGGTTCGGTACACGGCCGGCCTGCCCAAGCCCGCGCCGAGGCCGACGTCCATGACGTACCGGGTGTGCGACCGGGGCACGGGCAGCGGCTACGTCGGCGTGAGCGTCCGCTCCATCGTCCTGTCGGCCGAGTGCCCGCGCTGCGGAGGCCCCCGCGGCTCGGCGGTCCCGCAACGCTTCCACGAGGACGGTGACTGGTACACCGTCGACAAGTGGGACAACCCGTGCGGCCACGTCGACACGTACACCTCGGTGCTCGCCGAGTACCTGCGTGACAGGAAGCTCGCTCTGGACGCCTTGCGCGATCACGCCGACCTCGACGAGGTCGGCGACGGCGAGTACGACGAGCCGGTTGCCCTGCTGAATGCCCTCGCGCTGGTACTGCGATCCGCGAGCGCCCGTGACGCGTCCCGGTTCCTGGAACTGGGCGGCTACGGCGAGGCCGGGCGCCGCGTCGAGGAGGAGCGCACCGCCCGCGAGACGCGCATGACGCTCCGCGACGCTGCCCGCTACCTGCCCGAGCTGGCCGCCGCCCGCGACGCCTGCACCAAGTGCGACGGCGGCTGGGTCGACTACCGCGGGCGCGACGGCGAGTTCGTCAGCCTGCGCTGCGGCACCTGCCGCCGGGAGGCGAGGGCTCATGCGTGACCTGCCGCGCGACCTGCGCCCGCCCGCCGACGTGGCGCGGAAGCGGGTCGCCAAGAGCGAGCACCCCGAGCGCTTCCTGGCCGTGCTCGGACAGACCGCCGCCGCCCTGGAATCGGGCGCGGACCTGGCCACCGCGGCGTGGACCAGCGAGGACCCGACCCGGCTCGCCGCCGAGATCGAGGCCCTAGCCGCCGACCGCCGCCTCAACTCCTTCCGGAAGGACCCCGCGTGACCACGATCATCGAACCCGCCGCCCGCGTTGAGGCGCCCACGGCGCGGCTGCTGCTGCCCGCTGACGCGTCCCGCGAGGAGTGGGAGGCCACCCGCCGGGCCGGGATCGGCGGCAGCGACGTCGCAGCGATCCTCGGGCTCGGCGGGGGCAAGTACACGAGCCCGCGCCACGTCTTCGAGGCCAAGCACGGCCGCCCCGACGAGGTGAGCTCGGAGGCCGCCGAGATCGGCACGGAGATCGAGGGTTTCATCGCCCGCATGTTCACGAAGCGGTCCGGAATCCCGGTCGTGATGCCGCCAGGCACGCTCGTGAACGTCAACCGGTCGTGGATGCTCGCCAACGTCGACCGATACGCCCTCGATGAGACCGGCCAAGTCTCCGGTCCGCTGGAGTGCAAGAACCGCTCCGCGTACCAGATCGACGACTGGGAGGACGGCAAGATCCCGGACGCCCCGGCGATCCAGTGCCACTGGTACATGGCCGTCGGCGGCTGGTCTCACGGCTACGTGGCCGCGCTCGTCGGCGGCAACACGATCCGCTGGTCCCGCCTGGAACGCGACGAGGAGATGATCGGCTACCTCGTCGACTACTGCGGCAGTTGGTACCAGCGGCACGTCGTAGAGGGCTTCGAGCCGCCCGCCGACGGCTACGAGGCGACGACCAACCTGCTGGCCAAGCTCTGGTCGGTGAAGGCTCAGACAATCGCCGAGATCGACGTCGTCAAGGCGAAGGAACTGCGCGCCCGGCGGGCTGACCTCAAAGAGCAGGAGAAGGCCCTCGCCGCCGACCTGCGTCTCGTTGAGAACGAGATGCGTCTGCTGACCGGTGAGAACGAGGTCGCCCAGGCGGGCGGCAAAGCGGCCTGGTCGTGGAAGGCCAACGGCACCTTCGCGTCGAAGAAGTTCCGCGAGGCGCACCCCGAACTGGCCGCCAAGTACACGCACATGGTCGAGGCCATCGACACCGAGGGGCTCAAGGTCGACCACCCCGAGATCTACGACGAGCACCGCGCTCGTGTCCTACGCGTGCCCGCGAAGGGAGTCTGACGATGACAACGACCACGCTGAAGGACCGCGTCCGCGCGGCAACAGTCGAGGCCAAGGCGCCGAAGAAGCCACAGCCGGTGAGGGCAGCCGAGACCGTCGACGGCGGCACCCCGGAGGAGCTGCACGCCGCCGAGCGTCAGGACGGCGGGGAGACCACCGACGCCGTCCTGGCCTGGCTGGAGCGGTACGGCGCCCACTTCACGAAGGCGCTGCCGTCCCACGTCGACACCGGGGCGTTCTTCTCCGCCGTGCGGGCGGTCCTGCCCGGCCTGGCGTCCTGCACCCCCGCCAGCCTCCTCCAGGCGTTGCTGACGTGCGCCAGGTTCGGGTTGATCCCGAACGGCCGTCACGCGGTGATCCGCCGTGAGGGCAAGCTGGCCGTGTTCGTGCCGATGTACCAGGGCTACGTCGACCTGATGTACCGCTCCGGCCGTGTCGGCTCGGTGCACGTCGGCCTGATCCACGCCGGGGATGAGTGGAACTTCGAGCCCACCGCCCCCGCGCCGCTCGACTTCACGCACAAGCCTGCGTTGGAGCTGTCCCGCGAGGAACGCGGGAAGCCGATCCTGGCGTACGCGTTCTGCTGGATGACCTCGGGCGCCCGCTCGCAGGTCGTGATCCTGTCCCGCGAGGACGCCGAGGACATTCGCGACGAGTACAGCGCCGCGTACAAGCGGGCCAAGGAGTCCGGGAAGAACGATTCGTTCTGGCACACGGACTTCGACGCGATGTGGTCGAAGTCGGCGCTGCGCCGTCTGCACAAGGTCGTGCCCATGTCGGCCGAGCTGGTGCAGCTCGGCCGAGCCGATGACGCCGGAGACGCCGGGCAGGCGCAGGTTCTCCACGCCCCTGATGAGGACGCCCAGGCCCTCGCAGACGCCGAGGTGGCACACGCGGTGGCTGAAGGGTCGCAGGAGCCGAAGAGGGTCGCGACGCTGCCCCGCAAGCGGGTGCAGCCGAAGCGTTCAGGCAGCCGCAAGGCTCGCCGCACCGGGAAGGGGGACCGCCGGTGACGTGGCATCGGAAGCCGTTCGTTGGGCTCGATCTGGAGACGACCGGGATCGACCCCGAGACCGACCGGATCGTGACGGCCGCCGTCGTCCGTTACGGCGGTGGCCGTCCCACCGAGAGGCGCACGTGGATCGCTGACCCGGGCGTCGAGATTCCCGCCGGGGCGACGGCAGTTCACGGCTACACCACCGAGGCGGCCCGCGCTGCGGGCCGCCCGGCCGGGGCCGTAGTCAGCGAGATCGTCGACGCTGTCGCCGGCTTGGTCGACGAGGGCCTGCCGGTGGTCGTGATGAACGCGGTGTTCGACCTGACGATGCTGGAGGCCGAAGCGGAACGCCACGGTGTACGCGGCCTGTTCGCGCGATCGGCGCCCCTCGTCCTCGACCCGAAGGTCCTGGACCGGCACGTCGACAGGTACCGGCCGGGCGGGCGTCGTCTGGACGACCTGTGCCGTCACTACGTGGTGCCGCTGTATGCCGCACACGACTCCAGCGCGGACGCGGTCGCCGCTTGCGGCGTCACCTGGAAGATCGCCCACCGGTACCGGTGGCTGACCCGCGTCCCCCTCATCGAACTGCACGAGCAGCAGGTGCGTTGGGCCGCCGACCAGCAGGAGAGCTTGCGCATCCACTTCGCGTCGACCCCGGGCAAGGAGCACCGGGCGGCGACTGTCCGTACGGACTGGCCGCTGATCCCGCCGATGCGGTCGGGGGTGCGGGCCGGTGAGTGAGCACGTCCTATATCTGGCCACCATCGCCGTCGGTGGCGGAACGATCGCGGCGGCGGTCCGCTCGTGGCCGCCGCCCGGGCAGCGCCGCACCGACCCGCCCCGGGCCGGGCTTCGCACCGACCCGGTCTGGGCACCCTGCCCGGTCGAAGGCCGGGACACCCCTCACAGCTTCGACGCCGGTGGCGTCCGCCGATGCCGCGTGTGCAAGGCGACGACGAAGAAGGACAACGACGATGCATGAGACGTTCGGGCCGGAGTACGTCCGACCCGCCAAGAAGGACTGCCCCAACTGCCATTGCTGCACCGAGGACTTGTGCTGCCGTGGCCGGAACAGCCTGCTGAAGTGCGTTGGTCTCACCCCGCAGGACCACAAGAAGACGGTCTACGGATGCCCGTGCTCGGCGGCCACCACGAAGCACACCGCAGCGTGGCGGGCGGCGCAGATTCGGGTGACCCGCCTCGCCAGGGAGATGCCCGTCGACGCGGCCGCCGAAGCGCTGCTGCGCGCTCTCGCCAACGGCGGTGAGGCCCAGGACGACGGGACACTGACCGCGCAACTCCGGGTGCGGGGTCTGGTGCAGACGATCAACCTGCTGCCCGCGATCACCGAACTCGGACGCACGTACCTCGCGGCCCTCGACGACGAGCGGTTCACGACGCCGGTTGAGGTGCTGGAGGTCGACAAGCAAGCGCGGACCGCGAGCGTCGTCGTCGTCGGCTGGCATCTGGAGAAGTCGGTCACGGTCTTGATGGACCAGGTCACCACGGACACCGGCCTCGACGTCGCCGAGCTGTCCGGCCGGTGGCTGGAGGCCGAAGCGAACTGCCATGTCTCGGACGTCGACCGGCTGGTACTCACCGGCTTCCGGGACGCCCCCGCGCTGCCCCACGGCTTGATGGGCGGTGACGCGCGATGACCAGTACGGCCCTGTTCAAGGACGAGACGCGGCCCGGGCCCGGGCCGGTGCTGAGCGTGAAGGTGTACGGGCTCCCGGCGCCGCAGGGCTCGAAGAAGCACATCGGCAAGGGTCGGATGCTGGAGTCCTCCAAGCACGTCAAGCCGTGGCGTGAAGCCGTGGTGTGGGCGATGCGTCAGGAGATCGCCCGGCACCGCGACTGGCGCCCGCTGACCGGCCCGCTGGAAGCGGCCATGGTGTTCTCCTTCACCCGGCCCAAGAACCACTACGGCACCGGCCGGAACGCCGGGGTCCTCAAGCCGTCCGCCCCCGCCCGCCCTGCCGTGATGCCCGACCTCTCCAAGCTCGCGCGCAGCACGGAGGACGCCATCACGACGGCCGGCGGGTACCAGGACGACGCGCTGCTGGTCGGCTACCGCCGCCTGGAGAAGCGGTACGTCACCGACCACGGGGCCGTCTCCGACGTCCTGGACGTACAGGGCGCGGTCATCCACCTGTACCGGGCCGAGCCGAACAGCGAGGTGACGCCATGACCGGAGACACGGCAGCGCTCGACGCGGCTGCGGCCTCGGTGCAGCCGGGCGCGCCAGCAACGCCCGTGCACACACCGACGCCCCGGAAGCGCTACGCGTCGCTGGAGGAGATGTTCGCCGACCGGACGATCGAGGTCGAGGGCGGTCATCTGCACTGGACCGGTGCGACTGGAGCCCGGGGAACTCCGGTGGTCGCGCACCAGTGTCAGGTCGACACCGCGTACCGGCTGTCGTTCCGCTGGCACCACGGCCGGGCCCCGGAGGGCAATGTGAGGCCGACGTGCGGCTACCCGTGCTGTGTCGCCGGTGGGCACCTCGCCGACCGCGTCATGCGAGAGGGAGGGCTCGCGTGATGTTCCCCGGCTCGACGTGGCACCGCGGCATCGACCTCATCGCGGTCGAGCGGGCCCTGTCGGGCCGGGGGCCGTGCCCGGCCTTGACCGAGGAAGAGCAGAAGTACGCATGCCGGGAGATGACCGAGGCGGGCATGTCGGGGTCGGTCATCGCCCAGCGGCTCGGCGTCGCCGACCGGACCGTGACCCGCTGGCGTGAAGCGGGCGCCGGGGACTCGTGATGTTGCTCGAAGTCCTCCTGACATGCGAGGCGTCCGCCGACGCGGTTGTCCGCGCGACCGGCTTGTGGGGGTCGGTGTTCGTCGGGGCCGGCTCCCTCGGCCAGGGCCTTCACCGGCCCCTACGCGGGACACAGCACTGCGGGTCGCAGACACGTCCCGGACATGCCCCGGACGGTAATCCGGACATACGGGGGCTGCTTCACAGACGAGGGCGTTGACCTGCGAGGACACGCGCACGGACGTGTCCGGACACCGAACGATGAGCAAGGAGTTGCCGACGATGCCGCGACCGAGCCGCTATGCCCCCGACAACCTTCCCCGCCCGTACCACTGGACCCAAGACGCGGCCTGCGCCGGGGAGCCGACCGCCCTGTTCTTCCCGGCTGGCACGTCCGGTGCACCGATCGAACTCGACGTGCAGTACGCCAAGACGTTCTGTAACCGGTGCCTCGTACGCGACCAATGCCTCACGCACGCCATGACTTACCGCGAGGACTACGGCGTGTGGGGCGGCCTCGACGAGCGCGAGCGGGCCGAGATGATCCGCCAGGCCCGCCTCGAGGCAGAGCGGCGGCGCCGCCGGGAACGCGAGGAGCGGGCCCGTGCCAGCGCGGCAGCGTAGACCGGCGGCGCCTCAACCGGCGCTGCCGCCAAGCGGGTTGCTCGTGTGGTCGTCGTCTGACCACTGGCACCAGCAGGCGAAGCCGTGCCGCTACTGCGGTCGGCCCACGAACCTGCGCGACTCGCAGCGGTCCCCGGCACACAAGGTGTGCGCCGAAGCCGCGCTGGCCGAGCAGCAGCAGGACGCGGCAGCCGCGTACCGGGCGCAGAGGGAGCTGAAGGCGTGCTGAGCCCTGGACTGCTGACTCACCTGGCGCGGACGGCCGTTGACGCTGCCCGCGCTGGGGACGTGGACGGCGTCACCGCAGCAGTCGGTGAACTCGCCGAGCGAGGCGACCTGTTCGACGTGCTCTCCGCGTGCCGGGTGTTCGCGTACACCGCAGTTCATGCCCTCCTCGCCTTGTACGGGCCGCCCGACAGCGGTCTGGGCGAGGTGTGGGTGTTGGACGACCTTGGCGACGCAGAAGGTCGGCCGGAGCGGCTGTTCGCCGCCCGGCTGGTGACCGCTCACGCCAACGGCGACCAGGACACCGTCACCGCCTTGGTCGTGGCCGCCTTCCGGGCGGCTCGGCGCGAACGGTCCGGCTCCTTGCGGGAGCTGGTGACCTACGCGGCCGGGCTCGATGCTCGCGCCGCGCAGAAGGATCGACACGAGAGGAACGATGGATGACCACCGACCCGACGGTGAAGTGCAAGACGCGCCAGGACACCGAGTACCGGCCCCGGCTGCGGGGTGGGGAGCGCGAGTCGATGCGGAAGACCCTCGCGAGGAAGTACGACGGGGGCGCCTCGATCCGGGAGTTGGGCATCGAGCACGGCCTGTCGTACGGGCTGACCCGGGCGCTGCTTCTTGAAGCGAACGTCACGCTCCGGTCCCGCTTGGGCGGGCGAAAGAACCGCAAGTGAGCGCCGGAGGCCGGGCGCTGCGCATAGCGGTGACGGTCGCGCTCGTGCTGGCGCTGCTGCTCCTCCTGGCCGTGGTGGTCGACATCGTCGTGGACTGACCGCCACGCCCTCTGGCCGTGCCGTCCCCACCGCTGCGGGGCGGCGCGGTCTCGACCCCGCGCGCGAGAGGAGAAACCATGCAGTGCCCGAAATGCCGCCGACTGGTGCTGTGGACCACCACCGAGGCCGGGAAGCGCCTGGCCGTCGACATCGAACCGGACGTCGAAGGGAACACCGCGGTCTACCGAAACGGGACGGGCACGTGGGTGTCCCGCCGCCCGACGGACGAACTGCCCGTCATGCGCTGGGAGAGGCTGCACAAGCCGCACGTGGCGACGTGTCCGGGCCCGATGCCTCGGCACGGCCGACCCGTCCCTCCTGTCCTGCCGCCCGGTGTCGCGGACATGTCCGCGTACCGACGCAAGGCTCGGGGCCGTCCGTGAGCGCCCGGTCAGCTCTCGCCGAGAGCCTTCTTGGCGCGCTCGTAGAACTCGGGCGTGACGAGGCAGATACGACGGCGTCCGCGCACAGTCAGGGCGGTCACCACGTTCCGTTCTCGGGCGTCCTCGATCAGCGTTGTGAGCTGGGCGCGGGCATGCGTGAGCGGCAAGTTCTGGACGCCGTCGGGCTGGAGTTCCGGGACGGCTGGGTCCTGAGCAGCGGTCATGGCAAGAGTGTAACCCGTGACCAATCTGGCGAACATTGCCACACTTGCCAAAGATTAAAGTTGCACTCATAGTGATCACCTGACCACGGGCAAGCCGCTGGTCCACCACCCGACTGCACGACCGAGAAGAGACGCCGTGACCAACGAGCAGCAGCAGCCGGAGCGTGCTTCCGGCTGCCCGCCGCACGAGTTCGGGAACAGGCTGGCTTGGCACTGGACGCGGGAGATGCCCCGGCCGCTCAAGGGCGGTTTCCTCACGATGCTGTACGCGCTCCGAGCGATGGCGTCCACCAGCGGTCAACTCCGTTTCAACGACGGCAAACCGATCCGCATCCAGGACATCGCGAAGGCGGCCGGATGCCGCGAGAAGGACGCCCGGAGGTACCTGGAGGCCGCGATCGTCGCCGGTGTGGTTGCCACCATCGGAGAACGCCGACGCGGCCGCCCCACGGTCTACGTGACGCTGACCTGCCCGTGGCCGAACTGGTCGGGCGCCGCTGACTACCTCAAGTCGACAGCTCGCCCTCGCAAGACCGAAGACGCCGAGACGCCCGACGAGAGTTCGGGCCACAGCGGCCCGAACTCTGACGGGGCCGAAGTTCGGGCCGCTGTGGCCCGAACTGAAGAAGAAGCGGTTCGGGCCTCTGCGGCCCCTATGGGTTCGGGCCTCTGCGGCCCGAATGGTTCGGGCCTCTGCGGCCCGAACACCCCACGGGTTACCCAGGAGAGAACCCAAGAGTTGGCTGATGTAGTGCCTCAAGCTGAGGCTGGCGCGGGCGCGCGAGAAGACGACGATTCCCCCAACAAGACCGAGGACGCCTCCCCTGCGCGGCAGGCGCAGGACGTGCGTCGTTGCCCTCGCTGCCAAAAAGGCACGATCGTGCGGCCCGACCGCGAGGTCTGCGGCCGTTGCGTCATGGACGACGCCAAAGCGGCGAAGGAAGCCCGGCAAAAGCCCGTCCAGGGCGCGTTCTTGCTCCCGCTGACCGGCGGACAGGGAGCCCCCAGGAAGCCTGTGGAACACGTCCAGTGGCCCCAGGAGGACCCCACAGCCTTGCTGCGGGTCTGCGGCTGCGGACGCGAGTACCGGCTGCGCAACGTCGACTGCTGCCCGGACTGCCTCATGGCGGCTGAGGAGCAGAGGCGCGCCCTGGAAGCGGTGAGCAACGGGTGAACCCTGACTACTTGCCCGCGATCGGCCAGGCGTTGCGGGAGATCACCGCGTTCACCTCCCGGAACGACGTGACCGACGCGACGCTCGCGGAACTGGAGGCTGAGCTGCATCGCGCGCACCAGCTCGTGAAGCAGGCGCAGGGCAAGCGCGCTCCAGCGAACCGCTGCACGCGGCACCCCGGCGGCCCCGTCGAACCAGGGGCCGAGAACGGGTGCCTGCTGTGTGGCACTGCGGCCCGCCGCCCGGCCCAGCCGGTGCCGGAGGGTGTTGAGCCCGGTGAAGTGCTGCGCTTCCTCAAGGCGCGTGGCCACGACGCGGCGACCGCTCGATTCGGCGGTCGGGCTGTGACCCGGGCGCTGGCGATCGGCAACCGCCACCCCTCGAACCTGCGGCAGGGGCACCCGGCCCCGCCGCACGATCCCGAAGGAGAACCAACACGATGACGACCAAGACCAGCAGCGGCGTGCCGAAACCGCGCGGGGAGTGCCCGAAGTGCTCGCCCCGTACGTTCCACCTCACCCGCAAGGGCCTGATCGGATGGCACTACGGCATGACCGCGGCCGGGTTCTCGACCGGTGCCCGCTGCGACGGCGTCGGCAAGAAGCCGTTCGTCCCGGCCAACGCCTGATGGCCGCCTCCCGTACACCGCGCGGCGCGTACACCGGGAGCCTCTGCCGGTCCTGCCGCACGCCGAAGCCGTCCCGCCTGTACCTGTGCGCGGGCTGCTGGTTCCAGATCCCGGCCGCCTCGCGCCGCGCGCTCAGCGGCCGCGGCGACCGCGGCGGTGCCATCACGCGAATCCGCCAGCTTCACGACCACATCGACGCCGGGCAGCCGCTCGGAGACCTGGAGATCACCGCCATGAGCACCGCGTACGAAGTTCCCGCCCTGACCCGTGACGAGGTCGCCACGACCCGCGACCGCGACCCGCGGCCGAACGGCTGTCCCGACTGCCCGACGTCCGGTCCCGTCGGCCACTGGCCGATGTCCGCGTGCCGGTCCTGCTTCCGCCGCGACGAGCAGGGCACCGAGCGCCTGTTCCGCGTCCACTGCACCTGTGACCTGTGCTTCTGACCTGAAGGGAACCCTCCTGATGACCTGGAACTCGCGCCTCGCTGTCGTCGAGGCACTTGAACGCGCCGGATGGACCGGCGACACCGAACGGCCGCTGGAGATCCTGCGGCACCCCACGGGCGCGGTGTGGGCCGTCGCCAACGACCTCGGCGACTGCGGCGTCACCACGCCGGGCGGAGGAAGCGTCGACCTCCCCGGCGATGTCGCCGACCTGGTCGTCATCGCCGCCGCGCTGGCCGCCTCCGGGCAGCTCGTCCCGGAGGTGACCGTCGTATGCGACGCGGAAGGGCACGCGGTGCCCCACACCGCGGCCTGCCCTGCTGGCGTGCAGGTCGGCGAGTACCTGTGCTGCGGCGCCGAACTCGGACGCGTCAGTGCCCCGTTCACGTGCGAGCGTCGCATCGGCCACGACGACCAGTGCAGTCCCACGCCGGACTGCCGACATGAGTCGTGGGACGTGACCGGCGAGTACCGCAGCCCGGCCGGCTGGGTGAAGTCCCGCCGCTGCAACGACTGCGCGGCGGAGCTGCCCGCCATCACCGAGCCGGGCTCGCACTTCCACGCCGAGACTGCCGACGAGCCGGTGGCCGCGGTCGAAGACCCGGACGCTGCCGCCGATCCTGCTGCGTGGGCTGCCCAGCTCGACGCGGACGGACTCCAGCCCGACGGGCACTCGTTGACGTGGGCAGCTGGTGAACAGCCGATCGTGCGGGTGCACTTCGCGTTCCACAAGGACATGCACGACGAGGCACGCGGTTACCTGGTGCAGGCCGTTGGCGAGGCCCTGGGCCGCGAAATGACCGCCGCCGCGTTCTGACCCACCTCGTACAGGTGGCCGCTCCCGCCCGAATCGGGAGCGGCCACCCTCCGCCGGATCATCCCAGCCCACACGCAGGAGGCACGCACCGATGCCCGCCCCGGACCCCAAGACCATCCTCGAAGCAGTCGCGCACGGCGTCGCAGGCGACCACCAGGCTGGCCTGGACCTCCTCCAGCCGATCGTCAACGACGGCCCCGCCTCGACGTACGCGCTCCTCGGCTCCCTCGCCGAGACCGCCACGCACGGCATCCGCCGCGACCACGGCCCGGACTGCACGTTCGGGATCTACGTCGAAGCCCCGGACGGCCGCGAGGGCTCGTCCGACGACCTTCCACCGCCCGTGCGGTTCGCCGCACGGTTCATGACGGCATGGTCCAACCAGGACCAGGACACCGCGCACGCCCTGTTCACGGTCCTCGCCGAGCACGGCGACCGGCCCGACTGCCGCGACATCGGCGACGCCGTCACCACCATGTACAACCTCGCCGTTGCCTCCGCCTCGGAGATCGCCGCCGAGCAGCGCGCCCGCCGCGAAGTCGACGAGAACGGCGAGGACCCGCTGTAACCGTGGCTGTGCTGCTGGCCGTCGCCACTGCGGGGTCGGTGCGGCAGGCCGCGCGCACCTGCTCGGCCACGCCTCGCGGCGGGCGAGAAGCCTTCGCGCTCGACGGCATGGCCACGGTCGCGACCGAGCCGAACAGTCCCTCAGCACCCCCGTTCCCGCCTACCGCCGAGGGTGGGCATGGCGCGGGGCCGGGGATAGCTGAAGGCCCTACCATCCCCGTCTCCCGCGCGGGCGCGGCGTGACCCGCACGGACCCATCAGACCCGACTCGAAGGGCACGTCCCGTGAACCACGACACCACCACCGCGACCAGGAAGCGGCTCCCGGAAGAGGTCGGCGAGCAGCAGCTCGGCAGCGAACTGCCGCCGTACTCCGGCGAGTTGACCGTGTGCACCAAGTGTTCCTACAACGAAGCGTTCACCCGCTACCGGCCGGAGTCGCCGCGCGGCCTGTGGGACTACAACGGCCGCACTAAGATGCGCGGTCCGTTGCCCGAGCGGCTGGAACGCTCCTGCCAGCGCTGCGACTTCCAGTGGGACGAGGCGCTGCGGCCCGCCGACGGCGTACGGCCCCTAGCCGTCGCCGAGCTGGCGTATGCGCTCACGCGGTGCGCTCCGTACTCGGTCAGCCGCGAGGCCGCCGACAGCACGGCGGCCCGCCTCTTGGACGTGGCGTACGTCCTGCTGCGCCCCGAGCACCCCATGTGGAACCAACCGCCCGCCTGCCCGCCTCTCGTCCACGACCAGGCCGCGCAGCCGCCCGACCCGAAGCTCACCTCCGGCGTGCCGATCGTGACCGTGCCCGACGCCGAGCCGATGCGACAGCAGACGCCCCCGGCCGGGTCGACTCTGAACGAAGCGGGCAGCGAGCAGTGACCCGCCCCGGACACAGTCCGGACAGCTCGGACAATATCGTCGACGACCGTCCGGACATGCCGCCGCTCTGCGACGACGTCCCCGGCCCGACTGGCTCGGACATCGTCCGTACACGCGTCGAACCTGTCCTGGACGGTGTCCGGGTCGAGTACCGGGCCACCGTGCCTCGCAGCCTGGCCGGAGACGCCCTCTCCGAAGCGTTCGCCGCGATCGAACAGGCCCGCACCACCCCGGACGGCCAGCCCACCCCGCCGCCGCTGTCCGTGAGCTGTCCCACTTCCGTACTGCCCAGTCCTGGGCACAACGCCAGCCGACGCCCCGCAAGGCTGGACCCCGACACCGAAGGGAGCCGCACCGTGCGCGACGACGACGTGGCGGCACCCAACTATTCCTGTCCACCGAGCCCCAGCCGCCTCCGCCGCCCGGGTCCCTGCCCGCACCCTCTCCGAAGGAGCCTCACGATGAACCTCGATCCCGCCCGCCGCGCCGCCCGCACCGCGTCCCGTACGGCGGCCGGAGCAGCCCGCACTGCCGTCGTCCACCTCCCCGCCCGCGTCACCGGAGCCGCGTCGCCCGGCGCCCGCGCCGGAGCCGCGTACGTCGCCTTAATGGCAGCGCACGAGATCGGTGACTACATCCTCCAGCGCGATGCTGACGCTGTCGCCAAGGGCAACGACGGGCGCGACGGCGCCCTCGTCTGCGCACGGCACGTCGGTTCATACACCGCCGCGCAGGCCCTCGCACTGCTGGCCGCCGACCGATACCTGCGCCTCGGCCTGGACTGGCGGCGCGCGGGCCTGGCCCTCGCCCTGTCCGGCGGGTCGCACTACGTCATCGACCGCTGCGCCGGGCACTGGCCCGAGACCGCCGAGGACGGCGCCCCGCTCGTCGTCCGCGCCGCGCACAAGGCAGGTAAGAGCGGCTGGCTCGTCAACGACCCGGGCGCCCCCGCGCTCATTGACCAGGCGTTGCACCGGGCCGTGATCGGCGTCGCCGCCCTCTTCGCGGCCGGACGCCGATAGCCCCCGCTACCAGCACGGACATCGTCCGGACAGGACTCGTGGACAGTGTCCGGACCCGCAACTCGGCCCCCTTCTCAGCGACCAGCGGGGAAGGGGGCCGAACTGTGCACATAGTCGCGGTGCTGCACGCGGACCAGGAGTTCAGTCGACGGCGTACTCCGTCGACAGCGATCGACCGGGGCCGACGTAGTCGATCGCGAACTCAGTCGGTTCGCCGAACTGGTCCCAGTAGTGGTTGATCACCGTTAGGAGCAGGGTGCCCTTGTCGACTCCCATGTGCCCGGCGATGTCGGCAGGGGCCGGGCGGATGTCGTGAGTGTCCCGCCGCCGCGAGACGCGACGCCCGGTGGCCTCCTCGATGAGCCCGAACGTCATCCTCGGCAGCGGCGACGGCTCAAGGAAGGCGGGCGCCGCGTCCACGACAGCACCCGCCACCCACGTCGACGAGACGGTGACAACTCCGGCCTTGTCCAGGTAGCGGCGCCGCCTGAGCCCCACCTGGTCACCCAGCTCGATGCCGAGCCCGTCCGCGACTTCCTGCTCTGCCGGTTCGCGGCGCAGCGCCAGAATCTCGACCCGCTCGTCCGGCCCGAGGCTCGTGTTGGTCTGCAACCGGGTCAGCCGCTCCGAGCCCGGCACGACAGTGCGGCGGGCGCGGACGACGGTGCCCACGCCTCGTACTGTCTCGGCGTAGCCGCGCTGCCGCAGAACCCCCGGCACCTTGCCCGCAGTCGCCGCGCCCACCTGGTGCGCGGCGATGATGTCCCGGACCGACGGCACGTGATCGCCCGGCGTGAGTTCACCAGACTCGATCCGCTCGATGATCTCCTCGGCGATCTGCAGGTACTTCGCCTTCTCCTCTTGTGCCACACCCTCCTCCGTTCCTCGTGACTATCGGCGACAGGATTGACACCGACAGGTGTACTAGTACACCTTAGAGCTGCTGGATCGAGGTGCATAGCCAGTCGCAGGACAGGCTTCTGCACGTATCGGTCATGCCCGCATCCATGGGGCGGCACCGGATGGCCACTAACGGCCGGCGCCGTCTGCGGGCCGCGCAACGCCTCCGGCGGGTGGGTCGCAACCCCGCCGGGGGCACGCACAACACCCCAACCCCAACCCCAGTCGCAGGAGCGGGAGAGTGACCGTGAACCACGCCCCCAGTAACGCCCCTCAGAACCCGGGAGACCCGCACGGCTCCCAGGATGGCAAGACGGTCTCGGAGAAGGTGAAGGAAGTCAACGACCGGTCGCGCGGCGGCAATGGCCGACGGTGACCACATAGCAGCGGCCCCCGCCCTGGAGTCCCCGGAGCGGGGGCCGCTGCATGCTCAGTCCCGGTCGCCCTGTCGCGCCCGCCCGATATCCCCGCCCCCGCGGGCCATCCGGTATCCGCGACGCGGCCGGCCGGCTGTCCACGGCGCCCGGCCGCTACTCGCCAGCCGCCTCGGGCTTTTCGCCGGATTTCCTCTTCGCCTTCGCGTTGTCGCGCACCGGGCGCACGATGCCCTTGGCGATGTGCCTCGCACGGCCCTCCGTGACATCGATCAGTGCGCCGATCTCCTTGTACGTCATGCCGTTGTCGTGCAGATCGTCCCCGGTCGCCTGACGCATCTGCCGCACCTGTGCGTGCAGCTCCGGCCAGTCGGTGAGCAGGCGGGTGAGTCGGATGAAGCGTTCCTCTGGCGTGTCCTCCTCGAACAGGGCGGCAATCGCGGCTCTCACTCGCTGTACCTCCTCGTTGTTCGAACTGGCCACAGTCGCCCCTCTCCGGGTGTGTAGCACCGCCGGAGAGCAATAGGCTAGCCTATCGTTCGGCGGTGTTGACGCACCGTCATCGTCGCATCACAACTTCATCAGCCCCAGCCGCGCGGTCGCACGCAAAGCCGGGACAAACCGAAAGTGACGGCCCGGTAGTCGCATACCGGGCCGCCACAACCCTGGCTCCGCGGTCGCACACGGTGCCGGGAACGCCAAGCCCTGCCACTACAGGAGTTGACGCAATGGGCCACTCTACTGATCTGATTCCGGCGGACGGCCATACCTCCGTCCAGCCCGAGCACACCGAAAAGGTCGCCCTCGTCCTGGCCGAGGTCGCCGCCCACTTCACGACGACACGGCCCACGGCACTGCTGGAGCAGGATGCACTGCTGGTCAGCGTCGGCGCTGAGGCGTACAAGGTGTGCGGCCGCCGCATCGGCAGCGATGCCGCGCACGTCTCGCGCACGGCCCTGACCGTTGCCCCCAGCCACACCGGCGGCATCACCCGCGGCGAGTACGCGATCCGCCTTCGCGGCGTCCTCGCCTCCCTGTCCACGCGGGCGGGTGCCGTCTGATGGCTCTCTTCAAGCGCGACAAGGTAGAGACCCAGCCGGGACAGTCCGCCGCGGACCTCCTCGCGCAGTGCGCTGCCGACTACGGCACCCCCGAGGAGCGGGAGGACCGTGCGACAGAGGCACGCATCCAGTCCGGGCTGACCAAGGCCCGCGCCGCCGACACCGCCAAGGCCAGGTGGGGCAAGTGAATAACGTCGAGAACCCCGGACCCGCGGTCTACGCGGCGATCGGCGCCGTCGTCCGCCTGTCCCACGCCATCGAGGCGAACTGCCAGGCCGGGATGCTCGGCCGGCCCGCGACCACCAGCGGAGAGCAGGTCGTTGGTCTCACCAGGGCCGCTGTCGCCGCTGTGGAAGCCCTCGGCGCCCACGGGACGGGGGGCGACTCGTGAGCCCGCTGCCCAAGGACATGCCAACCCGGGATCCCGCACGGGCGGAGGACCGGCACGCCACCGTCTACGACCCGGACCGCGGCGGCTACTACCCGCCCGAGAAGCGCCCCACGCAGAAGCACTCCGACCCGCCCAAGTAGCGGCGGCTGGAGCACGCGTTGGGGAACGGCCGCCCCTCTGCGGCCTGCACCACAGGCCGGGCCCGCTGCCCGAAGGCGGGCCCGGCCTTCCCCTCCATGTCGCCCCCCTGAAAGGCATCCCGATGCCCGAGAATCCCGACGCCCCGCAGTACCAGGAGCCCGGCGTGAAGTACCGCCGCGTGAAGAAGCAGCGGCAGGTCGTCACCGTCATCGACGGGCGAGAGTCCACCCACACCGAGGGCTACTACGTTCAGGAGCCCGTCCCGCCGAAGGACTGGGAAACCGTCGTTCTGCGTGGCGTCATCGGCCTCGCTGTGTTTCTCACGGTCGCCGCGTTCATCGGGACCTCGGCCAGCGTCGGCGGACTCCTCGCAGAGCTGCTGCACCCCTTCGTGGCCTACCTGATCGGCCTGGTCTTCACCGCGTCATGGCTCGGCTGCCTTGCCCTTGAGTGGCTGGACGGCCGGATCGACCCCGACCGCGCCCGCCCCGCCCGCATCGCTGGATGGGTCGCCCTGGTCATCGGCATGGGAGCCGTGTTCGTCTACGGCTACAGCAACGGTCTCCCGTGGGTCGGTGCCGTCGGTGCCGTCGTCGACCTTCTCTCCAAGGGCTTCTGGGCGCTGTTGCTGCGCCGTACGCAGGTGAAGCTGTCCAAGGGCGTCACGAACTGGGTCGTCGCCCAGGAGCAGGAGGCGGCCGGCCGCGCGCTGCTTGGCGAGAAGCTGCGCCGCCTATACCGCGGCGAGGCGTACCGGCGCGCAGTCGGCGGCCCGGAGTACCAGACCGCGCAGGCCCTCATGACCGCCCCGGCCGCCGCCTTGACCGCCCCGGCCCAGCCCGGACAGCGTCCGGACGGGTCAGCCCCGGCGTCCGGACAGACCCCGGCCGAGCCAGCCCCGGAGCCTGCTCTACCCGCCCAGACCACCGCGGCCGGACAGTCGTCCGGGACCGTGTCCGCGCAGGCGACCACCCCGCCCGGGCCGCTCGTCCCGCTCGCGTCCGGGCAGGACACGGACAACGGCGCGGACATGTCCGGCGGCCAGGGCAACGAGGACGCCGTGCGCGACTTCGCCGTTCCGTCGATCGCCGCCATGGCCCGCGAAGCCCTCGACCAGAACCCGCACATGGACAAGGACGACCCCGCTTTCCTCGCCCGCGTCCACAAGGTCCACCCGAAGGCGGCGGCGGATACCGTCCGCCGCACCGTCCACCGCGAGATCCAGCGTCGGAAGCGGACCGCGTCATGAGCATCGGCACGCTCCTGCTGGCTGCCGCCGTATTCGCCTGGCTCGTCTGGGGCAGCCGCCCCGGCCGGGCCGGGCGGTCGGCGGCGGCCCGCGCCCGCCAGCTCCGCACGCCGCTCGTGCGCCTCGCGGAGTTGGTCGGCATCCAGACCGTACGGGGCCGTCAGGCCGCTCAGGCCGCTCAGTTCGCCGCCGGTGCCGAGGGTGAGCGACGCACCGGCCGTCTGCTGGCCGTCCTGCGCCCGCTCGGCTGGACCGTCCTCCACGACCTCGCGCTGCCCACCGGCCGGGCGAACGTCGACCACCTCGTGGTGTCGCCCCGGGGCGTGGCCATCGCCGTCGACACCAAGCGCTGGGACGCCCGGTGCCGTGTCCGCATCGTGCGGGGCCGCCTCCTCCACGGCGACCTGGACGTCACCGACCGGCTGCGCGGCCTACGCCATGAGACCGCGACCGTCTCCCGTGTGCTGGGCGTGCCAGTCATCTCCCTCGTCGTCATGCACGGCGCTCCCGTCGACGGCGGCGAGCTCATCTTCGACGGCATCCGCATCGTGCCCGCCGACAGCGCCGTGCCCGTGCTGCGCAGCATCGCCCGACGCCACCGCGGCCACGGCCGCGACCTCGGCAGCCGCGCAGCCCGGGCCCTCAAGCCGTACGGAAGGAACTGACCATGGACCTCCGGCCCCGCGTCCTCCTCGGCCGCCTCAACGACCTCGCCGACCGCATCGAACCCGACCACGCGCCCAAGAACGACGACGCCGGACAGCCGGACCCGGCCCCGGACATGGCGGACACCAACGCCCCGGATAGCCCGGACACGGCCCCGGCCAGCGCGGACACCGTTCCGGACCCCCGTTCAGGCGCCGCCCGGCTGCCTGACTGGTGGTCGCTGAAGAAGCCGCCCCTCGACGCAGGCGAACCCCCAGTCCCCGGCACGTCCACCACCAAGGACGAGGGCGGGGGAGAGGCCACCGCCACGAAGAATTGCGACCACCCCACCCCGCACGCGGTTCACTCCCAGACCACAGGTGAAGTCGTCGCCTACTGGTGCCAGGAATGCGCGATGCAGCTCGAAGCCCCCGACGGCAGTGACGAGGACGAGGCCGAAGACGGCAGCGCCATCCCAGCGTGGCTCCGCAAGAAGTGGCGCCGCAAGCACACCGGCCCTCCCCGGGTCTACCAGCGCCCCGCCTACCTCGACAGCAAGCCGGCGCCGAAACAGTCCCTGATCCAGTGGTGGCTCGGGCTGGAAGCCCCGAAGCGCTGGGCCCTCTACAACGGGACCGCACTCGCCGCCGGCTTCTTCTTCGGCATCCCGCAGTACTTCACCGCCGAGACGGCGTACCTCGTGCACACCTACGGCTCGTGGACCGACCGGCACGTCTGTCTCTGGTACGGCGTCGCCGTCGGCGTCTGGGCGCTCGACAACCGCACCCGCGGCTGGTTCCCCCTGTTCGCCCTCGCTGGGCGCATCCCGCTGATCTCCATGGTCGTCGGCACCCTGCTGTACGGCTCCACCGACCTTGAGCTGTAGCCCCGCCCGACCACCACACTCCAAGGACACCGCATGAACAGCCTGATCGGCTCGCTCGGCCCCTTCGGACTCGCCACCTTCCTCACCGTTGTTCTCATCCTTGGCACATCCGGAGGGGGCAAGGTCAAGCCTCTCGGCTGGGGATGGACCCTCTTCCTGTCCATCCTCGCCGGAGCCTCCTACGCGGCAACCGGCTGGCCCTTCTCCATCGTGAAGGGCGTCGTCAACGACCTGCTGGTACTGGTCAACAGCGTGGCCCCTGAACTGACCCTCCCCGCGATCGGCCTGTGCATGATGGCGATCATCTCGTGGAAGAAACTGACCTTGCGCGGCTTGGTCACGATGGGCATCCCGCTCTTCTACATCGCTTCCAGCGCCGACGGCGGCCTCGGCATCCTCGCGGAGAAGATCGCCCTCGTCTCCGCACAACTGGCGGCCTGATGAGCACCGCCCCGCACCTGTACCCAGTCCCCGACCCCGACGACGAGGCGGCGGGGGAGTGGGGCATGCCTGCGCCCGTGGCCGTCCCCTTCCCCGTCCCGCCACTCGCCCAGCCCGAGTTGGACGACGAACCCGAGCTGGCCGACGACGAGGACCAGGACGACGTCGGCGAGGAGGATCCCGAGCAGCGTCGCCGCGCTCTGGCACTCCCCGACCTCAGCCCCTATTACGACGTCAGGCCACTGAAGGAACTGGGACCGCTCGCCGTGGCCGCCGGTCGCCGGGGCGGCCCTCCGCTGCTTCGTGGCCTCGCCAGGGCCGGGCACGGCGCCATCATCGGCGTCCTGTGCCTGCTGCGCGGCGGGCGGCTACTCCTGGTCCTTCTCTACGCCTGGGCGACCGGCTCCATCGGCAAGGGCGGCAGCATTCCCGCCCGCCTCGGCATCACAGCAGCATTCGGCTACGTCCTGGCGACCGCGCCCGCCCAGCACCCTGCCGCCCCGGGTGCCGTAGCCGCCGCTCTCTTCCTGCTCCTCATCGCCGCCGGAACCGGCCGAATCCCTGAGCCCGGTGGCAAGAAGAAGGGCAACAAGGCGGGGGAGAAGAGCGAAAAGGTCACGGGGGAGAAGGGCCAGAAAATCAGAAAGCCGGGGGAGAAGCCCAAGGGTGGCGATAACCCGGAAGAAGCTCCCGCCAAGGTGGAGAAAGCCAGCAAGGAGAACTCCAAGGACACCCCCAGCGGCGGAGTCCTTGGCAGGCTCAAGCGACTCGGGAAGACCCACGAAACGACCTCTGCGGCCGATCTCGCCAAGGCCCCCGAAAGCTCGCCTGAAGGCCCCGCCGACGACCCGGCCGAGGAGTCCACCGAGGGTGCCGACGAGAAGTCCACCGAGGGCGCCGACGAGACCCCCGCCGGGCCCTCCCGCAACGACGTAATCCACGCTCTCCACCGGCTCGTCGGAGAGGGGCGCGGGGTGCTCCTCACCACCCTCCGACAGCACCTCTCCCTGGCCGACACCCGGGCCGTCCGGAGGGTGCTCGGCGAGGCCCACATCGCCATTCGAACGGGGGTGCGCGCAGAGGCCGGGAACGGGCCGGGCGTGCACCGCGACGATTTCCCGCCGTTGCCCCCCACCCAGGGCTCCCCCCAGGGGTCCGGCGTTGTTGCAGGTGAGAGTGCCAACGCCAACGCCAACAACGCCACCAACGCCCCAGAAGAGGGGGCCCATACGCCAGACGACGTCTGGACGGGCGAGGAGATCGCGAAGGGCTACCGGTATGTGCAGGACACCGAGAGGGGCCCGTCCGCCTGGAAAATCGAGCATCATGGGGGGTGATCTGAAATGGAGGGGGGTGCGATGTACCGCTACCGGTGCACGCAGTGCCGCACCACGTCGCTGCCGGTGCACACTCGCAGCGCACTCGCGCAGGAGCGCCACAGCCACCGCGTCCTCAAGCACGGCGGTCACATCCCCGACGGCGAGCAGATCATCGAGCCCAAGCGGTTCAACTTCTTCGACCTGCCGCGCGAGCAACAGATCGCCGGGTCACTGATGATCGCCGCGATTCTCGTCGCCTTCCTGTTCCGAGTGCTGTAGCCGCAAGCCCGCACGCCTGCCCCGTACATCACAGAGGCCCGCCACCAATTACCGGTGGTGGGCCCTCCTGCATTATCGGCGAATTAAGTGAACCAATCCAGGAATTCGCGGATGCCGGGAAGGTAATTCGGAAAGAATGGAATTGAAGTTAATCCCACCCGGAAGAATGTGAGCCCGCCATGAGTCCCCGCGCGAAAGCCGCCGCCGAGCACCCGGCCGTCCGCCAGGTCGCGAGCCTGATCACGCACCTGCTCGCCCGGTCCGGCGAACTCATCCCCGGCCCGGCCTCCGAGCTGGTCCACGAGATGTGGGAGCTGGAGCCCAGCCCGGACGGCACGCGCCAGCTCCGCGTCACCACGAGCGTCGGCGGGGAGCCGGTCACCGTCGACATCGCCTTGGGCTTCACAGTCACCGCAGGTGAGCCGGATATGTAACCAACCCCGGGCACACCGACGGGCCGGGCACGAGTTGGTGCGCGGCCCGTCGGTGTGCTGGGGCGGTACTCTCCTGCCTCCTCAGGTGCGGCAGGCAGGAGACGACGATGGCGGGTACGACAGCGTTCGTGTGGGTGCTGCTGAGCGGCTGCGTCGTCGCCGTGGTTGCGGTCGTCGCGCGCGCCAAGGTCGAGATCGCCCGCATTCGCGCGAGAGGCGGCGGGGTGGACCGGGCAAAGCGCGGGGCGTGACGTCAGTCCTTGAGGGGGCGGACGGTCGGCTTGCGCTTCGGCGGGACCTTGTACTCCCGAGCGATGTGCCGGACGGTCTCCTCGGTGTACGAGGTGAGCGCGGCCATCTTCGCGTGCGAGATCCCAGAGGCGCGGAGTTCGTCGGCGATGGCCTTGCGATAGGCGTGACGCTTCTCCTCGTACACCTTCCACGCCTCGTCCATCGCGGCCTGAGCATCAGTGAGGTCCTGGCTCGGCTCGTGGGAGGGCTTGGCCTTCGGGCGATCGGTCATGCCCCCCAGCATTCCACAAGGCGACTTTGGCAAACGCGCTGGTGTCCCGGGGGCCTGCAAAAACTCGCACCCAAATGATATTTCCAAAATCCATTTGGGTATGATGGTGCTGTACACACCACCCGACCAAAGGATCCCAAATGACCGGCAACCGTCCGCTCCACGAGCGCGCGAACGTCCACCCCGCCAGGCTGGGCAAGGGCCTACTTGCCCACTACGCCCACGACACCGGCATGGGCCTGTGCGGCAGGCCCACCATCCGGCGCCTCACCGTCGAGGAGATCGAGGCCACCGACCGCTTCTGCGGCGTATGCGTGACCGTCGCACGCCGCATGGCCGACGAGCGTGAGCGGTACGCCGAAGCGGCCACCCGCGAAGCCATCGCCGCCCACCGCCAGGAGGCGAACGAGGCTGCCGCCCGCGTGCGCACCGACCCCGACCCCGCCAGCCAGGACTGGCGGGAAGCCCTTGCCCGCTTGGGTGCCGCCCTGGACTACCTGCGCGCGCACGACCCGGTGTACGCCGACGCCCTCGCCAACGGCGACACCGAGCGCCGCGCGATGACCTTCCAGCGCGACCATGCCGACCGCGTCCGCGCCGCCGTGAACGCGCTGACCGACGGCAAGGAAGGTGCCTTCCCTGAGCTGTCCCACCGCCTGGCGATGGCCCCCGACGGGGAACTCGACCTGACCGTGCGGATCTTCACGGACAACGACGAGGATGCCGAGCCGGACGCGACCGGCACCGCCCCGGATGTGTCCGGACAACCCATTGAAGGGGTAGTAGTCCAGCACGAAGGCACCGCCCAGGGCTGCACCCCCAAGCACGTGACGGACCCCGATGTCGCAGCCGCTCGCGAGGTCCTGAGTGGCCTCGCCTACGCCACGCTGACTGACCATCACGACATCAGCGAACCCGTCGACGAGCAGCGGAATGTTCGCGGGTACGTCATCGACCCGCGTACCCACGGGCGCGTCGCCCTCTACTGGCTGGAAGGCGGCCGGGCCGTCCGCCGCGACGACCCCTGGCACGGTCCATGCCTCGACATCCTCGCGGAGCGCATGAAGGAGCGCGGCTGGGCGACGGAGAGGATGCTGCGTTCCTCGCGGTGCGTCTTCGCGCACAGGCCCGACGTCAAGGTGCCCAAGGCTGCGAACCACTGAGGCCACGCCGTGGCCGCCCACCAGGAAGGCGCGTCCGTCGACGAGGTGCAGGACTGCACGTGCGTCGAGTTCTGCGACGAGGACCCGAAGGCGGCGTGCAGCTTCAGCGGGCGCCGTCACGCCCATCTCGCCAGCCAAGGCAGCGGGTTCGGGCCCTGCCCGGTCCACCCCGACGCGCTTGGCGACACCTGACGACTCCGGGCAGGTCGGCGCCTCGCCCCGCCTCGCCCCGCCCTGCGGTGACGGTCGAGGCGCTGCCGCTCGCAGGGCGCTGACCTGCAAAAACGTCAAACCCAAATGGTTTTTCCAAAGTTAACTTGGGTATAATTGATGGTGAACCACCCACCATCACACGAAAGGCCCGAATAGTGACCGAGTCCTACGCGGAGCGCCTGGCCTCCGCCTCCCCCCTCGCGTCCGCCGCCTTCGCTCTCGGCGCCACCGTCACCGACGCCGACCAGGCCCGCGCCAACATGGCCGACCTCCGCGCCCGCGCCGACGTCACCGCCGTCCGCACCGACGGCGAAGACGACTTCGACGCCCCCCACCTCGCCGACCCGTTCGCCCCGATGACGCTGTGCGACCGGCGCAAGGCCCGCGACCTGGACGAGACCCGCGCCGCCCGCGTCGCCGACTTCTGCCCCTCCTGTGTCGACCACGCACGCGACCGCGCCACCTCCCGCGAGGCCGCCCTCGCGGCAGCCGAGAAGGACGGCGCCAACCCGCCCGAACCCGCCCGCCCGCCCATTACCAACCCGGCCGTGCACCGCTTCGACTGCACCGCCGAGGCGTACGACGCCTCACAGGGCGACGGCATCCACGACGGCGACCTGCTCGTGATCCCCGGCGAAGGCATCGTCGCCATCCTGACGGACGCCTGGCCCGTCGCCCTGACCACCCGAAACGGCGAGCTGCACAAGCTCACCGGCCCCGCGCACGAGATCGAAGACGGCCGGTACGCCGCGAGCGTCGAGAAGGCGATGGCACAGGCCGCCGCGTGCGGCGTCGACCTGGACCCCCTGCACCAGCCGCAGCCGTTCAAGAAGGGCGAGCGGATCGTGTGTACGGACGGCGGCACCCGCACCGTCGCGAGCCTGATGCGCAGCGGCCCGCACACCTGGGTCGAGACCGAAGAAGGCTCGGCCTGGCGAGCGGACCGCTGCGAACTCGTTGACACCTCCCGCGTCGACGAGGCGAAGTGCGCGGCGCGCACCTCGGCCGCCGTCCTGCGTGGCCCCCAGGCGCCGACAGGCGAGGAGCACGCCATGGCCGTGCGCGACCTCGGCGATGCCCTGCGCTACCTCGCGCAGGCCGACCCGGCAGCGCTGGCCGAGCTGCACGCGGAAGGGAACCAGCGGATCGCCCTGGAGGTCCCCCGACTGTCCGTGGTGCCCGGCGACATCCTCCACGCGCACGGCGCGCGCCTGACCGTCCTGGACACCGGCATCTCGGCCGCCCCCGCCCCGCAGTTCTGGGCCCGGGTGTACGGCGTCGACAAGGGTGACCGTCACGCCACCTACCGGGCGCCCTGGACGCTCGGCATGTCCGTGGAGAGCGCGGCCTGGGACATCGTCGCCGTCGAGCGCATCGCGCCCGCCCTCCCCTGCTGACCCGCCCCCCCCAGCCAACACGATGAAGGAGCACGGCATGTATCAGGTCACCATCGAGCACCCCGCCATCGAGGAGCAGCAGTTCGACTGCAAGGACGACGTCGAGCTGCGGACGCTCGTCTTCGGCGTGCACCGTGCACAGAACCAGGAGATCAACGACTACCCGCAGACCATCGCGGCGGTGGATGCGGCGCGGTCGCAGGCGGACAACGGCGGCGAGGGCGTGCTGAAGGCGCACGCGGTGACGATCACGGTCGAGCCCGGCGACCCGTGCGCGTTCCAGTGCGAAGGGCACCCTGACGACGACTCGGTGCTGCTGGGTGGGCCGGAGTTCTGCGACGGGAAGTGCAGGCCCCGGCGTCGCTTCAACCACAAGGCGCTGGTGGACCTGTGTATCGCGCTCGACGATGCCGAACTGGACGCGACCGGCGGGTGCGGCGCCTGCGGCCTGGTGGCCGGCCAGATGTGCGTGGACTGCAAGCGGTGTAACTGCGACCGCCACGACCAGTGCAAGCGGCCGGCGGCCGAGCCCGCGCAGTAGCCGCCGGACACATCCGGACGCCCCGTTCTCCCTGGTGGGAGGGCGGGGCGTCGTGCTGTCCGGACCGGTTGTCCGGGGTTGTCCGGGGGGGCGTCCGGACACGCCGATCTTTGCTGTCCTTTTGCCAATCCAGGTTTCCCAAATGGATTTTCCAAAGTTGACTTGGGTAAGATGGTGAATGTCACACCACACCACCAAGTAAGGCGAAAGGGGCGCGACATGAGCACTCAAGCCACCACCACGAACCACCCGGCCCGGTGCCTCAAGTGCCGCCGCATCCTGCGCCGCCCCAGCCCCGACGGCTACGGCCCGAAGTGCCGCCGCAAGATCCACCGCGCCGCCCGCACCAACCAGGGCGGACACCACGGCTGGCAAGTCACCAAGGCTGTCGAGCTCCTGGAGCTGGGCGCCGTGATCCCCCTCCGCGCGAACCGGATCTTCCTCGTCGTCTCCGACGACGGCAGCGAGGTCTACCGCACCGCCATCACCGGCAACTGCAACTGCCCGGCCGGCCTGCGCTCCATCGCCTGCTACCACTCGGCCGCCGCCGCGATGGCCGCCGCCTGACCACTCGAACCCGAAGGACAGCATCGTGAACGCACACGCGAAGGCAGCGACCCGCGCCCGGCTGCTCGGCAACCTGGTACGCGGGCGCGCCATGATCCACCCCCAGCGCCGCGCCTACGAGGCCGCCGCACGCCACCTCCACGACGCCTCGGCCGCGCTCCTCGACTCGACCGACGACCTCACCGGGCAACTCGACGACGCCACCAAGGCCGCGCTGAAGGCCGCCCGCCGTTGCCTGGCGGCCACCGACGTCCCGACGATCCTCCTCCCCTACGTCACCGCGCCCGTCACCGGCGAATTGCCCACACTGCCCGCGCTGGACCTGCCGCACTCCACCACCCGCGCGCACGCCAACTCGCTGCGCGCCTGGCGCCTGGGCGCTCTGGACCGCATCAACGACTGCAACGACGAGATGGCGATGGCTGCCCTCGACGCGCTGATCGACGTTCACCGGGGATGGGCCGACCTGGTCCACGCCCTCTACTCCGACGCCGCCTGACCAGCGAAGGGCCCAGCATGTTCTACGAGACCGTCACCCACATCGGCGGCACCACCGAGGGCAACGCCACTGAGGGACAGGCCCTGTGGCTCCTCGGCCGGGCCGTGCGCCGCAACTTCGACATCGACGTGACCACCGACGGCGGGATGCTCATCTCCTGGACCGCGCACCGGCAGGTCGGCGAGCACGTCACCAGCCACCCCCGCTCGATCCGGCTCCGGCCGCACCTGCCCGTCGCGAAGGCCCTGACCGACGCGACCTGCTCCGACCTGCTGCTCATCGACTCCGTCCGCGACGCCCAGTACGACCCCATCAAGCGGGTCATGACTGGCGGCATCTGGCTCATCCCCCCGGCAGCGACCGCCCGCCTCCGGGCACGTGGCCTGGTCGTAGTCGACGACCGCAACCAGGTTCGGCAGTCCCTCACGGCGCAGATCGGCCTGTTCGCCCGCGACCACCGCACCCGCACCACCGAGCCGGACGGGTACCGCTACCCGCCGGGCGGCGGCGCGCGGCGGAACTCGTCGGCGAGCGTCGCGATCTGCGAGTGCGGCTTCGCCCGCCACACCAGCGACCGCGACGAGGCCCGACGCCACATCACCGGCCACCGCCACGAGGTGTCCGGCGAATTCGCCCGCGCCCTCGTCAACGCCCTCACCCCGGCCTGACTGTCGCCCGGACACGCCCCGGACACGTCCCGGACGCGTGTCCGGGCGCTGTCCGGACAGTCGGTGCGCACCTCGCGTCACCTGCCCGGACAGCGTCCGGACACCACCCGGCCACCGACGAAAGGACCCCAGATGGCCACTGTGCCGCCCACGTCCCGCACCGACCGCGTCTACGTGATCGCCTGCTCCGTGAAGAAGCTCGATCACACGGCCCCCGCACGCGAGCTGTACACAGGCTCGTACTTCCGCGCCTGCTGGGGAGCAGCCGCCTCGCTCGCCGAGCAGCATGACGCCCTGGTCCTCGTGCTCAGCGCCCGCCATGGCCTCGTCACCCTCGACACCGAGCTGGAGCCTTACGACACCCACATCGGCGACCGCGATGCGGTATCGGACCTGCTGCTCCAGGCGCAGGCCCGCAAGCTCGGCGTGGACCGCGCCCGCGAGGTGACCATCCTCGCCGGAGCCGCCTACGTCCAGGCCGCACGCCAGGTGTGGCCGGACGCTAAGGCGCCGCTGGCCGGACTCGGCATCGGCAAGCAGCTCCAGCTCCTCAACGAACTGCGCGGCGCGGCCGAATTGGACTGGCTGACCCGCAAGGCCGCCAGCCAGAAGGCCGCGCGGTCCGAGAAGCCGGAGATGCCCGCCGCCCATCGGGTCGACGAGGTCGCCGAGCGGGGCCCGCTCTACGACCTGCCGTACGACTACAAGCAGACAGCGCGCGACTTCACGGTGTCCGTCGCCGGTCCCGGACGGCTCGACGGCGAGGGCCCGTTCACGTACCTGGTGGAGGAGTACACCACCGAGAAGGCGTGGGCGAAGGTCCTTGCCTGGTTCATGGTCGAGCAGGAAACGGTGGATGTGTATGTGGTCGCCGCTCGCTCCTTCGAGGGCAAGCCTGAGCCCGGGTGCGGCTACTTCTGGACCGACCTCCGACCGGAGTTCGCCCGGCAGGCCGCCCTTGACGACCTTGCCGACCAGGCCGCCGAAGTCGTCGACGGATTCCACGCAGCCACCAGCGGCATGGTTCGCGACGGCGACGTGGTCCCCGACCACCAGGAGGCCCACGACAACGCCCTTGACGAGGCGCAGCACGCCGGGTGGCCGCTGGTGATCGAACTGGCCGCCAACGACGGACGCTGACCGGCCCGGCCTGTCCAAGGAGATCTCAGCCCATGACGAAGACCAGCCAACCCAACTCCCCGACCGTGGCCATCGCGCGCATCCTGCGCGGCCTTGGCCTCGCCCAGGGGCGCGGGAAGGACTTCCGCGTTGAGGGCGCCGACCGTGACGGGGAGAGGATCGGCACCTACGTGCTGGTCCTCACCAGGCACGCGGAGGAGACGATCGCTGCCCACGCCGACGACATCGAGCGGCAGGCAGCGGCCGGACCATTCCCTTTCCGGGTCTCGGTGCAATACCCGAGCGACCGGCCGCTGACGTCCATCGCCAACTTCGGGGACCGGGTCCGCGAGCAGCCCCCGCCCCCGGTCCCCGCCACGGTCCTTGCCGAACGCCGTGAACGCGCCCGGCAGCAGAAGCGCGCTCAACACCTCAACTGGTCCACTGGCCAAGCCGACTTGATGGCCGCCGCCGCAGCCAGTCAGCTCCACTACGCCCCGGACGGAGCGCTGCGCTACTACCTGGCGCCCGGCGGCCCTGGACGCGCCCTCGATGAGTCCCGCCTCGCGCCCCTTCTGAAGGCCGGGTTCCTCACCCGTCCAGGGCGACGGATCGCAGTGACCGCCGACGGCCGGGAAGCGCTGACCCTGTGGCGGCGCTGGCAGCCCGCCCCAGCCGTGAAGGACCGCAAAGAGGACCGCGGCCCGCTCCGTCCTCTCCTCGATGGCGAGGAAGTTGCCCGCCGGAACCGCGCAAGCGCCGAGAACGACCGGAATCGGAGAGCCGAAGCAAACGCGCTACGCGAAGCCATGGACGCGAAGCACGCATGGGAGGAACGCGACGACCGGCTGTACAGCGTGTGGGCCACAGTGCAGGGCATCACTCACCGGCTCGGGCGGTCGATCCCCACGGGCTGGGTCCCTACGGCTGAGGAGATCGCCGAGCACCGCATCGACCCCGGTCTCGTCGCCGAACTGCGAGCCGAGGCCGAGCATCCGACGCCAAAGCCGCAGATTCCCTGGCCCACGACGATGCGCGCTCAGGAACTCCCGCCTCTCCCAGCCGTACCCGACGACGCCGAACAACTTGAGCTGTTCGGCGCCACCTGACCCCCCTCTCACCGTCGACGCAGGCACCGCAGACACCAACCCACCTGACACCGAAGGAGGCCCCTCATGGCGGCCGTACTGGAACCCACCGAGCAGATGAGCCCGTGGTACGTGGTGGAGGTGCGCCGCGAATCGGCGTACGTGACCGCCGCAAAGTACATGGACGGTTACCTGCGAAAGCACTTCCACCAGGGCAAGATGACCGGCGCCGAGCGGGACGCTGCCTGGCAACTTGTCGACAAGAGGACGGTGGCCGCGCCCGGGGAACCGCTCGCGCTGGTCGCCGCGCTGGAGCAGATCGTCGAGCACGGCTCCTACCAGAAGTGGTGGAGGAGTGGCAGTCATGCGGACGGGGCGGGAGCGGAGCTGCGCGACGGTCGCCTCCTGGTGACCGCGCCGAACTCGCATCAGTACGGCGAGTACCAGGGGGAAAAGGCGATCAGCCACATCGAGTTCGGATACGAGGACATTGGCCCGGTCCTCGCTGACCTTCGACGGATCGTCGGGAGCTGACCGCGTCCGGCACGAGAAGGCGCCCCGCACAGGGAAGTGTGCGGGGCGCCTTCGTGTGCGGACTGGCCGGTCAGTCTTCGGGCCTGACTGTGCGGCGGGGGCCAGCCCCTCGGCTGTGCCCTTGAAGGATGTCGCTGACGCGCTGCGGCGTGCAGTTGATGCGCGACGCGATTTCCTTGCGGCTGTGGTTCTGACGGAGGTCGGAGACGACCCGGCCGCGTTGCGCCTTGAGCCAGCGTTGCAGGGCGGGGACGTTCTCAAGCGCGCGGGTGAGGGCCGCGGCCTGGTCGAGAGTGGGTTCCCCGTCAGCGAGGCGGGCGAGGGAGGCGTATGGCTCCGGTAGCTGGCTTTGATCCATAACCGAAGGATAGTGGGTACCCAATATCTAGAATGATCAAGGCTGCGTGAAGGGTATTTCCGCAGGTCAACTCGCTGATATTCCGTGAATACTCAGCCCCCAAATGAGTTTTCCAAAGTGAACTTGTGGAAGGATGTATGTAGATCAACAAACCACCCCGAAAGGACACGAGATGGACGCCGTGATCGCAGAAGTGCTCACCAAGGCCGGGATCGCAACCAACTGGACGCAGACCAACCTCGGCGCACTCACCGAGGTCAGCCACGGCGGCTACTCGTGGACGGTCAACCTGCCCCCCGGGGAGGACGAGGTCCCCGCCAAGGCGCGGGTCACCGGCCGGCTCGGTTACGGCGGCACCGAACACATGGACGCGGAAGCCACCTGGGGCCAGACGATCGCCATCGTCGACGCCTTCATGGCGTCCAAGTGCGTCCGCTGACCTACCTCCCCGGCGGGGCCAACCGGCCCCGCCCCCTCCCACCGAAAGGACCCGCCATGGACGCCACGACTGCCCTTCGCTGCCTCACCCACCGCGCCGAGCGCGCCTTCAAGGCCGACGAGGAGGCCCGCACCCGGTTGGCCGACGAACTCGGCAGGGGCGCCGTGATCGACCTCTCCATGGCCATCGACGCCGCCCTGGTCTCCTCCGCGAACGCGAAGCCCTGGCGCCAGCTCATGCAGCGCATCGAGCGTCACGGCGTCCGCGAGGGCCTGGCCAAGCAGAAGGCCGAGGCGCTGGAGTCCCTGCTCTCCTACGGGATGAGCATGAGCACCAGCCTGGTCGCCAACGCCGCACGTCTGGCCGAGCAGGAGGGCCTGCGCCGCTTCCTCAACGCCGTCGACACCTTGGATGTCGACGAGGACGACGTCCCGGCCGCAGACGAGCGCACCGAGGCCGGGAAGGCGACGCCTTCTCAGGAGCGGGTGGTGCTGGAGGCCATCCGGCGCAACGGCGTCACGCTCCAGGAAGACGGAGTGAAGGTCGAGGTCGGGTCCTGCCCCCGACGGTCCATGGTCCAGTACGCCATCGATATGGGCTGGGCCGTGGTGGACACGTCCGGCGATCTGCGCGGCGGCCAGGCCGTGACGCTCACCAGCCTCGGCGAAGAGAACCTCGCGGGCTGACCAGCCGACCACCGGGCGGGGCCGATCGGCCCCGCCCTCACCACGCCCCAAAGAGAGGTCGCGCATGCCCGGACAGCAGCTCTCCCCCAACGAGGTCGAACGGCTCGGCGAGGCCACCGGCAGGATCGCCGCGCTCGCGGCGAAGGCCCTCAACAGCACCTGGCCGCACCTGGAAGTGGAGGACCTGGTCGAGCAGTTCACGCGGGACAGCGCGTTGGTGATGATCGCCAGCGCCTACCTCGCCGGGATCGAGCGTGGCCTGAGCCCGGGCGACGCGGCCGGTGAGGCGGGCACCGCCCTGATCCGTGAATGGGCGGACTCGCGGCGGGAGGCCCGCGCCCGGCTCGACGCGCAGCGCGCGGACGACGCGTCCACCGAGCCGGTCGTCGTGTGCGTCTGCGGGACCTCGGTCCACGACAACGACGAGGCCCGCCGCGGCCACGCCGACACCTGGCACTCCGAGACGTCGCCGGCGGTGTGGGGGCCGCCGGTGACCCGCAACCGGGCCGTCTGACCGGCGGCCCATCGAACAGAGAGGAGGTCGCCGCATGGCGACCATCACGATCACGCACAGCAGGTTGGAAGGCACCCTGATCACCGACTCCGTGAGAGGGGACGGCGTCTGGGAGGTGGTCAAGAACCACGGGTTCCGCCCGTTCCCGTCGATCGGCGCGCTCGGCATCCCGCGCTCCCGCGACAACGAGGCCGACACCTGGCGGATCAAGAACGCGACGAGGGCGCTGGAGGCGGCCGGGCACACTGTGAACGTCGAGATCGACGAGGGGACGCGGCGGACCTTCGCGGAGGCGGAAGCGGACCGCGTCGAGCGCGCCGAGGGCCGCACCGAGCGGTACGAGGGCTACGCCGACAACGCGGCCAGCTCCTCGAACGCGCGCCGCGCGAGAGCGGACGACATCTCCCGCCGGTTCGAGTTCGGGCAGCCGATCCTCGTCGGCCACCACTCCGAGGGGAAGGCCCGCCGCGACGCCGCCCGCATCGACACCAACATGCGCAAGAGCTTCGAGGATGCGGACCGTGCCAGCCACTGGCAGCACCGGGCGGACGCCGCAGCCGCCTACGAACAGCACCGCAACGACCCGTACCGGACGCTGCGCAGACTGGAGAATCTGCGGGCCGGGCTGCGCGTCATCGAGCGCCGCAACGGCGGTGCCGCCGACGACGAGCAGCCCACCGACCGGGACGGTCGGATCATGCGCGACCTGCGGGAGGAGATCACCCACTGGGAGGAGGTCGTCGCCAAGGCCGAGGCGAACGGCGTGAAGATCTGGAGGCCGGACGACTTCGCTCCTGGCGACTTCGTGCGCACCACCAGCTCGTGGTACCAGGTGGCGCGGGTCAACCCCAAGAGCCTGTCGATCGCGTGGAACCTGCGGCTCGCACCGAAGCAGGTGATGTCCCTGGAGGACGCGACGTTCGACGGTGGCCGGGTCGGCACCTTCACCGTCGACTACACGAACGTGCGCGCCCGCTGCCCGGAGAAGGCGATGGCCGCGTTCCTCGCCGACGGCAAGGTGCCCGGCACCAAGTCGGCCGGCGAGGCGTCGGCGCAGGCCCCGGCCGAGGACATCCGCCGGGCGCAGGTCGAGGCGAAGAAGGCCAGGCCGAAGACGCCGAAGAAGCGCAGCGATCCGAAGATTCCGAAGCGCGTGCAGATCGAGTGCGAGTTGAGCGCCAGCGAGGCCACGCTGACGTGGCTGAACGGGAACAGCCAGCCGCACCCCGGCCACAAGCCGGAGACGATCACCGCCCCGGAGGGAGAGAAGTACCACCGGGCGACCTGGTCGCGGAACCTGATGAAGCAGGTGGACGAGCTGCTGGCCGATCGCGGATACGAGCGCACCGGAAAGTGGAAGCACCGCCGAGGTCGGGGGGAGGTCGCCGCGATCGTGCCCGCCCCGGCCAAGGGCGAGCCGAAGCAAGAGGAAATGTCGTGACCTTCGACGAGCTGGTGAAGGTCGGGCGGGACACACCGGCATACCACGAGGACGACGACTGCCTCGACTGCGGCGCGGAGACCGGCGAGCCCTGCGAGGTCGACTGCGAGCACCGCGGCGGCGAGGCGAAACAGGCCGTGCGCCTGAAGGTCGCCGGTCTGACCGCCGTCGAGTTCGAGGAGCTGCTGCGCGTCGCGCAGAAGCGGGCGGCCGAGGGCGACAGTACGCCCGGGTTCTCCTGGGCCTGGTCGGCGGTCGGCGACGAGGCCGCCGCCCGGGGTGTCCCTCTCGTCCTATAGGGCTCTGACCTGCGAAAATTCATGGATCTTCGCGGCTCACCATCTGTACTAGATAGTGGGTACCCAATAGAGTTGATCTTGCCCACCCCTCCATCATCGGCAGAAAGGGAAGGCCCAGTGATCACCTTCGATGAACTCGTGAGCATCGGCCGCGACACACAGGCCACCGACCTCAACAAGCGGTGCCTGATCTGCGAGGTCGAGCCCGGTACCCCGTGCACCGAGTCCTGCGACAAGCGCGGCGAGGCCGCCGCGCGCCGCGTGCGCGACCTGGTCAAGAACCTGCCCGGCGCCCAATTCGAGGAGCTGCTGGCTGTCGCCCGCGAGCGCGAGGCCAGCGACGACGAGACGCCCGGCTTCTTCTGGGCCTGGTCGGCGGTCGACGAGGAGGCCACGGCGCGCGGCCTCGGCCGCCCCCGTCCCTCCGCCTGGGAGTACCTGCGGGACCTCTGGGCCTGACCGCCCGCGCAGACCACACACCACCCGACCAACCCCTCATACCCGAGAGGACAGGCGATGACCGCCACCACCACCGAGGCCAGCACCGCCACCCCGGCGAAGAAGGCCGAGCCCAAGAAGGCAGCGCCGAAGAACGCGGCGACCAAAGCGCCCGCACGGAAGGCCCCGGCGAAGAAGGTCGTCACGCCGACCAAGGTCGCCAAGCGCCGCGAGACGATCGCCGAGCAGACGGAGGCGACCGCAGCCCACGTGCGCACGTCTCTCAAGACGATTCCGGTCGACCGGATCGACGCCGACCCCGACCAGCCCCGCAAGCACTTCGACCCGGCGAAGCTGAGCGAGCTGGCTGGCTCCATGAAACTGATCGGCCAGCAGCAGCCGGTGAGCGTCCGATACAACCCGGGCACCAAGCGCTACACGCTCATCATGGGCGAACGGCGCTGGCGGGCCGCGAAGATCGCGGGTCTGACCGAGCTGGACGCCGTCGTTCAGCACGGCATCAAGCAAGGCGACCGCACGATCCGCATGAGGGCCGTCGCGGAGAACGTCGGCCGCGCGGACATGACCGCGATGGAGGAGGCCGGTGCCTTCCAGCAGCTCATCGACGACGGGTACACCATCGATGAGGTCGCCGAGGGCACCGGCAAGTCCGCCGCGTACATCGGCTGGCGCATCGACCTGCTCAAGCTCGCCGAGCCCTTGCAGGACGCGGTCAACAAAGGCCACCTGCCCATCGGGGTGTCCTGGTACGTGGCCAACATCAGCCACGAGAACCAGATGCGGTTCCTCGCCAAGTGGACCCGGGGCGACTTCTCCACCAAGCGCGACGCGGAGGCGTTCGCTCAGGCCGTCCGCAGCGAGGAGGACCGGCGAACCTCGCAGGGCTCGTTCTTCGTCCTGTCCGACGAGGCGACGGCCGCCGCGACGCCGGGCGGCGAGCAGCAGTTGTTGCCCGGTGCGCACGACGTCACCGACGAGGAGCGCGAGCGGATCACCGCCGACCGCATCCGGCTGACCAAGCGCATCGACAAGCTCTCCACGGCCGGCGAGATCCTGTCCGAGCTGGTCGCGGCCGACCCCGAGGAACTGGCTCTGCTGCTGGCCGGAGTCGGCGGCGGCGTCGTCGGCTACCGAACGCGCATCGAGCACCTGCGGGACCTGACGACCAAGGCCATCAAGAACCTGCGCGACGCCCAGGCGGTCGCCGCCGTCCGCGCGGGCGGCATCGAGATCAACCCGCAGGCCGCGGCCGACGCCGCCTGACCCACCCCCATTTTCGGGCCGGGCGCTTCGCGTACGCGCCCCGGCCGCTGCCCCCTAAGCGGAGGTTCCCCATGCAGTTCCCAACCGAAGTGCTCCGAGTCCTGACGGACCCGCGCACAGTGATCCGTGACGACCAGGTCAGCGTGCCCTTCGAGATCGACCGGCCGGTGTACGAGCAGTTGAACAAGGTGCTCAAGGAGATGGGCGGCGCCTGGGACGGCCGCAAGGCGGTCCGCGCGCACGTCTACCCGTACCGCATCGAGGAGTTCATGCGGCAGTGCCTCGCAGCGAACGACTACCCGTCGAAGTATGAGCAGGGATGGTTCCCGACTCCGCCGGCCCTGGTGATGCAGGTCTGCGACCTGGCCGGGATCTACGCCGGGATGACGGTCCTAGAGCCGTCGGCTGGCTCCGGTGCGATGGCTGGCGAGATCGCCCGGCGCGGCGGCATCGTCGACGCCTTCGAGATCGACTCCCGGCGAGTGGAGATCCTGCGCGAGCAGGGCGACGCGCGGCGCGTGGTGCACGGCGACTTCCTGGCCGCCGACCCGCTGGACTACGAGGAGCCGTTCGAGCGGCTCGTGATGAACCCGCCCTTCGCCAACGGGCTCGACCACATCAAGCACGCGATCGGGTTCATGGGCGAGAACTCGATCCTCGTCTCGATCATGAGCCAAGGGCTGATGTGGTGGAGCGACAAGGCCACCGTGGAGTTCCGCGAGATGGTCGACGAAGTCGGCGGCGACATCCAGAAGTTGCCCGACGACTCGTTCGCGGTATGCGGGACGAGCATCCGCACGTGCCTGCTGTTCCTGCCCGGTTACCCGGGCGGCCCGCTGAGGACCCATGAGTGGCACATGCGGCAGCCGCGCCAGCTCGACCTGTTCGCGGCGGCCTAAACTTCCCGGCTTTTCAGGGCCGTTCCCCTGATCGAGATAGTGGGTACCCAATAGAGTTGATCTTGCACCCACTACCTCACCCAAGGGAAGTCCCATGGACAGCGAGACCACCAGGGCAGTTCAAGAAGGTGACCTCTTCGTCCTCACCGGCGAGGAAATGCGGCTTCTCCTCCCCTGGCTCCGCGAAACCCTCACCGGCCAGGAGAAGAAGGACGAGAACTCCGACCTGTGTCAACTCACGAGCCGCATCCTTCGGCTCTCCAACCGGCTCTACGGCACGCCCTCCGAATCCAAGGAGACCTGCGTCTGCCGCGGCTAACGTCCCCCGGCCGGGCCAGCCTGGCCCGGCCGGGATGGCACAACAGAAAGAGATCAACGTGACCGAACAGATCAAGCTGGCCACCTGCACGTACCAGGAATTCGCCCCGCACATGGGCACACCGGTGCGTACCACGGTCGGTCACCCCCGCTTCCCCCTCTCCTACCAACTCGGCGGAATCGCGCGCTCTGTGACGCCCACACGGTCCCTGCTCAAGATCGAGTCCGAGGACGCGTACGAGTTCATCTACCGGCGGCTGCTGAACGAGCGGGGCATCGACGCCATCCGCGAGGAGCTGACGGCCATCGCGGGCGCGAACGACCTGGAGGTGCCGGTCGTGCTGCTGTGCTTCGACAAGCTCAGCAAGCCCGGCAACTGGTGCCACCGCACGCACTTCGCGAAGTGGTGGACGGAGCAGACCGGCCAGGAGGTGCCCGAACTGGGCGCCGCAGCAGTCCAGCCGCCGCAGGCGCCGCCCGCGCTGTTCGAGTTCTGACCAATCACCCACCCCGGGCCGGACGCACACGACCAGTGCGCGCCCGGCCCGACCCATGACCGAAGGGAGACCACCGTGCACCGCGTGATGGTCAGCAACAACTACACCGACAAGTACCCGGCCTGCGTCGACGCCGACGAGCGCCACGACGAGGGCTGGGTCCGCCCGTACTTCGACCTGGACACCGTCCGCGAACTGGCCGCCAACACCCAGGCCGCCGCAGCCGAATTCGGGCACGACGCGATCGACACCGTCCACGTCATCGACGCCATCGACTTCATCGACGGCGAGGTCGACGAGGACCCGTGGAGCCTCGTCGTTGTCATCTCCTGGATGGACATCGCCGTCAAGGGCGTCGACGGCGCCACCACGATCGTCACGCCCCGCTACCACCGCGAGGACGGCGGGGACTACGACCCGGAGTACCAGGGCGAACCGCTGTACGCGATCGGCGGGTTCCCGTGGTGCTGGTACGCGATCGGTCCCGACGGCATCCACCCGCAGATCCCCTTCCGCCCTGAGCGGTAGCCGGGGCGCAGCCGGACGGGCGTGGGGCGGGAATCCCCGCTCGCCCGGCAGACAACCGCGAACACTTCACACTTGAAGGGAGCCCTGTCATGGGCTACACCGAGACGTTCGTCTGCGTGGACGACGAGCACATTTACCCCGCGCTGGTCGACCTGGCGAACCGCTGGAACGGCTGGCTGTCGCCCGGCCTCACGCTGGACGCCGTACGCCAGCTCGCCGCCCACACCAAGGAATTGGCCGAGAGGTCCGGGCACGACGGCACTGACGAGATCAAGGTCATCGACGGCCCTGTGCCGGTCGTGCTGCATATCCGCTGGTCGTGCCTCCACGATGAGCCCGGCAGCGCCGCGAACGTCGTCAAGCCCGACGAGAACGGCCGCTACTGGATCGGCGGCTGGGAATGGTGCTGGTACGAGGTCGCAGACGGCCCGCTGTTCTACACGAAGAAGGCGACGTTCGAGGCGTGGAAGCAGGTACTCGCCGAGTCCGCCCGCCGGGCCGGGGAGATCGTCCGCACCCAGATGCCGGAGGCGACGTCGGCGCTCCTGTGCCTGGACGGTCTCGGCCACATCGCCCACATTGAGGCCACCGGCCATCCCGGCTGGCCCGCCGGAGACGACAGCGACGGCGAAGACGGGTACGGCCCGTTCGACACCGAGACACTGGGCGAGGCGGACGAGGTGCTGCGCAAGGCCCTCGACCACCGTGACGGCCACACCGACCTGGAGATCGGCGGATGGTGCCCGGCTCGCGACATCGGCTTGCCCGAACTGCACCGCATCGTGTTCCCGCCCGTCGGCGCCGAGGAGTGCGGAGACGGCCCACTGGAGAAGGCCCGCGAACGGTTCATCACCGCGCGGCGGAAGCTGCTCACCGAGACCGTGCCGTACCTCGTCGACGACGTCCGCGCGGCCTGCCCCGACGCGGTTGGCATCGTCATCGACCCTCACGCCGACGAGCCGTTCGTGATGTTCCTTGTCGACGACACCAAGGGCCAGGCGAGCACTCCGGTGCCCAGCGACGTCGCACAGAAGGTCCACGACCGGCTGGCCGGGCTGCTCGCCTTCAATCCGACCGGCGACGACCTGACCGCGTGCGGCTGGAGCGACGACACACCGCCGCACGTGGACGGCGCGTACGTCCTGGTCTTCCCGGCCGAGTAGCCACCGCATACCTGGCCCCCGGGGCGGGCCACGTGCCCGCCCCGGGGCCGCACCCCCTTCATCCACCCGGACGAAACGAGGACGCCACGTGGCCACCCACGGCTCCCAGAACCGCGCCTACCCGCTGCCTGACGGCCGCGAGCTGTCCCGGGCCGTAGACAAGGCGATCCGCGAGCTGTACGCAGCGCAGCAGCGAGCCGGTCGCGCCATGACTGTCGTAGCCGCCGCGACGGTCCGCGACATCCTGACCGGCTGCGACCACGACGCCCCGTTCGATGCCGCATGGGCCGAGTTCACCGAGACCTGGAGCGGGTCACTGTTCGCGACCGGCGCGTACTGGATGGCGGCCGGCGAGCGCCGCACGTTCGTCGACGACCTCGGCCAGACCGAAGGAATGAATGCGGTCCTCGACATGAACGAGTGGACGTCGTACCTCGACGACACCAACCGCGAGGTGTGGGAGCCGATCAGTGAGCGCCTACCCGACCGTGACGGTACTCGGGTATGGCGGCTGGACCTAGGCAAGGCCGCAGCGCTCTCCCTGCCGTGATCACGCTGACCTGGGATTATCTTCCATTCTTTTGCCAACTTTACTTTGGAAACTCGAATACCCAAAGTTGACTTGGGGGAGAATGGGACTGGTTCCACCTTCACCACTCCGGCCGTGTGAGCAGGGGGCGGGAATCCCCGCTCGCCCGGCCGCCAACCGCCTAGCTTCACGAGGAGCTTCACCGTGCCCTATATCGACTCCACCACCCAGGCATGGGCCGCAGGCAGACCGGCCCGCGCCTACAAGCACGACGGCAGCGAACTCACCGTCATGAGTTGGTTCTGCGGAGCTGGCGGCGACACGCAGGGCGCGGACGCCGTCCCCAACGTCCAGGTCACCAGGGCCGCGAACCACTGGGACGTGGCCCTCGCGACGCACGCGTGGAACAACCCGCGTTGCGAGGTCTGGAAGGGTGACATTCGCCGGGCCCCCGTCGAACGCTGGCCGGTGTGCGACATCTTCTGGGCCAGCCCGGAGTGCCCCAAGTGGTCGGCGGCGCGGGGCGTGAAGCGCGACTTCGACAAGACGCTCCAGGGTCAGATTGACTTCGACGAGCCCGAGTTCAAGAGCGACAAGGAGCGGCGGGCGGCAGAGGAGCGCTCGCGCGCCCTCATGGAAGAAGTCCCCATGTACCTGCGCGGTGTGATCGCCCGAGGCGGCCTGGTCAAGGCGGGTGTTGTCGAGAACGTCATCGACTGCCGCGACTGGGACGACTGGGACCGCTGGATGGCCGAGTTCGACAAGATGAACTACGCCACGTGGGTCTTCGCGATCAACTCAATGCACGTCGACCCGCGCAGCCTCGACCACATCCCGCAGAGCCGAGACCGGCTGTACGTCGCCTACATCCACAGGAGCATCGGCCGCACGCCCCAGTGGGACAAGTGGATCCTGCGCCCGGCGGCTTTCTGCTTCGACTGCGACGAGAAGGTTGAGGCCGTCCAGGTCTTCCGCAAGCCGGGCAAGGACATGGGCAGGTATCGCCAGAGCTACGACTACAGGTGCCCCCGCAAGGCCTGCCGCGCAGTCGTTGAGCCCATGGTGCTCCCTGCGGCTGCCGCGATCGACTGGTCGCTACCCGGGACGCCGATCGGCGACCGCCCGAAGACGGAAGAGTGCCCCGAGGGGTTGGCCCCGGCCACGATCGCGCGGACCCGTGCCGGGTTCGCCCAGTTCTGGGGCTGGGGAGCGCAGGCGAACGACGGACAGGAAACGCTGTTCGGAGACGTGGATGACGCCCCGCAGGCCGCCCCCGGCCCGCTCCTCGTTCCGACCGGCGGTACCTGGCGGGACAAGGCTGTCACCCTCGACCGGCCGATGTCGACCCGCACAACAGTCGAGACCGACGGCGTCGTGGTCCCGCCCTTCCTGGTCCCCTGTGAGGGACGCGACGGCAAGAAGCCCATGAGTTTGGGCGACCCGCTGCGCACCCAGACGGCCCGCCTGGAGACCGCCCTCGCTCATCTGCCGCCCTTCGTGATCCCCATGCGCGGCGGCGGCGACAAGGAGAAAGCCCGGCACGTCAGCGCCCCGCTCCACACAGTGTCGGCTGGCGGTAACCATCACGGTCTGGTGGCCGCGCCTGACCATCTGCTGGTCCCGTACTACGGCAACGGCCGGGCCCGGGAACTCAGCGAGCCGATCGGCGCTCTGCCGACCCGCGACCGATACGCCCTGGTGAAGGGCGAGTTCAACATCGACGACGTCCTGTTCAGGATGTTGCAGCCCCACGAGATCGCACGGGCGATGGCCTTCCGGCCGGGCTACAAGATCATGGGCTCGAAGCGGCATCAGGTGCGCCAGCTCGGCAACGCGGTCACCCCGGGCGTCGCCGAGAACCTGTACTGCGCATTGGTCGAGGCGATCACCGGCGAGGAGCTGTCCCGGTTCGCCGAGGGGCGTGGCCCGCTCTCCCTGGCCCTGACCGCCTGACCTGCAACTTTCTTCCCCAACCTGGTTTTCCAAAGTAAACTTGGGGAAGAATGGGTGTGTACCACCTTCAACAACAGCAAAGCGGCCGACGGGGCATAAATGCCTTGGGAATCCGTCGGCCGCCGCGCCAACCGCGGGGCTTCACAACCCGATTCGGCACGTGGAGCCCACCGTACCGCCCATTCAGATCACTGGAGGAACGCGTGAGCACCCCGACCCGATCCACCTGGACCGCCGACTCGGTCCGCGCGGCCGACCTTGAAGACACCGACACCGCCCTGATCGACGGCGAATGGCGGGAAGTTCTCGACGTCTGGAACGACGAGGACGACCCCGCCGCCATGTTCGGCGAGGACCACCCCACGGCCCAGGCCATCTTCCGCATGGCCGCTGGGCGCTCTCCGGATTGGACAATCGTCCGTTACGTCCGGGAGGAAGAGTCGAGCATCGGCGAGTTGGCCTACGGCCTCCGCATCTTCCGCTGCCGCGACCTAGTCGACGTCCAGCGCGAGTTGGTTACGCCCGAGACGACGCTGGCCGGTCCCGTGTCCGTGCTCGAACCCCTCGACGTCCTTGGCGTCCTCGGTGTCCTGCGCTCCGCCGTCGACCTGTACCGCACCTGCGGCGACCCCGGCGACGCCCTCAGCCGCACCCAGACCGAGCAGATCGAAGCGCTCGGCGCGCACTTCGACCTCACCGACGCCCAGTGACCAGCCGGAAGGGCAACGCCATGAGCGAGACCCGCGAGTACATCATCGTCGGCCAGGACCAAGGCAGCAGCTACACCCTGTGGGACGTCGCCCCCGCGCCGACCGACGCCACGAAGTGCGCCATCGCACTCGAAGAGATCGGCGTCGAGGCCATGGACGCCTTCGGCGAGGTCACCACCATGTGGGCCGCCAGCGCCCGCGCGGCCGTCGACCAGCACGTTGCCCACCTGCGCGAGCGCAGCGGCGTCGACAACTACGGGCTGAGCCCGGACAGCAACATGGAGGCGTACGGCCCCCTCGGCGACGCCGCCCCGGCCATCGAGCCGTACGGCAGCGCCGAAGCGCTCGCCGTCGCCGGGGCCACCGTGTACCGGCTGGAGGGCACCAGCACCCCGGGCGTGCCGAACTTCAACGTGTTCGGGGTGCGCGAGCGGAACCGCATCGAGACTCGCGACCGAGTGCGCGCAGGGATGGTGAACAGCGGCCTGACCTGGAACCAGTCGAATGTCACGGTGGGCGTCGTCGCGCTCGGCGACGAGCCCGGTGGCAGCAGCCTTGACCTGGCTTTCGCGTGCGCGGTGCTCGCCGCGACCGGGCAACTCGCCGCTTCGGCGCTGGCCGGGCTCGTGCTGATCGGGGAACTCGGCCTGGATGGCAAGCTGCGGTCGGTCCGCGACATTCGCGACCTGGTGCGGGCCGCTGCCGACGCCGGAGCCCCGGTCGTCCTAGTCCCGGACGCGAACGTGCCCGAGGCCCGCGAGGTCGACGGTATCCGTGTCCTCGGTGCCTCGACCCTCAGCGAGGCGCTGAACCTATTGGCAGGCCACGCCCACCACCCCGGCAACTGCGTGCACTGCAACGGTCGCCGCGGCGCGCACAGGCCGTGTACCTACCGGCAGCAGTGCCCGGACTGCGCCGCCGACGCCATCGAACCCGTCGGCGCCTGACCAGCCGCCGCCGGTCCGGGGCCGTACAGGGCGCACACACAGCCCCTACGGCCCCGACGCTTTCCTTCTCTTCACCCGAACGTCCAGATCGGAGCCCACGATGGGCTACAGCCCCGACTTCACCCCGTACCTCGACCACCACAGGGCACCCATTCGTGCCGTACGGCAAGTCGCCGAACAGGGAACGCTGTTCGTGGCCTGAACTGCGATAGCCCCGAAGGGGCCCTGACGGCACACGCCCGTCAGGGCCCCTTCTGCGCGTCTCCGGGGCTACTGATCGGGCAGCCTTCCCTCCTCCACGCTGCTCGATCGAGCGGCTACAGCCCCGCCCAGAAGCCCCCTCTGCGCCGCTTGTGCCGCGTTCTTCGAGGCCACCCCACCCCCGTGGATAACGCTTGACCTCTGCACACCCTGTGTCTAGGTCGCGGATTCATGGAGTTGACCACTGTCCGAGAATGCGCCCAGCGCTGGGGCCTGAGCGCCGCCGCCGCGCGCCGTGTCCTCGCCCCCGTCGATGCGATCGACCGCGACCCCGACACCGGAGCCATGAGGTACGACAGGGCTGCCGCCGAGGCCGCCCGCCAGTGCATGCCCGGCAAGGGGCACCGCACCGACCTTCCGCAACTTGAGGTGAGCCCCGAAGAGTACCGGCGCCTCATCGCCGACGAGTCGATCCCTGCCGCGCACCGGGCACTGTGGGCGTTGATGTGGGAGAGCGAACTCCGGCTGGCCGAAGCCCTCTCCCTCGACGTCCGCGACATCGACCCCGAGGGGAAGACCGCCACTGCGGAGGATATTCGCGGCCGGGGCAGCGCGCGGTCCCGCTCTCCGGCAAGGCGGACGATCTGGTCCGCGCCGCCATGGCTGGACGCGACGCAGGTCCACTCCTGCTGAACTCGCGCGGCGAGGCGTTGAGTCGGGAGTCAGCATCCCGGGCGGCCCGCCGCGAAGGGCAGTCGATGCACGGATTCCGTGCTGGCGGAAAGAGGGAACGCGGTGGCGCCGCCCGACGGGCGTAGCCGGGCCTAGGTGCAGCCCGCGATTGCAGCCCTCCACCGCGCGCAGATGTGATTGCTGAGAGTGTGTGTATCATCCCTCTCTGCGATCGGCCGTCCTGAGCAGCGGCGCGGCCGACCGTAGTGCGCCGGTGGTAGCAACAGCAGCACATCCGCCTTCCGGGCGGGAGGTCCAGGTGCGAATCCTGGCCGGCGCTCCAGAAGAGGAAGCCCTCCGCAGCCGGGGGGCTTCCCCGTTGTTAGGCCCTCCTTGGCCTGCGGCGACGCGGACACGGTCCGTCACTGGTCGGCTACCATCCCCGCCCGGCCGGATGCACCGCCCGGCCCCGCCAGAACCACCAGGGAGCCAGCCATGTTCCACGGCTCGATCCCCAGCGACATGTGCCGAATCGTCCGAGAGCACGTCTCCCTGTGGACCGACGTGACCGACGTCTACAACGTGTGCTGCGGGAACTTCACCGTCGAGAAGACCCTCGCGTCGCTGGGGAAAGACCTCCACTCCTGCGACGTGCTCATGTACTCGACCGCAATCGGCCGGTACCTCGCCGACGACCCGATGCCGCTCGTCTTCACCCCAACCGCCGAGGCCGAGTTCCCGTGGGCGCTGGAGCGCCACGACACCCCGGCCGAACAGCTCGCCACGATGCTGCTGTGCACGCGCCTCGCCCCGCTCATGGGCAAGAACGAATCGCACGTCTACTGGTCGAAGATGCGCAAGGCATACGAGCAGCAGTGGCCCGACCTGCACGCCAAGACCGTCGCGAAGGTCACCGCAGCGGCCGAAGTCCTCAAGCTTGCCTCCTACAGCGCCGAGGACGCCCTGACCTGGGTCGACAAGATCCCGCCTGGCGCTGGCGTCGTGTCCTACCCGCCGTTCCACGGCGCCGGCGCGGCGTTCGTCCGCGACTTCGCCAAGCTGGAGGAGATGTTCGAGTGGACGCCGCCCGAGTTCACGATCATGGAGGACCCCGAGCTTGAGTACCTGATCCAACGGATCACCGACCGGGACCACTGGCTCCTCGGCACCAACGAGGAGGTCCCCGAGATGGCGCCGTTCCTGCGCGGCCGGACCAGGACGACGAACCGCGGCATCCCGATCTACGTCTACGCGAACTCAGGGCCGATGCGCCTGGTCGAGCCCCGTCAGAAGACCGAGGCGTGGCCCGGCCCTCACCTCGGCGACGAGGAGATCGGCGACAGGATCAGCCTCGCCGTCCTCAGCGGAGGCCAGTTCGCAGCGCTCCGCTCGGCGTACATGAACGCCAACATCCGCCCCGGCTCCGAATCGCTCGGCGTCGCAGTCCTCGTCGACGGGAAGTTGGTCGGCGTGTTCGCGTACTCGTGGGCACCGACCCTCGGGAACTGGGGCGCGCACCTGCCTCAGCAGCCCACCGTCTACATGCTGTCCGACTTCCCGGTCTCCACCAGCCGCTACGCCAAGCTGTCGAAGCTGATCGTCATGGCCGCGATCAGCCGCGAAGCGCAGCTCCTCACCTGGCGGCACGGACATCGCCGCTACCAGTCGCTCGCCACCACCGCTTTCACGAAGCGCCCGGTGTCGATGAAGTACCGCGGCGTGCTCCGCCTCCTGAAGCGTGATCAGAAAGACGTCCTCAAGGAGGACTGGGCGAAGGGCATCGACCCGACCGACTCGTACTACGCCCAGCAGTACCAGCTCCAGTACGGAGCCGCATTCTCTGGCAAGCCGCTCGCCGAGGTCCTGCGCGAGTGGAAGAAGCGATACGGCAAGGACGTGAAGAAGTGAAGACCGAGATCCGCACCGGCGACCCCCGCTCGCTGAAGCTCCTCGACCTGAACGCGCGCTACATGCGGCACGAGCAGTATCAGCAGCTCGTCGCGAACGTCCGCCGCGACGAAGCCCTGACCTCCACCCCGTTCGTCTGGCACGACATCGGGTCCGGCGAGCGGATCGTCCTCTCCGGTAACCACCGCACGAAGGCCGCCATCGAGGCCGGAATCGAAGAGATCACCTGGCTAGAGACCTCCGACCTGCTCACCGAGTCGCAGCGCCTCGCCATCCAGCTCTCGCACAACTCGATCGCCGGGGAAGACGATCTGGCGATCCTCAAGACCCTCTACGAGAAGATCGAAGACCTCGACCTCCGCCAGTACGCTGGACTCGACGACGCCACCCTGGAACTCCTCGCCGACCTCGACAGCCCCAGCCTCGGCGAGGCCAACCTGAGCTTCCAGACCCTCGCGATCGTGTTCCTCCCCGACGACCTCAAGGACGCCCAGGACGTCATCCGCGACGCCCTCGGCCTCGCCTCCTCATCCGACGCCGTCTGGGTCGCCGCTCTCCGCCAGTACGACCAGACCATGGCTGCCCTCGACCTCGCCTCCAAGAGCAGCGACGTCACCAACGTCGCCACCGCCTTCGGCCTCATCCTGGAGAGCTTCAAGGACCACGCCGCCGAACTCGTCGACGCCTGGTTCGACCGGGACACGGGGGAGCCCAAGCATCACGGCATGGCCCCGCTCCTCACCCTGTTCCACACCGACGCGATGCCCACGAAGTCCGCCGCGATCGTCGAGAAAGCCCTCCAGCAGGCTGTAGCCCGTGGCGATGTCCCCGCAGAGCACCGGTACAAGGCACTGGAGCTGTGGGCCAACCAGTACCTCGACACCCCTGCGTAGGCCACCGTGAGCGCCAACAAGCCCCCCATCAGCCTCAGTCCAACCCTGGACCCCTGGGAGCAGCAACCCGACGAGACTGCCCGCAAGCACGGCCAGTTCGTCACCTACCGCGATCTCGGGCGCACGCGGACCCTACAGAAGGCTGCGGAGGGGCTACAGCTTCACCCGGTGACGGTCCGGAAGGCGGCGGCGACCTACCGGTGGCGCGAGCGCGCCGACTCGTGGGACCGACACCTGGACCGGCTGTACGAGGCCGGCTGGGTCGAGGAGCGGCGCAAGGCGGCCGAGACCGACGCACGGATCTTGGGCGCGGCGGTGGGCAAGTTGGCGCAACGCCTCGGCACCCTCGACGCCGGGTCGATGTCCGTCGGCGATTTCATCCGGCTCCTGGACGTGGCCATGCGGCACCGGCGCGTCCTCTTCGGTGACCCGGCGGCGACGATCGCGGTCACCGGCACCGGCGGGAACCCGCTCGCGGTGCAGCTCGCCGAGTTCGCGCAGATGCCGCCGGAGCAGCGGCGGGTACGCCTGGCTGGCCTCGCGGCGTCGGTGTCCCGCCGCGTCCGCGCGGTCGACGGCGACGATGAGGAAGACGGCCCCGCCGACGACGATGACGAGAGCGAGACCCCATGACCGCGGTGATAAACGCCACCGGCCTTGAGCATCTGGAGGACGCCGAGGTGTATCAGCGGCTCCAGGCCGCCGAGCGAGCGATCGGGCAGGACCTCCTGCGTGACCCGGTCACCCTTGCCCGGGGCCTCGATGGTTCGTTCCGGATGCGCCCGCACCTGCGGGTCATCAGCGAGGCCCTGGTGGGCCTGGAGCGCGGCGACTACGACCGGTTGATGGTGTTCACGCCGAGCCAGGTCGGCAAGAGCACGACGGTCGCCGAATGGTTTCCGTTCTGGTGGCTGTGCCTCCACCCCGAGGACCGTGTCGCCGTCACGTCCTACAGCGACGACCTGGCGATGCGGCGAGGCAAGGCGATTCGCCGGTACATCGCCGAGCACGGCGGCGAGTACGACCTGGCGCTCCTCGCAGGCTCGTCGGCCGCGCAGGACTACGACACCACGAAGGGCGGCGGCGTCCGCAGCGTGTCAATTGGCTCGGGCCTCACCGGCTTCCCGGTGAACCTCCTCGTCGTCGACGACCCGCACAAGGACCGCAGCGAAGCCGAGTCGGCCCGGCTGCGGGAGCAAGTCCACGACTGGTGGAGCTCGGCCGCACTCAAGCGGTTGCAGCCGGACCGGAACGCCGTGGTGGCGATCCAGACCCGCTGGCACCCCGACGACTTCTCCGGCCGGCGCCTGGAGGATGAAGGCCGCCTGGAGGACGGCGGCCGGTGGGCGGTCGTCCACCTGCCCGCCATCGCCAACCCCAGCAAGTTCGGCCCCGACCCGCTCGGCCGCCAGGACGGGGAGCCGCTGCCGCACCCGAAGATCCCCACAAGGCAGCGGAAGCAGCTCCTGGCGTGGTGGGCGGACGTCAAGAAGACGTCCAGCGTCCGGGACTGGCACGCCATGGCGCAGGGCGACCCGCAGCCGTCCGAAGGCGCGCTGGTATCACGCGACCTGCTGCGGCTCATCCGGGACGGGTCCACGAAGGTCGAGCCGCAGAAGATCGCCGTCGCGATCGATCCCTCGGGCGGCGGCCGGGACACCGCCGGCGTCGTCAGTGGCTTCCTCGGCGACGACAAGCGCGTCTGGATCACCCACGACCGATCGGCGCCCATGTCGTCGGCCGAGTGGTCCAAGACAGCCTGCCTGCTCGCCTATGAGACGAACGCGGCGATCATCTACGTCGAGTGGAACTTCGGCAGAGACATGGCCGTCCTCGCCCTGGAGACGTCGTGGGAAACGCTCCAACGCGAAGGCGCCATTCCCGAGAGCCACCTGATGCCGCTGATCGACCCCGTGCGCGCCAAGCAAGGCAAGCTGCTCAGGGCCGAGCCCGTGGCGCAACAGATGGTCCAGGACCGGGTGCGCCTTCGCGGCGCGTTCGCCGATCTGGAGAACGAGTGGGCGACCTGGCAGCCGACCGACCCGGACTCACCGGGCCGGATCGACGCCTCGTGCATCCTCGTGTACGGCCTGATCCCCGAGGCGAACCGCGGCGCGATCGTCCACGCCCCGCTCCCAACCGCCCCGCAGCCCACCGCCGGGCGGCAAACACCGTCCTCCGCCGGGCTGTACGGCCGCCGCATCAGCAAGTGACCGATGCGACACTGCCGCGATGACGTATCGACGTGACTGCGCAAGACGCTGGCCGAGATGGTGGGCGGCGATACTCCTCGGTGTGATCAGCGGCAGGCTTACGAACGCCGCGCCAGATCCGAGAACCGGTCGGCCGCGTGCTGCCACGCACCGTCCGCCCGCGGCCCGTCATACGCCCCTTTTAGCTCAGCCAGGATCGCGGCACCCTCCGCAGTCCGGCCCACCGCCAGGTCCATCCAGACCAGGCTGAGGCGGTCGTCCGCGAACGGGCAGCGGAGCGCAGCCACCGTAGACGCCGCCGAAGCAGCGCTAGGGAGGTCGTCTCGGGCGGCTGGAAGGTCTCCGCCCACAGCCCGCAGCAGCGCCCGTGCCCTCTCGATCGCGGCCAACGATGCCGCGTCAGCCAAGGGTTGAGGTAGCGCGACCGGTATTGCGAGATCAATCTCGGTCAAGTCTGGCCACGTCAGCCACGAGCAACGCACTGACTCGCCCGCATCCAGCGAGACGGGCCCCTCGGTACAGCCGTACGCGAGGAAGAGGTGAGCTTTCTCGGCGCTGGTCGCACGAGCAGTAGCCACCGCGCCAAGCGGGTGCAGCCAGGCAGCCCGGAGACCGGTCTCCTCCTCCAGCTCCCGGAGGGCGGCAGCGGCCGGATCTTCCCCCTCGTCGACGTAACCTCCGGGCAGGTCAGTGATCTGCGCGTCGTGGAGGTAGTGGTGCTGGGTCACCGCCGCAACCTGCCCCTGATGCACCGCCAGCACACGCACCGAGTCCGGCGCCGCGACGTACGGATAATCCACCGTGGCCCCGTCCGGCCGGACTGCGGTGTCGACAGTGAGCCGGATCCGGTTTTGTGGCCCGCCTTCGTAGAGGACTTTCCCGCCTCGCTTTTGCCATCGCCCTTCGCCCATGGCGACGACCGTAGCGAGCCGCCGACGAACGCGCGAAAGCCATATGCTCACGCATCGAGGGGGCGATCACCGCCCACTACGCCGAGCGTGATCAACGAACTACCCCCTGAGCCTGACGACTTGCGATCGATCGTCACAGAAGGTCCGCAGACAGGGAGGGGAATTTCGGCTCAGCTTCGAACAGCCTCGTGGAGCGCGGTTCGCGCGGTAGTCCGGTCCCCGGCGTCCACCGACACCCAGAACGTGTGCGTGACCACGTCCACCGCTGCGGCGAGCCGTTCGCGGCGCAGCTCGGCCAACTCGTCCTCAAGCGCCTGGTCGTAGTCGATTGCTGGGCGGCGCCGCTCCACCGGCGTCCCGTCGGCGAGTGTGACTGCCCGGTATGGGAGCTCGTCAATGCGGGCGGTCAGCTTCCGGCAGGTGCGGGACGCTTCGACCAGGTCTTGCGGGAACTCATACACCCCTGGAGCATACGAGCCGCCTGCCGTCCTCGCTGCGGCGGCCAACGAGTATGGACGAAGGGGCGCGAACCGTGGTCAGGGGCAGCCTGGTGGCCGCCGACTGCCTCGGTACTCGACGAGACGAGCACGCGAGCCTGCAACCTCCAGCAGTAGCAGGTTGGCTGCCAATCCAGGCTGACCGCTGTGGCCGGGAAGTGCGTACGTCCGCTGTCTGGGCGCGCCACACTGGGCACCATGAAGCTGCCCCGTGTCCTGTGCCCGAGCTGCGGCCGACCCACCGCGGCAGGACCGGTCGCCGGTCGTCTCTCCATGGGCCGCTTGTGGCGGCACGACGACCCCGGGGCTTTGCGCTCCCCGGACGGGCCACTGGTGTCGTGTCCCGGCTCCCTAAACGTCGTCGAGCTGCCGCCGCCCGCTCATCAGCTCGAACTTGACGATGTCTCCGATGACGAGACACCGCAGCGCGGTCAGGCTGAGGATGCGTGGGCCCTGTTCTGACCTTGCCCCCGCTGCCCCGCCTTCCGCCCGCCGGGGGCCGATACACCTCCAGCGTGATCTAAAAATGCGGTCTGGCCTGCGGAAATTACGCCGGGGGAGGGTCTGCGAGGTGGTCTATCATCACCCGCTGACGTTGCCCGGATGATCTCCGCATAGGGGGCGGCAGTGCTCCAACTCCCCGAACTCGCCCTCCTGGCCCTGGCCGGGTACCGCGGCACGCAGCTCGCGGTCCATGACACGATCCTCGATCCGCTTCGTGACCGGATCTTCGCCTGGCACGAGGCCCAGCCCGAAGCCAAGGTGCGCGCGTTCGTCGTGACGCTGATCTCCTGCGTCTACTGCATGGGTTGGTGGATCTCTGGCGCGCTCCTCGCGACCTGGCTGCTGGTGAACGACGCCTGGCCGGACGCCCCGGTCCTCGTGCACGGCGTCGAGTGGCTGGCCGTCGCCGGAGCCGCCGTCCTCCTCAACCGCTGGGACGACGAGCGGAAGGCTGACGGCTGATGCCGCGTAAGGAGATCGTCGCCGCCGCATCCCGCTACACCTCCAGGAAGATCCGAGGGAAAGGCTCCGGCGACCAGTCATGGCAGCACCGCGCCTACGACATGTACCACCAGGTCCCCGAAGTGCGGTTCGCCGCCTCGTGGATCGGCAACGCCATGTCCGGCGCCCGCCTCTACGCGGGCAGGCGGGACGATGACGGCTCGATCGACCCGGCCCCGGCCGGCCACCGCGCAGCCGAGATCGTCGACCAGATCGCCGGAGGCGCCGACGGACAGGCCAAGATGCTCGGTCAGTTCGGGAAACACCTGACCGTGCCCGGCGAGGGCTGGATCGTCATTCGCCCCAACGCCGAAGTCCTCTCGCCGTACGCGCCGGAAGACGGCCACGACTGGCGTGTCCTGTCCGTACGCGAGGTCCGCCAGCAGCAAGGCAAGCTCACAGCGGAGATCGACGGCGAAGACGTCCCGATCCCCGAGGGCGACCCCGACACGATGGACCCCGACGGGCCGGTGGCGCTCCGCGTGTGGGAGCCGGACCCCGAGCGGTCCATCGACGCCGACAGCCCGGTCAGGTCGTCGCTGGAGCTTCTGGAGGAACTGCTCCTCCTCAACGCCGCTGTGAAGGCCATCGCCCGCAGCAGGATCACCGGCCGGGGACTGCTCCTCGTCCCCAAGGGCACACGGTTCCCGTCGTCACAGCAGCAGGGATCAGGCGAGGACGACCTGATCGAGATTTTCATGACGATCGCCGAAACCGCGATCCGCGACCCCGAGAGCGCCGCCGCGACGGTGCCGATCGTGCTGGAGCTGCCGCCGGACACCATCGCCGAGTTCAAGCACATCACCTTCGAGTCGCAGTTTGACGAACTCGCGCTCAAGCTGCGGGAAGAGGCCGTGCGACGCTTCGCGACCGGCCTTGAGATCCCCGCCGAGATCCTGCTCGGACTCGGCGACGTGAACCACTGGGGCGCCTGGGCACTCACCTCCGAGGCGATCCGCCTGGGCATCGAACCGAAGCTGCGGACGGTCTCCTACGCCCTCACGCAGCAGTGGCTCCGCCCCATTCTCGAATCCGAAGGCGATCCGGATTGGCACCGCTGGCTCGTCTGGTACGACACCAGCCCACTCCGCGTCCGTACGAACAGGTCGGAGACCGCGTTGCAGGTCTTCGACCGACGCGCTATCTCCGCCGACGCCCTCCGCCGCGAGACCGGCTTCGACGACAGCGACGCCCCCACCGAAGCCGAGCAGCAGACCAACAACGACGACCAGGACGAGAACGCCGACGACACCGAGGAGGCGCCCGGCGGGCCCGACTTGCCCGTCGACGAGACGGAGGCAGAGCCGGACACCCTGCCCGCCTCGGCCACGGTTGGCGCCAGTGACGGGCTCCTCGCCGCCGCGGACGGTCTGATCTGGTGCGCGCTGACCGCCGCCGGGGAGAAGCTGCGGAAGACGCCCGCCTGCCCCCGCAGTGAGCGCGCGAAGGCCCGCGACGTCGACTCAGCCCGCCTGCACACGCTGCTCCCGGTCGAGCCCACGCAGGTCGAACAGTGGCGGCTCCTCGATGGCGCCTGGTCCCGCGCCCCCGAGATCGCCATCCGCTACGGCCTCGACGTCGAGTGCCTGACCGCGTCGCTCGACAACTACGCCCGGGAGCTGATCGCGGCCGGCATCGAGCACGAATACCGGCTGGTGTCGACCGTCCTCACCTCGTGTGTCGGCGGCGCCCAGTGACCGGGCCCCGCGGCCCTCAGCTGCCGCTACAGGCCCCAACCGGCGGGGACTTGTCCCTGCACGCCGGAACTTTGGTGACGGGCTGGTGCGCGGACTGCAAGGCGTGGACGCAGATCACCACACCGCTGCTGCTGCTCAGCCCCGGCGGTGTCGCCACCGTCGGCATCTGGACGTGGTGCGAAATCTGCGACGACCCCGACAGCCCGCTACCGGTGAGGAGGATCAACCGTGCCTGACCGCAACGCGCAACTCGACGCCGCAGAGCGCGACTTCGCCAAGGCGGTGGCCGCCGCACTCACTGCGACCGCCGACGAGTTCGCCGACGCCCTCGCTGACGCCACCGAACTTGTCGCCGCACGGTTCTCCGTCGGCCGCATCGCCCGCATGTGGCACAGCCACGTGACCGGCCTCGTGCGGCGCCTGCTGAGGCTCGCCGAAACCGCTGCCACCGCGGCAGCCGAAGATGCCGACGCCGAACTCCCCGACGGCTGGGACGATCTGCCCGGCCGGTACGACAACGGCACCCTGCCCGACGGGCTTGGCCAGTACGCCGAGACGACCGAGCACCTGCTGCGCGCCGTCGGCGACCGCCTGGCCGACGCCACCCGCCGCGAACTCGCCGCAGGGCTCGACGCCGGGGAGACCATCGACCAGCTCCGCGCCCGCCTCCGCGACGCCTTCGCCCGCGACCGTGCGCAGCTCGGTCCCGGCCGAGAACACCGCGTCGCTGCGACCGAAGCGACCCGCGCCTGGAACACCGCGACGCTGGAAGCCGCCCGCGCCACCACCGGCCCGGGCCGGGCACTGGTCAAGCAGTGGATCACCCGGAACAACGTCCGCGTACGCGACTCCCACGATCAGGTGGACGGGCAACTCCGCCTCCTCGATGAGACGTTCACCGTCGGCGGCGTACAGATGCAGGCCCCCGGCGACCCGACTGCCCCGGCTTCCCTTGTCGTGAACTGCCGATGCCGCCTCGGTATCGCCCCCGAGCAGCAGACAGCCGCCTTGGAATCTCAAGGCGCCTCACCGGCCGGAGTTTCAATCCCAAGGGAGAACCGCGTGATGCCAGACGTGACCGCCGCCGCCGGGGCGCAGACGGGCGCCATGATCGCCCTGGTACCGACCGAAGAGGACGCCGAACGTCTCGCGCTCGCCGCACCCGGCGCCGAACCCGCCCGCGAGCTGCACCTGACGCTGGTCTATCTGGGCGAGGCCGCCGACTGGGACGAGGAGCACCGCTCCGACCTCGTCGACCGGCTCCGCTCCATCAGCGCCGACCTGGAAGCCTTCGCAGGGCGGGCATTCGGCGCGAACCAGTGGAACGCGGATGGCGACGACCCCTGTTGGGTGTGGTCCGTCGGCGACGACCGGGAAGTGGACGGCCCTGGCCTCGACGCCGCCCGGCAGGCCGCGTCGTACGCCCTGGAGGGCATGCACCGGCAGCCCGAGCTGCCCGCCCAGCACTCGCCGTGGCAGCCCCACGTGTGCGCTGCCTACTCGCGCAGCCCCGCCCTGCTGTCGGCGATGAACGAACGCCTCGGCCCGGTCCGCTTCGACCGCTTGCGCGTCGCCTTCGCTGGAGAGCACACCGACATCCCACTCGACCAGGACAAGGAGGACCCCATGGACGACCAAGAGACCGGGCAGGGCCCCGCGGCGCGCCCCTGGTCCACACCCGATGACACCGCCCTCGCCTTCGAAAACCAGCAGACCGGCGACGGCCGCGTGTTCCGTCCCAACAGCCTGTACTGGGACGGCGCGGGGCCGTGGCCGCTCCAGCACGCCGACGAGATGCTGATGGGCCACGAAGGCGCCGAGCTGGCCGGGTCCATCCAGACCATCGGCCGAGACGGCGACCGCATCACCGGAACCGGCGTCATCTACCCGGGGCGACCGGCCGGTGCCGACGCCCTGATGTTGCTCGAAGAGAAGGCACCACTGGGCGTCTCGGTCGACCTCGACGATGTCTCGGTGGAGTTCGTCGACAACAGCAGTGAACGAGTCGACGAGCCAGACGACGAGGTCGTGCTGTTCGCCGCGTCGCTGCCGTCCGCGTCGTTCCTCCGCCTCGACGACGGGTCGTGGTCGATCACCGCGACGGCGACCGCCCAGTGGACCGCCTCCGGTGCCGCGCTCTCCCGCACTGCGACTGGCACGCAGCTGATCACTGGCCGCAACGGTCGGGTACCGGCGGCCGCAGTACGGGCTGCGCTCGGCCCGGCAGGCATCCTCACCGCCGGGGCTGGTGACCCGGACAGCCCGGACGGGGTTGTCCTGCACTCCGAGCACAGCGGAGATCTGCTGCTGCGGGTGACCCGGGCGCGGCTGCGTGGCGCGACCCTCGTCGCGATGCCCGCGTACGCCCAGGCTCGCATCGTCCTCGACGACCTACCGGCCGAAGCACCGGCCGACGACGGCGAGTACGCGCTGGCCGCCGGGTCCGGGCCGTCTGCGGCGCACCTGCGGATCGTGAACTACGTGAAGGCAGCCCCTGTGCCGGTCGGTGCGCGCGAGGTCGCTAAGGCACTCGGTATCCGCATGGAGACCGCGCGCGGGCACCTCGCGCGGGCGGTGAAGGCGGGGCGGCTCGTGCGTCTGGCGCGCGGCCTGTATATCGGCCCCGCCAACGAGGGCGCCGAGCTGGCCGCGTCGGTGTCCGGTGACCTCGAACTGCCGGTGCACGCCGACCCTGACCGGAAGTGGGACGGCCCCGCCGCGCAGAAGGCGATCCTGGCGTGGGCGACCGACGGAGACGAGGTCGACGCCGACAAGCTCGCCTCGGGGTTCCTGTACCGCGACGACGACGCCGACCCGGCGACGGCAGCCGCGTACAAGCTGCCGTTCGCCGATGTCGTCGACGACCACCTGGAGGTCATCCCGGCAGGGGTGTACGCGATCGCTGCTGTGCTCCAGGGCGGCCGGGGCGGTGTTGACCTGCCTGAGGACGACCGCGAGGCCGTACGCGGCCGAGTCGAGACGCTGTACGAGCGGATCGCGAAGGCGTACGACGACCCGTCGATCGTGCCGCCGTGGATCGGTGACGACGGCGACGGCAACGGCGACAACGGCGACGAGGCGATGGCGTCGATTAGCGAGCTGGAGGCGTCGGCCTGGTCCGCGATGCGTGAGGCCGATCCGATGCCCGCCGCCTGGTTCCGTGAGCCCACCGCCGAGGAACTGCCCCCTGGTTCGGGTGGGGTGCACTACGCGAACGGGCGGGTCTACGGCTGGGTCGCGCAGGCCGGTGAGCCGCACGCCGGGTACCCCGGGAAGAACCTGACGATCGAGTCTCTGGGACGCATCGACACGACGCATTTCCTGCGGGCCAGGTTCAAGCTCGACAACGGCAGGATGGTCAAGGCCGGGGCGTTCACCATGAACGCTCCGCATCACAGGGACGGGGCCGAATGCGAGTCGGCTGCCTGCCAGTTCGACGACACCCGAACCGTCGCCGCGATCATCACGGTCGGCATGAACAGCAGGGGCATGTGGTTCAGCGGCGCCGCCGCCCCCTGGCTGTCCGAGTGGGATCGGAACGTGTTTGCGGCGTGCCAGCCGAGCTACCACATGAAGCAGCGCGGCGGCCGGTGGCAGCTCCGTGCCGTGCTGTCCGTGCCCGTCCCCGGCCACTCCTCGCCACTGCTCGCAACCGCGGTCGCCGAGCGCTCGAACCTTGCCCTCGCGGCGTCGGCCGCCGCCGCTGTCCTGGACACCTCGGACACCGTTCCGGACATGTCCGCACGCACGACTCCTGGCATCGCCGGGCAGCGTCCGGACACCGGCCCGGACATGTCCGGGCACCGCCCGGCGGCGAGCGGCGACGTTGACCAGGTCGCCAGGTCACTGCTGTCCAGCGTCCCGTTCGTCGACGCGCTCCTGACCGCGATGGACCGCCGCCAGGAGCAGCGCGAGGAAGCCGCCCGCGACGAGGCGGCCCGGCTCGCCGCATCTGTTATCGCCCCGGCCCGCGAGGAGATCGCCGCCGGGCACGTCGAGAAGGAAGGAGCCGTCTGATGCCCTGTGCCTGCAAGGGGAAGCGCGAACAGTTCGAGGTTGTCACCGAGGCCGGGAAGGTCGTGTTCACTTCCGGGTCACAGCCGACCGCGAACGCAGTATCGAAGCGCTACAAAGGCTCGTCCGTGAGGCCGAAGGCCAAGCCGGGCGACAGCACCACCAGCGCCTCGGCGAACACCACCGCCAGGACGACGAGCACGACGACGAAGACCGTCAACCGCGCCTGACAGCGCGGCTTGACACATGCCCGAGCAGCGTGAACGGTTCGGGCTAAACTGATGCGGGGCGGCCGTCCGGCCATTGCCGGGCCGCCCCGCAAAGCCGCTGGTTCTGGGCCGGGCACTCCACGAAGCGACACCGGAGGCCCGGCTTTCATGGCTGAGTTCGAGATCCCCGAAGACGTCACCGCACTGTCGGACGACGAGCTGAACGAAGCGCTTGAGGGCGCCGTGGCAGCGTTCGACGCCAAGTCGCAGTCCACCAGCGTCACGACCAAGGACCTTGAGTCCCTTCGGTCCCTCGCCACGACGGTCGACGGTATCCGCACCGAGCAGGCCGCACGCCGAAAGGCGGCCGAGAAGGCCGCTGCGGAGATCGACTCGCTCGCCGCGCAGGTGAGGGGCGGCGATGCTCAGCCCGAGGAGCCCGCCGACGAGGAGCCCGCCGACGACACCGCCACCGCGGCGGCCGAGCCGGAGCCCGAGCCGGAGCAGGTGAAGACGGTCAGCGCCGCCATCGCGCAGCGGCCGGCCCTGAACCTGTCCGGTGTGCGGCGCCGCCAGCCGCGCGTACTGCCCGAACCCCCCGCGCCGACCACCAGCATCACCGCGGCGGTCGACGTGCCCGGCTACACTCCGGGCGCCGCGCTCGACTTCGGCGACATCACCGCCGGGATCATCTCTCGCGCCAACGCGCTCAAGACCGCCGGTGGAGGCGTCGGGCAGGTCATCTCCTACCGGCACCCGTACACCCACGACTTGATCGTCACGGACTCCAGCAGCGCGCCGGAGGGCACCACCGTGGCCATCCAGGCGGCGAACCAGCGGCGACTGCCGCAGCAGGACCTCATCGCGTCCGGCGGCTGGTGCGCGCCCTCCGAGACGGTTTACGACCTGCTCGATGTGGCGTGCCCTGACATGCTGTGGGACGCCCCCGAGATCCAGCTCGCCCGTGGTGGACTGCGCTACTACAAGACCCCGAGCCTCGACGTCGCCTCGATGACGTGGATCCACACTGAAGCCGACGACATCTCCGGCGCGACGAAGCCCTGCTTCAAGATCCCTTGCCCGGACCCGGTCGAGGTCCGATGTGACGCCGTCGGCGTGTGCCTTGAGGCGGGCATCCTGACGCAGCGCCACTTCCCGGAGCTGGTCGCCTGGTACCTCAGGAACACCATGGTCGCGCACGAGATCAGGATCAGGCAGGCCCTGTTCCAGCAGGCGCTCGCCGGCGCAACGCCCGTCGCCCTCCCGCCGACGATGGGCGCCCTGTCCGCCGTGTACGCAGCGGTCGCCCTCCAGGCCGCCGACATGATCGAGCGTCACAGCCTGTGCGAGAGCACGGCCATCGAGGTCGTGTTCCCGTGGTGGTCCCGGAACCTCTTCCTGGCCGACCTCGCACGCCGCAACGGCGTGACGACCGATCAGGTCGATCCGCAGATGGTGCAGGACATGTTCACGCCGCTCGGCGTGATGGTGCAGTGGGCCCGCGGCCTCACCCCGGCCGTCCCCGCCGACATCGGCGGGCCGGCCGCCGCTGTGGAATGGCCGGACGAGGTCACGTTCCTCATGTACCCCTCCGGTCAGCTCCAGATCGGCCGTGGCGAAGAGGTCAACCTCGGCGTCGTCCACGACAGCACGAAGTTCTCCACGAACGACTACACCGCACTTTTCGCAGAGGAATGCGTCGCCCTCGTGGATCGCTCAGTGGACACCCGCGCCGTCACCGTGCCCGTCTGCCCGACCGGTGAGACCGGAGCACAGTCGCTCATGGTCTGCGACGCCTCCTGACGTCCAGCACCCAGACCGCGGTGGGCCGGTGCTTCGGGTGGCGCCGGCCCACCGCCCCATACCGAAGGAGCTGAGCACGTGGCCGCAGGACTGCGGAAGCAGGTCGAAGCGATCGACGGGACGCCCTTGCCACACGGCATCCTCACCACCCCGTGTACGGACGTGCGTGACGTCGCTGACGAGCACGAGCTGCTCGGGGTCGAGTGGCTGGCGCTCGGCTGCTGCCCCGTCCGGTCCTGGACGGACCCGTGCCTGGACGAGTCGCCAGGAGACGAGTCACCAGGCGATGAATCGCCGGGGGACGAGTCTCCGGGCTCCAAGCAGTTCTGCCGCCCCGAGACCGAGTACGCCGAGCCGATCACGCTGTACGCGGGTGCCGAGTGCTCGACGATCGGCTGGTCGTACGAAGAGGCCCGCGAACACGCCGAAGCGACTCTTGCCCTCGGTGAACAGAAGGCGCTTGAGGCCGCGTTCTGGCGGAGGAAGCTGACCCGCTACGCCATCGACCTCACACCCGACGGCGGGCCGCTGACCGTCTCTCAGGGCGTCGCCGCGCTGGAGGGCTGCCTCGCGGAGTCGTACGGCGGTGTCGGCGTCATCCACATCCCGGCCTCGGCCGCCGCCTTGCTCGGCTGTTGCGACCTCGCGCTTGAGAACCCGGCGACGGGCGCACTGAGCACGCTGGCTGGCAACTGCGTGGTGATCGGCGCCGGTTACTCGGCGGAGAACACCGGGCCCGGCGGAACCCCCGCCGACCCAGGTACGGCTTGGCTCTACATCACCGGCCCGCTCGTCATCCGCCGCGGCCCGTCCGTGACTACCCCCGACCGGCCCGGCCCGTCCGTGAACATCCGCACGAACGACCGCCGCGTGCTGATCGAGCGCACCTTCGTCGTCGGTACGACGTGCACCGTGTGCGCGGTCAACGTCCAGATCCGCTGAGGAGAGCTTGCCGAGATGATTCACGTGCGCCCTGCGCCCGAGCAGCGGCAGCCGCTCGCGGCGTGGGCGGTCGCCCAGAGCCCGAAGGTCCGCACGGCCGGGCCCAACACCTTCGCGGTCCCCGCCCGCCTGTTCCCCGACATGCCCGAATCCGTACTCATCGGCGCCGAGGTCGACGGCTACCGATACAGGCCAGTGAGCGAGGACGACGCCGCCGGTGCTCCACCGCCCTCCGACCTGCTCGGCGTGGCCACCGCCGAGGGCCTGGCCGAGCACGCAGCCGAACAGCACACGGCCGAACCGGAGCCACCCCACGTCATCGCTGCACCCGCCGGATGCGCTGCCCCGGCGCCGCTGCCCACCGAGCCGCCGTCCGACGTTATCGCCGCTCTGCCCAGCCCAAGGCCGGCACCTCTACCCACCCAGGGCAGCGGCTTTCCCTGCGACCGATGCAGCCGCCGGTTCGCCACCAAGCGGGGCCGTAACACCCACCATCGACAGAAGCACTCGGAGGGCTGACCACCACCCCGTGTAGCTCCGGTCGCGCGATCGGCATCCTGTACGCCGCCCCAGACGTCAACCCACAGCACGACGACGTAGCGGCCCCTTGTCCCCGTCTGCGGCCTGGTTTCCGAGGGCCGGGCCGCAGACGGCCCCGTACACCCCCCAATGGACAGGTGATGAACGACCGTCAGACTCTGCGGCGCCGAACCCACCGCATGCGGGTGCTGGTACTCCTGCCCTCCTGGAGCCCGCTACCGGCCGCAGGCGCGTTCATCACCACCCGCGAGTACGCACTCGGACTCGCCGCCGCCGGTCACATCGTGGACGTGGTGACCACGTCGAAGGACAACTGGGAGCCTTACACCGAGGCCGGAGTACGGGTATGGCCTCTGCGGCGGTGGCGGCATGCCGCACGAGTATCAGCCCCGCAGGTGCTTATCTCCCACCACGGGGACCGAAGGGGCGCACGGATCGTCGCCCAAACGCCGGGCGTACCGCACCTGCTGATGGTGCACGGCCTGTCGGACGACCGCGACCTCGGCAGGCCGTCGACGGCCTGGTTCCCCTCACAAGCCTGCCGCGACCACTACCCCGACATCGGTGTCCGGCCGCTCGTACTGCCGCCTCCGATCACTCCGGCCCGGTACCGCACCCAGCCCGGCCGCCTCATCACGGTCAACGGCACAACCGCGGCGAAGGGTGCCGACGTCGTCGCTGCGGTCGCCGAGCGGATGCCCGACCGGCAGTTCCTCGCCGTGCGCACCCCCTGGCACGAGGGAGTACTGCTCCCGGACAACGTCAACGTCATCGACCGTACGGACCCCCGCTCGCTCTACGCCCGAACGCGGCTGCTGCTGATGCCGTCGCAGACAGAGTCATGGGGCCGAGTCGGCGTCGAAGCAATGCTGTCGGGCATCCCGGTCATCGCTGCGCCCCTCCCCGGTATCCGCGAAGCGCTCGGCACCGCGGCCACCTACGTCGACCGCGACGACACCAGCCGCTGGGCGGAGGAGATCCAGCGTCTCGACGCGCCCGACGCCTACACCGCCGCCGCAGCGCGCGCCCGCGAACACACCAACGACCTCGACCCAGCCGCCCGCCTGGCCGCGTTCGAACGGGCCTGCCGCCGTCTCCTCCAGCAGCCCGCGAAGCGGTCCACAACAGCGGTCCGGCACTCCACGGCGGCACCCGCACGTCCGGCACCCGCGAGTACGACGCCCAGACAGCCGGACGTTGTGGCGTGGGTGCACTTCGGCGTGCCGTACCGGCGGGCCGGATCGGAGACGATGCTGCACACGATGATGCGGACACTCCACGACGCCGGTGTGCCCGTACGGGTGCTGTGCTCGGCGATGCCCGAGGCGCCCCCCTCGTGGCACACGGATGGGGTGCCGTACGCCAGCGTCGGTGCGCAGACCGCTGAAGCGTTCATCCGCTCGGCTCGCCCGCACCTGGTCGTCTCCCACCACGACTACGCGACCCGCGCGGTCCACCTGGCCCGCGACATCGGCTCCCGGTCAGTGCTCCTCGCCCACAGCGACTTCGACCTGGTCGCTGAACCCCTGCTGGCTGGCCCTGACTTGTGCGTCTACAACACGCATTGGGTGCAGGCGTCCCTCACTGCCCGGTACCCGCAGATCGACCGCGTGCGCTCTCTCGTCGTACACCCCCCTGTTGTGCCCGCAGAGCACCGCACGCACCGGGCCGGTGATCATGTGGCGCTCGTCAACCTGAACAGGGACAAGGGCGTGGACACCTGGCGTGCCGCCGCCCGGGCGCTGCCTCATCTGCCGTTTCTGGGAGTGACCGGCGCCCACGGTCCGCAAGTCCTCCGCCCCGTACGGAGAAACACGCGGATCATCCCGCAGACGTCCGACATGCGGCGCGACGTCTGGGCCCGCACCCGCGTCCTGCTCGTGCCGAGCATCTACGAGAGTTTCGGCATGGCCGCAGTGGAGGCCCTTGCGTCCGGAATCCCCGTCATCGCCCACCCCACCCCCGGGCTCCGTGAAGCCCTCGGGGACGCGGCGCGGTTCATCGACCGTGCCGACACGGCCCTGTGGGCGGACGCAATCCGCGAGCTATATCCGGACGGCAGCCAGCGCGCGCAGGCTAGCGCCGCAGCGCGCGCCCGGAGCAGGGCCCTTGCCGCGGAGTCCCGTACAGAAATGGCTGTCTGGATGGACGCCGTGCGCGACATTTTGAGCACCACCTGCGCCCGTTGACGTCCTCGACCACAACGCTGCCCGGTCCGAGGCGAACCGGTCGGTAACCCCGTCCTTCCGGCGTCGTCCGATGCGGAGTGCGCGCGGATACACTTCTGGTGTAGCCGCTGGTTGTGGGCCGGGCCGACACGTGTGTTGGAGGCCCGGGATGCCCTGCCCCTTGATCGCTAACGCGGACGTGATCCGTGTGACCCGCGTGGACCGATGCGGTCGACCCGTCTGCGGCGAAGACAACGGCTTCACCTTCGACTGCTTCGCCACCCTCTCGATGAACGCGAACGTCGAGGAAGGCGAAGACGTCGCGTACACCGCGGCGAACGGCCGCCAGTGCGGATTCAAGCGCGGCTGCCCCACGTTCAACGGCTACGACATCGAGCTGAACTTCTTCTCCGTCAGCCCCGAGTTCGTGGAGATCACGACGGGCAACCCCGTGGTGTACGGCTACGACGGGAAGCCGATCGGCTACGACGACTGCTCGGTCCAGTGCAACTCGGGCTTCGCGCTGGAGCTGTGGGCCGAAGTCCTCGGCGAGGATGTGTGCGATCCGGACGCGGCCGGTGACGGCGCCTGGATCTACTTCCTGATGCCGTGGGTAACCAACGGTCAGCTCGGAGACCTGGAGGTTGGCAACGAGGCCGTGTCCCTCGTCCTGAACGGTGCCACGCGGGCCGGGGGCGGCTGGGGAACTGGCCCGTACGACATCATGCCGATCGACGCGGCCGGCACGCCCGGGCCGCTGCTCACGCCACTCGGAGGGGCGTGCCACCGGCGGACATTCGTAACGACCGTGGCCCCGCCTGAGCCGGTGTGCGAGTACACGCCGGTCCTGTGCGACGCCTCTCCGTCCTGAGCCGGCCATGACCACACCCGAGGTCGACATCGTCGTGCCGGTGCGGGTCGGCGCCACCAACGAGCAGTTGCGGTTCGCGCTGCGATCCTGGGCGGCAAATCTCCCGCATCGGCACGTGTGGATCGTCGGCCACAAGCCGACGTGGGTTCGCGGGGTGAAGCACATCCCGACCCGGCAGAACGGCACGAAGTACCAGAACACCACGGCGGCGGTGCGCGCCGCCTGCTCGTCGGGTGACGTCTCCGATGTGTTCCTACTGTGCAACGACGACTTCTTCGTCATGACGCCGCAGCCTGACGGGATGCCAGTGCTGCACCGAGGGCCGGTATCCCGCGTGGAGGCGTACTACGCGAGCCGCGCATCGGGCCGGTACTTGGCCGGACTACGGGAGACCCGCGACCTGCTGGTCTCCCTGGGGCACGAGAACCCGATGTCGTACGAGCTGCATGTGCCGCTGCCGGTCGCGAAGGACCAGATGCTCAAGGCCCTCGACGTCGGTCGGCACTTGACCGTCGTGCACAAGCGGACCCTGTACGGCAACCTCGCCGGGCTCGGCGGGGACGAGATCCGCGACGTGAAGATGCTCAACCGCAGCCCCCGCTTCGACCAAGAGTCGGCGTTCCTGTCGACCATGCCCGACACCTTTGCGCACGGCTACGTCGGCGCCCACATCCGCCGCTCGTTCCCCCGGGCCTGCCGGTACGAAGCCGGAGGCCGCTGATGCTCTCCACTGCGCCGTGTGACCCCTGGCCGGTCGACCTGTCGTGCTGCGACCTGCCCGACGACACCCAGACAGAAGTGATCGAACGGTGGACGAAAGTCGCCACCATCATGCTGTGGCGCCTGTCCGGCATGCGCTGGGGACCTTCCTGCCCCGTCTCGGTGCGACCGTGCCGCCGGTCATGCCTGGACGACTACGCCTTCGGCATTCGCTGGAACTCGTACGGGCCGTGGGTGCCGTACAAAGGCGTCGACGGGCAATGGCGCAACGCGTCCGTGTGCGGCTGCTCGTCGGGCTGCTCGTGCGGGGAACTGTGCGAGGTGTACCTGCCCGGCCCCGTCTACGACATCGTCAGCGTCGACATCGACGGCGAGGTACTGGCCCGGCCCGACCCCGACAACGACGTGATCGGCGGCTACCGAGTGGACGCGCCGGGGATGCTCGTACGCACCGACGGCGAGTGCTGGCCCTCTTGCCAGGACATGGCCGCGCCGCCCAGCACCCCGGGGACGTTCACGGTGACGTACCGGACCGGGCTGCCGCTCGACGAGGCCGCCATCGCCGCCGTCTCCGAGCTGACGTGCCACTACATCAAGGGCTGCGGCGGCGGCTCCTGTGGCTGCAAGGGCAACAAGAACGTCTCCCGCCTGAACCGGCAGGGCTTCGAGATGGAGTTCGCCGACCCGACGGTCATCTACAGCGAGGGCCGCACCGGGCTGCCCATGGCCGACGCGTGGCTCGCAGCCGTGAACCCCGGCCGGCTCGCCTCCGCAAGTCGCGTGTACTCGCCGGACTTTCGGCGCCCTCGCGTGACGACCTGGCCGTGACGAGGAGGCCCCGCTGATGCCGCTGAACCCGCTGGACGTGCACGACCTGACCGAGACGATCCTCGGCTGCATCTGCGCCGCGCTGCAAGACACCGCGCAGCAGGTCGACGGGCAGCCCGGATGCCCGTGCCGCGCGTGCGTCGTCCCCGGGCTCGTGGCGTGGGACTCGTGCGACGACCCGTGCGACGGCAAGGGCGACGGCGGCCAGCTCTCTGTGAACCTGATCCGCCTGTTCCCCACGAACCCGTTCCCGAACGAGGACCGCACCGTGATGGGCATGCGGAACTGCCCGCTGCCGACGACCACCGCGGCCGAGCTGGCGGTGACGCTGCTGCGCTGCGCCCCGACCCCGGACGAGCAGGGATGCCCGCCCTCGTGCGACGAGCTGGACCAGGCGGCGCGGGTCCTGCACGTCGACGCGGTCACCGTCTACAACGGGCTGTACTGCTGCCTGCGCGGCACCCAGCCCGGCCGGCGCCGGGGCCGGAAATTCGTCATGAGCCAGCAGAAGACGATCGGCCCGCAGGGCGGATGCGTCGGCATCGAGCAGCGCGTCCTGGTCGCGCTGCCCGGCTGCGCGCCCTGCCCCGGTGAGGAGTCGGTGTGACCGTCGAGATGCGCATCGAGCAGGGCCGCCTCGCCCGAGCCCTGAACGCCCGGGGAGGCATCGCCGAACGCATCCTCGCGCGCCGGACCCGCCGTGTCGCCGACATCGCCCGCCGCGAGGCCCCCGGCCGGATGGGTTCCTACATCGACTGGAAGGTGCAGCCCGGCGCCCGGGGCCTGGAAGGCGTCATCGTCTGCGACCACCCCGCGACGCTGTTCGTGCTGTACGGCACCCGGCCGCACATCATCCGGCCTCGGCGTGCGAAGGCGCTGCGGTTCGACGCAGGCGGGCGCACGGTCTTCGCTGCCGTCGTGCACCACCCCGGCACCCGCCCGAACGACTTCCTGGGACGGGCGCTACGCGCAGGCCGCTAGGTGTGCTGGGCTTTATCCACCGAGCGGGATCTCAGCTAGGTGTTCCCAGGTAATGGTTTTCGACTGCTCGGTGGTCGTCGCGGTGACGTCCACCAGGTGGACAGCGGAGATGTGCAGGTGAGCGTGGCTCGGCCGGACGCGTCGCAGCAGACGCTGAGCCGCGTCGGAGTCGGCGTGGTCGTAGGCGTAGGCCGCCGTCAGGTGTTGCACTCCCCAGAGGTATCGGGTGGCGGCTTCCCCGCAGACGCTCCGGATAGTGCTGCGCACTGCGGTGTGCAGAGCAGCGATCTCCTCATCGGGATGCAAGTCCCCGATCACGCCGGAGTGGTACGCCAGCATGGACCCCACGACGACGTCGAGCGGCGCGACGTCGGACAGGCGCCGGTTCAGGGCTTCGACCAAGGCCTCTCGTTCCTCTTGGGGCACGGCCGATGCGGGGCGGCCTGACAGTTGATCGAGCGTGATGTGGAGCCACTGCGGCTCCACCGGGCATACCGGGAAACCCGCGTCGAGCAGGACCTCGGTCGCCTTGGTCAAGAGGGTGATCAAAGGCTCGTGGCGAGGGTCGACGAGATCGACGATCCCGTAGACATGCAGGACGCTGTCGGCCTTCCAAGCGTCCGTCCCATGCTGGAACTTGAACGGCTGCACCTCAAGCTCCCCCGAGTCAGAGGCTGATGCCGAAGCGCGTACGCAGTCGCGTCATTCCGTCGGTGTAGCCGCGGCCCCAGCGCGTCATGGACGCATCGAACGCGTCATCCCACGCGGCGCCCGGGGTGGTGTAGGTGTGGGTGATGATCGTCCATACCTGAACCACGGGGTCGCACGTGTCCGTCAGGTCATGGCCGAGCGCAGCAAGACGCCGCTCCCAAAGAGCCTGGCGCTCCTCTCCGGCCATCTCGCCGTCGTACAGCTCGCGGACCTGCTCGTCGACGACTTGATCCGGGTCGATGCCGTGCTCTGCCGACAGAATGTACAGCGCGGTAGCGAGACCGGCAGCTCCTTCAGCGATGACAACTCCGTCGAGCCGGATCTCGTACCCGGCGAGTGGACCCTCCACCACGCTGATTGCTCGGTCCCAGGAGCGCTGCCACAGATCCGGTCCGCCAGCCGCCTGCCACGTACGGAGCCGATCGACAACGGTGCTCACATGTCCCCCTCATCATCGGTGTCGCTTCGTACGAGCTTGTCATGCCCGATCCACGCCGAGAGGCAAGATGCCAGAGCCGGGGCCCTCAGGTAGGGCGCCTTGGCGCCCTACCCCAACTACCCGGGCCACAGGGGGATGCGGGGAGACAAAGGAGCCTTCGAGACCATAGGTTGACGGCCATGGCGGACATGCGGAATCTGTGGTGGGCGGCGGGCCGGATGGCCTTCGCATTGTCGACAGGCGAACAGGCAACTGTGCGGTGGCACCATGCCCTTCGCGCCTCGGCCACCCTCCTTGAGCCGACGTGGCCCAAGCACTACAGCGCCGGCCCCTTCACCCACGCCCTGCCGACCGTGGCACTCCTGCTGTACGCACGCCCCCTCGACCAGGATCCCGAGGAGGTATCGGTCGACGAGCTTGTCGTCGCGCTCACCCCAAGCCCCGGTGACGCGACCGACGCCTCGCTTGAGCACACCGTCCGCGACGGCTTGACCCAGCACGGACACGACCTCGAGGACGACTCCCCCCTCAGCGCCCTCTTCCGCCAACTCACCACCCGCCACCCGCCTCTCGCCTACACCGCGACCGGCGTGGAACTGAGTTCCGCCGACAACTGGCCTGGCGGCACGATGATGGAGGAGTCGGCGCGGTGGGCGGCACACTCGCTCGCCCACCACCACATCAGCGCCAACAGCCGCACTTGACCAGACCCGTCACGCCCCCTGCGCCAGCACACCGAGGTCGAAGTCCGCGCTCACGGCAGCGTGGTCCGACAGCCCCATATCTACCGGTTCCATGTGCACCTGGTAGCGCACGAGACCCGCGGCCATAGCGGGGCTCGCCAGGATGAGGTCCTGGCGCCGAGGCACGTCACCATCGCCGAACGCGGCCGTCGCCGCCGTTTCCTGCCCGAAGCGGCTCGAAGTGTCCACGAAGCCGGCGCGGGCCAACAGCTCAAGCGCATCGCGATCGGAGCTCTCTGCCTGACCAGGCAAGTGCAGGTGCCCGTTGCGGAGATGCGGCGGGAGCGTTGACCAGTCAGGCTCCGCGAAACCGAGCCCGACGGTGTTGAAGTCGCCGACGACCAAGGACCGTCGCCCAGGAGCGGCCAAGATCCCCAACGGGGCTACCTCGCGCGCTCGGTTGCGTGGGTCGAAGGGGTCCAGGTGGAGATTACGTAGCTCGACCAGGCCCTCCATGCCGGGCACCGTGAGGTTCGCCCAACCCATGACGTGGTGGTAACGCGTACGGTCCGCGTCCTCGGCGTCTACCGCAACCCGTTCGCTGAGCAGGATCGCGGAGTGAAAGCGATGTCCGGCCGTCGTCACGTTGGCCTCTGCGAGGAAGCCCTGAGCCATGCCCAGCGCGGTCACCATCCGATGCAGGCGCCTTCGGCCCAGCAGGTCCCAGAAGTTGCACTCCTGGAGAGCCAGCACGTCCGCCCGCAGTGACCGCAGGAACTCGACTTGACCGTCCCACCGTTCGGCTAGCCCAAGACCAGAGTCGGAATGACCACCGAAGAGCGTGTTGAACGTGACGACTCGCAGGACTGAATGCACCGCAATCTCCTGATCTACCGACAAGTTCTTGACCAGGGAAGTTTCCTTGCGGAGCGCGGTCGCCGTGGCCGATTCGCGAAACTCACCACGGCCGCTAGCTGCGGGGGACCACGGCCAGGTCGGGTGCCTCGATCTCGGGGTAGAACTTGCGGTAGTCCTCGACGTGGTCGACGTAGTGCGCCCGCCCCGCTTCGGTAAACCGGTAGCGGCGCACGGTGCGGCTCGCCTGGTGGCCGGCGCGAAGGTTGCCGCTAAAGTCCCGGGGCGTGTATGTGACGCTCTCCTCGTGGACGTCCAAGTAGGGCCGGTTCCCCCGGTGTCTGTCGTATCCGGTGACGAGGTACAGGTGCGCGGACCCGAACAGCTCCTCGGGCGGCAGGCCGTCCTCCCCGGCCCTGGCGACCTTGGCCATCTCGCGCCAGAGCCACTCGGACAGCTCCCACGGAGCTTTGCTGGGCATCGGAGCGATACCCAGCCCGGCACGCGTGGCGGCGCGGCCGGCCCGGGTGAGAAGCGCGTACGGGGCGCCGGTGTCGGTGGTGCCCAGCTCGATCAGCCCCCGGTCGGCGAGCGCGGCCAGGGTTGACCCGGCGCCCGACTCCCACAACCCGCGCGCCCGCAACGCTCTCGGGGTGGGCGCATCCCGCCCGGAGAGGAAGATCCGCCGCCACACCTGCGCGGGGGCCTTGGTGAACCGCCCTTGAGTGCCGAGCTGCCGCTGCTCCTCCTCCAGTCCTTGGTCCTCGCCGTACATGACCTCCATGTAGATGCGCTGACGAGCATTCAGCCCGCCCCATGCCTGCTGAGCTTTCCCCATACCGGTTCCTCCCCTGCTCGTTCACGGTAGGGCGTGTAGCTGACGCCCAGGCAGGTTCTTGCCGACCGCGTACCCTTCGGTCCGCGCCGCTGGTTGTGGGCCGGGCGCCGTCACGAGCACACTGCGGGAGCGACCCGATGAGCCAGCGCCGCCAGTTCACGATCAACACCGAGCCGCACGTCGCCGAGATCGGCGACGTGGAGCTGCTGTTCCAGCCCGAGGTGATGGGCGACCAGTTCCTCGACGCGTACGAGGACTTGCAGCAGACGCAGAAGCAGCTCGGCGTCGACATCAACAACTTGTCCGGAATCGCCCCGGATAAGCTGCGGGCGATCGTGCAGTCCCTCCGTGTGTTCCTCGCGAAGCTGATGCTCCCGGAGTCGGCGCAGGTGTTCGCTCGCTGGGAGGTCGTCAAGGGCGGCAAGGCGGTCGAGTCGTTCGGCACCCGCGAAGAGGCCGACGCGCACGCCGCCGAAAGCAAGGGTTCCACGGTGCGCGACTCGGGGATGCGACTCCCGGACCGGGTGTTGGTCGAGCTGCTGGAGTGGGCTGTCGAGCTGTATGGGGGCGGCCAGCGCCCTACTGGGCTGTCTGGAGGCTCTGCGGCAGCGTCGCCGCCTCCTGGGACTCGTGGGAGGGCGGTCTCGTCCTCCAAGGGGTCGACCCGCACACGTGGACGCTGAGGACGATGCTCAACGCCGCAGAGGCCGCGATGGACGCCTCAGCGGAAGACGACGCCGAGCGGCAGCGAAACCGGGCGAAGCTCTACGCCCCGCCCGCGTCCGAACGCGGCCGAGGCCGTCGCCGGGGGCGCCCGCCAGGCACGGCGCTGGACCGGGCTGGGGCGCAGGCTCTCGCCGCCCAACTCGCGGCCGAGGACGCTCGGATGACCGGTAGCAGGTAGCGGCTAACCTGGGGTCACGCCTCCGGACCCTGGGCACGGGGACCGGAGGCGTCGCCGCTGGTTTTGGGCCGGGCAACCACACGCAATTGCGGAGGTTGCCCGGTGGCTGGCGAGGACGTCGACTACGGGTCAGCACGGATCACAATCGTCCTCGACGACGGCGACACGACGTCGGATTCGCGACAGGTCGCCAACCGCATCCAGAACAGCCTGGACCGGGGCACACGCAACATCGGTGCCCAGATCCGGCGGAACATCCAGCGCGGCCTGAACGCCGCTGCCGTCACGGTCCAAGTAGAGCCGGACCTGCGCCGGTTCGACTCGGCGCTGCTGACCGGGCTCCGCAGCCTGGGCAGCATCAACGTCCCCGTCGTCCCCGACCTGACGGGGTTCGTCGCGCGGGTCCGCGCCGTCCTGGCCGGCGTCCCGATCCCCGTACGGGTCGTGCCGAACCTGGACGGCTTCGACGCCCGTATCCGGGAGCACCGGCCGCCCGACGTCACGGTCAACGCGAACGTCGACACCGACCGGTTGTCCCGGTCGCTGGGCAGGCTCGGCGGTATCGCCGGCCGGGTCGGCGGCGCGCTGAGCGGCCTCCTCGCCTTCGGAGCCGTCGGTATCGCCGCCGCCGGGGCGGCTTCCTCCATCGGGGCGCTGGTCGCCGCGCTCGCCCCCGCGGCTGGGATCGTCGCTGCGTTCCCTGCGGCTATCGCCGGGGCGCAGATCGCGCTCGGCGCCCTGCGCCTGGCGGTCGTTGGTGTCGGCGACGCGCTGGTGGCGGCGTTCTCCGGGGACGCCGCGAAGTACGCGGAGGCGATCGAGGGCCTGGCCCCGGCCGCGAGGACAGCCGTCGGGGCGGTCAAGGAGCTGGCGCCGCAGCTCAAAGAGGTTCAACAGGCTGTCCAGCAGGCGTTCTTCGAGGAGTTCGCGTCGCAGGTCAGCGGAGCGATCAAGAACCTGCTGCCCCTCAGCAAGGGCCTGGAGGATGTCGCCGCCGGATTCGGCCGTGCCGCAGCGGCGGGCCTGCGGTTCCTGTCGACGCAGGCCGCGTTCTCCCAGATCCAGACCGTGATCGCGGGCACGAAGTCCGCCGTCGACGCCCTCGCCCAGGGAACACGGCCGCTCGCCCAGGGCTTCTTGGACGTCGCCGCCGCCGTCTCGCAGGCATTCGGCACGCAGCTCGGACAGGCGGTCGGCGGGCTCGCGGTACGGTTCGGCGAGTTCCTGACCCGCATCGCCGAGGGTGGGCAGGCCGTAGCCTGGGTGCGCGGCGCGGTCGCCGTCTTCCAGCAGCTCGGCGCCATCGCCTCGAACGTCGGCAGCATCCTCGCGGGGGTGTTCCGAGCCGCCGACGGCGCGGGCGGCGGACTGCTGAACAACATTCAGACGATCACCGCGAGCTTCCGAGAGTTCGTCAACTCCGCCCAGGGCCAAGAGGCCATCGGGAACATCTTCCGCACCATCGGCACGATCGCGGCGCAGCTCGGCCCGATCCTCAGCGCGCTGGTGACGCAGCTCGGCGCCATCGCCCCTGCCCTGGCCCCCATCTTCACCGCAGTCGGGCCCGCCCTGACCGGACTGATCAACGCGCTCGGGCCCGCCCTGGCGGCCATCGCGCCGTCGCTGGCGGCCGTCGGCCAGGCCCTTGCCCAAGGGCTCGGCATCATCGGCCCCTCCCTTGCGCCGCTCGGCGCCGCGATCGGCGGCGCGGTGTCCGCGCTCGCGCCTCTGCTGCCGCTCGTCGGGCAGATCGTCGCCGTCATCGGGCAGGCCCTCGCGCCGGTTCTCCAGAACCTCGTCAGCCTGTTCCAGCCGATCATTCAGGCGCTCGTCGGGGCGCTGCTGCCGGTCCTGCCGCAGATCGGTCAGGCGTTCTCGATGCTCGTGCAGGCCATGGCGCCGCTCGCGGCCGGTGCAGGGCAGGCCGTCGCTCAGGTCTTCCAGTCCCTCGCCCCCGTGCTTAAAACCCTGGCCGGGGTCCTGGTTCGCATCGCGAGCGCGCTGGTGCCGGTGTACACCGCGTTGGCGAACGCGCTGCTGCCGGTGCTCCCACCGATCGTGGAGGCGTTCAACGCGATCCTGCTGGCGCTGGTGCCGCTGCTGCCGTCCGTCGCGCAGTTAGTCGAGGCGCTGGCGCCGCTGGTTGTTCTCGTTGTGCGGCTCCTCGGCCCCGTCCTCCAGGTAGCTGCCGCGTTCCTGTCGTGGGCCGCGATCAACGTCGTCGTTCCGATCATCACCGGGGTCGTGAACGTCCTGACGTTCTTGATCTCCAGCCTGTCGAACCTCGTCACGTTCATCACGCAACTGCCGACACTGATCGTGTCCGGCTTGTCGGCGCTGGGGTCGCTGATCACGACCACGTTCACGACGCTGGTCACCACGATCGTCACGGGCATCACAAGCGCTTTCACCGCAGTGGTGGGCTTCTTCACCGCGCTGCCCGGCCGCATCATCGCCGCGCTGGTGGCGCTACCCGGCCTGCTCGTCGACTTGTTCGTGAACGCGGTCGCCTTGCTGGGTATCGCTCTGCTGACCGCGCTGGCGGGGATCATCGCCCTGTTCACGGTGCTACCGGGGAAGATCGTCGCCGCGCTCGCGTCGCTTGGGTCGGCGATCGGCGGCGCCTTCTCCCGTGGTGTGTCCGCTGCCCGGTCGGCGATCAGCTTGTTCGTCTCGTCGGCGGTGTCGTTCTTCGCGGCGCTCCCCGGCCGGATCGGGTCCGCGCTGGCCGCACTGCCCGGACGGGTCAGTTCTCTGTTCCGGTCTGCTGGCTCCTCCGGCCTCGCGGCTGCCCACACGTTTGGTTCGTCGGTCGCCACGTTCTTCTCCACCCTGCCGGGCCGGATCGTGTCTGCGCTGTCCGGCCTCGGGGACCGGATTGCTGGGGTGTTCCGGTCGGCGACGGGCTCCGCCCGCTCGGCGGTGTCCTCACTGATCTCGGCGATCGTGGACCTGTTCTCGTCGCTGCCTGGAAAGATCGTTGCCTCGCTGGGCAACATCGGGAGCCGGATCGTGTCGAAGATCAAGGGCGGCTTGCCGGGCGCGGTGCGGAAGGTGCTGCCCTTCGCGGAGGGCGGCATCGTCAACAGCCCTGTCGTCGGGCTCGTCGGCGAAGCCGGGCCCGAGGTGATCATCCCGCTGACGAAGCCCCGCCGCGCGCAGCATCTTGCGGAGAAGTCGGGGCTGATGGACATGCTTGGCGCGATGAACGGCCGCGACAGCAGCCGCAGCAAGGAGAAGCCGCCGCCGCTGCCTGGCGGCCCGGGCGCGGTATTCCACATCTACGAGGCGGGCGACGCGCGGGCGACTGCGCACCGCGTCGCGTCCAGGCTGGCCCTCGCGGCGGGAGTGATCTGATATGGCGATGGACGGGTACCTCGCGCTCGGCGGTGTCGAGCTCGCGAACTCTGCCCGGCTGGAGGCATATCTCCAGTCCGTCGGGTCGCCGCTCGCCGACGCCGGTACGTGCGCGTGCCCGACGTTCACTGCGGAGATGGTCGGCGACCTGCCATACACCAACCCGGCCGACGACGGCGCCCCCTGGTACGACCCGGACGTCCCCGAGAGCGCCGAGTTCACCGGCTTCCTGGTGCTGTCCGTTGACGGACTCGACGACTACCCAATGCGGCGCAGCGTCACGAACGCCGTGACGGGCGGTGCCGCGCTCGGGCCAGCCAGGGCGATGCCGCGCACCATCACCATCACCGGCATCCTGCTCGGGGCGACGTGCTGCGCCGTGGAGTACGGGCTGCACTGGCTCGCGGAGGCCATGACCGGCTGCACGGGCGGCACCTGCGACGGGGACTGCCTCCAGTTGTTCTCGTGCTGTCCGGGTGAGGAAGAGACACCGGAGGAGTTCCGGGCGCACAGGCTGCGCACCTACCGGCGGGTCGCGCTGACACAGGGGCCAACGGTGACCGCCCGGCACGGCGACGGCTGTACGTCCGGGGAGTGCAGCGCGGGCGCCGATGTCCTCACCGTCGAGATCGTCCTGACGGCGGCGACACCGTGGGCGTGGACGGACCCCACGCCGATCCTGGATGTGCCTCTGCCGGGCAACGCCGACGACAACGAGTGCGTGGTGTGGTGCGTGACCGGGCAGGCGCCACAAGTGCTGTGTGTGGAAACCCGCGAGACGTGCAGGGGCTCCCTCGCAGCGCCGGTCGTCAACGATGACGCGGCCTGCGACCTGGCATGGCCGACGACGGAGAACCCGCCTGACCAGTGCGACGGGGTGTGCCGCCTGGCGGCGTGCGAGGACCCCACCATCGGGTGTGCCGACCCGTCGTGCGCTCCACCCGCGCCGCCGCAGCCCGCCGCCCTGGACACGTGTTTCTGCTTGGCCCTCGCGGTCGAGACCGAGTGCCTCGAGATGGACCTCACGGACAGGCCAGCATGGTCGGTGGACGTGCCGATGATCTCGCTGCGTGCCGGGGCGGACGACCTGCGGAACGTGACCATCACGTTCTACGAGCGGCCCCCGGGCGGGGATGACCTCACGTGCGACGAAGTCGCCGAGTTCCAGCGGTGTGAGCCGCACAGCCAGTACACCGTGGCGTACGTTCCGGCCGGGGGTTCGGTCCTCATCGACGGGCAGATCGGGCGGGCCATCGTTGAGTGCGGTGGGCAGTGCGAGACGTCGCGGGACGTGTACGGCTACGACGGGGCGCCGCCGTCGTTCACGTCGTTCGAGTGCGCGAACTTCTGCGTGTGCGTGGAGACAGATGCGCTGAATCCTCCGGCCGAGGACGCGCGTCTGACGTTGTCGGTGTCCGGCAGGGGGTACTGACCACCGTCGTACCCTGAGCGGGTCGCTGGTTGTGGGCCGGGCACCTCTTTCCTCACGCCGGGGGTGCCCTATGGCCGTCGCAGGGTGCGGCACTCATGCCGCCTTGATCACTGACCGGAGCGGGGCGACGCTGACCCCGGTCCACACGCTCACCGAGGTGGAGTGGACCAGGAACCTGGACGACACCTCAACGGCCCGTGTCGTGGTGCAGCCCGATGGGGACTGCTGTGAACGCCTCGGCGAGGTCCGGGCCTGGCGCTCCTACCTGAACATCTGGCGCGACGGGGTGCCGGTCTGGTCTGGTCCGGTCCTCCAGGTGGAATGGTCGCTGGGGAAGATCGAGATTTGGGCCGGGGACCTGTTGGCGTGGCTGGACCGGCGGGTGCCGCACCAGGACATCACCTTCGGCGGCTCGGACCTCACGGACATCGCCGAGTGGCTGATCACCGACGGGTTCGCCCCGGACGATCCGGGTCACGAGATCCAGATCCTTGGGCGGTCTGGTGTGCGCGGCGGCAGGAAGTACCTGAGGAACGTGGGGCAGACCGGCGATCATCTGCGGGACCTCGCGGAGACCGGTCTCGACTACACCGCGGTCGGCTCGCGGATCGTGCTCATGCCGGAGAACCACACGGTGAGCGTCGGCCGTCTCAGCGACGCAGACCTGCCGGAGGGCCTGATCGTGGCCGAGGACGGTACCGCGCTGGGTACGCGATGGGTCGTAGCTGGAGACGACGAGGGCGACGTTCTTGGGGAGGCAGGCGGCGCGGACCCGTACTACGGGCTGCTGGAGCGGTACGTAGAGCAGACGACGATCACGACGGACGCCGCCGCGACGGAAGCCGCGAAGTCGCGGCTGCGGTCCTCGCTGCCGGTTCCGGTGTTCATCGACACGCAGGACGTGACGATCAGTCCAGACGCGGCCGTAGAGGTGCCGCTTCTGGTCCCCGGCTGGTGCTTGGACATCACCACTCAGGTCACGTGCCGTCCGATCTCTCAGCGCCTCAAAATTGTGGGATTGAAGGTGGCCGAGGACGGCGGCACCGAGTCGACGCCGGGCTCGGAACAGGTGCAAGTGCAGGTAGCGGCGACAGGTTCGGATACCGCGACGCCGATGATGGCAGGGGTGTGAGGCACGGTGGCGCTGCGAGGCGGAGCGGCACGGCAACTCGTCGGCAACCCCATGGGGAGTCTTCTGCGGGACGTGGACCGGCGGACGAGGACCACGACCAGGCGCAGCAGGCCGCCACGGAGCGTCCAGGAGCAGGCGGGGGAGGAGCTGCCAGCGCGGGACGCGGCTCCACTGCGCGTACCGGGACCGTTGGCGACGGTCGTCGAGACAGGGGACGACGGCCGCGCGGTGTGGGACTACCCGGCTGCTGGCCTCGGCGCCGTCCCGGTCCTCAGCGCGGTCCCCACCCTTCCCCCAGATGCCCCGGGAGGCGTCGTGTCGGGGTATCTCGTGCACGTTGAGGAGGCGAGCGCTACACGGGCCGTCATCCGCGTCCTGGTCTTCGTCGACGGCGGAGGGCTCACCGCGGCCGGGCCGGGCGTAGCAGTGCACATGACTGCGACGCCCCGCCGCGGCTAACGACTACCCTGGGCGCCGTAGCCGCTGGTTGTGGGCCGGGCTCACCTTCCGTCATACGAGGTGAGTCCCGATGGCCAGTGTTTGTGTGTGCAGCACGTACTTCAACGTCAACGATGAGGGCGAACTGTGCCTCAACCCGGGCACGATGGGTCTGCGGCAAGTCCTGTACTTCAAGGAGCCCGGGACCTTCCAGTTCCAGGCTGCTGACTACCCCTGGCTGGCTCGGATCCGTGTGCGCGTGCAAGCGGCTGGCGGTGGTTCTGCCGGGGCTCGGGCGGCTCAGGGCGAACTCGTGGTGCGCAACGGCGGTGCAGGCGGCGGATACGCGGAGGCTCTGATCGACGTGTCCGCGCTCGGCGCGATCGAGACCGTCCTCGTCGGAGCGGGTGGAAACGCGGGCGGAACGGACAGTGATGGTGGAGCGGGCGGCAACAGCGCCTTCGGTGGCACCGTCACCTCGAACGGTGGCGGCGGTGGCACGACGGGCATGGCGTCCGGTACGGGCTCGGCGTGCTTCTCGGGTATCGCCGGGCCACTGGCCGGCACAGGGGACTGGGCTACCGGCGGAGGCGGCTCCGGCGGCGCTATCCGCCTCACCGGGTTCCAGGGCCAGTCCGGCAACGGTGGCGAATCACACCTCGGCCACGGTGGTTTTCCGCGCTCCTCGGACGGCGGCGGCGGCGCCCCGCGCGGCTACGGCGGCGGCGCGGCAGGAGCGTTCGCGCGAGATGGCGAGACGTCCCCTGGGACATCCGGAGCGGACGGCATCGTGATCGTCGAACTCTACGGCTGACCGGACACTGCCAGTAGCGGTGTCCGGACGCTGTCCGGGCAGGTCAGGGCGCTGCCTCGGACTGCCCGGCGGGAGGTGTCCGGACACCGTCCCGGACAGTTGTGGGACACCGGCCGGGTGGCGGCGGGCCAGCCGTAGACTGGGTGGCCGCTGCTGGTTGTGGGCCGGGCCAAGACTTCCCCCGAAGGGGCTGATCATCTTGGCTCGGTGTGGGTGTGGTGGCGGTCAGTGCAACTGCTCCATGATCGCCGGGAACGGTATCGACGTCGCGGGCACGGGAAGCACCGCGAACCCGTATGTCATCAGCGCCGAGGCGGTGAATTGCACCGCCGTACGGTCGTGCCTGTCCGCCGGGGACGGCATCACGTACAACCCGACGACCGGCGTCATCACCGCCCGCCCGTCAAGCGATGCCGGGAACACTGTCGCGTTCGGCGCGGACGGTGGTCTCCTCGTGCCGACACCCCCCGAGGTCACCTGCGCTCAGGTCCGGCCGTGCGTCTCCGCCGGGGACGGCCTGGCCTACGACCAAGCGACCGGAGTGTTCACCCCGAACATCTCCGACGACGCCGGGAACAACATCACGACCGGCACGGACGGCGGCCTCTTCGTCCCTACCGGTGCTGCCACCGTGACGACTGGATGTGGGCTCACCGGCGACGGGGCCGCAGCGACACCCCTCATCGTCTCTACCGGCACGTGGCCCTACCCGTGTGACGTCGCGACGCGTGGCGGCGTCGTCGTCTGTGATGAAGACGGCGTGCTCCGCTCCGAACCGCGCGGCCAGGTCGGGATGCAGTCGTTCTTCGACGAGCGCCGGTTCGCTGATGTCGCCGTACCAACGGCGGCTCAGCAGGTAGCCGCCCACTTCGAGACCAAGTTCACCAACCCGGACCCGTGTCGACCCGCATTTGTCGTCGCGTTCCGCGAAGCAGACGTGTGGTTCGACATGCCGCCCGGGTCGAGTGCCGCGATGGGCTACTCCGGTGACGAGATGTGGTACCAGCGGAACTCTGGCAGCTCTGCGAACACGGGCGTGCACATCCAGCCCGCGAAGACCCTCCCGAACGCCCCGAGCATGGTCGACCCCGGCGGCACGGTCACCGTCGGGTTCGACGTCATGGTCGGGCGCGGCTCCGGCGGCGCAACGTACTCGCTGATCCAAATCATCATCCGCGCCCTCCTCATCTCCCTCTAAGGCAGGCACCCGATGAACACGCTGCACGTGCAGTACGCGGACGAGTCCTTCGGCGCGGTGAGTTACGACGGCGAGGAGCCGCCGACGCTCCCCGTGGGCGCAACGGTGATCACAGAGATCGCCTACCAGGCACTCGTCGCCGCCTGGACTACCGCCCACGAAACGCACATTGAGCAAATGCACGAGGCGGTCCGCACTTCGAAGGCCGAAGACGTCGCCGCGCTGGCCGCCGCCGGTATCCCGCTCGCCACTGCCGAACGGCTTCTCGGCCTCACCGCAGAGGAAACAGAAGCCGCCCGCCGTGCGGTCGGCCCAGAACTTCGACGGGCCCAGTCATGACGCTCGCCGAGGCCAAACTCGTCATCTATGACGCCTAGGAGGCGACCACTCATGACCACCCCTGCTGCGCAAATCCCTGCGTCGTGAGGCTCGTTCAGCGCGAAGCGTGGGGAGCTCCCGCGGGCTCCCCTGCCGCGCACCAGTCCTCGACCCGCGGGGTGAAAATCCACTACCTCGGGATGGCGTACGAGTCCCGGGTGCACTCGCTGTGCGACGACCAGGTACGCCGGATTCGCGCCGAGCACCTGGCGAACGAGGCCGAGGGCTATGTCGACATTGCGTACAACGCCCTCGTGTGCGAGCACGGGTACGTGTACGAAGGGCGTGGCCTGCACAAGCGGACTGGCGCGAACGGAGATCAAAATCTGAACCGCAAGGACTACGCGGTGTGTGCCCTGCTGGGGTCCAGTGGGCTCACGAAGCCGTCGGACGCGATGCTGCATGGGCTGCGGGACGCGATCGAGTGGCTGCGGAAGTACGGGGACGCCGGGGACTGGGTCGGCGGGCACCGCGACGGCCATCCGACTGAGTGCCCCGGCGCCCGTCTGTACGCGTGGGTGCAGCGCGGCGCTCTGCGGCCCGGCGGCGGCCAGGACGGCGGTGACGGCAACTACACGGTGCGGCCCGGGGACACGCTGCTGGCCATCGCGCGGCGCCTCGATGTCGACTGGCGAGAGCTGGCGAAGGTGAACGGGCTCAGACCGCCGTACTCCGTGTACGTCGGGCAGGAACTCCACGTGCCGAACAAGGCCGTTGGGCAGGAGGTGCCGCCCTATCCCGGCAGGGAGGCATTTCGGCTCGGAAAGCGGCACCCGGCGGTGACGTGGCTCGACAAGCAACTGGTGCGCTTGGGCTTCGACCGGCACCACGACGGCGACGGGTACACCCCGGGGTCGCTGTTCACCGAATACACGCGGCGGAACGTCGCCGACCTCCAGCGCTCGCGGCCCGAGCTGTCCGGTGACCCCGACGGGTATCCGGGGCCGGTGACGTGGGAGCTGGCGCACACCCTGCCCGGGTGAGGGGCAGATGCCTGGCGTGGAGGCAACCGGAGTGACGTGGCTCGACGTCGCGTTGGTGTGGGCCGGGGCAGTTACGCTCCTCGGTGGGGTGGCGGCGATGGGGTGGGGCGGGCTGCGCGCGGCCGGCCGCACCTGGCGGCGCGTAGACGAGTTCATGGACGACTGGCAGGGCGAGCTGGAGCGGCCGGGAGTTCCTGCCAGGCCGGGTCTCCTGGAGCGGGTCGCGCTCATCGAGGAGCGGCTGAGCCGTGTCGAGCACGAGCTGTACCCGAACTCGGGCGACAGCCTGCGAGACGCGGTCGACCACGCGAACCGGCAGCTCGCACGGCTCTGCCCTGAGGGGCCGCTCAGTAGCGGGGAATGAGACGAGTGGCCCGCTCCACGGGTCATGAAGCGGCCACCCTTCAGGGCGACTTCAGCGATGTGCATGCACGCGTGCTGGTTGGTGCGGGAGACTGGGAGTAGCGCTGATCGACGCCCCCCGAGATCGGCGACGCCGCACTACCCCTGCGGTGCGAGAGCCCGGCCGTACGTCCCACATCCCGTGCGGTCGGGCTCCGCGTCTTCCTAACACGAGTTCTGTCCGCTGCGCCCGTATCCTGCTTGAAGTCCACGCAGATTGCTGTTGGCTTGCTGCGCGAGGGCGTCTCACCGTCGGAATCCGGTCGGGGCGCCTTCGGTCTTTGCGCACGGTCGGCAGCCGTCCACTCGACAAGGAGCCGGGCGTACTCGGCGGCGTGCCCGTGAGGGCTGGGCGTCGACATCAACGCCCGGATGCGGTCGTTGAGGGTGTCTCGGCATGCCGCAGGGGCGGGCGCCGTGGCCGGGAAATCCATGACGGTGAGGCTAAGCGCCACCCCTGACAATCAGCAGTGGGCGAACTCCACTGCGTGATCGCGAAGTTCGTCCAAGCCGGAGCGCGCGGGAGGATACACCCTGCGCGCGCAGCGATCCAAGGTTCACACCCGAGGGGCGGGCGACACCGGGAGTTTACGAACTCGGCGCGTAGATACGGGCCTAGCGCCCGTACGCTGGCCGCACCACATAGTGAGGGGGCCAGCATGGGCATGCCGCACGTAGGCCAGCAGATCCGAGAGCTGCGGAAGGTCCGACAGCTCACGGTGCGCGGGCTCGCTGACCGCGTATCGATCTCTGTCAGCCTCCTTGAGAAGTTCGAGGCCGGGTCGCGCACGCCGACCGCTGGCCTCCTCGCCAACCTTGCACGGGCTCTCGGCGTCGGCCCGGACCGCCTCACCGGTCAGCCCTACATGAACGGTGCCGAATCCGAGGACCAAGTGCAGGCGGTGATCCCGGAGTTGCGCCGTGTCCTGCTGACCTATGACAACCCCGATGACCTTCAGGCGGCGGCCCGCCCTCTACCGGTCCTCGCGGCGGAGATGGACCTCATCTCGGAGATGCGGCAGAACGGCCAGTACGTACCGATGGGCCCGCTACTCCCCGGTGTGCTCACAGAGCTGACGCATGCCGCGCTCACGGCCCGGGATGATCGGGAGCGTCGGGAAGCGTACTGGTGGCTCGCCCGCGGCTACCGGGCGACGAACTCCCTCGCTCACAAGCTCGGGTACCACGACCTCTCCCTCACGGCGGTAGAGCGAGTGCACTGGGCCGCCGATCGGTCCGGCGATTCGCTGATGCAGGTCACGGCCGCCTACCTCAAGGCGGGCGCCATGGTCCGGATGGGGTCCTTCTCCTCGGCCAGGCGGCTCCTCGAAGGGCTCATGGTCGAGGTAGATCGGATTCAGCCAGAGAACTCGTACACGGACCAGGCGCTGGCCGTGAGCGGTGCTCTCCTCCTCAAGCTCGCGATGGTCGAGGTGCGGGACGGGCATCCGGAACGGGCGTGGGAGCGGCTTGCCGAGGCACGGGAGACGGCCGCACTGCTCCGCGATGACTCGATGCACTACGAGATGTCGTTCGGCCCGACGAACGTGCGCATCCATGAGGTTGCGACGTTGATTGACTCCGGGGACACGGAGCAGGCCCTGGCTCGGCTCCGGGAGTGGGGTGCTGAGCAGGACCGTACGGAGTGGGAGCTGCCGTCCGGCATCGCCCGCGAGCGGGCATCGCACCACCACATTGACGTCGCGGCGGCCCGGCTCACCGAAGGCGACCGCCGCGGTGCCTTCGCGGACCTCGCGACGGCCCGGGGGATCAGCCCCGTGCATACGCGCTTCCATCCGACGACCCGTCACGTCACCGGCGCGCTAGTCCGGTTGGACCGGACGCAGGATGAGGCACTGGCCGCCTTCGCCCGATGGACCGGAGCCTGACTACCTGTCAAGCGGTTCTGCCATATTGACTCCGCACAGTTTGTGAGCAAACCGCACAGCACGTAGAGAGACGATCCCCTCACGCAAAACAGACGCGTGAGGGGATCTCTCATATGCTGCCCGCCCACCCCGCCCGCCGCGCTGCGGCATGGCTCGCGGAAGCTGACCCGGACCCGGCCCACGCTCGGCGCTGGCTACAGGGCACTCAGCTCGTGCTCTTGCCCCTCGGTAGCAAATGGGCGGCGGTGAAAGCCGCGCAGCATCAGGGACTTTCCGCCGTGCATGACGTCCCCGGCCCGGTCATCCATGACCCCGGAGGCCAGTGCGTGTACTTCCTCGTGCCGCCTGACGCCGACTGGGTCGACGTTCCCGGCACCGAGCTGCTTGCCGCCGCCTGCTGGCTCCTCATCCCGGCCCCCGAGCGCACCAACCCGCCCGGCCCCTACTGGGTGCGCCCCCCGGACGGACTCGGAGCACTGGTGGACCCGGGGCGGCTACGGGACGCGCTCACCGGCCGCGCGGCAACCGCATGACCTTTGGTCACCAGCCCGAGCCCCGCTTGCAAGGCGTCCCTTACACCCGACGGAGCATCATGCGGCAGCAGTTCTATTGGCACGGCATCCACGTGCCCTACATCACCCAATGGTCATCCGAGCAGGGCGATTCCGGACGGCTCACCGCCCGTTTAGGCCCGGCCGGAGAGCGTATCGAGTACGCGCAGGAGCACCAGGCCGACCGGCGTGAGGGAGCCCTGTGGGTGCGCAGCAGGATTGGCCGAGGCCGAGGTGCCCCCGACTTCGTGCGCGTGCACCCCATGCGTCAACGGCAGGCGATTCTCAATGACCTCTGCCAGGTGTGCGGTAACTACGTACCCCTCATCCCCGATGAGGAGGCGCGGCTTTACGTCGTCGGCGGCTACACCCCCGTCACGGACGGAGAGCGCTCGACGTCACCACCGACGCATCCGGAGTGCGCTCTGGAGGCGATCGGCGCCTGCCCGAAGCTGTCCCGCCACGTCACCGCACTCGTCCGCGAGACCCCGCTTTGGGGAGTCTCCGGCGCACTGATCCACCCGAAGACACTCAAGCCGCTTGATGACGGTGCCGCGACGTTTCAGCCGTTCTCAGCGCCGGAGTTCAACTGGACTCTCGCCAGTGCCCTCGTCGTGGCTCTCCACGGGGTGACGCCGATCACGACCGCCGATGTCACCAACCTTGCCCGTACACAACCCGAACTCGCTGCCGTCGTCCCCGAGGGAGCCCGCCCGTGAAAACGTTCCTGCCTCAACGCCCCTCGGAGACCGGCACCGGCGGCAAGTCACGCTCGTACCGGTTCCGTGAGTTCACCCTCATCCCCGATGACCTCCCGGATGCCGAACCGGTCACACATGCGCTGCAATGCGCGGTGTGCGAGGACCAGGGTGACGCGAAGACGGACCTGGCGGCGGCGAAGGCGTGGGCGGTCCGGCATCTGCGGTCGAACCCGGAGCACTTCACGTACCGGCATATCGTGCAGCGCCCGTACCGGTTCCAGCCGGGGGCCTGGCAGTGAGCGTGTGCGGTCACCGAATGGTCCGGCGGCCTGCCGCTCCTCTGTCACGCGGGGCCGGACGATGTGGTGGGCCGTGGGCTGGCCATCGGCGCCATCAAATCCGAGGACTGGGCGTTGACGTCCTGCGCTGGGGAAAGCGCGTGCGGTCTGAGCTGGAGGCCAGCTCTTGACTCCGCTGCGCGGCCAAGTGGTCTACGTCCTCGTGGTGTTCGCCTTGATGGCGGCGGTCGGCTACGGCATCGCGAGGTCGTGAAAGCTCCCCTCAGACGGGCCGGGAGGGTCCGGAGGAGGGTTGAGACGGCCCCGGGTCTGTAACCGCCCCCCCCGTCGGAGGCAGGCCCGGGGCCACGCCCGCACAGCAGAGAGGACGACATGGCGACCCGGGAGTGGACGACCGGCGAGTGCTGGTTGTACTGCGAGCGCTCCGGAGTTTCGGTGCTGTGGGTCGGCCCAATCCAAGAAGACGGGCAGAGCGCTCCGATCTACGCGTGCGAGGACTGTTTGAACCGGCTGCGTTTGAAGGCGCGCCGATACCGCGAGGCGCAGGACCAGGCGCCCGCCCGCTGACTCCGTCCCCGGCCGTGTCGTGTGATGGCGCACGGCCCGGGGGCGGGCACACCCGAGAATGATGGAGGCTGGCATGACTGCACGTCCGATCATCAACTCTGAGCAGGCCGCGTCCTGTTACTTCCGCACGACCGTCGACCATCCGCACCGTAAAGCGCTGATCCAGGTGTGCGAGCCGTGCAACGAGAAGTGCGCCCACTGCTTCGTCTCGGCTACGAAGCGCGGCGAGTACATGCCGCTCGACCAAGTGCGGGATCGGCTGATCCCGCAACTCGCCGCAGCCCGCGTGAACCGGGTGACGCTGACCGGCGGGGAACCGTTCATGCATCCTGACCTGCTCCAGATCACGGCCGATTTCCGCGCGGCCGGGATGGGCGTCGGCGTGTGCACCAACGCGACGATGGTCAACGATGATCAGATCCGGGAACTCGCCGCGCTCGACACGCACATGAACGTCAGCCTCGACGGGTTCTCCGCCGACTCGCACGGGAAGTTCCGAGGCCGACCCGAGGGCTTCGACGAAACCGTGGAGACGGTGAAGCGGTTCGCGAAAGCGGGCATCCTCCAAGGGCTGCTGTGCACGCCGAACAACCTCGCCCAGGACGAGGAGTACGCCGAGCTGTGCGCCTTCGCGCGCGACCAGGGCGCGAAGTACGTGCTGATGAACCCGCTCGGCGAGATGGGCCGGGGAGCGAACTCCTCAAGAAAGCTGCGCCGCCCCGACGACCACATGAGACACATCCGCGACTTGACATTGCCGTTCGTCGACGACGGCGTGGACATGGTGCACATCCGGTTCCCGAATGAGGACAAGCCGCTCGCCGGATGCGAGGCGGGCACGATCATCTACGTCTTCACGAAGGGCGAGGTCGCCGTCTGCCCGTACCTGGCGTTCGCCGCCCGCACGAAGGTCAGCCAGCACCCCGACACTGACTTCCTCGTCGGGAACGTGTGGCAGCACGACGACATCGCCGAACGGCTGGACGGGTACGGCCGTTTCAGCGACCGGTGGGACCTGGGCGGCAACGACACCTGCGGCGGCTGCTCGCTCGCAAACCGCTGCGGCAAGGGCTGCCCTGCGGCCGTCGTGGCCGCCGGACAGCGCATCGGCGCCGTCGACAGCGAGCAGTGCCCGGTCGTGCCGAAGCAGTCGCGTGTGCTGCCCGTGGTCGGTGTGTCGTGACCGGCCTGTTCGTGACGATCGACGGGCCCGGCGGTGTCGGCAAATCCACTGTGACGGCTGCCGTCGTCGACGAACTGCGCGCCATTGGCCTGCCGGTGTACGGGACACGAGAGCCCAGCGACACCGCGCTGGGGCAGCTCGCCCGCAACGGCACTGAGGACTACCGCGGCATGGCCATGGCGTGCCTGATCGCCGCGGACCGGTACCAGCATCTCGACGGCGAGATCCGCCCGGCTGTGGCGCGCGGCGACATCGTCGTGTGTGACCGGTACATCGCCTCGTCGCTGGTGCTCCAAGTGATCGACGGCGTCAGCCGCGACGTGGTGTGGGAACTCAACCGGCACGCGGACATGCCCGACCTCGCCGTCATCCTCAACGCCCGTGCCGACGTCGTCGAGAAACGGCTGACCGGTCGCGGGGCGCATAGCCGCTACGAGCGGATGCCCGACAGCAGTGAGCGGGAGTGCGCGTTGTTCCGTGAAACAGCTAGGTTCCTCATGGCTGCCGGCGTGCGGGTCGCCCAGTTCGACGCGACCGCCGACGGACCGGACAGCATCGCTCGTGGCATCGTCGCGGCGATCAAGAACCGTGAATGAGGTGCAGCTCATGACCAGGCAGGCCAGCACACTCGACGTGCTGACGTTCAACCTCAACAACCCGTCCCGAGAACGCGCGGGACGTCAGCTCGCGTACCTCGCGGCTCGGCCCGAGCAGGTGCTTGTGCTGACCGAGACGGTCGACAGTGCGGGCTGCGCCTTCCTGGCCTCACGGTTCGAAGCCGCCGGGTACGAGGTCGTGTTCCCGAGGCCCGAGCGCGGCGAACGCGGCGCGATGATCGTCAGCCGCCTCCCTGTCCGGCCGGGCCCGGCGGCCGTCGGCTACCTGTCGCACCGAGCGGTTTCGGTGACCGTGGACACCGACCAAGGGCCGCTCGACGTCATCGGCTTGTACGTGCCGTCGCGGGACGCGTCGGAGGCGAAGACCGAGCGCAAGCGGATGTTTCTCGACCACTGCCGCACGGGCCTGCCTGACGGTCGGGACGGGCTGCGGCTGGTGCTCGGCGACTTCAATGTGCTTGAACCCCAACACCAGCCGGCGTACCGGTTCTTCCAGCCGTTCGAGTATGGCTTCTACCAGTGGCTGGGCACTGCCGGGTACCGCGATGCCTTCCGTACGCTCCACCCCGAGGCGGCCGAATACTCGTGGGTGGGTCGCACCGGCGACGGCTACCGGTACGACCACGCTCACGCTTCCGCGCGCCTGGCGGCCGAGCTGCGCGGCTGCTCGTACGTCCACGAGCCGCGTACCGGATCGGACCGGCTCACCGACCACTCTGCCCTGACGGTGTCGCTTGCTCTGCTCCCTGCCGTGTTGCTGTCCGTGGGCGACCCGACCGAGCAAGTCGAGCTGGTACCTGTCCTGTTCTGAGACACCCGGAGGATCGTCATGGAAGAGACATGGAAGACGGTTGAGCGGCTTCGCGAGTGGCTGGACGCAGAGAGCCCGCTCGCTCCGGACGTCGCGCGGATCATGCGGGTCCTCAAGATCACCGAGGAAGCCGGAGAGGTCGCCGAAGCGATGCACGGGATGCTCGCCGCGAACCCGAGGAAGGGCGCGAGCCATACCGAGGACGACGTCCGAAAGGAGCTGTGCGATGTGATCCTGACGAGCATGGTCGCGCTCGCCTCGTTCACCCCTGACGCGGCTGGAGTCTTCGACGAGCGGCTGCGTCAGATCGCCGACCGCTCGCTATCGTAATCCGGCCGAGTGACATCAACTCCCGCATCGTGGCGACGATATCCCGCAGGGAGTAGCTTCGGCCGTGGTTGATCGTTGAATTTCCGGCCGCCCCGGCAAGAGAGCCCACGGCGGGCAGCGGCCCTGGCCATGCTCCGCAAGCAACCAGGGCACATGGGGGCCCGGCGCCATCTGGTGTCGGGCTTCCGCGCGTTCGGGGGCGGGTGCGCGGGACGGTGCGCCAACCCGTGCGCCATTGGCGCACGGATCGCCCCCTGAATCGGGTTGGTCCGGGGTAGCTCGGGTCAGGGCGGGCCGATTCGCCAAGGTCAGAGCATCGCCGCAGGTCAGAGAGTGCGGCGGGTCCGTTTCAAGTCCGGTTCCGGGCACTTCCACCTCCACCGCATCGCCATCTGATCGGGCGGCCCGCCAGGTCGGCGACATGCTTCTGCTCCTGCCTTCCACGTCCCCGCGCGGGAGCTCCGATCACCTCGACACGCTGCGCAACCCCCTTGTTGTGCACAGCCGTTGAGCCGGAGATGCTGGCATGTCACGTCCTTTGCAACGTGGTGGCGATGGGGATTTCATGACTTCCGTACGGGTGAACGTCCTTGAGTCTTCACAGGTGCGGATCCGCTCCGCTGCCGGTGAAGTGGTCGGCGCCGGTTTCCTCATCGCCTCGGATGTGGTGTGCACCTGCGCGCATGTCATAGCCAGGGCCCTCGGGATGCCCAACGGGGCGGAGCGGGCGCCGAACGAGCCCGTAACCCTCGACTTTCCGCTGTTGGGCCATCGCCCCTCGGTGCGAGCGACCGTGGTGTCCTGGCGTCGCGGCGGGGCGGATGTGGCGCTGCTGCGGCTCGATGCGGCCGTTGAGGGTGCTCGCCCGGTGCCGCTCGTCGACGGAACCGACGTCTGGGGGCACACGTTTCGGGCGCTCGGCTATCCGTCCGGCGCCGACGGCGGCGTGTGGTCCTCGGGCACGCTGCGGGCCGGGCAGGGCTCGGGCTGGGTGCAGATGGAGGCGCAGGAGCCGGGGCCGCGGATCGCGGGAGGTTTCAGCGGGGCGCCGGTCTGGGACGACGTACAGGACGGCGTGGTCGGGATGACGGTCACCGCGCACCGGGGCGAGAGCACCGCGTATCTGCTGCCGTCGGCCGAACTGGTCGACGAGCAGACGCTGAGGTCGCGCTGCCCGTTCCAGGGGCTCAAGGCGTTCTCCGAGGGCGCCGCGGAGTTCTTCCACGGCCGTGACAGCGCCACCGCCCGTGTGCACACGGCCGTCTGCGGACGGCCGGTGACGCTGCTGGTGGGGCCCTCGGGGTGCGGGAAGTCGTCCCTCGTACGGGCAGGGATACTGCCCCGGCTGCGAGCCGAGGGCATGAGCGTGTCCGAACTGCGTCCTGTGCCCGGTGCTCGGCCTTCCGCGGTGCTGGCGCGTGCGCTGACAGGGATCCTGGCCCCGGGCGTCGAAGGGATCGAACGGCTCGCCCGAGCCGAGGAGCTGGCCGGGTTGCTGGAGACCGCCGATGATCTCCCGGCCGAGTTGCGCGGCCAGGTCCTCGCCCGCTCGGACGGCGCCGGGCACGTCCTCTTCGTCGACCAGTTCGAGGAGTACGCGGCAGCCGGACCGGTCGCCGCGCGCGACCTGTTCGAGTTGCTCACCGCGCTGGCCGGCCAGGACGGCGAGAAGACGCTGCGGGTTGTCGCCACCGCACGGGCCGATTCCCTCGACGCGCTCGTCACGGCCGTCACCTCCGACCTGGTCAGCGACTGCGTGCAGTTCCTCGCCCCGTTGGCCGGTGACGACCTGGAACAAGCCGTGACCGCGCCTGTCGACGCTGTGCCGGGGCTGTGGTTCGAGCCGGGTTTGCCCGAGCGGATCGTCGCGGACGCGGGCGCGGAGCCCGGACGGATGCCGCTGGTCCAGTTCGCCCTGACCGAGCTGTGGAACCGCCGCACCCGCTCGATGCTCACCCACGCCGCCTACGACGCGATGGGCGGCGTCGCGGGTGCCCTCGTCGGTTACGCCGACGACGCCGTTGCCCGGCTCACCCGAACCCAACAGGACTGTGCCTGGCGGCTGTTCGTTCAGTTGGCCCGTCCCGGTGACGGTGACTCCTTCTCGCGCAGGCCTGTCCGCACGGCCGATCTCGCACCCGAACTCCGTGCTGTGGCAGGGGAACTGGCCCTCGGCAAACTCGTTGTCCTCTCCCATGCCGCGGGCGGCGGGGAGACCGAGGAGATCGTCGACCTGGCGCACGAGGCACTGACGCGACTCTGGCCGACTCTGAGGCAACGGCTCGCCGACTCCCGTGACTTCCGGGTCTGGCAGGAGCAGTTACGGGACGACCTGCGCCGCTGGCGGACGCAGAACCGTGAGCCGGCCCGACTGCTGAGCGGTACCGACCTGGAGAAGGCCGACCGCACGTTGATGGGGCACTCCTTGGACATCTCCGACGAGGAGCGCCGGTACATCCAGCTCAGCCGTCGGCACTCCCGACGGGGTACCCGTCTGCGGCAGGCCACGGTCGGGACGCTGGCCGTGCTCATGGTGACCGCGTTCGTCCTGGCGCTGACCACCTTCCAGAGCCTGAGGCGCACCGAGCAGCACCTGCGTGCGCAGGCCGCGGGCCTGCTCGCCCAAGCAGCCGAAGACCGTCCGCTCAGCGACCCCACCACCGCGTTGCAACTCGCTCTGGCCGGGTGGAAGACCAAGCAGACCGACGAGACCCGCCAGGCACTGCTGACCCAGTACACACGGGGGCAGTACCTCGTGGGCAGCTACCCGTCGCTGTGGCGGGGGCGCTACGCCGGCATGGACGCAACACCGGACGGGCGCACCCTCTTCGTCCGGTCGAAGACGTCGGGTGCCCGGTTGACGATCACGGTGGTCACGGGAGCCCTCGACGGAAAGCCCCGGACCCAGAAGCTTGGCGGGGTCCCCGAAGGGGATCTGCTGACGGCGGCAAGCTCGGACGGACGCTACTTCGCGGCGATCGCCGACCCCGGGAGCGGTGTGCGGCTGTGGCGCCTGAGCGACCCGAAGCATCCTCGCGTACTGGACCACACCGACCGCAGGCTTCCCGAGAAGCCCGGCGGGCACCTGGACTTCAGCGGCGACGGAACGAGGCTGCTGCTCACGACGGACGACAACTCCGGGCCGTGCTACAACACCCCCGAGAAGTGCTCTCCCGCCTTCGCCGAGGTATGGCAGACGTCCTCGGGCGCGCCCATCCGTACCGCCGAGGAGCTGCTGCCCGACCGGGGGCTGTCGCAGGCTGCCTTCACTTCAGACCGTGACACGGTCGCGATCGTCAGAAGCACGCGGAAGCAAGGCAAGCGCACCTGGCACATCGAGCTCAAGGACCTGGCAACCGGCCGGGTGAGGGACCGGTTCACCCCGAGCACCTCCGGCGACTACAACGACTTGGAACTCCGGGCCGGTGGTGAGGTCTTGCTCACGCGTGAAGTGGACGCCTCCGCTGCCGACCCCTCCGCCTCGGCCACGTACACCCGCACGCTGCGCCGTACGGTCGGCCGGGAGACCCGGCTCTCTCCGGCCGACTCCACTGCGGACGCCAACAACTACGGCGTGAGCACCGATATCGACGGGCCGGAGGACGGCGGCTACAGCGAAGTTCGTCTGACCGACCTGCACTCCGGGCAGAGCTATCGCACTCGTCTGCCGACCGCGGGTGGCATGGGCGCCCCTTCGCTCGCGGCAGCACCGCGAGGCAGTGGCGAACTTACCGTCCTTGTGCCGGTGGGCACAGCGCTGATGGCGGTGCGGGCCGAAGCAGCCGGTGGTGAGGAGTTCAGGGGAGAGGGCGACGGCGAGACTTTCTCCGTGTCACCCGACGGGCGCTTCATCGCCCGCGTCTCGGGCACGCATCTCGAAGTTCTCGACGTCCCCCGGAGACGCCACACGCAGGTGCCGTTCCCGGAATCCGGCGGAAGCCGGGTGGGAGTGTGGACCGCCGACTCCCAGCGCATCGTGGTGTGGCAAGAAGGAGGAAACCTCTACCGCTCGTTTCCCGTCTCGGACCTGAACGACAGCGTGTCACTCGTCAACGCGGCTCCGCAGGCCCAGGAACTCGACGACGTGGCCCCCCTGGAGGGCAGCGAGATCGCCCTGCTGACGAAGGACGGCTCACTCACCCGTGTCGACGCGGCCGACGGGACCCTGCTCACGCGGCCGTTCCTGGCCCACCCCGGCCCCAACTCCGTGGACAATCCCGCCCGTGGGCTTTCTATCTCCTACAGGGGCCAGCTACTCGCCCGCCCCGGACACCCGGGACAGGTCGTCGTGGCCACCGCGGAGGGAAGCCACAACGGCCAGATGCTGCTCTGGGACGTTCCCGGCCGACGGCGCCTCGCCTCCCTGACCGGATCGGCCCTCTACGTGCCGTTCACCTCCGCTACCCGCGTGCGGTCCTTCGCCTTCGACGCGGACGGCGCACACCTCGCCGTGACCGTCGATGGCGTACAGGTCGAGGTGTGGAATGTGGATCGCAAGAAGCGACTGACGGTCGGCGCACCCGACGTTTCGGGCTACCTCGTCGGCTTCGGCCCCGGCGGCACTGTCGTCACGCACGACTACATGAAGGACACGGTCCAGTTCCACCGCCTGACACGCGGCAATACCGACCCTCCGCTGAAGGTGCTTGTGAACGGTGGTGAAACGGCGATGATCTCGGTACGCGGCAACAGACTGACAGTGGACTCCTACTCTGTGAGCCAGACCCTCGACCTGGACCCCGACACCCAGTTCCGCACCCTGTGCGCAGCCGCAGGACGCGACTACACCGCAGCCGAACGTGAGCTGCTTCCGGAGGGGACGCCGTCGAAGCCGCCCTGCGCCTGACGGTCGTACGACCGCTGCACGGCGCGCGGTGCCCGCCCACCGCACTGCCACGAACCTGTAACCGAGTTGCTCCCGGCCCGGCCCGCCGTATGTTTCTTCCGCACAATTCTGCTCATGACCGGTTCACAGGAGTTCCGTCTCGACGACGCCACAACAGTTCGGTTCCTGCTCGCGGAGGAGGACCGGTCCGCCCAGGAGCGCGAGGACTCCTCGGACGCCATGGGCCCGCTCGACCCCGTGGCCCGGCGCGGGCAGGCCGTCGCCGATGTCGCTGTCGCCGTGCTGCGCACCACGCTCCAACCGCTCGGCCCCGTGATCCAAGAGGTGCACGATGCGGTGACGGCCGGACCCACGCCACCCGCCGAGGTGACCGTCACCTTCGGAGTGCAGCTCGGGCAGGACCTGAAACTGGGCATCGTCAACGGCAACGGCCAGGCCCATCTGACGGTCACCGCCACCTGGAAGCCGGAGGCGTAGCCCGGTTCGCGCAGAGCCGCGGGGAGGGCGCCGGCCGGCGCGTTCGGCGGGCCCGCCCGCCAGGTCCCCCTACCGCCCCTGCCGATAGTCGCTCGGCGACATCCCGTACTCGGCCCGGAACGCCCGGCTGAACTGCGCCGCGCCAAAGCCCCAGCGGGCGCCGATGAGGTGCAGGGGTTCGCCGCGCAGCCGGGGGTCGGCCAGGTCGCGACGACAGGACTCCAGGCGCTGGGAGCGGATCCAGGAGGCGACGGTGAGGCCCTGGTCCTGGAAGAGGCGGTGCAGGTAGCGGGTGGATATGTGGTGCGCGGAGGCTATGGAGCCCGGGGTCAGGTCCGGGTCGGCCAGGTGGCTCTGGACGAAGTCCTGGATCTGGCGGATCAGCGCGGTGCGGTGGGACTCCGGCGGCACCGCCGAGTCGGTGTCGCTGTGGTGGCCGAGCAGCACGGTCAGCAGGTCCACCAGGACGGTGCCCAGATGGGCGGCCGAGGTGGGGCGGTACTGGGTGGTGTCCGAGCGCAGTTCGGTGAGGAACTTGGTGAGCAGGCCGCCCGCGCCCTCCTGGCCGGGCATGCGCGTCGCGATGAGGCGTTCGGTGCGGTGGGCGGGCAACGGCACCAGGGCGCGCGGGACATGGAGGGCCATGACGGTGTTCTGCTCGCTGGTCGTCCAGGCGCGGAACGGTCGCGAGGTGTCGTAGATCGTCAGGTCGTAGGCGTCCAACGGGGTTTGTCGGCCGGACTGTTCGAGGCCCGCGCTGCCGCTGAGGATGAAGGCGAGCAGAAGCTGTTCCGGGTCGGACTGCAGGATGAGCTTGGGGTCCCGGTGGGACTCCACGGGCGCGAGGGTCACCTCGGACAGTTGTACGGCGCCGAGCTCCATCAGCTTCATGCTCGCCCCGAAGTCCTCGGTGCGCTCACTTTGCAGACGCGTGGGCATCCACAACTCGTCGGAGCTCGCGTTCCAGCGGACGAACCGTTCCCCTTCGGGTAGCTCGTCGCCGTGAAACACCGTCTGCATCATCCGGAAATTCCCCCGTTGTTCCCGCGTGAGTGGCTTGTCCTTGCGCGGAGATCAGTGAAGGCGCTGTGCTCCAACGTCTCATACCGGCGGGCCGGATGCTTAGTGGCTTTGACCTTGCTCACGATTGCCGCCGGGGCGGGGGCGGGCGGCGCGTTCAGGGAGTCCGCGGCGACGCCCCGCGGCTCGTCCGCGCCCGCTCGCACTCCCTCGCACTCCCTCGTACTCCGGTGACGTCGGTCACGTCGGGGTGCATCCGGAGCCACCCGCTCCGGGGCCCTGGGGAACCCCAAGTCGAGGGGGTCGGTGAGGAGTTGCGCAGGACAGGCGGATGGCCTCCGACAGCGGGGTTTCCCGGTTCATGCCCTGTTCACGGGTACTTGACGACCTTGGCCCCGGCAGTTGTCCGGACGGGGGCGCCGCGAGACCGGCGGCGCCTCGCGCTGTGACGAGCACCTCGTTCGGCCATGGAGTGTGAGGCCGATCGGGCGTCACTTCTCTTAAGGACGCCGTGAACCGATCCTCGGCCATCCATCCCGACACCGCTCACTCACAGACACACCCAAGGAGAGTCCCATGGCGGACCAGGAATTCGGGCAGCTCGACGTCCGTTACCTCAACCACGCCGCGCTCGCGCTTCCCGGCGGCGGCGAGCTCTACTACGAGGACAGCGGTGAGGGCCCGGCAGTCACCCTGCTGAACAACTTCTACATCGTCAGCCCGATCTGGCGTAACTTCACCGGCGAGCTGGCCAAGGACTTCCGTCTGGTCCACTTCGACCTGCGCAACCAGGGTGCCTCCAACCCCGGTTCGGAGCCGGTCTCCTTCCTGGACCACGTCGAGGACCTCCGCCGTCTGCTCGACCACCTGGAGATCGAGAAGACCTACCTGGTCGGCACCTCCATCTCCACGCTGATCGCCCGTGAGTTCACGCTCCGCTACCCGGAGCGCGTCGCCGGTCTGACGCTGGTGGGCCCGGCCTTCTCGCCCAACGGTTCGCTGCGCCGCAAGCTCGTCAGCCGCTCCTGGCTCGCCAGCCTGGAGGCCGGTGGCACCAAGCGGCTCTTCGACCACCTGTACCCGCTGGTCTTCCCGGACCAGATGATCCACCAGGGTGGTACGGCCGCCTACCTGGCCCTCAAGGACAACTTCCTGTCCCTGCTGTCCGTCAGCTCCATCCGCGAGAACCTCCTCGCCTCCCTCGACGTCGACGACGACCCGGAGGCGCTGTCCACGATCACCACCCCGACGCTGATCATCAACGGCGACGGCGACTTCGCCTGGAGCGAGTCGGTGACCCAGGACGCCCTGGACCGCATCCCCAACAGCCGCGCGGTCACCCTGCCCCGTGCGGGCCACGTGCCGTTCTTCGACGACCCCGACGGTTTCCAGAAGGCGGTCGGCGACTTCGTCCGCGAGCTGGAGGCCAAGAACTCCACCGTTCCGGCCGCCGCCAACGCCGGCTGAGTCCGCCCCAGGCCGGGTCAGGGCTTTGACTCACTCACCGCACGTACGCACCGCTCACCACGTTGGAGAGAAGCACTCATGACGACACGTCTGTTGACCGGGGTCACCGGCTTCGTCGGCGGAGCCATAGTTCTGGAGCTCCTCGACCGGACCGAGGAACCGATCTACGCACTGGTCCGCGGCAAGAACGACGACGACGCGCAGCAGCGCCTGCACGACGCGCTGATCGGCATGGCGGAGGGCTACGACCGCGCCGATCTGAAGGACGCGATCGTCAGCCGGACCAAGGCCATCCGCGGTGACATGACGGTGGACGGCTGTGGCGCCGACGTCTCGCAGCTTCCCCAGATCGACGAGCTGTGGCACTCCGCCGCCTCGCTGCGCTACGAGGAGGAGTACCGCGAGGAGATCGAGGACCAGAACGTCGGCGGTACGACCAACGTCCTGGCCCTGGCCCGCACCCTCGGCGTGAAGACGTTCAACTACGTCAGCACCGCCTACACCGCGGGTTCGCGCGTCGGTGAGATCACCGAGGCCAGCTCCCACGACGTCGAGGTGGCGAACAACTGCTACGAGGAAACAAAGATCAAGGCCGAGCGCCTGGTCGAGGCCGCCGCCTCCGAAATGCGCATCCGGATCCTGCGTCCGACCATTGTGATCGGGCACAGCGTGACCCGCCACGGCCTCAACTGGTCGGGCATGTACGGCTTCGCGCGCCAGATGTTCGTCTTCAAGAAGCACGCCGCGCGCAAGCTCGGCACCTTCCTGTCGCACGCCCGGATCCGCCTGCTCGCCGAGCCGGACACCATCCTCAACCTGGTCCCGGTCGACTTCGTGGCCCGCAACGCGGTCACCGTCGCGCTGTCGGACTCGCCCGAGACCTACTTCCACCTCGGCAACTCGGCCGGTCCCACGGTCCGCGACACGGTCAAGCTCATCACCGACCTGGTCGGTCTGCGTGAGCCGCTGTGGGAGAGCGACACGGACGGCTTCACCGCCATCGACGAGCAGCTCGACAGCGGGATGACCTTCTACCGCTCGTACATGCACTACGACAAGAAGTTCGACCTCAGCAACACCGAGAGTGTCTGCGGCGAGGGCTCCACCTACGCGCCGATGACGCGCGAGGACCTGGAGGGCTACCTCCTGTACTACATGCGCGGCACGCTGCGCGGCTTCGACGAGAACGCCGGCACCGGCCGGGTTCTCCACGAAACCGCGGCCTGATCACGGCACCGGCGGCCGCGCCCGGCTCGGCGCGGCCGCCCGGTGCACGTCCCCACCCAGAGCCAGCCCGATCCCCAGAGCCTGCGCTGTGCTGCGGGCCGTCACCGGAGGAAACATGTACGACAACACGGCGGTCGCGACCGAACTGCGTGGCCTGTTGGAAAGCGTCGTCGGGACCAAGCTGCCGCTGGACGAGCCGGGCGCCCGCACGGTTTCGCTGTGGAACCTGGGTCTGACCTCGGCCGCGTTCATGCGTCTGCTCGCCGAGGTCGAGGACGGCTTCGGCGTCGAGTGGGACCTGGACGACTCCTCCGACGCGGTCTCGTCCTTCGACGCGCTGGTCGAGCACGTCGCCAAGAACGCCAAGCGTCTGCCCAGCGGGGCCGCGGCGGGTGAGGCGCGATGAGCGGCCGTATCCGCCCCCATCTGGCGCTGGCCACCGCCCCGCACGAGGCGGCCCGCCGCCACGGCCGGGTGCCGCTGCACCTGGACCGTCCGCTGGACCTGTTCCCGGACGCGGGCACCGAACTCGACTACACCAGCTTCGCCGAACTCGTGGACCGCGCGGCCGGGCTTTTGACCGGTGCCGGAATCACCGCGGGCCAGCGCGTCATGCTGGTGCAGCAGCCCAACTTCAACACCCCGCTGCTCGTCTTCGCCTGCGCCCGGATCGGCGCCGTGCCGGTGCCCGTGCACGCCGCCGTGGGCGCCGAGCCGTTCGGTGTGATGGCCGAGCGTGCCGAGGCCGCCGCGCTGATCACCGACGCCGCCACCGAGGCCGCCGGCGTGCTGGACAACGTGCCGCTGTCGACGCCGCGTTGGTACGTCGGCGAGAGCGGCGAGCACGGCCGTTCGCTCCTGGACGTGACCGCCGGGGAACTGCCCCCGCTTCTCGCCCCGGCCAAGGACACCCCGCAGCTGGTCACGCACAGCTCCGGCACCACCGGTGTGCCCAAGCTGGTCCTGCACACCGTGGACAGCTTCTCCGGACACGCCAAGCCGCAGGTCTTCATCGGCAAGCTGCTGCGCGTCAACTACCCGTACCTGCTGTGCCTTTCGCCCGTGCACGCCCGCACCATGTCCGGGCTGCTCGCGGTGTTCTCGCTCGGCCTGGAGCTCGGCTTCCTCACCGACCCCGAGCCGGACAACGCGGTCGCGATGCTGAAGAAGCTGAGGCCCGGCCTGGTCGAGACGGTGCCCAACGCCTTCATCCGCTGGGAGGAGATCGCCGAGCAGCAGCCCGAACTCTTCGCCGATGTGCGGATGTTCGTGAGCTCCTTCGACGCGGCCCACCCGCGCACCATCAACACCCTCCTGAAGGCCGCCCACCCCAAGGCCCGCTACATGCAGGCCTACGGGCAGACCGAGACCGGTCCCATCACGGTCAAGGTCCACCGCCTGAAGATGAAGTGCGAGGACGGGCGCTGCGTGGGCCGCCCCGTCATCGGCCACACCAAGGTGCGCATCACCGACGAGAACGGCCACGGCCAGGTCCCGCGCGAGACGGCGGGTCCGATCTTCGCCCGCTCCTCCGGGGTCACCCCCAGCTACCTGGGCACCCCCGACCAGCGTGTGGAGGGCTGGTGGGCCATGGGCGACTGGGGCGTCATCAGCAAGCGCGGCTGCCTGCACCTGTACGACCGGATCGTGGACCGCAGCGGCGACGTGGACAGCCTGCTGGCCACCGAGGACGAGATCCTCGAAAGCCTGCCGCAGCTCACCGAGGCCGTGCTCATCTCGGTCGAGGGCTCGCTTCCGGTGCCGCTGGTGTGCACCCGCCGCGACGCCCCGCTGGACATGGACGCCTGGCGCAAGGCCGTGGCGGACATGCCCGCCCTGGCCGACCCCGTGCAGTGCCGCTGGGACGACATCCCGCACACGGCCACCTGGAAGGTCAAGCGCCTCGAAGTCGCCCGCAGGCTCGCCGCGGGCGAACTGGTCCAGCTCACCGAGCGCTGAGAGGAGAACAGCAGATGACGACCGCATCCACCGCGGGCGGCGACCGCGCGGCACAGCTCAGGGCGAGCTGGCTGTCCGCCGTCGAGCGCCTGGTGCCGGTACCCGACAAGTACCGCGAGGCCAAGCTGGGCCTGGCCGAGGCCTGCCGTGAACTCAGCGTCGACCAGGCGCTGTTGGAGGAACTCGTCGCCGCGGGCCTGCCCGCCGACGAGACCCCCGAGGGGCTTCGCTTCGACTATCACGACGTGATGAACCTCGGCCTGCGCTCCGGCACCGGCCGCTCGCTGGCCGAGCTCGGCGAGCGCCAGTGCATGCGGATGGCCGCGGGCGACCCCGAGAAGTGGCTGGAGAAGCGCACCTGGCGCATCCGGCTGACCGCCTCGTGCACCAACGAGGACTGCACCTCCTGCACCATCGAGCCCCGACCGGCCGTCCCGGAGCCGGAGTTGCTCGGTGGAACGCTCATCGAATGGCAACCCTCCAACGACAACGACACCGAGCCGGGCTCCATGGTGGCCGTGCTCGCCACCGTCGGAGCGCGCGACACCCCCCGCAGCGACGTGGTCCGGCAGATCCACGACGACCTGTACGGCTCGCTGCTCTCGGGCGAGTACCAGTACGGCTGGCTGCCCGCGGGACTGCGCGAGCGCCCGGCCGAGGCCGCCGCGGCCGGGGCCTTCGACTGTGTCATCGCCGCCTGGCAGATGCGCACTTGGGCCGAGCAGGCGGGGCTTGAGGCCCGTACCCGCCGCGGTTTCCTGCTCGGACTCGTCGGTGTCGAGCACGCCTGGACCGAGGTCCTGGAGGAGGACCGCTGGCTGCCGCTCGACCCGGTGCTGGCGTTCCTGGCCCAGCGGCACAAGGCGAGCAATCCCGATTTCGGCGATTTCAGCCGAGGTTCCGTACACAACCGGCTGCTTGCCTGGGGCCGGTCCATCGAGGAGCCCCTGGCCGACCACAATTGCCCTGCGGGCGGACGCAGTCGCGTCGACTGCAGGCAACTACCGAGCCCCACTGTGGTCTGACGGACAGACACACCTGAGGGGCCACCCCCGCCCCGAAACCCTCCGGGAGGAACCACCCCATGTTCAACAAGCTGGCTGCGCTGGCCACCGGACGCAGGAAGCTGGTGCTCATATTGAGCCTGCTTTTCTGCGTCGTGGCCGGTGGCGTGGGCGGCACCGTCGCCACGAAGCTGTCATCCGGCGGCTACGAGGTACCGGGCGCCGAATCCACCGAAGCGCGCGACACCCTCAGTGACAAGTTCGGCACCGGTGAGCCGAACCTGGTGATGCTGGTGAAGACGCCCGGCGGCGCCGACAAGGCGGAAACCGTCAAGAAGGGCACCGAGCTCACCAAGAAGCTCGGCACCGAAGAGGGCGTCGCTGAAGCCGCCTCGTACTGGACCCTGGGGCAGACCCCCTCGCTGCGCGGCAAGGACAGCGACTCCGCGCTGGTCCTCGCCCACCTCAAGGGCAACGAGGACGAGGTCGAGGACTACCTGGACAAGCTCCTCCCGCACTACGAGGACGGCTTCGAGGGCCTGGAGATCCAGTTCGGCGGCCGGGCCGAGGCCTACCGTGAGCTCAACGAGCAGACCCAGAAGGACCTGCTGCTCGCCGAGATGCTGGTCATCCCCTTCACGCTGCTGCTGCTGATCTTCATCTTCCGCGGCGTGATCGCGGCGCTGCTGCCGCTCGCGCTGGGCATCGTCTCCATCATCGGCACCTACGCGGTACTGACAGTCCTGGTCGAAGTGACCGACGTGTCGGTGTTCGCCAACAACATGACAACAGGCTTGGGGCTGGGCCTGGGTATCGACTACAGCCTCTTCATCGTCGCGAGGTACCGAGAGGAACTCGGCAAGGGCCACAGCGTCGAAGAGGCGATCGGGATCAGCCTGCGCACCGCGGGCCGTACCGTGCTCTACTCGGCGATCACCGTGGCGCTCTCGCTGTCCGCGCTGCTGCTGTTCCCGATGTACTTCCTCAAGTCCTTCGCGTACGCCGGTATCGCCGTGGTGGCCTTCGCCGCGCTCGCCGCGCTGGTGCTGCTGCCCGCGCTGCTCGCCTGGATCGGGCTGCGCATCAACAAGTGGTCCTGGAACAAGAACAAGTCCAACGTGCCGGTGGAGAACGGCTTCTGGCACCGCCTGGCCACCCTGGTCATGCGCCGCCCGCTGCCGCTGGCCACCGCCGTCATCGCGCTGCTGCTGTTCCTGGGCACCCCGTTCCTCAACATCAGCCTCAACCTGGCCGACGAGCGGACGCTGCCCAAGGACGCCGAGGCGCACAAGGTCAACACCACGCTCTCGCAGGACTATTCGGCCCGCGAGATGGAACCGCTCATGGTCGTCGCCGAGAAGGTCGGCGGCAGCCCCGAGGACAAGACCCAGGACATCGGCGCCTATGCCGAGCAGCTGTCCAAGCTCGAAAACGTCGCCCGGGTCGACGCGTTCACCGGAACCTACGTCGGCGGCAAGCAGGTCGCCCCGGCCAGCGACCTGAGCAAGCGCTACGCCAACGACAGCGGCACCTGGATGTCGATCGTGCCCGAGGTCGGCTCCTTCTCCGACGAGGGCCAGGACCTGGTCCGCGACGTACGGGACGCCAAGGCACCCTTCGACGTCGAGGTCGGCGGCACCGGACCGTCCTTCCGGGACACCATGGACTCGCTGACCGAGAAGATGCCGTGGAGCCTCGGCCTCATCGCGCTCAGCACCTTCATCCTGCTGTTCCTGCTCACCGGCAGCCTGGTGATGCCGGTCAAGGCAGTGGTCCTGAACCTGCTCAGCCTCAGTGCCACCTTCGGCGCCATGGTCTGGATCTTCCAGGACGGGCACATGCAGTGGCTGGTCGGTGACTTCGCCCTCACCGGCGGCATCGTCGCCACCACCCCGATCATGCTGTTCTGCCTGTCCTTCGGTCTGTCGATGGACTACGAGGTGTTCCTGCTCTCCCGGATCAAGGAGGAGTACGACCGCACCGGCGACAACACCAGCTCCGTGGCCCGCGGTCTGGAGCGCACCGGTGGCCTGGTCACCGCGGCCGCCGCGCTGATCGCGCTGGTCTTCATCTCCTTCCTGGTCTCCGGCATCACGTACATGAAGCTGCTCGGCCTCGGCCTGGCACTCGCCGTGATCATGGACGCCACGCTCATCCGAGGCATCCTCGTGCCCGCGTTCATGCGGGTCGCCGGACGCTTCAACTGGTGGGCACCGGCTCCGCTGGCCAAGCTGCACGCCAAGTACGGCCTGAAGGAAGGCGACGACGAGCCCGCCTTGGCCACCGCCGGTGCGGGCGCGGCCAAGGCCGAGTCCTCCGAGGTCGGCAGCTAGCTCCACCCCGTATTTCGCGCCGGCGAGCCCCGCATCGGCTCGCGGGGCTCGCCGGCGCCCCCACTCGTAGCACCACCGTTTGGCAGCACAACTGCCTCGCAGCACCACCGCTTCACGGAAACACCGCCTGGTAGAACCACCACGCAACCGCAAGGGGAAGTAATGAGCGACCAGCTGACTCCGGGCCACCGTCTGCTGCTGGAGTTCCTCGACATGCCGGAACTCCTCGAGGGAATCGAGCGCGACGCCGACCTGACGTCGGCGGGCCTCAACTCGGGCGACCTCATCCGGCTCGCCCTCGCCATCGAGGAGCAGACCGGCAGCCCGCTGGAGGACGACGAACTCACCGCGCTGCACACCCTGGACGGCATCGACCAGGTGCTCACCGCACGCGGCGCCACCGCCACCGCCGAGGGGGCGAGCTGACATGTGGATGGCCCACTTCATCACCCGCAACCGCCAACTGCGCCCCGACGCAATGGCGCTCGCGGACGCGGACCGTCAGGTCACCTGGCGTGAGCTCGACGAGCGCACCGACTCCCTGGCCACCGCGCTGGTCGACCGCGGCCTGGCCAAGGGCGACCGGATCGCCGTCAGCTCCCCGAACCGCATCGAGGTTCTGGAGCTGTACATCGCGGCGGCCAAGGCCGGTGTCATCGTCTGCCCCGTCAACCACTCCTTCCCGGCCCCCGAGGTCGAGCACGTCGTCGGCAACTCCGGCCCGCTCGGCGTCTTCGCCGAGCAGTCCGTGCTCGACCGGCTCGGCGCGTCCTTCGGCGAGGCCTGGCAGATCGCCCTGGACTCCCCGGCGTACGAGGAGATGGCCTCCGTCCCGGCCCGGCGGCTCCCGCTGCCGCTGCAGGACGACATCTTCGCCATCCTGCACACCTCGGCCACCACCGGCCGGGCCAAGGGCGTGGTGGTCACCCACCGCTCCATCTCCGCCTGCTACACCGCGCTCGCCGCCGAGGCCTCCTTCGGCCCGGACGACGTCATGATCAACCCGTGCCCGCTGTTCCACGGCAGCACCGTCATCGGCCTGGCGCTGCTCGCCGCCGGTGGCGCGCTCGTCCTGCACCGGGAGTTCCAGCCGCAGCGCTTCCTCGCCGACACCGAGAAGTACCGCGCCACGCGCGCCTTCCTGGTGCCCTCGATGGTCCGCTTCGCGATGCGCGCCAAGGCGTTCGAGACCACCGACCTGTCCAGCCTGAACGAGATCATGTTCGGCGGCGCGCCGATCACCGAAGAGCTGCTGCGCGAGTCGCTGGACCGCTTCCCCTGCCACTTCCGCAACATCTACGGCATCACCGAGGGCGGCGGCCCCATCGCCACCACCGTCTTCAACGCACCCGCCGAGGGCGTCGAGGACCCCACCTGGGAGCTGCGGCTGCGCACCGCGGGCCACATGCTGCCCGGCTGCCACATCGAGGTACAGGACAAGACCGGCGCCCGGGTGCCCGACGGCGAGATCGGCGAGGTCTGCGTCCGCGGCGACGGCATGATGCTGCGCTACTGGAACAACCCCGAGGCCACCGAGGGCAGCATCCGCGACGGCTGGCTGCGCACCGGTGACGTCGGCTACGCGGACGCCGAGGGCTACATCTTCCTCGTCGACCGCCTCAACGACGTCCTCATCCGCGGCGGGCAGAACGTCTACCCGGCCGAGATCGAGCGCGTCATCTCCGGCGTGCCGGGCGTCCAGGACGTCGCGGTCGTCGGCGTGCCCGACGAGGAGTGGGGCGAGGTCCCGATCGCCTTCGTGGCCACCGGCGAACAGCCGCCCACCAAGGCCGTCCTGGTCAAGACCTGCGTCGCCGAACTGGCCAGCTACAAGCGGCCGGTGCGCTACGAGTTCATCGAGGAGATCCCGCGCAGCGCCGCCGGGAAGATCCTCCGCCGCGTACTGCGCGACGGCCTGGCCGAGGAGAAGTCCAAGGCCGCCGCCGCCGAACCCGCCCGCGCACAGGGAGCGTGAGAACCACATGCGAGTCGCTTGCATAGGCGGCGGCCCCGGCGGGCTGATGCTGGCCCTGCTGCTGCGCCGCCTCGGCGGCCACCACGTCGACGTCTACGAGCGCAGCCCGGCCGGTGCCACCTACGGCTTCGGGGTGGTCTTCTCCCGGCTGAGCCTGGCCCGGCTGCGCCGCGCCGCGCCCGACGTGGTCTCCGCCCTCGTGGACAACGGCGCCCGCTGGGACGACGTCGTGGTCAGCCGCGACGGCGAGACCAGCCGCTCCTCCGGCCACGGCTACGCCGCCGTGGAGCGCAGGACCCTGCTCACCACCCTGTACCGCCTCGCCGAAGAGGCGGGCGCGGGGCTGCACTTCGACTCCCAGGCGGACGCCGCCGACCTGCTCGAGCGCTACGACGTGGTGGTCGCCGCGGACGGCGCGGGCAGCCGGACCCGGGGCGCCTTCGCCGACCAGCTCGGCGCCAAGGTCGCCACCCGCGCGGGCCGTTACGCCTGGTTCGGTGTGGACCGCGCCTTCGACGCCATGACCTTCCTGTTCGCGGACAGCGCGCACGGCCCGCTGGGCGCGCACGTGTACCCGTACACCGAGGACCGCAGCACCTTCCTGGTCGAACTCGGCGAGAAGGCCTGGCAGTCGGCCGGGTTCATCGACGGGCACACCCAGGCTCCCGGCTGGAACGACCAGCAGGCGATGGACTTCTGTGCCGAGGTCTTCGCGGACGATCTGGGGGGTGCCAAGCTGCTCGGCAACGGCTCGCGCTGGCTGAGCTTCCCGCAGATCAGCGCCGAGCGCTGGTCCTCGGGCCGCCTGGTCGCCCTCGGCGACGCCGTGCACACCGCCCACTTCTCCGTCGGCTCGGGCACCACCATGGCGCTTGAGGACGCGGCCGAACTGGCCCGCCAGCTCGCCCGGGTCCCCGAGATCACCGTGCGCGAGGCGTTCGCCGCGTACGAGAGCGCCCGCCGCCCCGTGGTGGAGGGCATCCAGCTCGCCGCCTGGGCGAGCCTGCGGATGTGGGAGCACCCGCAGGAGCACCGGGACCTGGACGTCGGCACCCTGATGCTGCGTCTGCTCACCCGCACCGGGCAGTCCCCGGCCGACCTGCTGCTGCGGCTGGACCGCGGGCTGCCGGAGGCCACCGGACTGCCGCTCACGCCCAAGCCCGAGGGCCCGGTGCCCGCCCTGGTGGGCACCGGCGATCCGGCCGGACCCGAGGACGTCCTCCTGGTGGCGGGGCCCGGCACCGCCGAGTCCCTCGCGCCGGACGACCACAAGGGCCCTGTCGTCGTCGAACTTCCCTCCGTGGACGCGGACTTGGAAGGCGTGGCCGAACTGGTCCGCGCCCTGCGCGACACCCGCCCGGACACCCCGGTCGGCGTGCTCCTGCGCGCTCCCGAGCCCGTCGAGGAACCCGTACGGCAGCTTGTCGCCGCCGTCATCGAGCTGGCCGACGCCGTCCCGCTCGACGTGGTCGCGGTGGCCGCGGGCCAGAGCCCGCCGGTCGAGAACCGCACGGCACAGATGGTGCTCGCCGAGCGGCTGGGGGCCGCCGGGCTGCGCACCGCGTACGTCTGCGGTCCGGGCGAGCTGAGCCAGGGCTGGACCCATGTGCAGGCCCGCCGGACCGATGCCGTCTGGACCGCCGCCACCGCCGTCTGAAGGCCCACGGGCCGCCTGTCCCCTGTCACCGGGAGCGTTCCCGGGTGTGAAAGGAGCTGTGGGATGACCTGGCTTACAACGGTTCTGGCCCGGCCGGAGAAGGCTGTGGAGACCGGCCGGTGGACCACACCGGCCGGAGTGGAGATCGTCCGTACCACCGAGCGGGTCGGCAGCGCCTTCGCCACCCGGGCCGCCCTGGAGGCGGCGATCGACCAGCGGCGGGGCATGCTGCTCTTCCGCGGTTCCGACAAGATCGTCGGCTACACCGACCCGCCGCTGGAGATCACCACCAGCGGCAGCGTCGTGGAGCTCAAGGCCCTCAACGACCGCGGCCGGGTGCTGCTGCCCGCACTGCGCACGCTCTTCGCCGTCTCGCCGGACACCGTCGAGGCGGACGGGGACCGCGTCCGTATCCACAGCGCGCCGCCCGCCGAGGGCTTCGCCGAGGAGGACCGCACCCGGCAGGTCGGCGTCTTCGCCGCCATCCGCTCCATCGTGCGCGGCCTCAGGGTCCCCGACGACCCGCACCTGGGTCTGTACGGGGCGTTCGGCTACGACCTGATCTTCCAGGTGGACCCCGTCGAACTGCGGCACCCGCGGCCCGCCACGGACCGGGACATGGTGCTGCACCTGCCGGACACCGTGTACGAGCTCGACCTGCCGCGCGAGGAAGCGGTCTGCCACCGCTACGAGTTCACCGTCGGCGGACTGCGCACCGAGGGACTGGACCGCTCCACCCCGGCCCGTCCCTTCGTGCCCGGCCGCGTGCCGGAGCGCGACCGCGACCACGCACCGGGCGAGTACGCCGAGGTGGTGCAGTCGGCCATGCCGCTGTTCCAGTCCGGCGAACTGTTCGAGGCCGTACCCAGCCAGGTGTTCCGGCGGGCCGCCAACCGCACCCCGGCCCAGCTCTTCCGCCGGCTCAGGGAGCTCAACCCGGCCCCGCACAGCCTGCTGATGAACCTCGCCGAGGGCGAGTACCTGGTCGGCGCCTCCCCGGAGATGTTCGTCAAGGTCCGCCCGCGCGGCGACCGCAACCTGGTCGAGACCTCGCCGATCAGCGGCACCATCAGCCGGGGCCGCAACGCCCTGGAGGACGCCGACCGCATCCGTACGCTCCTCAACTCCGGCAAGGACGAGAACGAGCTGACGATGTGCACGGACGTGGACCGCAACGACAAGTCGCGCGTCTGCGTCCCCGGCACCGTGCGCGTCACCGCGCGCCGCCGGATCGAGATGTACTCCGCGCTCATCCACACCGTGGACCGGGTCGAGGGCGAACTGCGCCCCGAACTCGACGCCCTGGACGCCTTCATGGCCCATCTGTGGGCGGTCACCGTCACCGGCGCGCCCAAGCTCGCGGCGGTGGAGTTCATCGAGAAGCACGAGCGTTCGCCGCGGCGCTGGTACGGCGGCGCGGTCGGGCAGATCGGCTTCGACGGCACCCTGGACACCGTCCTGACCCTGCGCACCATCCATCTGCGCGACCAGGTCGCCGAGGTACGCGCCGGGGCCACCCTGCTGTTCGACTCCAGCCCCGAGGCGGAGGAGAAGGAGACCGAGCTCAAGGCGCAGGCCATGCTCGCGGTCCTGGACGAGCCGCTGCTGCGCGAGAACATGCGGGTCACCGTGCGCGAACGGCCCGGCAACGGGCGCCGGGTGCTGCTCGTGGACCACCGCGACTCCTTCGTGCACTGCCTGGCCGGGTACTTCCGGGAGACCGGTGCGCGGGTGGACACCTACCGCAGCGGCGGTCATCTGCGCCTCATCGAGGAGCAGCGGCCCGATCTCGTGGTGCTCTCGCCGGGACCCGGCCGCCCCTCCGACTTCGGCACCGCCGCTACGCTGGCCGAGGCCGAGCGGCTCGGCATACCCGCCTTCGGCGTCTGCCTCGGTCTGCAGGGCATCGTCGAGTACCTCGGCGGCGAGCTCCAGACGCTGCCCGCGCCCATGCACGGCAAGCCGTCCCGGGTGGTGCGCACCACCGCGGGCACCGAGGATTCCGTACTGCTCAACGGGCTGCCGGACTCCTTCGAGGTCGGCCGCTACCACTCCCTGTACGCGACGCCCGGCAGCCTGCCCAAGGATCTGACGGTCACCGCGCAGACCGAGGACGGCCGGGTGGCGATGGCCGTGGAGGCGCCCGAACGCGGCTTCGCCGCCGTGCAGTTCCACCCCGAATCGATCATGACGGACGCCGAGGTGATCGGCCGGGCCGTGGTGAGCAACGCGGTCACCAGGCTGCGCCGGCCGTCGGGCGGGGCCGCGCGATGACAACGGGGGCACCCGCCACCGAGGGCGCCCCGTGGGTCGACCCGGCGGCAGTCGCCGCACTGTTCGACCCGGTCGTGGTGGTCGCCCAGGCGCACGTCGGGGAGCTCGCGTTCAGCGAGCTCCCGGCGCCCGCCCGCGACCGGATGACCGGGTTCACGGTGCCCTTGCGGCGCCGTACCTACACCGCGGGCCGGCTCGCGGCGGCCCGCGCCACGGCCGCCGTCACCGGCCTGCCGCAGTGGCTCGGCGCCGACGAGCACGGCATCCCCGCGTGGCCCGTGGGCACCTGGGGTTCGCTCAGCCACACCAACGAGATCGCCCTGTGCGTCACCAGCGTCGCCCCCGACACCGGGCTCGGCGTGGACATCGAACCGCTCGACTCGGCGGGGGAGTTGCACGCGGCGGTGCGGTACGTGTGCACGCCCGCCGAGCGTGAGCGGGTCGCCGCCTCGGCCCGGCCGGCCGAGGCGGTCCTGCGGGTGTTCTGCGCCAAGGAAGCCCTCTACAAGGCGCTTCCGGCCAGGGACCAGCGCGGCCTGTCGATGCGCTCGGTGGAACTGGACTGGTCCGAACCCGCGGCCCCCTACGCCCCCTCGACCCTGGTCGCCGTGACCGGACCGGCCCCCGGCGCCGAGGCACGCTGCGCCGTGATCGGCACCCACATGGTGGCGGCGGTGACCCTGCCGTCCACCGGACTCAGCCGTGGCCGCCCGCACCCGGGCGCCTCGGGCCAATCCGGCGCGCGGGGCGGGAAGTTGGCCGACGCACAGCGGGCGGACCCACAGCCCGCCTGAGACCGGATCCGGCCCGCACCCTGGTCAGGGCAGGGGGCGGCGCCGGTCCGCCGACGGTCGTACCCGGACGAGTGACGTACGGGGCGCCCGGGGCAGCCGTAAATACCGGTCGAGCGGAATGATGAATTCAGGTCGAGCGAGAGTGAATTTCAAGCCGAATTTCAAGCCGACTTCAGGCCGCACGGCGAGCCGCGTGTCAAGCCGAGCGTGGCCGCCAGGCGTCCTGGAAATTGCGTCGCGCGCGGAACAGCCGGGACCGTACCGTGCCGACCGGCAGTTCGAGGACCGCGGCCATCTCCCGCTCCTCCATTCCGTACACGGCGTGAAGGGTGAGTACCTGCCGATGATGATCAGGCAATCGGTCCATGACGTCCGAGATGTCGACGGACACCGACTGGTCGGTGTGCTGCGGCAGTTCGGCCAGTTCGTCGGTGGTGCTCTGGCTGAGTCTTTTCGACGTACGCAGGGCGACCCGCACGGTCACCGAACGAACCCAGCCGTAAAAGGCGCCCGGTTCGCGGAGTGCGGGTATTCCCCGGAATATCGCGAGCATCGCCTCCTGGGCCGCGTCGGCGCTGTGACCATGTGCGATGGGCAGACAGAGCCGCCGGACGAAGGGATTGATGTGTTCGAGCAGTTCGTTCATGGCCTGCTGGTCACCGGCCTGTGCGCGCGGCAACAGAGCCGTGATGTTTCCGACACCCGGGTCTTCAGCCTTACTCACTTTGAGCGTGCTCCTGAACTTTGCGTTGTCCAATAGCTCGTAAAACCGGGTTATTGGCCACCCGCACGACATGACGAATGGTCATCGAGGCGTGCGGGTGTTAAGCGGCGCACACGGGGCGTCAGACAAACGCCCGGAGCAGCCACGGATCAACGTGTTCCATCCCCCATGCTGAACAGCGAGTTAAAAAGTCGCGTAAGAGACAGCGCCACTGCGTGGTCGCCGACAAACCCCCCGGTTCGATCCGCGTTCTCTCACCTTATGGAGGCCGCAAATGCGGAAGCTGCCCCTCCTCCTGCTGAGAACCGGTCATGGCAGAACTGCGCCACGCAATGTTTTTGCTGCCACTTGTCCGTAATGCAGTCATTGGCCTTGGCGTTTCCAGCCGGTCCGGCGGATTGTTTCCTGGTTGGTCCGGCGGTTGTTGGCAGGCTCCGCGGCGCTTCTTTGTCCGGCGTTCGCGTGGCCCGTCGGCGCCGAAAGGGCCCGGAGAACGGATGATCTTCGCAGGTCAGCGGCGCTTGTGAGCCCCCGCGCGGCCGCCGGGCAGCCATGCCGCCGAAACACCCGGTTCATCGCGATCCGTTGTCAGGGGCTGACGCACGGTGATTTGGCTCTCAATGGTCAGGTGTCCCTGCGCCGAACGGCCACCCCGTGCCAAGCTCTCCCCTTGAGCGGTCGTATACGGGGGACTTGTTCGTGGTACCTGTGGAAGGGCCCCTCCGGGGCCGGATGTCCGAGGCATCGAAGCTGGCCATCTATCTGGAACTGATGGCGCGGGGTGAGGCCGATTCGGCCGTCTTCGCGGCGGAGTTAGGGCTTTCGCCGGCCGAGGCGGAGGGCGCCTGGTCGTCCCTGGAGTCGCTCGGCCTGCTGCGCCGACTGCGCCAGAGCCAGGGCCAGCCGCAGAGCCACAGCCAGAACCACAGCCAGAACCACGGTCAGCCGCAGGGTCACGGCCAGGCCCCCGGTCACGGCGGTCCGCCGAGCCTGGAGAGTGCCAGGAGCGAGACGGGGCAGCTCATCCCGGTCTCGCCGGAAGCGGCCCTGCTGCGCGTACTGCGCCACCACCGCAGCCTGACCACGCACTACCTGCGCGAGTCCCGGGACCTGGAACGGGCCCTGGAAGCCCTCATCGACGTCTATCTGCCCGCGGCCACCGCCACCCGCTCCGAGGTCAGGATGAGCATCGCCTCGGGCCCGGGTGAACTGCGCCAGGCGGTACGCGATCTCTTCGAGTCCGCCCAGGAGACCGTCTCCGTCATGCACGACGGTCCCACCCCGTCGCTGCTTGAGCTGCGGCGCAGCCTCAACGAGGACCGCTATCTGACCGATCGCGGAATCCGCGTACGGCGTCTGCACCTCCAGCGGCACGCGCTCTCCACGGACGCGGTGGTCCACTTCGAGGCGGCCCTGGAGTCCGGCGTCGAGGTACGCCTGGCGCCGGTCGTACCGATGTACATGTTCATCGCCGACACGAGCATGGCCGTGCTCCCGCTGGCACCCGACGAACCCGAGGAGGGCATGGCGGTGCTCCGGGGCGCGACCCTGGTGCGCTCACCGCTGGCCCTGTACGAACACCTCTGGCAGCAGGCGACGCCGTTCACGCCGGGGGTGCCGGGCCGGGACCAGGTGGAGCTGACGGAGGAACAGATCGCGATCGTCCGGATGCTCGCGGAGGGCGTCAAGGACGGCAAGATCGCCCGGAGCCTCGGCATCTCGGTGCGGACCGTCAGCCGCAAGATCTCCGACCTCATGCACCACCTGGGCGTGAGCAGCCGGTTCGCGGCCGGTGCTCGCGCCGCGCAACTGGGCCTGCTCGACCCGCGGTCCGAGAGCACGCCCGACGACAACAAGACCGGCAACCACCCGGAGGAACTCCTGGGCGCCTGACACCGGACGTGCTGTGCGCCACCGCCGCGCGCCACGGCGGAAACCGGGCCGCGGAATCCGGTGGTGGACAGCCCGTCCGGTTCGCCCTCTCCTCGCGTACGGTGGAGTCCGGTTCGGCTCTGCGCGAGAGGCGGGTCCCCCTCCCGAGTGGGGGAAGATCCTCCCCAAGCAGTAGAGTCAGACTTTTGCCTACCCATTACTCTTGAGCCAAGGCCGTGCCGTGCGGCCATGGAGGAGTGACATGAGGAGCAGTAACCCGGTCTTCTCGCGACGGGGGTTCAGCCGCGACAACGGCCACGCGGGCTTCAACGCCGCGCCGCAGGCCGGGGGCCCCGCAGTCGCGACGCAGGGCAACCCCTACGCGGGCCAGCAGGCGGGTGGCAACCCGTACGCCGCCGCCCCGCAGCAGGCGCCCACCAACCCGTACGCGCAGAACCCGTACGCCCCGCAGGACCAGCAGTACGGCGCCCCGCAGGCGCCGGCCGCCCCCGGCCGCATGACGATGGACGACGTCATCATGCGGACCGCGAGCACGCTCGGTCTGCTTGTCGTCACCGCCGCGCTCGCCTGGGCGCTGCTTCCCGTGGACGACGCCAACATCAACCGTTCCTACGGCATCGCCATCGGCGCCGGACTGGTCGCGATGGTGCTCGCGCTGGTCCAGTCGTTCAAGCGCAAGGCCTCGCCCGCGCTGATCCTGACCTACGCCGCCCTGGAAGGCGTCTTCCTCGGCGTCGTCTCCAGCGTCGTCGACAACCGCATCGCCTCCGGCGCGGCCATGCAGGCCGTGATCGGCACGCTGTGCGTCTTCGGCGCGGTCCTGCTCGCCTACAAGGCGCGCTGGATCCGGGTCAACCGCCGCTTCTACGGCTTCGTGATGGCCGCCGCGGTCGCCTTCCTGCTCCTGATGGTCGTGAACCTGCTGTTCATGGCCTTCGGCGGCGGCGACGGCCTCGGCTTCCGCAGCGGTGCGCTCGGTGTCGTCTTCGGTGTGATCGGCATCCTCCTCGGTGCCGCCTTCCTCGCCCTGGACTTCAAGCAGGTCGAGGACGGCATCGCCTACGGCGCCCCGCGCGAGGAGTCCTGGATGGCGGCCTTCGGCCTCACCATGACCCTGGTGTGGATCTACATGGAGTTCCTCCGGATCATCGCCATCCTCCAGGGTGACGACTGACCCGGCGGCTTGACACAGTGAAGGGCCCGCGGCGCCTGCCGCGGGCCCTTCGTCGTCGTACGGGCGGGGTCTTGGGGTCTGTCCCAGGGCGGGTCAGCCGAACTTTCGGGCGGCCCGGCGCAGGTCGTACTCGTGGACGATCGCCTTGGCGTAGCCGTAGGACAGGCTGTGCTCCGTGCGGAGCCAGCTCACCTTGTCCTCGAAGCGGAGAAAGGCGGGGCCGTCCTCCACGGCCTTCATCCACTCGGACATCTCGCGTCCGGTGCACGCGGGGATCCGGGAGATCAGGTTGCGGTGGGTTTCCTCGGAGAAGAGCAGGGACATCGGCGCCTCCGGACGCGGTCGCTGTAGGTCCGTCCTTCACGTCACCGTGCCTGAGCGTTGGCCTGTTGGCAACAGTCCCGCACCGGCGCGCGGAGGTGCGGCCCCTTCGGTCTGCTTCGGCCCGCCCGGCGACCGGCGTGCGCGGCGCCCGTGGCGGCCCGCTCCGGGCGGCCCGTACGCCGGGGCCTTGTAGGGTCACGACGTGCTCGATACGACCCCACTCATGGACGCGGTGACCCGCTTCGCCGACCGGTTGCGGGCGGCCCCGCAGAGCAGGCTCCAGAAGGGCGCCGCCGCCGAGGGCCTGGCGCTGGCCCGGGAGCTGGCCACCAGGGCGCAGCGGATCGAGGAGCCGGGGCGTGAGCCGCGGCGGATGCCGGATGCCGGGATGTTCGCGGTGGCCGACCAGCTCGTCGTCGCCGGGCGCGACCTGGCCCTGGCACTGACCGATCGGGACGGCCTCGGACAGGCCGTGGACCTCGTGGAGCAGGCACACCGACGCGCCGGGGTGTGAGTACCCCGGCGCGTCGGCAGGTGCGTAATTCCCGGGCTCGCCCGGACGGGCTGCTCTCGGCCCGGACAGGCTCTGGGCCCTGGCAGGCTCTCGGCCCGGACAGGCTCTGGGGGCTCAGGCCCCCGGCAGGCGCTCGGCTCAGGCGGAGGCGATGACCCGGTCCGCGAGGACGTAGACGTTCTCCTCGCCGCAGGCGAAGGTCAGCGAGTACGCGCCGGAGACCCCGGAGCCGCCGAGCAGGACCGGCGCCTCACCGGCGACCAGGGCCGCGGCGAGCTGCTGTGCGGTCTCGCGGTGGCCGGGCGTCATGCACAGCGTGGTGCCGTCCGCGAAGACGTAGACGTCGAGGGTGCCGAGCGGGCCCGGGCGGACGTCGGCCAGCTCGATGCCCGCCTCGGCGAGCTCCTCAAGGGCGGCCACCGTGCGCTCGTGGTCGCCGTGCACCGGCGACTGGGCGGGCACGAAGTCCGGGTGCGAGGGGTGGCGGCGGCGGGCGGCGGCGAGTTCCGGCGAGTCACCGGCGTACTCGTGCGTGCCCGAGGCGGAGCCCTGGGCCCCCTCCTCGTACTCCACCGTCGCCTCGGCGAGGTGGTCCAGGCCCACGAAGTCGGACTGGCGCGGCAGGAACAGGTCGTCGGCGGGCAGGCCGAGCAGCGGCATGCTGTCGGAGGCGTCGCGCGCTTCCTGGGCGGCCCAGAAGGCACGCGCCTCGGCGAGTTCGCGCTCACGCTCCTCGGCCAGTGCCTCGGCGACCGCGGTGCGTATCTGCTCGGCGTCCGAGACCTGGCGGGCCTGCGGCACCCGGGCCGCCAGCTCGCTCAGCTCGGTGCCGCGCGCCAGTTCCTCGTGCAGCGCGGCGACCTGTTTGCGCAGGCCGCGCATGCTGTGCAGGGCAGCGGTGCCCACGGCCGTGGCGGCGGCGGTGGCGAGCACAAGAGCTATGGGGATGGCGCTCACTGAATGACTCCCGTATCAGTCGACCCCCGACTTCCTACAACAGCTTGAAGCCGTGGACGACCCACTGTCAGTGCGTTTGGTCACCAACTGGGCGGGCCTTTCGGCCCGAACAGTCCCCCGTAACGGTATGGCCTGCGAAAACCGGGCTCCCCCAGGCGCAGGTCACGTCCTGGGGGAGATTGGGTCACGGCCAGGCGGCGGGACTCCCGTGGGCCGCCCCGTCAGGGGGCGGCCCGGCGGGGCCCGCCGGACACGGCCCGCAGTCTGTCAGCTCAGACGCTCGATGACCATGGCCATGCCCTGACCACCGCCGACGCACATGGTCTCCAGACCGAACTGCTTGTCGTGGAACTGGAGGCTGTTGATCAGGGTGTTGGTGATCCGGGCGCCGGTCATGCCGAAGGGGTGGCCGACCGCGATCGAGCCGCCGTTGACGTTGACCTGGTCCAGGTCGAAGCCGAGCTCCTGGTAGGAGGGGATGACCTGGCCGGCGAAGGCCTCGTTGATCTCGACGAGGTCGATGTCCGAGGTGCTCAGACCGGCGCGCTTTAGGGCCTGACGGCTCGCCTCGACGGGGCCGAGGCCCATGATCTCGGGGGAGAGGCCGGTGACACCGGTGGAGACGATGCGGGCCAGCGGGGTCAGGCCCAGCTCGCGCGCCTTGGTGTCGCTCATGATCACCAGCGCGGCGGCACCGTCGTTCAGCGGGCAGGCGTTGCCCGGGGTGACCCGGCCGTCGGGGCGGAAGGACGGCTTGAGCGCGGAGACGCCCTCCAGGGTGACTCCGGCACGCGGGCCGTCGTCCTTGCTGACGACCGTGCCGTCGGGGGTGGTCACCGGGGTGATCTCGCGCTCCCAGAAGCCCTTGGCGATGGCGGCCTCGGCGAGGTTCTGCGAACGGACCGCGAACTCGTCCATCTGCGCGCGGGTGATGCCCTTGTGCAGGGCGAGGTTCTCCATGGTCTGGCCCATGGCGATGTACGCGTCCGGCACCACGCCGTCCTCGCGCGGGTCGTGCCACTCGCTCACGCCGCCCTCGGTGGCCTTGGCGGTACGGGCCTCGGCCTCGGCGAAGAACGGGTTGTGCGTACCCGGCATCTCGTCGGAGGTGCCGTACATGAAGCGGGAGACGGTCTCGACACCGGCGGAGATGAAGACGTCGCCCTCGCCCGCCTTGATGGCGTGCAGCGCCATCCGGCTGGTCTGCAGCGAGGAGGAGCAGTAGCGGGTGATGGTGCAGCCGGGCAGGTGGTCCATGCCCATCTTCACGGCCACGATGCGGCCGAGGTTGTGGCCCTGCTCGCCGCCCGGCAGACCACAGCCGAGCATCAGGTCGTCGATGTCCTTGGGGTCGAGCGCGGGGATCTTGTCCAGGGCGGTCTGGACGATGAAGGCGGCCAGGTCGTCCGCGCGCATGTCCTTGAGGGAGCCCTTGACGGCGCGGCCGATCGGGGTGCGGGCGGCAGAGACGATCACGGCTTCGGGCATCACGGCTCCAGAGTGTGTGCGGGCGGAACTGACCGGAAGGGCAGACGTCCAGCCGAAGTTACCCGTGCGTAGCACGTGGGTCACCGGTCCCGGGATGTGACACCTGCCGCATTTTTCTAAGCGCTTGCTCACCCCCAGCGTGCCACGCGAAGGCACTGAGTGCCAGGGGCGGGGTGGGTGGGCTACGGCACCTGCCCGACGTCCGACACCTCGCGCCGAGGCCGGGCGGCACCCCGCCCGCGTCCCGCACATCGCGGCGGGGCCGAGCGGCGGCCGGGCCGCCACCGCTCAGCCGCCGCCGGGTCCGCTCAGCCGCCGCCGGGTCCGCTTTCCTCCGTGACCGTCGCCCGGCGGTCCGGCCGGGCGTCCTCGCCCTTGCCGCCGTTCCGCCCGTTCGCGTTGCTCCCGCCGCTGCCGCTGCCGCTGCCGCCGCTGCCGTCGTTCCCGTCACCTGTCTCGTGCGCGTCCTGCTCGTCACCCGCGCCCGCGTCCCGCTCCGGTTCCGGTCCGGGGGAGTGGATACGGCGCCTACGGCGGCGCTTGAGCAGGGCCCAGGGGCCGCGCGGGCCGGTCGTGGTCACGGCCGCGACCTCCGTACCGCTCTCCGCCGCGGCCTCGGCGGCGGCGCGGGCCACCGGCAGGAAGCCCTCGCGGCGCGAGGTGTCCGGGCGCTCCCCCTCCGGCCACAGGCCGAGGACCGCGCAGACGGTCGGCAGCATCGCCATCGCCGCGGTGGCGTAGCCCTGAGCGGAGGGGTGGTAGCGGTCGGGCCCGAACAGGTCGCGGTTGGCGGCGAACTCCGGGCCGAGCAGATCGCCGAGCGAGACCGTACGTCCGCCCTGTTCGACCGTGCCGATGGTCTGCGCGGCGGCGAGCTGGCGCGACGCACGCCGGGCCAGCCAGCTCAGCGGCTGGTAGACGGGCTGGACGGTGCCGAGGTCGGGGCAGGTGCCGACGACCACCTCGCAGCCCGCCTCGCACAGCCCTCGTACCGTCTCGGACAGCGCGCGCACCGACTCGGTGAACGGCATCCGCCGTGTGACGTCGTTGGCCCCGATCATCACCACGCAGACGTCGGGTACCGGGCCGGGGTCGTCGAGCAGCACCTTGAGCTGGCGCCGCAGGTCGTCCGAGCAGGCGCCCGGCTGCGCCACGTTGCGCAGGTGGACAGGGCGTTCGGCCACCGCGGCGAGGCCGGAGGCGAGCAGTGCGCCCGGTGTCTCGCGGGCGAGCCGTACGCCCTGGCCCGCCGCCGTGGAGTCACCGAGCATCGCCAGCCGCAGCACCTCGTGCGGCGCGTGGTGGGCGGCGATGCCGTTGCCGTACAGGCCGTCGGCCGTCGGCGGGGGGTCGCCGCCGCCCGCGACGCTGTTGCCCACCTGACGCTTCGCCAGTTCCACCTCGGTCAGCACCACCCCGACGGCGGCCACCCCGAGGAGACCGATACCGCCCGAACCGTAGGCCGCTCCCGCGGCGATCCGTCGTGCCACCCTCGCTCTCGACGACATGTCCGGTCCTCACCTCCCGACTGCCCTGTTGACCGCGGAGCCGTATGACTGCGGAGCCGTATGGCTGCGGAGTCGTACAACGACTCCTTGCCCCGTCGGGCCGTCCGGTCAATCCCGGTTCGGGGGTGAACCGCACCCGCCGGGGCGGACCGGATGGCCGGTGGTGGCCGACAACGGCCGGGCGGGAAAGTTCACGGTTAGGCTGACGGTGTCCAGCCCAAATTTCTTGCGCAGCTCCGGAGACAACGGTGCAATTCCACGATTCGATGATCAGTCTCGTCGGCAACACCCCGCTGGTGAGGCTCAACAACGTGACCGCGGGAATCCAGGCGACCGTCCTGGCGAAGGTCGAGTACTTCAACCCGGGCGGGAGCGTGAAGGACCGCATCGCCCTGCGCATGATCGAGGCCGCCGAGCAGAGCGGCGCCCTCCAGCCGGGCGGCACCATCGTCGAGCCGACCAGCGGCAACACGGGTGTGGGCCTGGCCATCGTGGCCCAGCAGAAGGGGTACAAGTGCATCTTCGTGTGCCCCGACAAGGTCTCCACGGACAAGATCAACGTGCTGCGGGCGTACGGCGCCGAGGTCGTGGTCTGCCCGACCGCCGTCGACCCCGAGCACCCCGACTCGTACTACAACGTCTCCGACCGTCTGGTCCGTGAGACGCCGGGCGCCTGGAAGCCGGACCAGTACTCCAACCCCAACAACCCGCTCTCGCACTACCACTCCACGGGCCCCGAGCTGTGGGAGCAGACCGAGGGGAAGATCACCCACTTCGTGGCGGGTGTGGGCACCGGCGGCACCATCTCCGGCACCGGCCGCTACCTCAAGGACGCGAGCGAGGGCCGGGTCAAGGTCATCGGCGCCGACCCGGAGGGCTCCGTCTACTCCGGCGGCTCCGGCCGTCCGTACCTGGTGGAGGGCGTCGGCGAGGACTTCTGGCCGACCGCCTACGACCGGACCGTGGCGGACGAGATCGTCGCCGTCTCGGACAAGGACAGCTTCCAGATGACCCGCCGCCTGGCCAAGGAGGAGGGCCTGCTGGTCGGCGGCTCCTGCGGGATGGCCGTGGTGGGCGCGCTGGAGGTGGCACGGCGCCTCGGCCCCGACGACGTCGTGGTGGTGCTGCTGCCGGACAGCGGCCGCGGCTACCTCAGCAAGATCTTCAACGACGAGTGGATGGCGGACTACGGCTTCCTGGAGGACCTCGGCCCCTCCGCCCGGGTCGCCGACGTGCTGCGCGACAAGAGCGAGGGCATGCCCTCGCTGGTGCACATGCACCCGGAGGAGACCGTCGGCGAGGCCATCGAGGTGCTGCGCGAGTACGGCGTCTCGCAGATGCCGATCGTCAAGCCGGGCGCGGGCCACCCCGACGTGATGGCCGCCGAGGTCGTCGGCTCGGTCGTCGAACGCGAGCTGCTGGACGCCCTGTTCACCCAGCGCGCCTCGCTCGCCGACCCGCTGGAGAAGCACATGTCCCCGCCGCTGCCGCAGGTCGGCTCCGGCGAGCCGGTGGCCGACCTGATGTCCGTACTCGGCGAGGCGGACGCCGCGATCGTCCTCGTCGAGGGCAAGCCGACCGGTGTGGTCAGCCGCCAGGACCTGCTCGCCTTCCTCGCCAAGGGACAGCACCAGCAGGGTCGTTGACCAGGGCGGGCCTCGCCCCGCGCCGCTCGCGCGGCGCGTAGGGGCACCGCCCGGACCCCGACGCCATGTCTCCGCACGGCCGTCGTCCTACGCGCGTTCACCTGCGCGTCGTACGGCGGCCGTCGTCGGTTCCACGACTTCGCGGAAGTGGTACGAGCGCGTCACGTTCACGCAGCACCGGCTTAACACAGCTCCGGCAGATTGGTGGGCGTCGACAGGGGCAAGGGCACGAGTTCCGGCCGGGCGTTCAGCGCCCGTGGAACCGCCCCGAACCCTCGACACCGAAGAACGGCGCCATGGACCTCCGGAGCGGCTCCCGGACCTCCCTGGTCGCCCAGGACGCGAAGTGCCGGCCCTGACCCGGCCACGCGTCCCCGCGGGGACCGCCGTCGTCCCGCCCCTCCTAACAGGGGGGTGCGGCGGTCCCCGCCCACCTTTTTGCGCCTGAACCGGCGCCGCTTTCGCGGAGGTGGCTGAGGCCGGTGGGGGTTCCTCAATCGATGGCTTGGGTTGAGTGGGGTTATCGGGTCTGAAAGCAGCGGCCGACGTTCCCTCCTGCCCGCCCTGTCTGTCGAATGTCGGCCGATGGCCGAAACCCCTTCTTGACGTGTTCATGTCCGACCTGAACGCTGGTCGACACGCGTAGACAAGCGGCCGCCACCGGCCACCGCTTCGTCGGGGGGTGCGCCCAGGTTTCCTGTGCCCGGCCGACGGGGCTTCGTCGATTTCGCCCCCACGATACGAGGACGGACGTACCTCCTTGACTTCTCCCCTTCGCGAACGAAGGGGATTCTCCGACTCTGCGCCGCTACGCGGCGCTCCTTCGGAGCTTTCCTGCTTCGTCACCGACAGCCCGCACAGACACTGTCCATGCGGGACTTACACCGGCTCCACAGGCCGATACCGCCAGCCCGGCGGCCAAAAGCACGTTCGCGGCGTTCACGTCCCGGTCGTGCAGGGTGCCGCAGCCCTCGCACGTCCACTCCCGCACATCGAGCGGGAGGCGTTCGCGGATGAGTCCGCAGGCGGAGCAGGTGCGGGTGGAGGGGAGGAACCGGTCCACCACGACCAGTTCACGCCCGTACCAGGCGCATTTGTACTCCAACTGCTCCCGCAACTCCCGCCAGGCCGCGTCGCTGATGGCGCGTGCGAGGTGGTGGTTCTTGAGGAGGTTGCCGACCTTAAGGTCCTCGATCACGATCAGTTGGTTCTCCTGAACGAGCCGAGTGGTCAGCTTGTGGACGAAGTCCCGGCGCCGGTCCGTAATCCGGGCATGGACCCGCGCCACCTTCCGATTGGCTTTGGCGCGGTTCTTGGAACCCTTCTGTTTGCGGGCCGTCTGCCGCTGCGCCCACGCGAGCCGGTCACGGTCTTTCTTTTCGTGCTTGGGGTTGGTGACCTTCTCGCCGGTGGACAGGGTGACCAGGCTGGTCAGGCCCGCATCCACGCCCACCCGGCCGTCTGTCACCGGAAGCGGGGTGATGGGTGCTTCGACGAGGATGGACACGAACCAGCGTCCGGCTCGGTCCTGGGAAACGGTCACCGTCGAAGGCTGTGTGCCTTCGGGCAGGGGGCGCGACCAGCGGATGTCCAACGGCGCGTCCATTTTCGCCAGGGTCAGTTTTCCGTCGCGCCAGCGGAACGCGGAGCGCGTGTACTCCGCCGACGCCCGCGACTTCCTCTTCGACTTGAACCTCGGATAACCGGAACGCTTCGTGAAGAAGCCGGTGAATGCGGACTGCAAATGCCGCAACGTCTGCTGCAACGGCACCGACGACACCTCGGCCAGAAAGCCGAGCTCCTCGCTCTGCTTCCATCCGGTCAGCATGGCGGAAGTGTCCGCGTAGGAGACGCGCCGCTGGTCACGGGCCCAGGCCGTCGACCGGGCCTCCAGAGCGAGGTTGTAGACCTTGCGCACACAACCGAACGTCCGCGACAACTCAGCCGCCTGCGCCACGCTCGGGTAGAAGCGGTACTTGAACGCCCGCTTCACACAAGGAACTTCCACAACCGGGAACGCTAACAACAACCGACCCGGCAATGTGCCACTTCGCGGCAATATCTCCGCGCTCCTCCGGAGCACGCAAACAGCATGTGTTTCCTCCCCCGCCTGAAGACGGGGGTATCCACACAAGGGAGTTCAGATGAAACGAACCGCCCGCGCACTCCTTCCGCTCGCCCTGAGCGCCGCCTTCCTGGTCCCGCTCGCCGGTGCCGCCGAGGCCGCACCGGCGCCGGTGAAGACTCAACAGACCGTCACCAGCGGTGAGTTCACCACCGCCGCGTACAGCCGTGACACCACCATCAACCGCGCCAAGCGCTGGCTCACGGCCAACAACGGCGGCCGGGTCCCCTACAGTCAGACCAAGACCTGGGGCGGCTACCGCACCGACTGCTCCGGCTACGTGAGCATGGCGCTGTCCCTGCCGAAGCCCGGCCCGAACACGGTCGGCCTCGCCACCAGCACGTACACCCGCAAGATCGCGATGTCCTCGCTGCGCAAGGGCGACCTGATCATCGACGCCAACGGCACCTCCACCAGCCGCCACGTGGTCATCTTCGTCCGCTGGACGAGCAGCGCCCACAAGTCGTACTACGCCTACGAGCAGCGCGGCGGCTACGGCACCGACTACAGCATCCGCAGCTACGGCGTCGGCGCCGACCAGTACGACGCCTACCGGCCGAAGAAGTACGGCTGAGAAGAAGTACGGCTGAGAAGAAGTACGGCCGAGTCGATCAACCGAGGCTGGGGCGGGGGTAGTTGGGGCTGCTCGTGCCGTACCCGGTCGCCGAACGTGTGAGCCCGAAGGGCGGGCGGTCCTGTGGCCGGCCGCCCTCCGGGCTTTGTTTGCTCCGGGTTGCGCGTCGGGCCATTGTTGGGGCGTCCGGGCTTTGTTATGCGCCAGCTCATGACAGGTTCTTGACAACTCTATTGGTCTGGACCAACTATTCCCCCACGGTGGCCGCCGTCCCAACCCCCCATCTCCCACCGGAGGTTGCACATGCACCTCTCCACACACAGACGGACCCTGACCCGCACCTGCTTCGCAGTGGGCCTCGCCTGCGCCACCGCCGCCGCGGGCCTCGCGGTACTCGGTCCGGCCGGTGCCGGGTCGGCGCAGGCCGCCGGGACGCACCTCACCCGGCAAGCGCCGGGCGACAGTAAGGACGTACCGCAGCGCCTCGCCGTACCGAAGCACGCGGTGACCGGCTACTGGCAGAACTTCGACAACGGCGCGCAGGTGCAGAAGCTGCGCGAGGTGCCGCAGGAGTACGACATCATCGCGGTGTCGTTCGCGGACGCCACGGCCACGCCCGGCGAGGTCACCTTCCGGCTCGACCCGGCGGTCGGTTACCCCTCCGTCGACGAGTTCAAGGCGGACATCGCCGCCAAGCAGGCCGCGGGCAAGTCCGTGATCCTCTCCGTCGGCGGCGAGCGGGGCAACGTCACCATCAACAGCGACGCCTCCGCCGCGGCCTTCGCCGCCAGCGCCCACGCGTTGATGGGGGAGTACGGCTTCGACGGGATCGACATCGACCTGGAACACGGCGTCGACTCGACCTATCTGACCAAGGCGCTGCGCAGCCTCTCCCAGGCGGCCGGACCCTCGATGGTGCTCACGATGGCGCCGCAGACCCTCGACATGCAGAGCACCGGCACCGAGTACTTCAAGACCGCGCTGGCCGTGAAGGACATCCTCACGGTGGTCAACATGCAGTACTACAACAGCGGTTCGATGCTCGGCTGCGACGGCAAGGTCTACGCGCAGGGCTCGGTCGACTTCCTCACCGCGCTCGCCTGCATCCAGTTGGAAGGCGGCCTCGACCCCTCCCAGGTCGGCCTCGGCGTGCCCGCCTCTCCACGGGGCGCGGGCAGCGGTTACGTCGATCCGGGCATCGTCAACAACGCCCTGGACTGTCTGACCCGCGGCACCAACTGCGGCTCGTTCAAGCCCGTCAGGACCTACCCCGGCCTCCGGGGCGCGATGACCTGGTCCACCAACTGGGACGCGAGCGCCCAGAACGCCTGGTCGAACGCGGTCGGCCCGCACGTCCACGGCCTGCCGTAGGTTCCGGTGCGTGATCCGGCTCCGGCCGGACGAACGAACGATGCGGGGTCCGGTTCGTCCGTCAGGCCGGTCAGGTCCGTCAGGTCAGTCCGGGCCCCGTGTGCCGCGCCCCGCCTCGTACGTACGTCAGTTGTGGGCCGGTGGTGGGTGGGTCGTGAGTCGGCCGTACGTCAGCCGCTGTGCAGGACCCGGAAGCGGTCGAGGTCGGCCGGGTCCCGGTCGACGACCTGGACCGGTGCCCAGGCCCACTGCCAGAGGCCGAGGTCCGGCGTACGGGAGAAGCGGACCGTTCCGCGCGTACCCTCGACCGCCAACTCCGGCCATGACGCCGCGAGTTGTGCCCGGTCCGTGCCGTACGCACGCAGCGCCTCGGCGAGGACGGTGACGGTGTCCCAGCCCTCGAAGGCGACGAACGAGGGCGCCTCGCCGAGCCGTTCGCGGAGTTCCTTGCCGACGCGCGCGCCGAGCGGGCCGAGTTGCTCGGGGAGGTAGCGCAGGAACGGGATCCCGGCGCCGTCCTTGCCCAGCGCCTCGGCCCACCCGGCGAACTCGGGCTGTCCGGCGGGCGCGCCGATCAGGACCCGCGCCAGCCGTGGATCGCTCCGTACGGCCCTGACGAGCGGCACCGCGGGCTCCGGGTGGCCGACCAGCAACAGGAGTGCTGTCGCGCCCTGTTCGGCCAGCGCCTCGCACAGGGCCTCGGGGGTGAGTGCGTTCGCGTCGAGTTCGACGACGGTGCCGCCGTGGGGAGCGAGACGGTCCCGCAGGATGCGGGTGCCGGAGGCCCAGTACACGCTCGGCTGGGTCGCCACGGCGATGCGGGGCGCCCCCTCGGTGCCGGCGGCCGCTCCGAGCAGGAAGTCCGCGTAGATCCGCCAGCCGTGCGACTGGGCCGGGGCCACCCGCGCGACCCACTGGGTCGGTTCCTCCGTGAGCGAGTCGAGCACCGCGGACGAGCAGAGGAACGGCACCCCTAGGGCGTCGGCCCGGGCGGCCGCGGCCCGGGCGACGACGCTGTGGTACTCGCCCACGACGGCCGCCACCCCCAGACCGGCCAACTCCGCCACGGCCGCCGCGGCCCGCTCCGGATCGGCCGCGGTGTCCCGCACCACCAGCTCCAGCGGCCGGCCGCCGATCCCGCCCGCGTCGTTGACCTCGCGCACGGCCAGGTCGAGCCCGGCGAGCAGCTGCCGCCCCGCCTCCGCCCAGCCGGGCCGGGTCAGGGGGACGAGGGCGCCGAGGCGCAGGGGCAGTGCGGGCGGTGTGTTCATCGGGAGGGTGCTCACGTCGGCATTGGAACCAGCAACTCCGCCGGGCGGCAAGCGAATTAGGCGGATCGGCGAGTCAAGAGATCAGGTGAATCGAGTGAACCAAGTGAATCGAGCCGAGCAGGCGAATCATCCGCCCTCGCCCCTGCCCTCGCCCTTGCTCCCGCCCCCGCCCCCTAGGAGCTGTTTGGGGTTCGGATCATGTGGTGGAGGTGAGGAGTTTCAACCACATGATTGAGCCTCGCAGGTGGAGTCCGGCTTCGTAGTTCTGCGGGGCTTTGTCGTAGCGGGTGGCCAGACCGCGCCAGGTCTTGAGTTTCTGGAAGCAGCGCTCGACGGTGTTGCGCTGCTTGTAGCGCTCTGGGTCGAAGGTGACAGGCCGGCCACCGGCCGACCCCTTCTTCTTCCGGTTGGCCTGCTGGTCAGCCTTCTCAGGGATCACCGTGGTGATGTGCCGACGGCGCAGATAGGCCCGGTTCGCTTTCGACGAGTACGCCTTGTCCGCGGCCACCGACCGGGGGCGGGTGCGGGGCCTGCCCGCCGGTCCGGGCACCCGGATCTTGTTCAGGAGTGTCGGCAACTGCGGACAGTCCCCGGCCTGGCCGGCAGTGAGGACGAACGCCAGCGGCAGGCCCCGGGCATCGACAGCGGCGTGGATCTTGCTGCTTAACCCGCCGCGGGACCGGCCGAGTCCGGCCGCCTTGGCCCGGGCCCTGGTGCGGCGGCGTGCGCGAGCACGGTCCTGGCCCGGCGGCGTGTCCGCACCGGTCGCGGACGGGCGCGCACCACCCTCCACACCGGCGGCTGATCGTCCAGCGGAGCCCCCTTTTCCTCGGTCAGCGCCTGCTCCAGCGCATCCAGGGTCTCCCCGGCGACCGCCAGGCCCGCTGCTTCGTGGTGAGCCCGCACGATGGTGGAGTCCACGCTGACCAGCTCAAGCCCGACCTGCCCGCGCATGCTGGCCTCAGCGATGAGAGCTTCCATCAACACCTGGAACACCCCTGCTTTGGCCCAGGCATTGAAACGGGAGTAGACCGTGGACCAGGGGCCGTAGCGTTCTGGCACGTCACGCCAGCCCGACCCGGTGCGGAACCGCCACAACACCCCGTTGAACTGGTCCCGTACCCGACGCGGCAGCGGCCCGGAAGCGGCCACCGGCAGGTGTGGTTCCAGCAATGCCCACTCAGCATCCGTCACATCAAAACGTGCCACACGCCGCTTTCTACCAGCCCCGACCAGCACACCACCCGGCCTCACCAAGATCCGAACCCCGAACAGCTCCTAGTCCTCAGTCCTCCCAGTCCGAGTCCTGCCCCGACCGTCCGTCCCGGTCCTCGCGGCGGCGGCCGAAGCGGGGGAGGAAGCGGGCGGCGTGCACCAGGTTGACGCCGACGATGCCCGCCCAGGCGACGACGAGACCGGCGAGGCCCTCGTTGGCGACGCCGATCGCGGAGAGCGGGATGGCCAGGATCATCGACACCATGCCGAAGCCGAAGCGCTCGCCCCAGGAGTCGGTGGGCGGGGTCTGCGGGCGGGGGCCGCGGGCCACCACCATCTGCTGCTCGGCGAGCTGTCGCCGCACCCGGCGATCGACTGTGCTGTCCACTCGCTGCTCCACCTTCTCCAGGAAGGAGTCGACCAGCGCGGACTCGTACTCGTCGCCGAGTTCCCCGCGGGCCCGCAGGGTGGCGTCGAGTTCCTTCTTCAGATCGGCGTCGTGGGCGTCCATGAGGCCATACGGTACGGTCCGCGCGCGCCGTGGGCAGTGGGGGTAGCCCCCCTCTTCGCGGCCCTCCCTCTCCTGTCCCCGTACCGGGATCCGGACCCCGCTTGCCGCTCTGCATAAGTTCATGCAGAGTTCTGAGCACGTGAATACGGGTCCCGGTAGCGGGAGGCCGCGGGCGTGAGCGCGTGGGACCGGGCCGGGGAGGAAGGCATGAACGACAGTCCTGGCGCACGGCTCCAGCGGCTCTTCGAGGGGCACCGGCTCACGCCGACCCAGCGCCGCATCGCGCACTGCATGGTGCGCCGCGCCGCCGACGTGCCCTTCCTGTCCAGCGTGGAACTGGCCGAACTGGCCGGTGTCAGCCAGCCCTCGGTGACCCGGTTCGCGGTGGCCCTGGGCTTCGACGGCTACCCGGCGCTGCGCCGCAGCCTGCGCGAGATGGCCCCCGCGGAGAGCGCCGCCGCACTGAGCAGCGGTGCGGCCCCGGCCGGGGCGGCGCCCGGCAACGAGTACCAGCAGGCCGTACTCGCCGAGATCGAGAACCTGCGCCACCTCGCCGAGGCGCTCGCCGACCCGCGGCCGGTCGCCCGCGCGGGACGCCTGCTCGCCGCCTCCCGCCCGCTGCCGGTCCTCGGCCTGCGCGCCGCCGCCGCGCAGGCGTACGGCTTCGCCTACTTCGCCGCCAAGGTGCACCCCGACATCCGGCTGCTGCACGAGGGCGGCACCATGCTCCAGGACCGGATCGACGGCGCGGTACGGGCCGGGGCGAGCGCCCTGCTCTGCTTCGCGCTGCCCCGCCACCCGCGCGAGGTCGTGGACGCGCTCACGCACGCGCGCGCGGCGGGCCTGAAGGTGGTCACCGTCGCCGACAGCGCCTTCGCCCCGGTCGCCAAGGTCAGCGACCTGCTCCTGCCCGCCGCCGTCGGCACCGGCCTCGCCTTCGACACCGCCTGCGCCCCCATGCTCCTCGGCCGCGCCCTCCTGGAAGCGATGTGCGACGACCTGCCGGAGGCGCAGTCGCGGCTGGAGGAGTTCGATGTGGGGGCGGCTGAGCGGGGGTTGTTCGTGGAGTGAGGGCGGCCGGCGTTGTCCCTCGTTGGGGTTCCCCCCTCCGTGAAGGGCGAGCACCGCCAGCTCAGAACCCCACCAACGCCCCCCGCAACCCCCCACCACTCTCCGCCACCACTTCCGCGAGCCCCTGCTGCTCCCGCACCACCGCGAACCGCACCTCGTCGGCCCCCTCGGCGGACGGGTCGCCCTCCGCCACGAAGCCGTAAATGGGCGGCCGTACAAGGGAGTTGTACGCGTAGTGATGGGCGAAGTAGTACGCGCCGGTGTCCAGGGCCGCCGTGTGGTCGCCGGGTTCGAGGAGGGGGAGGGCGCGGTCGCGGGCGAGGAGGTCGCCGGCGAAGCAGGCGGGGCCCGCGACGTCCTGGGCGACGGCAGGGCCCGATTTGGGGCGGCCCTCGGCGTCGTACGCGGCGATACGCAGGGGCCAGGACTCGGGGGCGTACACCGTGCGGGCGGCGATCTGGGCACCGGCGTGGGTGACCGCGATGGGGCGGCCGCCCGCGGTCTTGGTGTACTCGACGCGGGCGAGCGCGGTGCCGTGCTTGGCGAGCAGGGCGCGGCCGAACTCGGTCACCAGGCCGTAGCCGCCGCCGAACAGCACGGGGACCTCGCGGCGCAGCAGGCGTGCGTACGCGGCGAAGTCCGGGGTGCGGTCGTCGGAGTGGAAGTTGACCGGCAGGCCGCCGCCGATGTCGAGGGTGTCGATCTGACGGCGCCCCGCCTTGTGGTTGATCTCCTCGGCGAGCGCGACGGTCTCGGTGAGCCCGGCGGCGAGCAGGTCGAGCGGGATGCCCTGGGAGCCGGTGTGCGTGTGCAGCCGGGTCAGCCAGGGGCGGTCCAGGAAGGCGCGCACCAGCCAGTCGCGGGCGCCCTCGTCGCGCAGCGCGACACCGAACTTCGACGTGGCGGTGGCCGTGGACAGTGCCTCGATGCTGCCGCCGCCGACCTGCGGGTTGATCCGGATGCCCAGCCGCGGGGGCGCGGCGGCCGGGTCCCGCTCGGTCAACAGGGCGTCCAGACGGGCGAGTTCCTGCGGGTTGTCGGCGTTCACCGCGATGCCCAGGTCCAGCGCCTCGCGCAGTTCCGCGGTCGTCTTGGCGGGGGAGTCGAGCACGGTCAGTTCCGGCTCGATCCCGGCCGTGCGGGCGAGCGCGAGTTCGCCCGGGCTCGCCACCTCGGCGCCGATGTTCTCCGCCCGCAGCAGTTCGAGCACCGGTACCAGCGGGGCCGCCTTCACCGCGAAGGCGTGCAGGACGGGGGTGCCGGGGGCGGTGGCCTCGGCGAAGGCGGCGTGCAGGGCGCGGGCGTCCTCACGGATTCCGGTGACGTCGAGCAGTCCGGCCACCGGCGCGTGCGCGCCGATCAGGCCCTGGGCCACCGCGGCCCGCACCGCCCGCTCGCGCCGGAGGGTCAGCGGCAGCCGCCCCGGTCCGCCCAGGTCCGCCGCGTCCGCGGAGTTCGCCGCGTCCGTCGCGTGTGCCGTATCCCGTACATCCGCGCTGTCGGTCATGCCGCCAGCCAACCACGTACGGGTGCGGGCGTCCCGGCGGATGGTGAGAGTCCGTACGGGGAAGGGCGCGCGCGAATGTTGCGCAGGCCGCCCCCGACGCCGTATTGACTAACTCTATTCATCCGATCAGGATGTGAATAACCGATCAAACAATCCGCGAGGAGGCAGCCATGTCAGGACCTGGGCCCGTACGAGCGCCGCGTGGTACGGAACTGAGCACCCTGGGATGGCAGCAGGAAGCGGCCCTGCGGATGCTGCAGAACAACCTCGACCCCGAGGTGGCCGAGCACCCGGACAAGCTCGTCGTCTACGGCGGCACCGGCAAGGCCGCCCGCGACTGGCGCTCCTTCGACGCGATGGTGCGCACCCTGAAGACCCTGAAGCAGGACGAGACCATGCTGGTCCAGTCGGGGCGCCCGGTCGGTGTGATGCAGACCCACGAGTGGGCGCCGCGCGTGCTGCTCGCCAACTCCAACCTGGTCGGCGACTGGGCGAACTGGGAGGAGTTCCGGCGCCTCGAACAGCTCGGCCTGACCATGTACGGCCAGATGACCGCCGGTTCCTGGATCTACATCGGCACCCAGGGCATCCTCCAGGGCACCTACGAGACCTTCGCCGCCGTCGCCGCGAAGAAGTTCGGCGGCACGCTCGCCGGGACCATCACGCTGACCGCCGGACTCGGCGGCATGGGCGGCGCCCAGCCGCTCGCCGTGACCATGAACGACGGCGTCGCGATCTGTATCGACTGCGACCCGCGCGCCATCGAGCGCCGGATCGAGCACCGCTACCTCGATGTGAGGGCCGACTCCCTGGAGCACGCCCTCCAGCTCGCCACCGAGGCCCGCGACGCCCGCCGCCCGCTCTCCATCGGCCTGCTCGGCAACGCCGCCGAACTCCTGCCGCGGATGCTCGCCGAGGGCGCGCCCGTCGACATCGTCACCGACCAGACCAGCGCCCACGACCCGCTGGCCTACCTGCCGCTCGGCATCGCCTTCGAGGACATGGCCGCCTACGCCGCCGAGAAGCCCGCCGACTTCACCACCCGCGCGCGGGAGTCGATGGCCAAGCACGTCGAGGCCATGGTCGGCTTCATGGACGCCGGTGCCGAGGTCTTCGACTACGGCAACTCCATCCGCGGCGAGGCCAAACTCCACGGCTACGAGCGGGCGTTCGCCTTCCCCGGCTTCGTACCGGCCTATATCCGCCCGCTGTTCTGCGAGGGCAAGGGCCCCTTCCGGTGGGCCGCGCTGTCCGGCGACCCGAAGGACATCGCCGCCACCGACAAGGCGATCCTCGACCTGTTCCCGGAGAACGAGTCGCTGGCCCGCTGGATCAAGATGGCCGGGGAGCGTGTCCACTTCCAGGGCCTGCCCGCCCGGATCTGCTGGCTCGGCTACGGCGAGCGCGACCGCGCCGGTGAGCGCTTCAACGACATGGTGGCCAGTGGCGAGCTCCAGGCCCCGCTCGCCATCGGCCGCGACCACCTGGACTGCGGCTCGGTGGCCTCCCCGTACCGCGAGACCGAGGCCATGCTCGACGGCTCCGACGCGATCGCCGACTGGCCGCTGCTCAACGCCATGGTCAACGTCGCCTCGGGCGCCTCCTGGGTCTCCCTGCACCACGGCGGCGGCGTCGGCATGGGCCGCTCGATCCACGCGGGCCAGGTCTCCGTCGCCGACGGCACCAAGCTGGCGGGCGAGAAGCTGCGCCGGGTGCTCACCAACGACCCGGGCATGGGCGTGATCCGGCACGTCGACGCCGGTTACGAGGGCGCCGAGACGGTCGCCGAGGCCAAGGACGTCCGTATCCCGATGAAGGAATCCGAGCCGAAGGAATCCGCGTGACGGAGTCCACCGTGCCTGCCGCGACCCCGGCGTCCGCCGGCGACCCGCCCTCCTTCCACGCGATGTGGAAGGAGCTGGCGGCCATCGGCAGGAACGCCGACAGCGGCGGCTACCGGCGCTACGCCTGGACGCCCGCCGACGCCGAGTGCCGCGACTGGTTCACCGCCCAGGCCACCGCCCGTGGCCTGGCCTGCGAGCTGGACCGCAACGGCAACCAGTGGGCCTGGCTGGGCGATCCGGCCGCGGGCGACGCCGTCGTCACCGGCTCGCACCTGGACTCGGTGCCCGACGGCGGTGCCTTCGACGGGCCGCTCGGCGTGGTCTCCTCCTTCGCCGCCCTGGACGAACTGCGCCGCAGGGGAGCGCGGTTCACCAGGCCGGTGGCGATCGTCAACTTCGGCGACGAGGAGGGGGCCCGCTTCGGGCTCGCCTGCGTGGGCTCCCGGCTGAGCGCCGGGCGCCTGACCCGCGAGCAGGCCTTCGCCCTCACCGACGGCGAGGGCATCACCCTGCCGCGGGCCATGGAGAGCGCCGGGTACGACCCGGACGCGATCGGCGCCGACCCCGAACGCCTCGCCCGTATCGGCGCGTTCGTGGAACTGCACATCGAGCAGGGCCGCGCGCTCGCCCTGCCCGGCGAGAACGCCGCCCAGGTGGGCCTGGCCTCCGCGATCTGGCCGCACGGCCGCTGGCGCTTCGACTTCCGGGGCGAGGCCAACCACGCCGGTACGACCCGGCTCGCCGACCGCCGCGACCCGATGCTGCCGTATGCGGAGACAGTGCTCGCCGCCCGCCGCGAGGCCGAACTCGCGGGCGCCGTCGCCACGTTCGGCAAGATCGCGGTCGAACCGAACGGCGTGAACGCCATCCCCTCCCTGGTCCGCGGCTGGCTCGACTCGCGCGCCGCCGACCAGCGGGACCTGGACACCGTGGTCGACGCGGTACGGCGCTCGGCCGAGGAGTACGCCGCCCGGCACGGCGTGGAACTCGACGTGGTGCGCGAATCCTTCACGCCCGTCGTCGAGTTCGGCGACGCGCTGCGCGACGAGCTCACCCGCATCCTGGGCACCGACGGTGGCCGGGTGCCGGTGCTCGGCACCGGCGCGGGACACGACGCCGGAATCCTGTCCGAGTCCCTCCCCACCGCCATGCTGTTCGTCCGCAACCCGACCGGCGTCTCGCACTCCCCGGCCGAGTTCGCCGAGGAGGACGACTGCGTGGCCGGGGTGATGGCCCTGGCCGACGTACTGAAAGGTCTCGCGTGCACCTGAGCGAACAGGCACCCGACCCGCGCAACTCCCTTGACCCGTACGGCAGTCGGGCCGCAGATCCGGGCCCGCCGGAAGCGGTCTACTGGCTGGAGCACGCCTGGCTCGGCAGCCATGTCGAACCGGATGTCGTCGTGGAGGTGCGCGCCGGACGGATCTCGGCGGTGCGCACCTCGGTGCCGACGCCGCCGCCCGGCGCGGTGGTGCTGCGCGGGCTGACCCTGCCGGGCCTGGCCAACGCGCACTCGCACGCCTTCCACCGCGCGCTGCGCGGCACCGTCCAGGTCGGCAGCGGCACCTTCTGGACCTGGCGCGAGACCATGTACGGGGTGGCCGAACGGCTCACCCCCGACACGTACTTCCGGCTCGCGCGCGCCGTCTACGCGGAGATGGCGCTCGCCGGGATCACCGCGGTCGGCGAGTTCCACTACCTGCACCACGCGCCCGGCGGTGCCCGCTACAACGACCCCAACGCCATGGGCGAGGCACTGATCGCCGCCGCCCGTGAGGCGGGCATCCGCCTCACCCTCCTCGACACCGCCTACGTCGCGGCCGGTTTCGGCGAGTCCCCGAACCGGCACCAACTGCGCTTCAGCGACGGGGACACCGAGGCCTGGGCGGCCCGCGCCACGGACCTCGCGGACCGCGCGAGCGGGCCCGGTGGTGCCGTGCGCGCGCCGGGCGGCTCTCCGCTCGTGCCGGGCGGCTCCGTGCGCGGACCGGACGAGGCCGCCGACGTCCTGGTCGGTGCGGCCGTGCACTCCGTACGGGCCGTCCCCGCCGCCCAGTTGGCGACCGTGGCCGAGTGGGCGCGCGAGCGCGCCGTACCGCTGCACGTCCATCTCTCCGAGCAGACCGCCGAGAACGAGGCGTGCCTGGCCGCGCACGGCCGCACGCCCACCCGGCTGCTCGCCGACCACGGCGTGCTCGGCCCGGACACCACCGGCGTCCACAACACCCATCTCACCGACGAGGACATCGCCCTGCTCGGCGGCTCGGGCACCGGCACCTGCATGTGCCCGACCACCGAACGCGACCTCGCCGACGGCATCGGCCCCGCCCCCCGGCTCCAGTCCGCGGGCAGCCCGCTCTCGCTGGGCAGCGACAGCCACGCCGTCATCGACCTCTTCGAGGAGGCGCGGGCGATGGAACTCGACGAACGCCTGCGCACCCGCACCCGCGGCCACTGGACCGCCGCCGCCCTGCTGCGCGCCGCGAGCCACAGCGGCCACACCGCCCTCGGCCGCCCCGACGCGGGCACCCTGGAGCGCGGCGCCCTCGCCGACCTGACCACGATCGCCCTCGACAGCGTCCGCACCGCGGGCACGATCCCCCGCCTCGGCGCGGAAACCGCCGTCTTCGCGGCCACCGCCGCCGACGTACGCCATGTCGTGGTGGGCGGCCGCCCTCTCGTACGGGACGGTCGGCACACCCAAGTCCCGGACGTACCAAGGGCGTTGGCGGAGGCCATCGGGGCGCTGCGGGACAGCTCGTAGGCGTCCCGTCCGGCGCCGCACACGCAACGACGCCGGGAACCCGGTCGCGAACGCCAGGAACCCGGTCGCGAAGCCAGGAACGCCAGGAACGCCGCCACCATCGGCAGAAAGACAGAGGCACTCGATGAGCACCACCGTCCTGACCGGCATCGGCAGCCTGGTCACCAACGACCCGGGGCTCGGCGAGGGCCCGCTCGGTCTGCTGACCGACGCGGCGCTCGTGCTCGACGGCGACCGCGTCGCCTGGGCGGGCCCGGCCGCGAAGGCGCCCGCGGCGGACACGGCCGAGGACCTCGGCGGACGTGCCGTGATCCCCGGCTTCGTGGACTCGCACTCGCACCTGGTCTTCGCGGGCGACCGCACCGCGGAGTTCAACGCCCGTATGTCCGGACGGAGTTACTCGGCAGGCGGCATCCGCACCACGGTCGCCGCCACCCGCGCGGCCAGCGACGAGGAACTCGCCGCGAACCTCGCCCGGCACCTGCGCGAGGCGCTGCGCCAGGGCACCACGACCTTCGAGACGAAGTCCGGCTACGGCCTGAGCGTCGAGCACGAGGAACGCGCCCTGCGCATCGCCGCCGCCCAGACCGACGAGGTCACCTATCTCGGCGCGCACATCGTCGCCCCCGAGTACGACGACGACCCGGCGGGCTATGTCGACCTGGTCACCGGCGAGATGCTGAACGCCTGTGCCCCGCACGCCCGTTGGGTCGACGTCTTCTGCGAGCGGGGCGCCTTCGACGGCGACCAGGCCCGCGCGATCCTCACCGCGGGCATCGCCAAGGGCCTGGTGCCCCGCGTCCACGCCAACCAGCTCGGCTACGGCCCCGGCGTCCAGCTCGCCGTCGAACTCGGCGCCGCCAGCGCCGACCACTGCACCCACCTCACGGACGCGGACGTCGACGCCCTGGCCCACAGCAACACGGTGGCCACCCTGCTGCCCGGCGCCGAGTTCTCCACCCGCGCCGAGTGGCCCGACGCCCGCCGCCTGCTCGACGCGGGTGCCACGGTCGCCCTGTCCACGGACTGCAACCCCGGTTCCTCGTACACCTCGTCGGTGCCGTTCTGCCTGGCCCTCGCCGTGCGCGACATGGGCATGACCCCGGACGAGGCCCTCTGGTCCGCCACCGCGGGCGGCGCCGCGGCCCTGCGCCGCACCGACGTCGGCCGCCTCACCCCCGGCACCCGGGCCGACCTCACCGTCCTGGACGCCCCGAGCCATGTCCACCTGGTGTACCGGCCGGGGGTTCCGTTGGTGGGGGAGGTGTGGCGGGAGGGGGTGCGGGTCTTCTGAGCAGGGTCCCGCGCGCGCCCGCCGCCGTGACGCGGCTCGGCGAGAGGAGCTGCTGCGGGTTCACAAACGGATGACCGGGGGCCGCCTCCCAAGAGGCGACCCCCGGTCATCCGTTGTGCACATGCCGACCGCCGACCCCGGCGGCCGAGGTACTGCCCGGTGGAACCCCGCCCCCGTTCGGGGAGCGAGATTCCGCGGGGCAGGTCGTCGGCCGCCGTTCGGTCAGTGCGTCGTCGTCATGTCTCTTGCCGTGCCCGCTGTCATTCCTCGACCGTGAGCCCCTTGCGCAGCCTGCCCAGCGTGCGGGTCAGGAGGCGGGAGACGTGCATCTGGGAGATGCCGAGTTCCTCGCCGATCTCCGACTGCGTCATATTGGCGACGAAGCGCAGCGAGAGGATCTTGCGGTCGCGCGGCGGGAGTTCGGCGATCAGGGGCTTGAGGGACTCGATGTACTCGATGCCCTCCAGGCCGTGGTCCTCGTAGCCGATCCGGTCCGCGAGCGCGCCCTCGGAGTCGTCCTCCTCGGGCTGGGCGTCCAGGGAGCTGGCCGTATAGGCATTGCTGGCCGCCATGCCCTCGATGACCTCGTCCCGGCTCAGGTCCAGGCGCTCGGCGAGTTCCGCCACGGTGGGCGCGCGGTCGAGCTTCTGCGCCAGTTCGTCGCCCGCCTTGGCCAGGTCCAGACGCAGCTCCTGGAGCCGCCGCGGGACCCGTACGGACCAACTGGTGTCGCGGAAGAAGCGCTTGATCTCGCCGACGATGGTCGGCATCGCGAAGGTCGGGAACTCGACGCCGCGGCTGAGCTCGAAGCGGTCGATCGCCTTGATCAGGCCGATGGTGCCGACCTGGATGATGTCCTCCATCGGCTCGCTGCGGGAGCGGAACCGGGAGGCGGCGAACTTGACCAGGGCCAGGTTGAGTTCGACCAGTGTGTTGCGTACGTACGCGTATTCGTGCGTGCCTTCTTCGAGCGAACCGAGGCGGTCGAAGAGGGTCTTGGACAGAGCCCGCGCGTCCGTCGGTCCCACCTCGTCGTACGGCGGGATCTCGGGGAGGTCGAGGTCTTCGAGGGCCTCTGCGGGCCCGAAGGTCTCGGCGCGGAGTTCCGGCGGGGGTGCCGACGTCGCCTTGTCGGTGTGCGATTCGTCGAGCCGGGGGGCCGGTGACATCGGGATGTCCTCCATGATTCTCGGCATATGGCTGCCGGTGCCAGTGCGTGCGGTGCGGTTTGCGGCGCCTCCGAGCCGGCCGTGTCGGTCATGTGTCCCTACTAGCCCTACCCGTTTTTCGGCGGGTCTTGCAAGTGCGTTTAGCTGTCAAATGTCCGTTTTGCTCAGGTTGTTCGGGTGTTGGAAGGCCGACAAGAGGGCGTAGTGTTCAACAGCGTCAATCCACATCCACGACTGTCGGGAGAGAGTGACGGCATGGACCGCGGGACGGTCGGCAGTACCCATCGGGGCCGGCTCCTTGTCGAGGTACGGGATGAGGGCAGCAGCGCCGTCGTCACCCCGGCAGGCGAGCTGGACCATCACACCGCGGATCTGTTGCGCGAGCCGCTCGAAGCGTGTGTCGACCGCGGCCTGAGCCGCCTGGTCGTCGACTGCTCGCGGCTGGAGTTCTGTGATTCCACCGGGCTCAACGTGCTGCTCGGCGCCCGCCTGAAGGCGGAGGCGGAGGGCGGCGGCGTCCATCTCGCGGGCATGCTCCCGGTGGTGGCCCGGGTCTTCGAAATCACCGGTGCCGAGGCCGTCTTCACCCTCCACGACACCGTCGAAGAAGCACTGCGGCCGGGCGCGTGAAGCCGCGTTCCCCCGCTGTTCGCGGGCCTTCTCTCGCTGTGTGACGGACGCGTTACGAGCGTCACACGCGCCCCGGCAAATACGTGGGTGTTCTCACGCGGCGACCGGGCAGAAGACATTCTGGATCTGTCAACAGGCATAACGGCAAGTAGTGCCACGACTGGTGAATCGGTGAGGTGAAGTGCTGATGAGCACCACCCGGCCTTTCTCGCCGGGCGAGCGGGGCCCGGAACCGGGCGTCGCCGCTCCCGCGGGGGCCGAGGGCGCGCCCACGACCTCGGCCACCGGTCGCCAGGTCCGCAGACTCGGCTTCGAGGACGCCAGTGGCATCGTGCCGATGGCCCGCGACTTCACCCGTGACGCGCTCTACGCCTGGGGCTGGCTCCCGGCCACCGGAGCGGACCGGCGGGCCGCCGCCGAGGACGTCCTGCTGGTGGTCTCCGAACTGGTCACCAACGCCTGCCTGCACGCGGGCGGCCCCGAGGAGATGTGGATCTCCTGCGAGGGCAAGGTGCTGCGGATCGAGGTCCGCGACAAGGGCACCGGCAACCCCGCACCCCGTACCCCGCACCGCGCGGGCCGCCCCGGCGGCCACGGCATGTTCATCGTGCAGCGGCTCTGCCTGGACTGGGGCATCGTCCGTACCCCGGGCCTGACCGGCAAGACGGTCTGGGCGGAGCTGGGCGCGCCTTCCTGAGGGGAGCGGGGCCCAAGGGTCCACCCGTATACGTACGTTCCTTCCGTGGACGCACAGGCCTCTGTGGGCGCGCAAGGCCCCCGTGGACGCACCAGGCCTCCCGCCGTGAACGCACGTGAAGGCGCGTGAACGCACAAAGGGTCTCGACGCTCGCCGAGCGCCGAGACCCTTTTCCGTGCGAGCGGATCAGTGGACCTCGCCCATGTGGGAGCGGACCGTCTTGCGGTACATGTACACGGCGAACGCGGCGATGAGGGCAAGGATCGCCTCCGTGGCCACCACGCTCGACTTGTTGAGGTCGACACCGGCGATGGACAGCAGACCGGTGGTGCAGTCGCCCGCGGTGACCGCGAGGAACCAGACACCCATCATCTGCGAGGCGTACTTCTCCGGGGCCATCTTGGTGGTCACCGAGAGGCCGACCGGCGAGATGCACAGCTCACCGACGGTCTGGATCAGGTAGATGCCGACCAGCCACATCGGGCTGACCTTGCTGTCGGGAGAGGCGGCGGCCAGCGGCAGCAGGAAGAGCACGAAGGACAGACCGACCAGGCCCAGACCGGCGGAGAACTTCACCACCGTGCTCGGCTCCTTGGCCTTCTTCGCCAGGTAGAGCCACATCCAGGCGATCACCGGGGCGAGCGCCATGATCATGACCGGGTTGACCGACTGGAACCAGGAGACCGGGAAGTCGAAGCCGAAGATGACCGTGTTGGTCTTGGACTCGGCGAAGATCGACAGGGTCGAGCCGCCCTGGTCGTAGATCATCCAGAAGACGGCGGCGGCCACGAAGAACCAGATGTAGCCGTTCATCTTCGACTGCTCGTCGCGCGAGAGGTCCTTGTCCCGCTTGATCCGCGCCAGCACACCGATCGGGATGATCAGGCCGGCGATGGTGATCGGGATCAGGGCCCAGTTGAGCGTGTAGACGCCGGTGAAGACGACGACCGCGTAGAAGACCGCGACCAGGCCGGTGATGGCCAGCGTCTTGCGCAGGACCGAGCTGCGCTCCTCGGGGCTCAGCGGCTTGGGGACCTCGCTGGAGCGCGGGTTCAGGTGCCGGGTGCCGAGCAGGAACTGGGCCAGGCCCAGCGCCATGCCGAGGGCGGCGAGGGCGAAGCCGAAGTGCCAGTTGACCTTCTCGCCGACGGTGCCGATGATCAGCGGCGCACCGAAGGCACCGATGTTGATGCCGATGTAGAAGACGGTGAAACCGCCGTCGCGGCGCGGGTCCTCGGGACCGTCGTAGAGGTGGCCGACCATCGTCGAGACGTTGGCCTTCAGCAGACCCGAGCCGATCGCGACCAGGGCCAGACCGGCGAAGAACGCGCCCTGGCCGGGGATGGCCAGGGTCAGGTGGCCGAGCACCACGATCGAGGCGGAGATGGTGACCGTCTTGCGCGGGCCCCAGACCCGGTCGCCGAACCAGCCGCCGGGCATGGCGAGCAGGTAGACCATCGCCAGGTAGATGGAGTAGATCGCGGTCGCGGTGGCGGCGGTCATCGCGAGGCCGCCCTCCGCGGCCCCCTCCGCCGGGCCACCGGCGATCAGGTAGAGCGGGAGCAGGGCCTTCATGCCGTAGAAGCTGAATCGCTCCCACATCTCCGTCATGAAGAGGGTGGCCAGACCGCGGGGGTGGCCGAAGAAGGTCTTCTCGGAGCCGGGGGTTCCGGCGCGTGACGAGTCCTTCGTCAGGCTGGGCGCCATGTCGATCCTCTTGAGTTCGGGACGCGCCGCACAAGCGGGGGCGCGCCCTTGTGGGGGTCGGCCGGTACCGGGGCGCTCGCCGCCCCGCGTTCCGGGTGAGGGTGACGGCACCGGGGTCCGTGCCACGGCGCTTCCCGACGTCGTGGACCGGCCACAGATTCTCTTGACTTCTCTTGCACTTGAAGACTGAAGGGGCTCCAGCCCGGCACAAAAGAGACCCTTGGCACAAAATACGGGCCAAAGGTCCTTGAGCAGTGCAGTAATTCCGCGTCACCATACGGCACGACATGGGGGCGTATGGAAGGGTTTGAGAGATGGATCACAGGTAGCCGGGGAATCGCATACCCAGATTCGAAGGTTCATCACACCTTCTCATCGCTATGCCGCAGGGTGCGAATTGATGCACCGTGAGCAGAGCCGATCTCCGGGCGGGGCCCGAGCGGCGCGGACTACCATCAGCTCATGACCCGAGTACTGCTCGCCGAGGACGACGCGTCCATCTCGGAGCCGCTGGCCCGCGCTCTGCGCCGGGAGGGGTACGAGGTGGAGGTGCGCGAGGACGGACCCGCGGCGGCCGACGCCGGACTCAAGGGCGGCGTCGACCTGGTCGTCCTCGACCTGGGGCTGCCCGGCATGGACGGCCTCGAAGTCGCCCGCAGGCTGCGGGCGGAGGGGCACACCGTGCCGATCCTGATCCTCACCGCCCGCGCCGACGAGGTGGACACGGTGGTCGGGCTCGACGCCGGCGCCGACGACTACGTCACCAAGCCCTTCCGGCTCGCCGAACTCCTCGCCCGGGTACGGGCCCTGCTGCGGCGCGGCTCCGCCGAGCCCAAGGAGGCGCCCGCCACCCACGGCGTACGGATCGACGTCGAGTCGCACCGCGCCTGGATGGGCGAGGAGGAACTCCAGCTCACCGCCAAGGAGTTCGACCTGCTGCGGGTCCTGGTGCGCGACGCGGGCCGGGTCGTCACCCGCGACCAGCTGATGCGCGAGGTCTGGGACACCACCTGGTGGTCCTCCACCAAGACCCTCGACATGCACATCTCCTGGCTGCGCAAGAAGCTTGGCGACGACGCGGCCAACCCGCGCTACATCGCCACGGTGCGGGGCGTGGGTTTCCGCTTCGAGAAGAGCTAGCGGAGCCGGGAGAGCCGGACGAGCCGGGCGTCACCGTCCTCCCGTGTCACCGCCCTGCCGCGTCACCGTCCCGCGCGGCGAAGCGGCGGCGTGCGGCCTCGATCTCGTCCAGGTAGCGGCGGGTCCAGGCGCACATGCCGTTCACGGTGTCGCGCAGGGCCTCGCCCGCCTCGGTGAGGCGGTACTCCACGCGGGGCGGCACCGTCGCGTACACGGTCCTGTGCACCACTCCGTCCCGCTCCAGTCCGCGCAGGGTCTGCGTGAGCATCTTGTGGCTGATGCCCTCGACCTCGGTCCGCAGCTCGGTGAACCGCAGGGTGCGCGTCCCCAGGACGTTGATGAGCAGCAGGGCCCACTTGTTGGCCACCCCCGAGAAGATCTCGCGTGCCAGGGAATCGGCGCGCAGTACGTCCGCGTCCTCGGGCACATCCCGGGCCTGCTGGGTTTCCATCGGGTGCCTCTCTCACCTAAAAGTGCGTTCTTCCACGTCAGAGCCTACTCACCTACGGTTCCCGAGTAACCGGAAGAGAGCACGGGGCCAGAGCCCCGGACGAGAGCAACGGGGGCAGCGGTGACCATCCTGAGGACCTACGCACGTCTGTGGACCGACGACCTGGACCGTGCGCTGCCGCTGCTGGAGCAGCTCACCGGCGAACAGCCCCACCTGCGGCTGTCGTTCCACGCGGTCGGCCTCGCGGCCATCGGCGACTTCCTGGTCATCGCGGGGGCGCCCGAGGAGCGCGCGAAGTACGCCGACGCCTCCGCGACCGTCGTCGTCGACGATCTCGACGCCCTGCGAGCGACCTTGGAGGCCGCAGGCGCCACCGTCACCACTCCCACGACCCACGGCCCGACGGGACGGTTCCTGTACGCCCGGCACGCGGACGGAGCGGGCGTCGAGTACGTCGAATGGCACCCGGAACTGGTCGACAGACTCATCCGCGCATAGCGTCGCCGGTTCACCGCGAACCCCACCGCCCCGGCCCTGCCCGCCCCCTGCCTGTGGCACCCTCGGGTCCATGCGCCGCCGACTGATCAACTCCACGCTCGCCGTGGTGCTCGTGGTGATCGCCGTGTTCGGGGTCTCGCTCGTCATCGTCGAGACCCGCACCATCAGCACCAGTGCGCAGGAGCGCGTGGACTCCGAGGCGGTGCGCCTGGTGAGCATCGTCGACAGCCGGCTGCTCGGCAAGGAGAACATCAGCGCGGAGATCCTGCGCGACCAGATCGAGCACGGCCGGTACGCCATCGTGGAGATCCCGGGGCGGGCGCCCATCCGGATCGGCGACAAGCCCGGCGGCGGCGTCATCGAGTCCTCCGCCAAGGGGGAGCAGGGCGAGCGGGTCACGGTCCAGGACTCCAGGGACACGGTCACCCGTGAGGTCGGCCGCACCCTGCTGATCATCGGCGCGGTCGCGCTGCTCGCCGTGATCGCCGCGATCCTGCTCGCCCTGCGCCAGGCCAACCGGCTCGCCTCACCGCTCACCGACCTCGCCGAGACCGCCGAACGCCTCGGCTCCGGCGACCCCCGGCCCCGGCACCGGCGCTACGGGGTGCCCGAACTCGACCGCGTCGCCGACGTCCTGGACGCCTCCGCCGAACGCATCGCCCGTATGCTCACCGCCGAACGCCGCCTGGCCGCCGACGCCTCCCACCAGCTGCGCACCCCGCTCACCGCACTGTCGATGCGGCTGGAGGAGATCACGGTCACCGACGACCTGGACACCGTGAAGGAGGAGGCCTCCATCGCGCTCACCCAGGTCGAGCGGCTCACCGACGTGGTCGAGCGGCTGCTCACCAACTCCCGTGACCCGCGCACCGGTTCGGCCGTCTCCTTCGACCTGGACCATGTCATCAAGCAGCAACTGGAGGAGTGGCGCCCGGCCTACCGCAACGAGGGCCGCGCGGTCGTCAGCTCGGGCAAGCGGGGCCTGCGCGCGGTCGGCACCCCGGGCGCCGTGGCCCAGGTGCTCGCCGCCCTCATCGAGAACTCCCTGATGCACGGCCGCGGCACCGTCGCCCTGCGCACCCGGGTACGCGGCAACCAGGTCGTGGTCGAGGTCACCGACGAGGGCGCGGGCGTCCCCGGCGACCTCGGCGCCCGCATCTTCGAGCGCACCATCAGCGGCCGCAACTCCACCGGCATCGGCCTCGCCGTCGCCCGCGACCTGGCCGAGGCCGACGGCGGCCGCCTGGAAATGCTCCAGACCGGCCCCCCGGTCTTCGGCCTGTTCCTCTCCCGCGCCACGAAGAGCCGAAGGAGGCTCGCCGCGGATCAACCGGAGGAAGGAAACGCACCGGAGCGGGAGCGGGAGCGCGGGGACGGCGATGGCGGTACGGGTGGACTGCTCGGGCCGCGTTGAGCCGTAAGGGGGGAGGCCGTAAGGGACGGCCGTGAGAGAGACGAGGCCGTTAGAGACGAGAGGGCGGGGACTCAGCGGCCCCGCTGCGAAGCGGGCTCGCGCCGCTCGCTCTCGCTCTCCAGGATGGCCTCGGCGCTCGCCGTGACCGCCTCGCCCTCGCCGGTGGGCAGCGCGCGGAAGACCCAGGAACGGTACGACCAGAAGCGGAACAGGGTCGCGATGCCGATACCGAGGAACTTGAAGACGTTGCTCTGCAGCGGGCTGTCCCAGTCGAAGCCGTACGTGGCGGTGTAGAGCACACCGTTCTCGATGACCAGGCCCACCGCGCTGAACAGCAGGAACAGGCTCATCTCACGCGTACGGCCACTCTTGTCGCGGTCGCGGTAGGTGAAGTAGCGGAACCCCACGTAGTTGAACGCGATCGCGACCACCGTGGCGATCACACTGGCCCGCACCACCTGGAGATCGGTGAAGTGCCGCACCAGGTTGAAGACGGCGAGGTTGACCAGCAGTCCGGCGCCGCCCACGGCACCGAACTTCGCCAGCTCACGCGTCAGCACACTGACGCGCAGCCGTAGTGCGCCTGGCGTGTGACCACCGTGGTCCATGGTCGCCCGGCCCCCGTCCGTCGGAATCTGGAGTGTCGTGCCGCGAAATGCGGACGTGGCCATGCTAACCACGGGGCGCGAGCCGCGCTCAGCGGTAGTTGATGCCTGTGGCAAGGACGTGACGAAGAGCTCGTCGGCGGACACGGTACGAAAGGCGCCGGGCGGCGACCGGTGGCGACCCGGATTCACCCGGGTCCTGCGCGGCCGGGGCTGCCCCGGACCGGCCCTGGACCGGTTCCGGCCCCGCCCAGAACCCGCTCCGGACCGGCTCCGGAGCGGTTCCGGACAGGCCCCGGAAATCGGACTGGAAAGGACCCGTTCGCATGGCCGATACCCTGGGGTCGTGACATTCCCCGTAATCGGCATGGTCGGCGGCGGACAGCTCGCCCGTATGACCCACGAGGCGGGTATCCCGCTCGGCATCAGGTTCAAGCTGCTCAGCGACACCCCGCAGGACTCCGCGGCCCAAGTGGTCGGCGACGTCGTCGTCGGCGACTACCGCGATCTGGACACCCTGCGTGCCTTCGCCCAGGGCTGCGACGTGATCACCTTCGACCACGAGCACGTCCCGACGGAGCATCTGCGCGCCCTGGAGGCGGACGGCATCCCGGTCCGGCCGGGGCCCGAGGCGCTGGTGCACGCCCAGGACAAGGGCGTGATGCGCGCGAAGCTCGACGAGATCGGCGTACCTTCGCCGCGCCACCGCATCGTCACCGACCCGGCGGACGTGGAGGCCTTTGCGGCCGAGGGCTCCGGCTTCCCGGTGATCCTGAAGACCGTGCGCGGCGGCTACGACGGCAAGGGCGTCTGGATGGTCCGCTCCGTGGCGGACGCCGCCGAGCCCTTCCGCGCCGGGGTGCCCGTTCTCGCGGAGGAGAAGGTCGACTTCGTACGGGAACTGGCCGCCAACGTGGTCCGCTCCCCGCACGGCCAGGCCGTCGCCTACCCGGTGGTCGAGTCCCAGCAGGTCGACGGCGTCTGCGACACCGTCATCGCCCCCGCCCCCGGCCTGGACGAGAACCTGGCCCTGCGGGCGAGCGAACTGGCGCTGCGCATCGCGCGGGAACTCGGCGTCGTCGGCCACCTCGCGGTCGAGCTCTTCGAGGTGCGCGACGCCGACGGCAACCCCCAGGTCCTGGTCAACGAGCTGGCCATGCGCCCGCACAACTCCGGCCACTGGACCCAGGACGGCGCCGTCACCTCGCAGTTCGCCAACCACGTACGCGCCGTACTGGACCTGCCGCTCGGCGACCCGCGCCCGCGCGCGCCCTGGACCGTGATGGCCAACGTCCTCGGCGGCGACTACCCCGACATGTACACCGCGTACCTGCACTGCATGGCCCGCGACCCCGAGCTGAAGATCCACATGTACGGCAAGGACGTGAAGCCCGGCCGTAAGGTCGGCCACGTCAACACGTACGGCAGCGACCTGGACGAGGTCCTGGAGCGCGCCCGTCACGCCGCCGGCTATCTCAGAGGAACGATCACCGAATGACTCCCGCCCCCACCACCTCCGGCCAGGACGCGTCGCAGATCACGCAGGTCGGCATCGTCATGGGTTCCGACTCCGACTGGCCCGTCATGGAGGCCGCCGCCAAGGCCCTCGACGAGTTCGAGATCCGCTACGAGGTCGACGTCGTCTCCGCACACCGCATGCCGCGCGAGATGATCGCGTACGGCGAGCAGGCGGCCGGCCGCGGCCTCAAGGCGATCATCGCGGGCGCGGGCGGCGCGGCCCACCTCCCCGGCATGCTCGCCTCGGTCACCCCGCTCCCGGTCATCGGCGTACCCGTCCCGCTGAAGTACCTCGACGGCATGGACTCCCTGCTCTCCATCGTCCAGATGCCCGCCGGAGTCCCGGTCGCCACGGTCTCGGTCGGCGGCGCCCGCAACGCGGGCCTCCTCGCCGCCCGCATGCTCGCCGCCTTCGACGAGGAACTCAGCGCCCGCATGCGCGAGTTCCAGCAGGAACTCAACGAACAGGCCACGGAGAAGGGCAAGCGGCTGCGCGCCAAGGTCGAGGGCGCGGGGGGCGGGTTCGGGTTCGTGACGGGTAAGTAGCCCCAGGGCATTCGACATTCCGCCTCGGCGGCCGGGTCTTCGTACCCGGCCGCCGAGGCGTTCGTATGCCGGCGTCCGTGGCTGTCATCGCGCTTTCACCTGCGCCCAGACGGCCTTGCCGAACGGGATGTCGTAGATGCCCCACAGCCCCGGGCACAACGCGTCGAGGATGGCCAGCCCGCGCCCGCGTTCCCGCGTGTCGGACGTGGGCCGGGCACGGGGGCGGCGCCGTACGGGGTCGTGCACTTCGATACGCGTACGGACGAGATCGGTATCGAGGCGGAGGCGGAACGAGTCACCGGGCTCGGTGCCGTACCGGATGGCGTTGGTGACGAGTTCGCTGGTGATGAGGACGACGGTGTCGAGGTAGTCCTCGTGTGCGAAGGGCGCATGGCGTGCGACGTACACGCGCGCGAACTCCCTTGCGATGCGGGCGAATTGGGGTGTGCCGGGGAGTACGAGGCTGGCGGGTGGGGGGAGTTCGGGGACTTGCGAGTGGTGGGGGGATGGCATGGGGGATTGCCGTTGCTCAGTCACATCACGTTCCCTGACTGCTCTGCCCCAACTCGGCTGGGGCTAGTGGGCGTTCGGATGATGACGGCCGCTGCTGCGCTCGCGCGTTCCTCTTCCGGCGCAAGCTGACGGCACGCCAAGCGGCCCTGCTCGGCGCGCAGTTGGCGGCTTACGCACCGTGACCGGATTTCAGCCTGCCGTGATCGCGAGCGTGGATGCAAGACTACATTTCAAGGATCCGGGATTTACTTCTCGAACGTTTGAAGTGCATTACGGATCGAGTCAACGCACCACTACATTCCGGGCGTTGGCGGTGCTACAAATCGGAGCAGAGGAAGGGATGACCGGTGGCGGAGGGAACGACCGGATCGACAGTGCCGAGGCGCCAACTCGGGCGGTACTTACGCGAGCTTCGAGGGCAGGCTCGATTCACTGTCCGTGCGGCGGCGCGCCAACTCGAATGGTCCGAGCCGAAGATCTGGCGCATCGAGACCGGGCAGACATCGATGCGAAGCCACGATGTCAGGACGATGTGCGAGATCTACGGCGCTTCGGCGGAGATGACCGAGGCGCTGATGGGCCTGGCCAAGGAGACCAAGGCGCGGGGGTGGTGGCATGCCTACGGGGACGTCATTCCGGCAACCTTCAACGTGTACGTCGGCTTGGAAGAGGCTGCGGCAAGCCAGTGCCTCTACCACAGTGATCTCGTCCCGGGAGTGCTCCAGACCGACGGGTATGCGCGCGACGTCATCCGCACCCACCTTGCCGAGATCAGCGAGGAGGAGCTTGACCGGCGTGTGCGCCTGCGCATCGCGCGTGGGACGCTCCTCACGCGGGTAACCGACCCGCCGACGTTGCGAGTTGCCTTGAGCGAGTCGGTGCTGCGGTATCCCGTCGGCGGACCCAAGGTGATGGCTCGCCAACTGGCGCACCTCGTCTACGTGTCCGAGCTGCCCAACGTGACGATCCGAGTGGTGCCCTTCTCGGTGGGCACACATCCGGGTCTCATGACCGGACCCTTCAACCTCCTTCGCTTCCCGCTCAACGGCGACGGGAAGGAGACGGAGCCCCCGACGGTGTACTCGGATGGGTACACAGGAGGCTTGTACTTGGACAAGCCGAACGAGGTGGAACAGTACGAAGCGGCGTTCCAGGGAATCTGGGAGGCTGCACTCGACGAGCGGGCATCGCAACGCCTGCTTTCAGATGTGGCAGGGAGCTATGAACACGGTTGATCTGGAAAACGCAATGTGGTTCAAGTCGAGCCACAGCAACGGAACCCATGACTGTGTGGAGGTCGCCGTCCTCGGTAACGCTGTCGCGACGCGCGACAGCAAACTGCACGGCACCGGCCCCGTCCTGATGGCTGGTTCGGGAGCCTGGCAGGCGTTCATCTCCGGAGCGGCGGCGGGCACGCTCGACGCGTCGTAGAGCACGGCAATGCCCCGACACTTGGTCGGGGCATTGCCGTGTGCGGCCTCGCGGCGTGCCCGTTCAGTCGTCCGCGAGCTCGCAGTCCTCGCCCTTGATCCTGTTCTTGGCGTCGTTCCCGTCGACCGATTTGACCGCGTCGGCGTGCAGGGTCGCCGTCTTGCAGATGACCCGGGTCTTTCCGTCGCTGTCCGCCGGGAGGGGCGACCCCGGCTGGTTGAGGATGATGTGTACCGGGCCCTCGACCGGTCCCGAGGCGGGCGCGCCCTGGGACGGCGTGCAGTCCGCGCCGTCAACGACCGGCGGGTGGGCGGGCTTTGACGGCAGGGTCACGTTGCAGGTGTACGCCGGTTCGGCGTCCGCCACGGCGACGGCGGGTACGGCGGCGAGCAGGCCGGCGGTGAATCCGACGGTCAGGGCGATGCGGGTGGCCCGGCTGGATGAGCGCACGGGGATCCTTTCTCTGGCTCTGATGTCACGTAAAGCGACCATGAGATTACCAAGAGTGTTCCCTCTGGCCTGTCTTCGTGGCGGTGCGTCATGCCGAGCCGACGGCGCGGATTCAGAGGGGGCGGTAACTCCGACCACCTGCCCGTCGCTCTCGGCGGTGGCTGGCAGGGCTACACCGACTTCAGCGACACCGGCGTCGTCCTCACCTGCGCCGGACGACCCGCTTCTCTCGTGGTGAGCGTGAACGCCGACGAGCCCGAAGCGGACGCCGTCCAGACGCGGAAGGTCGCCCGGAAGCTTCCGGAGTGATGGTCGACCGTCGCCTCGGAAACGGAGCCCTGGCTGCCCCCGTTCGCTGTCAGACGTAAGGGATGAGCCGTGCGAGGTCCAGGTCGAAGCCGAAGGGTTCGGGGATGCGGATGGTCTCGCCGAACTTCTGGTCCGTACGCGTGTGGTACTTGGCGCCGTTGGGCTGGGAGAAGAGCGTGACCGTGGAGTCGCGGGCGTCGACGATGAGGTACAGCGGGATGTGCATCACGGCGTAGTCCCTCAGCTTGCCCACCCAGTCGTTCTCCGGGTTCGAGGGGGAGACGATTTCGATGGCGATCAGGGCGAGGTCGGCATCGAAGATGCCCTGCTCCCCTGTCATGGCCTCGTCCGGCAGATAGGTCAGGTCGGGGTTCCTGACCTTCGCGGCTTGTGGCGACTGGAGGTCGGAGTTCTCCGTGGGGAGGTATTCCTCCGGCCGGTGCGTGTCGAACTGGGAGCGGAGGTGAAAGAGGTTGCGTTGGTGGATCGCGGACGGGGCCGGCCGCATGATGATCGTCCCGTCGGTGTACTCCACCTTCACGCCTTTGGGGGCGATTCGCCGGGCCTCTTCGAATAGTTCGAGGTGACGGGGCTCGACGCTCACGGTGTCCTCCACAGGATCTGTGACCAGCCTAGCCATCCACAAAGTCACCGGCGACGGCCGGAGCGGCGCCCCGGTAAGTTGACCGTCATGAGCTTCCTGGACGATGCACATGACCTCCTGCGAGAGTTCCCCGTCGTCGACGGTCACAACGACCTTCCCTGGGCCCTGCGTGAGCAGGTGCGCTACGACCTCGACGCACGCGACATCGCGACCGACCAGAGTGCCCATCTGCACACCGACTTGGCGCGGCTCGGCAAGGGCGGGGTGGGCGCGCAGTTCTGGTCCGTGTACGTACGCACCGACCTGCGGGGCGACGAAGCGGTCAGCGCGACGCTCGAACAGATCGACTGCGTCGAGCAGTTGACCAATCGCTACGAGGCGGACCTGCGCCGGGCCCGTACCGCCGCCGACATGGAGACGGCCCGGTCCGAGGGCCGCATCGCCTCGCTGATGGGTGCCGAGGGCGGGCACTCCATCAACAACTCGCTCGCCACCCTGCGCGCCCTGTACGCGCTCGGCGTGCGCTACATGACGCTCACGCACAACGACAACATCGACTGGGCCGACTCCGCCACGGACGAGCCCCGGGCCGGGGGCCTGACCGACTTCGGCCGTGCCGTCGTGGCGGAGATGAACCGCTGCGGGATGCTCGTGGACCTCTCGCACGTGGCCGCGAGCACCATGCGCGACGCGCTCGACGCGTCCGTGGCGCCGGTCGTCTTCAGCCACTCCTCGGCGCGGGCCGTCTGCGACCACCCGCGCAACGTCCCCACCGACGTCCTGGAGCGGCTGCCCGCCAACGGCGGTGTCGCGATGGTCACCTTCGTGCCCAAGTTCGTGCTCCCGGCGGCGAGCGAGTGGACCCGGCGGGCCGATGAGAACCTGCGCGCGCACGGTTTCCACCACCTCGACACCACCGCCGAGGCGATGAAGCTGCACCGCGCCTTCGAGGAGAGCAACCCGCGCCCCGCGGCCACCGCCGCCACGGTCGCCGACCACCTCGACCACGTGCGCGAGGCCGCGGGCGTCGACCACATCGGCATCGGCGGCGACTACGACGGCACCGCCTTCACCCCCGAGGGCCTCGACGACGTCTCCGGCTACCCCAACCTGATCGCCGAACTCCTCGGCCGCGGCTGGTCCCGCGCCGATCTCGCCAAGCTCACCTGGCAGAACGCGGTACGGGTACTCGGCGCTGCCGAGGACGTCGCGGCGGACCTCCAGTCCCGTACGGCGGTGTCGAACGCGACGATCGAGGAACTGGACGGCTGAGCGGGGGCGGTACGTCGGGGCGGTACGTCGCCCGCTCCGCCGTACCCGGCGGCGGGCGGCGGGCGGCGTGCCGCGGGCCGCACAGAGCACACGTCGGCATGCGCCGAGAGGCGTCGGCATGCGCCGAGACCCGTCGGCATGCGCCGAGATGTCTCGGCATGCGTCGACACGTCTCGACGTGCGCCACGCAACACCCGCGTCCGGGAATGGCTGTCCGCCCCCGACGGCTGTTACGGACTGCGGCCCCTCGCGCCGCCCCGTACCTACCGCCCTCGTCCCAGGAGCGACATGAGCAACCGGATGCGCGCTGCCGAGATCCTCGACCGGCCCCTGACCCTGAACAGCCTGACCGTGCGCAACCGGATCGCGATGGCGCCGATGACCCGCAAGTTCTCGCCGGGCGGTGTACCCGGTGAGGACGTCGCCCGGTACTACGCGCGGCGTGCGGCGGCCGGGGTCGGGCTGATCGTCACCGAGGGCACCTACGTCGGCCACGACGCGGCGGGCACCAGCAACAGCGTGCCCCGGTTCCACGGTGCGGACGCCCTCGCGGGCTGGGAGCGAACGGTCGAGGCCGTGCACGCCGAGGGCGGTGCGATCTTCCCGCAGCTCTGGCACGTCGGTACCGCCCGCAAGGCCGGAGCGGGGCCGGTGGCCGAGGCGCCTTCGATGGGCCCCTCCGGGATCGCGCTGGACGAGGAGCACTCGGCCACCGCGTACACCATGACCCTGGCCGACATCGACGCCGTGATCGCCGCGTTCGCCGAGTCGGCCGCCGCCGCCAAGGCCCACGGGTTCGACGGCATCGAGATCCACGGCGCCCACGGCTACCTGCTCGACCAGTTCCTCTGGGCCCGCACCAACCGCCGTACCGACGCCTACGGGGGTGACGCCGTCGCCCGTACCCGCTTCGTCGCCGAGATCGTCGCCGCGGCCCGCGCCGCCGTCGGTCCCGAATTCCCCATCGCGCTGCGCCTGTCGCAGTGGAAGCAGAGCGACTACCAGGCGCGGCTGGCCGAGACCCCCGAGGAACTCGACGCCCTGCTCGCTCCGCTGACGGCGGCCGGTGTCGACGTCTACCACGCCTCGACCCGCCGTTACTGGACCCCGGAGTTCGAGGGCAGCGATCTCAACCTCGCGGGCTGGACGAAGAAGCTCACCGGGCTGCCCGTGATCAGCGTCGGCTCGGTGGGCCTGGACAGCGAGTTCCTGGAGTCGTTCGCCGGCCAGGGCGGCGCGGTCACCAAGGTCGACGGGCTCCTCGACATGCTGGAGCGCGAGGAGTTCGACATGGTCGCCATCGGCCGCGCCCTGCTCGCCGACCCCGAGTGGGCGCGCAAGCTTCTGGAGGGCCGTACCGACGAGCACCGTGCCTTCGAGGCCGAGGCCCTGCAGACCCTGCACTGAGCGCGGGCCGTGGCCCCCACCTGAGGCGACCTGCCGCGCACCGGCAGGTCGCACGGGGTCAGGCAGCCGGACGGCCCATCGCCCGGTACGTCCACCCGGCCGCGCGCCACAGCGTGGGGTCCAGGGCGTTGCGGCCGTCCAGGATCAGGCGGCCCGCGACCACGGCACCCACCTCGGCCGGGTCGAGTTCGCGGAACTCGCGCCACTCGGTGAGGTGCAGGACGACGTCGGCGCCGCGTGCGGCCTCCAGCGCGCTGTCCGCGTAGCCCAGGGTCGGGAACAGGCGGCGGGCGTTGTCCATGCCCTTGGGGTCGTAGACGGTGACCTGTCCGCCCTGGAGGTGGATCTGGCCGGCGACGTTGAGGGCGGGGGAGTCGCGTACGTCGTCGGAGTCCGGCTTGAACGCGGCACCGAGGACGGCGACCCGCTTGCCGAGGAAGGTGCCGCCGACCGCCTCGCGGGCCATCTCCACCATCGCGCCGCGGCGGCGCATGTTGATGGAGTCGATCTCGCGCAGGAAGGTCAGTGCCTGGTCCGCGCCCAGCTCACCGGCGCGGGCCATGAACGCCCGGATGTCCTTGGGCAGGCAGCCGCCGCCGAACCCGATGCCCGCGCGCAGGAACTTGGCGCCGATCCGGTCGTCGTGGCCGATCGCCTCGGCCAGCTTGGCGACGTCGCCGCCACCCGCCTCGCAGACCTCTGCCATCGCGTTGATGAAGGAGATCTTGGTCGCGAGGAAGGAGTTCGCGGAGGTCTTCACCAGCTCGGCGGTGGGGAAGTCGGTGACCACGAAGGGGGTGCCCTCGGCGAGCGGCTTCGCGTAGACCTCGCGCAGCAGCCGTTCGGCGTGCTCGCTGCGCACACCGGCGACGATCCGGTCCGGGTGCAGCGTGTCCTGTACGGCGAAGCCCTCGCGCAGGAACTCCGGGTTCCAGGCCAGCTCCACCCCGTCGCCCGCGGGCGCGACCTCGCGGATACGGGTGGCAAGGCGCTCGGCGCTGCCGACCGGGACGGTGGACTTGCCGACCACCAGCGCGGGCTTGGTCAGGTGCTTGGCCAGCGACTCCATCGCGGCGTCGACGTAGCTCATGTCACAGGCGTACTCGCCGTGCTTCTGCGGGGTGTTCACACAGACGAAGTGCACATCGCCGAAGTCGGCGATCTCGGCCCAGTCCATCGTGAACCGCAGCCGACCCGAGGAGCCCTCGATACCGGCGACATGGGCGCGCAGGAGGTCTTCGAGACCCGGCTCGTACATCGGGACCTCACCCCGGCCCAGCATGTCGACCTTCTCCGGCACCACGTCCAGACCCAGCACCTCGAAGCCCAGCTCCGCCATGGCCGCGGCGTGGGTGGCGCCGAGGTAGCCGGTGCCGATCACGGTGATCTTGAGGGCCATGGAAACTCCAGTGCTCCGTCGGGGGCGGTGTGTCGCACACGGTTCGGCGCGCGCCCAGAGCATAGTCGCGAGCGCCTGACGCCGACCCTCCGCCTTGTCGGCAAGCTCACGTGTCCGAGCGCTGGACCGGCCGCTTAAAGTTGGGTTACTTAACAGTAGTTAGCGTGTCTGCAATGAGGCGTACGTACCGTCCTGACCGCAGAACCCTCAGTTAACCCGGATCCACCAGATCCATCAGATCCACCAGAACCGCAGGCATCCCGGCGCCCGGAGATGTCCCAGACCTCTTGGAGAGTGAGCAGCGTGGCGGGCAACCCGGCTTTTGATCTGTACCGGCCGTCGGAGGAGCACGAGATGCTTCGGGAGACGGTGCGTGCGCTGGCCGAGGCGAAGATCGCGCCGTTCGCGACCGAGGTCGACGAGGAGGGCCGTTTCCCGCAGGAGGCCCTGGACGCGTTGCTGGGCGCGGATCTGCACGCGGTGCATGTTCCGGAGTCGTACGGCGGTGCGGGTGCGGACGCGCTCGCGACGGTGATCGTGATCGAGGAGGTCGCGCGGGTGTGCGGCTCCTCGTCGTTGATCCCGGCGGTGAACAAGCTGGGTTCGATGCCGGTGGTGCTCTCCGGTGGTGAGGAGATCAAGCAGAAGTACCTCGGTGCGCTGGCGCGTGGTGAGGGCATGTTCTCGTACTGCCTGTCCGAGCCCGAGGCCGGATCGGATGCCGCCGGGATGAAGACCAAGGCCGTCCGTGACGGGGACACCTGGGTGCTCAATGGTGTGAAGCGGTGGATCACCAATGCCGGGGTGAGTGATTTCTACACGGTGATGGCGGTCACCGATCCGGAGAAGCGCTCGAAGGGGATCTCCGCGTTCGTGGTGGAGAAGGGCGATGAGGGTGTGTCCTTCGGTGCGCCGGAGAAGAAGCTGGGCATCAAGGGCTCGCCCACGCGTGAGGTGTACTTCGACAATGTGCGGATTCCGGCGGACCGGATCATCGGTGCGGAGGGCACGGGTTTCGCGACCGCGATGCGCACGCTGGACCACACGCGGGTGACGATCGCGGCGCAGGCGGTGGGTATCGCGCAGGGCGCGCTGGACTACGCGAAGGAGTATGTCCGCGAGCGGAAGCAGTTCGGCAAGCCGATCGGGGACTTCCAGGGTGTGCAGTTCATGCTCGCCGACATGGCGATGAAGCTGGAGGCGGCCCGTCAGCTGACCTACGCGGCGGCGGCGAAGTCGGAGCGTGAGGACAGCGACCTCACCTTCCACGGGGCGGCGGCGAAGTGTTTCGCTTCGGATGTCGCGATGGAGGTGACCATCGACGCGATCCAGTTGCTGGGTGGTTACGGCTACACGCGGGAGTACCCGGTCGAGCGGATGATGCGTGACGCGAAGATCACGCAGATCTACGAGGGCACCAACCAGGTCCAGCGCATCGTCATGGCCCGCAACCTGCCGTAGGGCACAGGGGGAGCGGGCCGCAGGCGCCGCCCCGGCCCCGGAAACGACGAGGGCCCGTCGTACGCGAAGTCATCGCGTACGACGGGCCCTCCGGCATGTGTTCACCGCCCGGCCGGCGTGCTCACTGGTCGGAGACGGTGACCTTCTCGTCGTTCTTGAGCTGCTCGACCAGGGTCTTCATCTTGGCCTTGTCCCAGACGAGGTTGCCGTTGACCGAGCCGTTGATCGGCATGTTCATGGACTTGCCGTCGCCGCCCGTGACGCCCTTCATGGCCCAGAACATCGAGGAGACGTCCCACAGGCTCATCTCCTTGTCGACGATCAGGGTGTCCAGACCGGCGCCCATCACGGGGTACAGCTTGAACGGGTTCATGATCGTCGACGGGGTCGCCGCCTGGTTGGCCAGCGTCGCCAGGAACTTCTGCTGGTTCTTGGTGCGGTCCAGGTCGCTGGTGAAGGCGTGCCGGGTGCGGACGAAGGCGAGGGCCTGCTTGCCGTCGAGGGTCTGCTTGCCCGCCTGGAAGTCGGCGCCGGAGTACTTGTCCTTGAAGCCCTTCTCCAGGTCCATCTCCACGCCGCCGAGCGCGTCCACGACGTTGGCGAAGCCCGCGAAGCCGATCTCGGCGTAGTGGTCGATCTTCAGGCCGGTGTTGTGCTCGACGGTGCGGACCAGGAGCTGGGGGCCGTCGATCGAGTAGGCGGCGTTGAGCTTGTTGGTGCCCATGGCCGGGCGCTGCTTGCCGCTCTCGGAGCCGATGAAGGAGGGGATCTCGACGTTGGAGTCACGCGGCAGCGAGATCATCGTGTTCCCGTTCTCGCCGACGTGCAGGATCATCATCGAGTCGGTGCGCTTGCCCTCGGCGGAGCCGGTGTGCAGTTCCTTCTTCTGCTCCTCGGTCATGCCCTCGCGGCTGTCGGAGCCGACGATCAGGTAGTTCGTGCCCTTGCCGCCCTCGGGCCGCTCGATGACCTTCGAGAGGTCGACCTCGCGCTTGAGCTTGGCGTCCGCCCAGAAGTACGTGATGACGCTGGTCACCAGGAGCACGATGGTCAGGCCGAGAGCGGTGAAACCTATCCGGCGCCGCCAGTTCGGGGCGGCACCCGGCGGGCGCTGCCGCCCGGGACGAGTGGGGCCCTGAGGACCGCCACCGTCGCCGTCGCCCCCGCCGGGCCTGCGGCGCCCGCCCTGGGACTCGTAGACCTGGCCGGTGTTGTAGCCGCTGTCGTACGCGGGCTCGGGTACCGGGCGGAAGGCGTCGAACTGGTCCGGGCCGCCGCCGTCGCCGGGGCCGTGCGCGGGCTGGCGTGGTACGCCCGTCCCGGGCGGGCCCGGGCGCTGTGGGGAGGGCCCGTCCCCGGGGCGCACATGGCGCATCACGCGCGCGCTCTCGGGCTGGTCGTCGTCGCTGCCACGGCCGTAGCCGCGACGGGGGCGGGCGGCGTCGCCGCTGCCGGTCCACCCACCTCCGTTCTCGGCTCCGCTCGGCCGGGAGGTGTCTCCACGCCAGTTGCTCATGGCCCACAGTGTGCGGGACGGCCCACGGCGCATTACAGGGCGGGTGGAGCCTTGGGGCGAGGCTGTTGCAGAGCTGATGCAAAGCGGGCCAGGCATATGGTGGGCGGTATGACAGACCAGGCCAGCGCCTCGGATGCCGGTATTCCGGGCAAGCCCACTTCCGCCTCACGAACCACCCTCAGTCACATCATGACGCAGAACGACACCAACCTCCTCGGCACGGTGCACGGCGGCGTGATCATGAAACTGGTCGACGACGCCGCGGGCGCGGTGGCCGGGCGGCACTCCGGCGGTCCCGCCGTGACGGCCTCGATGGACGAGATGGCGTTCCTGATGCCGGTACGGGTGGGCGACCTGGTCCATGTGAAGGCGCAGATCAACTGGACGGGCCGGACCTCGATGGAGGTCGGCGTCCGGGTCCTGGCCGAACGCTGGAACGAGTCCGAGCCCGCGCAGCAGGTCGGCAGCGCCTATCTGGTGTTCGCGGCGGTCGACTCCGACGGCAGGCCGCGCGCCGTACCGCCCGTACTGCCGGAGACCGAGCGCGACAAGCGGCGCTGGCAGGAGGCACAGATCCGGCGTACGCACCGGCTCGCGCGCCGTCGCGCGATCCTGGACCTGCGCGAGAAGCGGGCGGCCGAAGGGCTCGACGACCTGTAGGCGAGGCGCTTTGGGTGGGGCAACTGCGGGGCAACTTGGGCGTGTTCAGGCGCACATGGGCGTGAAGGGGCGCCTTATGCGCTTCGCGCGCCTTTGGGTGTCTTCGGGCGCCCCGCAGGCGCGAAGTGAAGTTCCGTCGAACTTTCTGACGTCAGCCTGTTGACACTGCCGTCATCCGGAGGAAACTGGTCATTACACCAGAAAACCGGAGAGTCCCACCGTCTGTGGAGACGTTCACAGGACAAGAGATTCTTGAAGGCTCTGGCCAGGCCCCCGAGAGACCCTCGATACCGGAACCCCAGCGACGACTGAGGCGGATGGATCGACGAGGACTCCCGGGGACTGTCGTGTCCGGGGTCGCCGAGCCCCCCGGCCCTCCCGCTCCCGGCCCCGGGCCGCCCACATCGAGCACCGCCCGCACTTCTCGTACGTAAGACCGGCCGCACCTCTCGTACGTAGGACCGGCCGCACTTCTCGTACGTAAGAGGGGAGAGGGGCGGCCCCGTACGCACCCCGGCGCCGCTCAGCCGCACTCCACCTCGTCCCCGCGCACCGCCGACGAACCGTCGTCGCGCGGCTTCTGCGCCCGCACCTGGCGGACCTTCTCGAAGTCCGCACCGGCGAGCACCTTGAGAGTGGCGCCCTGGCCCTTGACCGCGCGCAGCTTCGAGCCGGGCAGGGCGGTGGACAGGGACTTCGCGGAGCGGTCCCAGCGGGGGTCGTAGAGCACGACCGTCTGCCGGACGTCGCGCTTCTTCGCGTCGCGGGGTGCGCCGGTGGTACGGAAGCCGGTGGCGCGCAGGGCGCCGTCGACGCGCTTGCCGAGGCCCTTGGTGCCGGTGCCGTTCTCCACCTGGACGCGGATGGTGCGCGGGTCGACGTCCACGACCGTCTTGCGCGGGCCCACCGTCGGCGAGGCGATCGGCTGGTCCGCGCGCAGTGCCGCGAACAGACGGCGCGACCCCGCCGGGTCCCATTTGACGGTGGAGCCCACGCCCCGGACCGCGTAGCCCACCGTGCCGATCGGCACCGTCTGGAACTCCGAGGACGAGGGCGTGAAGCGGCGCATCGCACGGCCCAGGGTGAGCAGTTCCTCCGAGCCGAAGCCCTTGTCGGCCCGGACCGAACCCAGCACGGACCCGGTCACCTCACGGAACTTCATCGGGTTCAGGAGCACCCCGGAGGAGGTCGCCCGCTGGATGAGCGCGGCCATGAAGCGCTGCTGGCGCTGCATCCGGCCGAGGTCGGAGTCGGCGTCGATGTGCCGCGAGCGCACGTACTGAAGGGCCTCGCCGCCGTTCAGCCGGTGCTTGCCGGGCGTCAGGTCGAGGCCGGTGTGGGAGTCCTTCAGGGGCTTGGCGGTGCAGATCTCCACCCCGCCGACCTTGTCGACGGTCCGCATGAAGCTGGTGAAGTCGACCTCCAGGTAGTGGTCGATCTTCACCTTGGTCATGTGCTCGACGGTGCGCACGGTGAGCTGCGGACCGCCCTGCGCGTAGGCCGCGTTCAGCTTCACCGGGCGGGCCGGGTGGTGCTTGTTGGTGGCCCGGTCGGTGTGCGCGGGGATCCGCGCGTACGAGTCACGGGGCAGGCTGACCACGCTGGCGCGGCGCCGGTCCTCGGAGATGTGCACGATCATGATCGTGTCGGTGCAGTGGCAGGGCGCGCCGCCCAGGCGGTACTTCTTGCGCTCCTCCTGCGAGATCTTGTCCCGGCCGTCAGTGCCGACGAGCAGGATGTTCGTGCCGTCGCCCGCCGCGGGCCGGTTCTTCATGTCCCGGAACGGGTCGACCCGGCCGATGCCCGAGCCGACACTGCTCAGCAGCGCGTGCCCGACCCCCGCGACCGTGAGCACCAGCACGGAACAGCCGGTCACCGCCCGCATCGGCCAGCGCGCCCGGCGTGCGCGCGGGGGCGCGGCCGACCTCCGGGCGCCGTCCGGTGGCGCTCCCGTCCGCGGCCCGGACCTCGGACGGCCGGGCCGCCGCGGCGGCGGAGCGGGAGTCCCCCCGGAGGGCCGGGGGCGGGGCGGGTGGGGCACGGGGTGGACCTCCGCGGTTCCTTGCGGGGCTGGGGGTGCCCCCGGACTCAGTCCTGGGGGAGGGCCGGTGACGCGGCAGGGACACACAGTAGGCCGATACGAAATGCTGCCCGGCCCATTCCGCCGTACGGCGCGCGTCCCAGTCCCTCGTAAGCGGTAACGTGACGTCCGATGCAGTGATGCAGTCAGGCGGCAGCGCGAGGTCACCCCCTCGGTGCGCGCACAGTCCGCGCAGCAGTTTCCGGGCCGCTTTCCGAAGCCGGGCCCGGGTGGCTGGAGCAGCGTCCGGGACCTCCCGGACCACGGAGCGAAAGACGAGATGGAAGCCGAAGCCCCCAAGTCCGGTGCGACGTCCGGTGCCACACCTGGTGAGCAGCACCCCGCCGTTTCCGTGATCATGCCCGTACTCGACGAGGAGCGGCACCTGCGCGGCGCCGTCGAGGCGATCCTGGCCCAGGAGTACCCGGGTGAGATGGAGGTCGTGATCGCGCTCGGCCCCTCCACCGACCGTACCGACGAGATCGCCGCCGCCCTGGTGAGCGAGGACCCCCGGGTGCACACGGTGCCCAACCCGACGGGCCGTACCCCCGCCGCGCTCAACGCCGCGATCGGTGCCTCCCGGCACCCGGTGGTGGTCCGCGTCGACGGGCACGGCATGCTCTCGCCCGGCTACATCTCCACCGCGGTACGGCTGCTCGACGAGACCGGCGCGCAGAACGTCGGCGGTCTGATGTACGCCGAGGGCGAGAACGACTGGGAGCACGCCGTCGCCGCCGCGATGACCTCGAAGATCGGCGTGGGCAACGCCGCCTTCCACACCGGCGGCCAGGCCGGTCCCGCCGAGACCGTCTACCTGGGCGTCTTCCGCCGCGAGGCCTTGGAGCAACAGGGCGGCTACAACGTGGAGTTCATCCGCGCCCAGGACTGGGAGCTCAACTTCCGCATCCGCGAGGCGGGCGGCCTGATCTGGTTCTCGCCCGAGCTGAAGGTCTCCTACCGGCCGCGCCCCTCGGTGCGCGCGCTGGCCAAGCAGTACAAGAACTACGGGCGCTGGCGGCACGTGGTCGCCCGCTACCACTCCGGCTCCATCAACCTGCGCTACCTCGCCCCGCCGGTCGCCGTCTGCGCGATCGCGGCGGGCCTGGTGGCGGGCGCCCTGCTCACCCCGTACGCGCTGGTGATCCCCGGCGGCTATCTCGCGGCGATCTGCGCGGGCTCGGTGCCCGCCGGACGCGGGCTTCCGCTCGCCGCCCGGCTGCGCATCCCCCTCGCCCTCGCGACCATGCACATGTCCTGGGGCTGGGGCTTCCTCACCAGCCCGCGCGCCCTGGCCAGGAAAGTCATCGCGAGCCGCCGCCCGGCGGTGCTCGACGAGGCGCGGCAGGCCTGAGACCTGGTGCCGATGCCTTCGGCGCGGGCCTCGCCCGCACCGAAGGCATCGTTGTCAACTCACGTCCCAGCGACCGGAGTTCAGGACGTCCCGGGGCCGTTCACGACCCCACCCGTACGGTGAACCGGCGCGGGTTCGGGTCGAAGGCGGCGCCCGAGACGTCCGGCTGGCCGTCGGGGCGTACGTCGTCGTACGGGAAGGCGTACCCGATGGGCGAGTTGGCGTGCACCACGCGGGCCCAGTGGTTGGTCACCGGGTCGCGGTAGTAGTCCTCGGAGCCGCCGCCGGGCTGGTCGGGGTGGGTGAGCAGGGTGCTGCGGTTGAAGCCCGCGGCGAGCCGGGCGAGCAGGCCCTTCTTGTCGTCGGGGTCGCCCGGGTTGTTGGCGAACGGGCCGTGGTTGCAGGTGAAGACGTCCCGCGAGACGGGCCTGGGGAAACTGTGCCCACCCTCGAAGGTGAGCACGTCGCCGCTGACCCGGCCCTTGCGTACGCCGCGCCCGCCCTGGAGGTCGATCCGCAGGTCCTCGGCGCCGTACTTCTCCCACACCTTGTCGATGTACGAGTCGAAGGCGTCGCGGAACGGCATCTGGTCCGGCTTGTCGAACCAGGGCGCCATCACCGACTGCGGTGACACCACCCGCAGCACCTTGCCGTCGTCGCCGGTGATCACCAGGCTGTCCCAGGGCTGCCCGTCGGCGGCCTGCTCCCGCACCCCGGCGGCGATACGGTCCACGGCGCCGTCCGGCAACGGGGCCACCTCGTGCCGGGCGTCGCCCTCCAGGACCAGCCCGATCGGCACGGCGGTGACCAGGTCGACGTAGCTGATGTTCGCGTACAACTGCTGTGTGTTGAAGGTGAATTCGCAGAACGACCACACCCGGCGGTAGTTGGGGTCCTCGGGGGCGGCGAAGGCCGGTTCGACCAGGGCGGGGCCCGGGTTGAGGAAGAAGTCCAGGGTGTCGTCGCGGACGAAGTAGACCCGGGCGCCGTACATCTGGGGCAGCGTCAGGACGACGGGACCCGAGCCCGCGGCGGGCAGCGGGATCGCGCAGTCGACGGGGAGCGGGGTGTTCGGCTGGGCGGGGGACTCGGGGCGGTAGACGCTGCCGTCCGGGCGCAGCAGCACCCAGGCGTCGGTGGCGCCGTCATGGCCGGTGACGTAGGCGTGGACCTTGCCCGGCAACGAGGCGTTCTCCAGGGCGAGTTCACAGGTCTGCGGGCCCGCCGTGCGGCCGCGCGTCAGGGCGGTGGCCGCGCCGGGGGAGCCCAGCAGGACGGCCGCCGAGGCCGCGGTCGCCGAACCGGTGAGGAACACTCTGCGTGTGATCACGGAAGCCTCCGGGGGTGGGGGGTGGGTGCCACGGCGGGCGTGCGGCGGCCCGCCGCGGCAGGTGCCCAAGAGTCGCGGTGCGTGACCGGCCCGTCAAGACTCCCCGCGACGGCCCGCTGACGTGCGCAACTGCCTTGAGAGAGCGCCTACTTACGGTGAGCGGCGCCGGGTGAACGCGCGCGGCGCAGGTGGCGGCGGGGGCTTGAAGACGGTGGGGGAGGGGCGGTCCGCGCGGTGGCGGAAGTAGGGGGCCCCGAAAGAGAGTTGAGAAATTTTCACGAAAAGCGGAGGGAGGGCGGCCGGGTGCAACGTCCCGCGAACGGGAACTCCGCCGCCCGGCTCGATCGACAGCGAGCAGGCACTCACCACCGCCATCCGGCAGCGCAAGACCGCCGAGGGACCGCTCGCAGAGCCGAAGCTACTGCCTGACCCCGGGCCCGCGCCCCACCGCGGGTCCAGCCTTCCCGGTCGCGCCGAGTTGGTCGACCTCGCTGCTCGGTGGCTCTAGCTTTGGGTAGGTCTGCTTCTGGCAGCGGCAAGCAGGGGGGAACTTGAACGCGGCTGACTGGGCGCCCTTTTGGACACTCGGAGGCTCTCTCGTAACCGGTGTGTTCCTTCTCGTCAGCCAACAAGTGGCGCAACGAGCTGCAAGAAGGCAGGCTGAAGACCAAAGCAAGCGTGAACTCCAAAAGTGGCATCGCGAGGTCAGGCGACAGGCATACGTGGACTTCATAGTCGCCGGTGAGAAGTTTCGGCACATGATCCTGCCGTTGGCCAGAGCGCTGCATGACTCCGCGCAGCGGGCGCTCACCACGGAGGAGGAAACCCGCCTCCGAGATCTCCTTGCCACTCTCACGGAGCGCTATGACGACCTGTACGAGAAGTCTCAGGTTGTATGTCTCGAAGGACCGGCGACGATCGGGCGGGTTGCCAAGGATTTCACGCTCGGTGCGGCGCGCTTCCGCGCTGCGGCTACACAGAAGGCCGAGGCCGGAACGTCGGCCGGACACCTTCCCGAAGAGGAAACTGGGTGGCAGGCATCCGGGCAGAAGATGAACGAGGCTCTGGAAGCCTTCATTGAGCTGGCGCAGGGAGAGACGACCGTCGCCTGACGGTCCCCTGCTTCGTTGTCAGGCCATGAGCGACGCGATCCGACCTGCACTATGGCCCCGCCGCCGGCACAGACGCACCCGGCCGCGCCCACGCACCCCTAGCGGATCACCCGCGACGGCTGGCTGTGAGTCCTCACCTCCGGCGGAATCGAGGAGCATGGCCTTGACTGGCACTACTGCCACAGACCCCTGACTGCTTCACCCACGTAGTCCCAACTCCCACTCCGTCGAGAGCCGATAACCTCCGCCGGGCCCCACAGCCTTGGGCTACCGTCCGCTCGTGACACCCTTCGAAAGCTTGACGGACATCACGTGTACGCATGTCGCATAGTGGCCCGCCCAGAAAGACAGTTGGGCAACCACCCTGTCACCAGAGGCAGTTGCCCAACCGTCCGAGGGGCGCCGGGTTGCGTTACCCAACTCCTCGGCTAGAACGTGAAGTTCGGGTCCACGTGCATACAGGCCGAGTCGTCCGAGCCGTTGAGGACGTCCGCCGACTCGGGGGTCTTGTCGTCCTTCTCGGCCGGTGCGGGGGTGTAGGTCTCGCCCTCGCGCCAGTCGGCGCCGACCACCAGGGTGACTCCGGAGACCTGCGTGGAGCGCTCCACCGAACTCAGCGGAATGCCCAGCTGCTTGGCCACCCGCTGGGCGTCGCCCTCCAGTTCGGCGCTGGGGAAGCGGATCACCGTACGGTCCTGGGCGGGCATGGCCGTGGTGTCCGCGGTGGACTGTACGAAACCCTTGCCCGCGAGCAGGGTGGCCACATCCCTCGCGCGTCCGGACACGGCGGCCTGTGAGGCGCTCCGGGTGCCGTTCTGCACATGGACGGCGATCTCCGCGTCGGCGGCGGCCGGATCGGCGGAGACCTTCTCCTTCTCCGCGTCGCCGCCCTTGCCGCTCTCCTTCTTGTCCTTCTTGTCCTTGCCGTCCAGCGCGATGTCCTCGCGGACCAGGCGGAAGAGCTGCTCGGCGTCGCCCGGCTTGGGCTCGACGCGGTTGCGGTCGGAGACGGCCTGCTGCCAGGGCATCGTGGTCATCGTGATGCGCTTCGGCGGGATCTTGCGGAACTCGCCGCTGAGGTCGTAGAGCTTCTTGACGGTGTCCAGACCCTCGTCCACGGTCAGCGCGCTGGTGGCTTCCTCGGCGAGGTTGCGGAGCTTGCCCGGGTTGTGCCACGTGGCGTTCGCGCGCATCTCGCGGGCCATCGAGTTCATGTACATGTGCTGGGCCTTGGCGCGCCCGATGTCGGTGCCGTCCTCGAAGCCGTAGCGCGTACGCAGCCACTGCAGGGCCTGTTCGCCCTTGACCGGGTGGGTGCCCTTCTTCATCTTCAGGCCCGAGCCGTGGCCCTTGCGGTCCCGGGAGTGGATGTTGGCGTCCACACAGACCGGGACGCCGCCGATGGCGTCCGCCATGGAGACCACGCCCGCGAAGTCGACCATCATGAAATGGTCGATCCTGATGCCGGTCAGCTCCTGCCAGGTGGCCACCGTGCAGCCCGGGCCGCCGCGGCCCAGCGAGGTGTTGGTCATCTGCGGGTTGACGGAGGCCTTGTAGACCTCGCCGTCGGGGGCGGTGCACTTGGGAATCTGCAGCAGGGTGTCGCGCGGCATGCTGATCACGGACATGTTGCTGCGGTCCGCGGACAGGTGCACCAGCATCTGTACGTCCGCGAGCGGGGTCGCGCCGAAGGTCTCCTTGGCGCCGCCCAGTTCCTGGTTCGCCTTCGAGTCACGGGCGTCCGAGCCGATCAGCAGGATGTTCATCGGGGTCTGGCCCGCGGCGTTGGGCTTCGGCCCGGCGATTTCGTGGTCGCCGAGGTTGAGCTTTTCCTTCTTGATGTTGCCGTTGAGGTGCAGGTAGTAGAGATAACCCGCGCCCGCGGTGCCGAGGATGAGCACGGCCAGACAGACCGCCGCCCAGCTGAGTATTCGATAGCGCAGACGACGGCGCGGGCGCCGGCGGCGCCTGCTCCGGCGTGAGCCCGGGCCGCCACTGCCGGAAGCCCCGGAAGCCCCGGAAGTCTCGTCGGAAGCGGTGGGCTCCGCGGTGTCCGTGGGCGCGGTGCGGCCCGGGTCGTCGGTGTGCCCGACGTGCTCCCGGGTCCCCTCCCCCTGCACGCTGCCTTGCCTCACTGTTCCCCCGCCCCCTTGGTGCCGAGTACCCCAACGGGGCCTCTCTTGCGTTGTTTGACGCACGAGAAGCCCCGAAGGTTACCTGAAATTACTTGGCACACATCTTTTTGTCCGCTTCCACCCGCTGGATGTCGTCCGGCGCCTTTTTCGGCGGAACGAGTGGAATGCCCGCACCCTTGAAGTCCTTGCCCAGCGTCAGCTTCATCGTGGGCAGACCCTGCGCGTTCTCCTCGCTCTTGCCGGGCTTCAGCGCGGAGCCGGGCAGGCCCATGATCTCGGCCAGCTTGCGTGCCTGGTCCGCCTGGTCCGGGTCGTACTCCAACTGCGTCTTGGCCAGCGGCTTCGGGGCGTTGCCGAGCTGGCTGGACTTCAGTACGCCCTGTTCGAGCTGGAGCCAGCTCAGCGTCTTGGAGGCCGAGCCCGCCTTGGCGCCGCCGTTGTAGATGTCGACGCGGACCTCGGAGGCCTCGGACTGCGGGCCCTTGAGCCGCGCGTCCTGCTCCTTCTTCTTCTCCTTCTCCTGCTTCTTCACCTCGGTCAGCGAGACGTCGGCGCGCATCATCTGGAAGAGGGGATCGGCCTTCGCCTCGTTGAGCAGCACGGTGGCCCCGTCGGTGTTGTCGACGACCGGGGTGGTGGCGAAGGTCAGGTTCTTGGTGTCGACCTTGCCGATCTCGGTACCGAGGTCGCGCAGCTTGCCGATGTCACCGATCCCGTCGTCGACGGTGAGGGCCTTGGTGCCCGCCTCCGCCAGCTTGAACATCTTGCGGGGGCTGGTGAGCGTGTCGTTCGACTTCAGCTTGCGCATCAGCGAGCTGAGGAACTGCTGCTGCAGTTCGATACGGCTGAGGTCGCCGCCGAAGCCCACTGAGTGCCGGGTGCGTACAAAGGCCAGTGCCTCTTCGCCCTCGATGGTGTGCTTGCCCTTGTCCAGCTTCAGGTGCGACTTCGGGTCGTCTATGTCCTTGGCCAGGCAGATGTCCACGCCGCCGACCGCGCTGGAGAGCGTCTTGACCGCGTTGAAGTCGGCCACCATGAAGTGGTCGATCCTTATGCCGGTGATCTGGGTCGCGGTGCGCATCGCACAGCTCGGCGTACGTCCCGACTGGCCGAGGCTCTCGTTGAACCGCTTGCCCTGCGAGCCGGGGATGACCTTGCTCGACCCGTCCTCCTGCGTGGTCGGGCAGTCCGGGATGTCGGTGATCATGTCCCGGGGGATGCTCAACGCGGTCGCGTTCGTACGGTCCTTGGAGACGTGCAGCAGGATCGTGGTGTCCGCGTGGCCCGCGCTGCCGTTGTCGCCGTAGCCCGCGTTGCCCTTGCCGGTGCGCTTGTCCGTACCGATCAGCAGGACGTTGATCGCCCGGTCCTTGCTGAACCCGCCGGTGCCCGCGCCGTCGTCGGAGACCGAGGTGATGTTGTTGTTGAGGTGCTGGTAGTAGAGGTATCCGGCGGCCGCGGCGGCGAACAGTACGAACGCCATGGTGCCGCCGGTCCAGATCAGCACCTTCTTCCAGCGGGCCATCTTCGGCTTCTGCTTACGGCGGCCGGTGCTCGTCGGTTCCTCCGCGGGTGCGGCGCGGCGCCGGCGGGGTGTGCCGGGCGGGCCGCTCGGTGGTGCTCCCGCTGCCGCCGGGCCGGAGTCCGCGTTCTGGGCGCGCGCGGCCCTGCGGTTCGCCGCCCTGCCGCCCGGTCTGCGGGGGCTGGGGACACGCTGCTCTGAGGAAGGGCTCAGTCGCAGTTCGTAATCGCCGGTGTGGGGATTGAGCACCCACTGGTCCGCGGGATCGATGCCGTCCGCCCGCCCTCGGCCTTGCGTGTCCACGTTTGTCTGTGTCCTCCGTCGGGGCCACACGGCGTCCCTCCCCCAGGGGCCGCCAGGTCACTCGCCAGGTCACTCGTGCTCTTCCGTGCGCGGCGCCGGGGCCGCTGCACTGGATCGGGTCACACTATCCGCCCAGCTCAGCGTGGAGCGACCGGCGGTGACACATTCCACGCGCTCACAATTGGGCATTCCGCCCCAATTCATGGGACTGCTGAGGCGCCCTTGAGGTTGCCTTTACCGGAGGAAGGGGCGCGTGTCGCCCGCGCGACGCTCCGACCGGCGCACGACCGGGCCGAACTCTGCCCTCTTTGCGCGGGTTTGAGACTCGATGCTCGGCACTCTCGGTGGTCGGTGCAGGTAGTCGCTCCGTGCCGGAGGGGAGTCCTGGTTCGCCCGCGGCGAACGGTGGAGGTCATATGCCGTACCCGGCACCGGCCCCGCACCGCGCACCCACCGGACGCACACCGGGGCCCGGCCGCCCTCGTACTGTGTCGGCCCGCCTGCGAGCGGCACGTCCGACCTGTCCGATTCACCCCGAACTTGCGTCTACCCGCAGGCGTCCTGCTCCGCCGTGTTTCCCCGGAAGGTGGGAGCGGGGGACACCGGATCGTCGCCCTCTCGTTCGCCCGCGCGCGCGGAGCCGGGCTCCAGTGCCTGCTCGCGCGGCTCCGCCTCGCGCTGCCGCTCGCGCTTTTCGACCACCACGTTCCGGTCGTGCCGCAGCCGCTCGAACAGGCGTCGCGCCTCAGGCTCCACTAGCTGGTCACGGTTGGCGTCATGGACGTAGGCGCTCCGCGGCACGGTCAAGAAGCGCACCTCGTCGGAAGGCACCTTCCGCATCCCGCGCACCAGTTGGTACAGCTCGCGCAGGCTGGCCAGGCCCGGGTCGGTGGTGAGCGAGGAGGTCGCCGCGTCCAGGACCGGGTACAGCTTCGCGGGGTTGAGCAGGACGTCGTTGCTCTGCACCTTGTGCACCAGTGCGCCGAGGAAGCGCTGCTGGCGGTCCATCCGGTCGGTGTCGCTGCCGTTGCCGAGGCTCTTGCGCGCCCGTACGTAGCCAAGGGCCTGTTCGCCGTTCAGCTTCTGCCGCCCCGCCGCCAGCCTCAGGTGGGCCTTGTCGTCCTTGATCGGCTTCGGCACGCACAGCCGGACCCCGCCGACCGCGTCCACGACCTTCTTGAAGCCGACGAAGTCCACGACCATGTGGTGGTCGACGCGGATGTCGGTGAGCTTCTCGACGGTACGGATCGTGCAGGCCGAACCGCCCTTCTGGAAGGCGTAGTTGAACATCGCGAACATCGGCTGGGTCTGCTTGCCGTCCCGGCCCCGGCAGCCGGGGACCTGGACCATCAGGTCGCGCGGTATGGAGACGGCGGTGGCGCTGCGCCGGTCCGCCGCCAGGTGCAGCAGGATCGTGGTGTCCGAGCGTTCGGTGCCGTTGTTGCGCCCGTACTTGCCGTTGTCGCGCCCGGCCCGTGTGTCGGAGCCGATGAGCAGGATGTTCTGCGCGCCCCGCACCAGCGCCGTGGGCCGCTCCTTCTCGTAGCGGGCGAGTTCCTCGGCAGCTGCCTCGTCGGCGGTGATGTTGCCGTTCAGCTTGTGGTAGACGACCCAGCCGGTGCCGCCCGCGAGCAGTACGACCGCCGCGCCGCCCAGCGCCGTGCCCTTGATCCAGCGCCTGCGCTGCCGCTCGCGCGTGCCGGTCGGGCTCGCGCCCCCGGGCAGCGGGGGCGGCTTCGCGCCGGTACGCGGCTGCTCGCGCCGCGCCCAGGCGTTCCGGTCGCCGGACGACCAGGTGCCGTGTCCGTTCTCCCTGCCCTCCCGGCTCTCGGAGCCGTCGGAACTGCCGGAACCTTCCGGGCCTTCGGGGGGTATGTCCCCGGGCCGCCTGTCCGCGGAGCCGTTCACGTGACGCCTCCCTCGTGGGGGTCCGGGTCAACGCCTCTCGTACGACGATGGCCCGGACCCGGCCGCGGGGCGCGCGGTCAGGGGCGCGGCTCGGCCGGTCGGGTGAGGGAAAGGGGAGGGCGCGGGCCCGGCTTGGGGGCGCGGACCTGCGGTTCGGCGGGTGCGCGGCCCCGATTCGACGGCAGTCGCGACTCGACGGTGGCTGCGATCCGACGGCGGCCCGGGTACGGCGGTGGCCCCGACTCGGCGGGGGCGCGGGCCCTGGGCTCAGCGGGCCGTCGCGGTGACGCGCTCGCTGTCGATGCGGTCCTGGAGGACGTTCTCGGCCGCCTGGTCGGTGTGGCGGCACAGGATCAACGAGCCGCCCGAGGCCAGCGGCGCGTACAGGCCCGCGCTCAGTCCTTCCCAGGTGTCGTAGCCGAGGGTGGACAGGAGGCGGTCGCCGGGGCCGGTCAGGCCGAGGCCGGGGGCGTCCAGGCGGGCGCGGTCGACCAGTTCGGAGCCGGACAGCTCGGCACCGGCCACGATCAGCGCGGGCTCCTCCGGGTCCACGGGCGCGAGCGGCGCGAAACGGTCGCCCTGGCTCGGCACCTCCACCGCGTAGTCGAGGAAGCCCTCCGGCGGCTGCGGGAAGCGGCCGCCCAGCGGGCGCAGTGCGAGGGCGATGCGCTCGCCGCGGCAGGCGCGGGCGTCCTCGAGCCGGTCGGGACCGGCGACGACGAGGTCGGCCTTGGCCGCGTCGCCGTCCACGTCGACGAGCACACCGGTCGAGGCGGCGGCCAGCAGCCAGACCGCGCTCTGCCAGTGCGCGGGCAGCAGCAGGGCGAGCCGGTCGCCGGGCTCGGCGGCGAGTTCGCCCTGGAGCAGGTTCGCCGTCTTGGCCACCCAATTGGCGAAGGTGGCCACGGAGAGTTCGACGCGTTCGCCGGTGGCGTCGTCGTAGAAGGTCACCAGGGGGCGCGCGGGGTCCGCGGCGAGCGCGGATCGCAGCAGGTCGGCGGGGGTGCGATCGGTGGCGTTCACGGCGCAAGCGTACGTGGGAGCGCGGGCGCGGGGCCCACGCCCCTCACTGCGCCGGGCGCGTGGAAGCCCGACGAACCGTCAATTCCGCAATGGACAGATTTATTGCTTCATGTTCAAGATCGTCCACATGTGTGGATTCCGTGTTCGGTCGACGCCCTCGACTCGCTCGACCCTCCCGAACGATGCCCCGTCCGCGACCTCGTCCCGGTCCGCCCGCCGCGCGCGCCGGGTCCGCCCGGTGCTCTCCTCGCGCGCGCTCGCCTCGGTCGGCGTCTGCTGCGCCGCCGCCCTGGCCCTGCCCGTACTGTCCGCCGGTCCCGGCGCCGCCGCCCCGCGCGATCCGGCGGGTCCGGCGCGGCCGGCGGCCCCCGCGGCGGCGGGCGGCAGCACCCAGTCGCTGCGGCTCGCGCCGCTCGCCGGCGACCGCGCCCTCGGGAACCCGGCCGCCCAGGGCCTGGCCCGGCAGAGCGTCCGCCCCTTCGCCCTGCTCGGCGTGGTCTGGGACGACCCGGACGCGGAACTCGCCGGCCGGGTGGAGGTCCGTACCCGCGACACCCGCACCGGTCGGTGGTCCGGCTGGCAGCACCTGTCCACCCACAACCACGAGCACGCCGCCGACCCGGCGGGCGCTGAGCGCGACGCCCGGCGGCTGCACGGCGGTACGGCCCCGCTCTGGGTCGGCACCAGCGACGGTGTGGAGGTACGCGTACGGCCCGGCGGCGAGGTGAGCGCCGCGACCGGCGCGCACAGCCACGAGCACAAGCCGGACCCGACCGGCGAGTCCGTACTGCCCGCCGGGCTGCGCCTCGAACTCGTCGACCCCGGCACCCTGCCCGGCGAGACCCCGCGCACCGAGGGCGGGCAGCCCGGCGGGCAGGGCGCGTTGACCTCGGCCGAGACCGCGGTCTCCCGTACCAACGAGCCGCTCGCCGAAGTCGGCGCCGTCGAGGTGCCTGCCCGCAGTGCCGCCGAGGTCAGGGCCGAACAGGGCGCGACCGATCTGCCGTACGCCGCGCCGCAGCCGCGGATCGTCACCCGCAAGGGCTGGGGCGCCGACGAGAGCATCCGGCAGGGCGACTTCCTCTACACGGACACCGTGAAGGCGGCGTTCGTGCACCACACCGCCTCCGGCAACAACTACAGCTGCGCCGAGGCGCCCGCCCTGATCCGCGGCATCTACCGCTACCACGTGCAGAGCGAGGGCTGGCGCGACATCGGCTACAACTTCCTCGTCGACAAGTGCGGCACCGTCTACGAGGGCCGCGCGGGCGGCGTCGCCAAGCCCGTGATGGGCGCGCACACCCTCGGCTTCAACGAGGACAGCACCGGCGTCGCCGTCCTCGGCACCCACTCCGAGGACGAGGCTCCCGCCCCCGCCCTGGACGCCCTGAAGAAGCTCACCGCCTGGAAGCTCGGCCTGCACGGCGCCGACCCCGCGGGCACCACCGAACTGGTCTCCGGCGGCGGCAACCGCTTCCCCAAGGGCCAGAAGGTCAAGCTCAAGGTGATCTCCGGACACCGCGACGGGTTCAGCACCGAGTGCCCCGGCGAGAAGCTCTACGAGAAGCTCGACGAGATCCGCACCGGCGCCGCCGAGCATCAGGGGCGCAAGCCGGAGGAGGGCCAGCCCGGCGAGGGCCAGCCGGAGCAGCCGGAGCAGCCGAGCTAGTCGGCCGGGGCCCGAGGGTTGGGTGGGGGGATGTTCAACTGCCCTGCCGGACAAGGAAGTCGGCGGCAGGGGAGGGGGAGCGACAGGGGCCGGAGCGATGGTGCTCCGGCCTCTGTCTCACGTCACCACTTGCTGATGTCCGTCCGCCGCATCTTCGGTCGGCGGCGAGGCGGCGCGTGCCCCGAGAGCAGGATCAGCCGGGCCGCGCGGTGCCGCTGTCCCGCGTACGGTTCGAGCAGGCGCAGCATGGCGGCGTCGTCCGCGTCGCGGTCGCCCGCCAGCGCGTAGCCGACGATGTGGGGCAGGTGCAGATCGCCCACCGTCACCTCGTCCGGGGCGCCGTGGCTGCGCTGGATCACCTCGGCCGAGGTCCACGGGCCGATGCCCGGGACGAGTTCGAGCCGTGCCCTGGCCTGCGGCGGCGGCATGGTGACGGCCTCCTCCAGGCGCCGGGCGACCCGGACCGCGCGCAGGATCGTCGCGGCACGCTTGTCGTCGACGCCCGCGCGGTGCCACTCCCAGGACGGGATCAGCGCCCAGGTGCGCGGCTCGGGCATCACGTACAGGTCCGGCATCCCTGCCTCCGGGCCGGGGCCCGGCGCGGGCACCCCGTACCGGCGCACGAGCAACCGCCAGGCGCGGTACGCCTCGTCGGTGGTCACCTTCTGTTCGAGTACGGACGGGATCAGCGACTCCAGCACCCGTCCGGTACGGGTGAGCCGCAGGCCCGGGCGCCGGTGCGCGCAGTGGGCGAGCAGCCGGTGGCGCGGCACGAAGGCGGCGGGGTCGTCCTCGGCGCCGAGCAGCGCGGGCAGTTCGTCGAGCAGCCACGCGGCGCCCGGGCCCCAGGCCTGTGCCTCGGCGGCCGGGCCGCTCGCCCGTACGCGCAGGGTGCCGGGGCCCAGCGGTGTCAGACAGGTCCGCCACACCGAACCGTCGCGGCCCGCGCGGAAGCAGGGGTCGGCGGGGCCGCGCCGCAGCGGCCCGAGCACCAGGCCGAGGTCGAGCGGGCCGTGCCCCTCGGGCGGCGTCCAGCTCCGCTGCCGCATGTCCGCCGTGCCGTCCGCAGCGGCGCGCCGGGCGGCGGGCACCGGGACGTGCCCGCCGCGCACCGTCGTCCGGGTGGTCGGGCTGCCGCTGCCGCCACCGGGCGCACCGGTGCCCGGCGTGCTGCGCGGGGCGAAACGTCCTGCCACGGCTGGGGTCCGGTCCTTCGGGTCGGTGGGCGGGCGGAGTGGGAGATGGGGGAGAAGTGCGGCGTGAGGTCCGCGGGTGGGCTGCCTACCGCACCCGTACGAAGTCCTCCGGATCCCGGCCCGGCCGCGGCGCCGGGTCGCTCGCCGGGTGGCCGACGGCGATGGCACCCATCGGGTCCCAGTCCGCGGGGAGTTCGAGCACCTCGCGGACCACCTCGCGGCAGAACATGGTCGAGGAGACCCAGGCGGAGCCGAGCCGTTCGGCGGCGAGCGTCACCAGGAGGTTCTGCACGCCCGCACCGGCCGCCACCACGAACATCTCCCGCTCGGCGGCGTCCCGGCGCGGATCGCCGTAGTGGTGCGCGCCGTCCGTCACCAGGCAGGGCACCACCAGGTACGGGGCCCGGCGCAGCACCTCGCCGCGGCGTACCCGCTTGGCGATGGACTCCTCGCTCTTGCCGTCGCGGCGCAGGTCCGCGATCCAGGCGTCCCGCATCGCGTCGAGCAGCCGGGTGCGCGCGGCGGCGGACTCCAGGAGGACGAAGCGCCAGGGCGTGGTGTGGTGCGGGGCGGGTGCGGTGACGGCGGCGGCGACCGCGCGGCGGACGGCGCCGGGGTCGACCGGCTCGTCGGTGAACTCCCGTACCGTGCGCCGCTGGGTGACCGCCGCGCGGATGGCCTCGGAGGTGCCGAGGCGGAACATGTCGTCGCGGGCGAGCCGGACCAGGTCACGGCCGCCCGCCGTGGTCTCGCCGACGGTGTGGCCCAGGCCGCGCACCACCGCGACCGGGCAGCCGGAGGCCTTGCCCTTCACCAGGTCGGCGGCGGCGGCGAGTTCGTCGGCGGTGGCCACCACGGTGGCGCTGAGCGGGTTGCCGTGCGCGTCGGTGCCGCCGCGCAGGTCGTCCAGGACGCGTACCCCGGCCGCGCCGATCGCGACGTCGGTGAGCCCGGAGCGCCAGGGCCGCCCGACGGTGTCGGTGAGGATCACGCCGACGTCCACGCCGAGGGTGTCGCGCAGACCTGTGCGCAGGGCGCGGGCGGAGGCGTCGGGGTCCTCGGGCAGCAGCAGCACGGTGCCCGCGGGGGTGTTGGAGGCGTCGACCCCGGCCGCGGCCATCACCAGGCCCTGCCGGTTCTCGACGATCCGCAGCGTCCCGCGGCGCGCGACCACCCGTACCGTCTCGGCGTCGATGGCGGCCTCGCGGTCCGCCGCCTCGACGACGCGGCCCTCGGCCTTGGAGACGATCTTCGAGGTGACGAGCAGGACATCGCCGTCCACCAGTGCGGGTGAGGTGGCGGCGATCAGCTTGACGAGGTCGTCGCCGGGGCGGACCTCGGGAATCCCGGAAAGGGCCCAGACCCGGTAGGAGTTCACCCGCGGACCTCCTCGGCCAGCGCCAGCGCCTCGGTGGCCATCCGCGCGGTGGCGTCCAGGTCCGACATCAGCAGCGGTACGGCGCGGCAGCGGATCCCCGCCGACTCGACGCGCTCCACGAGACCGGCGTCCACGGTGTCGACGAGCCAGCCGTCGAGCAGCCCCGCCTTCTCGGGCCCCTCGGTGTCGCCCTGCGGCGCGGCCGCCCCACGGTGTCCGTAGTGCTCGGCGACCGCCGCGGCGCTGGACTCGACCCCGACCGCCGCGAGCACCTTGTCGGCCATCCCGCGCACCGGCGCGTCCCCGACGATCGGCGACAGACCGACCACCGGCGCCGCCGCTCCCGCGACGGCCTCGCGGATCCCGGGCACGGCGAGGATCGTGCCCACGCTGACGACCGGGTTGGACGGCGGCAGCAGCACCACGTCCGCCTCGGCGAGCGCCTCCAGGACCCCCGGCGCGGGCTTGGCCTGCTCCGCGCCGACCGGCACCACCGCGAGCGCGGGCTTCGAGGCGCGCAGCCGCACCCAGTACTCCTGGAAGTGCACCGCCCGCCGCTCGCCGTCGAGTTCGACGGCCACATGCGTCTCGACCCGGTCGTCGGTCATCGGGATCAGCCGTACGCCGGGCTGCCACCGGTCGCAGAGCGCCTCGGTGACGGCGCTGAGCGGGAAGCCCGCGCCGAGCATCTGCGTACGCACGATGTGGGTGGCGAAGTCGCGGTCGCCCAGACCGAACCAGTCGGGGCCCACGCCGTAGGCCGCGAGCTCCTCCTTGACGCGGAAGGTCTCCTCCGAGCGGCCCCAGCCCTGCTCCTCGTTGATGCCGCCGCCGAGGGTGTACATCACCGTGTCGAGGTCGGGACAGACCTTGAGCCCGAAGAGATGAATGTCGTCGGCGGTGTTGCCGATGACGGTGATCTCGGCCTCGGGTGCCGCCTTCTTCAGACCACGCAGGAACCGGGCACCGCCGATGCCGCCTGCCAGAACCACAATGCGCATGCGTGCAGTGTGTCAGCCCGCACCGACAGCACGGCCCGTGGCCGCCGGGTGCCGTCCCTTGCGGGCACGTGCCTCAGCGGACCGGCGCGGGCTCCGGCCCGGGGTGCGCGGCGCAGCGGGCGGCGGGTGCGGCGTCGTGGTGCGGCGCCTGGTCCGCGGCACCGGCGCGGCCGTCCGCGGGGACCATCGGCATCTCGGTCAGGCCCGGGAAGTAGATGTGCAGGCTGACCGCTCCTTCGAGGGAGTCGTTGACGACCTCGTGGACGTAACCCGGCGCGAACACCCGCTGGGCGCCGGTGCCGAGCACCCGGTCGCGGCGCGGGGTGCGCTCGGTCAACTGCCCTTCCAGGACGGTCAGTACGCCGCTGGAGGCACCGTGGTCGTGCAGCCCGCTGCGCTGGCCGGGCACCCAGGAGAGCAGCCAGATCTCGTAGCCGGGCCCGGTGCTGAGCCGGTGGTACCAGCGGGTGGTGGCGTCGTAGCGCACCAAGTGCCGCCACCGCGCGGTGTCCGCGGCGATCGAGCGCGCGAGACCCACGAAGCCGCCCACCGTGGAGGGGTGCTCAGGGGCGGGCTGCAGGAGGTGGAGCACTTCGAGCAGGTCGCCGGCGATCTGCAGGTCGCTGTCGCTGTTCATGGGTACGGGTGTCCTCGGCCGATGCGGGAGTGTCACGGATGCGCCGTTAACGGGCGCGGGAGTCCGCCCGGGACTGTGGGCGGTGGGATGCCGGAGCGGGACGGCTCAACAGCAGGGACAGCAACAGCGACAGCTGTGGCGCGTGAGGGCAGCATCAGGGGACCCGGCGGTGCGGGTCGGGGTGATGGCCGAAGGCGCGAGCATGCCCACAAGGACAGCGGCTCACACCTTCCGTGTCAACTCACACCCCGCTTTGTGGGACATGTTTCACCCCATCCGGTCGCAGTGACCGCCGAAAGGTTTGTGCGGTGCCCACGGGGAGAAATGGCGCTCTACCGGCGTGTCGTACGGCCCGGCCGCGACTCCTTCCGCTTCTGCTGGCGGGAGGTTGTCCGGACAGGCGTACGCAGCGGAACGTGACCGGTACCCGGCGCGTTTCTCTTCTCGTACGGCTCCGCCGATGGCGTGGACGTACGGGAGTGAGAAGGGTGTAAATCGGCCAGGGTGATGTGTCAGAGTTTAGGCGGATATCAACACTTACCGTGCTGTGCTGGTTCCGGAGAGTGAATAACGGGCTCATTAGCAGATCTCGGCTTGACTCGCTCGGAGCCGCACACTTGTAATTTCACTCGTGTCGTTCGGCCGAAAAATGACCAGAACGACGACATCGCGGGGACGCAAAGACGGACGAGGGGCGCACATGACCGAGCTGTTTGAGGAACTGCTGGTCGACGAGGCCGAGGAGGAGCTCGGCTGGCAGGAACGCGCGCTATGCGCGCAGACCGACCCCGAATCCTTCTTCCCCGAGAAGGGCGGCTCCACCAGGGAGGCCAAAAAGGTGTGCCTGGCCTGCGAAGTCCGTTCCGAATGCCTTGAATACGCGCTCGCCAACGACGAACGCTTCGGCATCTGGGGCGGCCTGTCCGAGCGCGAGCGCCGCCGCCTGAAGAAGGCCGCCGTCTGAGACGGCCCGGGCCTCCGCTTCACCGCTGACCCGCCCGGCGCCGTGGGCCCGGCCGCTGCCGGGGGCTCGCGTCGCGGACGCCCGCGCGCCCGGCGCGCGCCCCGGCCGAAGTCCGGCCGCCTTGACCAAAAGCCACACACCTCGTCGTAACGCACGGCCCGTCGCACCTGGTTGTCCACAGGCGGCGGGCCGAGGTGTTTTGCAGCCGTTAGTGTGGGCCCTCGTCCGAGTACGCGCGGCGCCCAGCGGGGCCGGGCGTCCACCGCAGTCCACCGAACCGGGGCCCGTCCCGCGATGTTTGCGCACAGCCACACGGCAGCCCATCACGATCCGGCCTCCGCGGGCCTCGATCCCGTCCGCAGGCCGCTGTCCGACCCCACCCGCGCGCCCGAGTTCCCGCGCCACGTGGTCACCGCCGTCCTGGTCTCGCACGACGGCGCCCGATGGCTGCCCGAGGCCCTGTCCGGACTCCTCGGCCAGGAACGGCCGGTACAGAACGCCGTCGCCGCCGACACCGGCAGCGCCGACGACTCCGCCCGGCTGGTCGGCGAAACCCTCGGCGACGAACGCGTCCTGCACCTGGCCCGGCGCACCGGCTTCGGCGCCGCCGTCGACGAGGCCGCCCGCACCGCCGGTGCGCTCACCCCCGACGACCTGCCGTACCTCAAGCGCCCCAGCGGCTGGGACCCGGTCACCCGGACCTGGCGCGACGAGGCCTACGACATGCCCGAACTCCCTCACGGGGAGCCCGAGCAGTGGTTGTGGCTGCTGCACGACGACTGCGCGCCCGAGCCCGACGCGCTGGCCGAACTGCTGCGCGTGGTGGAGGCCGAACGCGAACTCGGCAATGACGTCGCGATCGTCGGACCCAAGCTGCGCGGCTGGTACGACCGCAGGCAACTGCTCGAAGTCGGCGTCTCGATCGCCCACAGCGGCCGCCGCTGGACCGGCCTGGACCGCCGCGAACAGGACCAGGGCCAGCACGACCACGTACGCCCGGTGCTCTCCGTGTCCACCGCGGGCATGCTGATCCGGCGCGACGTCTACGAGCAGCTCGGCGGCTTCGACCGCAGGCTGCCGCTGATGCGCGACGACGTCGACCTGTGCTGGCGCGCGCACGACGCGGGCCACCGGGTGCTCATCGCTCCCGACGCCGTGGTCCGGCACGCCGAGGCCGCCTCGCGCGAGCGGCGCACCGTCGACTGCGTGGGCCGCACCGCCACGACCCCCGGGCGCTTCGGCCGCTCCGGCGCCAGCCCGCACCGCGTCGACAAGGCGGGCGCCGTCCACACCCTGCTCGTCAACTCCCGTGGCGCCGTACTGCCCTGGGTGCTGCTGCGCCTCGTTCTCGGCACCCTGGTGCGCACCCTCGCCTATCTGGTTGGCAAGGTGCCCGGCCAGGCGGTGGACGAGATCGCCGGACTCCTCGCGGTACTGCTGCGGCCCGAGCGCATCCTCGCCGGGCGCCGCAGGCGCCAGGGCTCCGTACTGGACAAGGGCGAACTGCGGCCGCTGTTCCCGCCGCCCGGCGCCACCGTGCGGCTGACGGTGGAACAGGTCGCGAGCAACCTCGTCGGACGCTCCGACCCCGAGGTGCTCGCCGCCGGACGGCACGGCGGCGCGGTCGAGTCGGGACCCGGCGAGGACGACGACTTCGTCCAGGTCGAACAGTTCGCACGGCTCAAGCGCATCGCCCGCAAACCCGGTCCGGTGCTCTTCTTCGTCCTGCTCTTCGTCTCGCTGATCGCCTGCCGCTCGCTGCTCGGCAGCGGCGCGCTCACCGGCGGGGCCATGCTGCCCGCGCCGGGCGACGCCACGGACCAGTGGTCGCGGTACGCCGACGGCTGGCATCCGGTCGGCACCGGCGGCACCCAGACCGCACCGCCCTACCTCGCCCTTGTGGCCCTGCTCGCCACGGCGTTCCTCGGCTCCACCGGGCTCGCCGTGACAGTGCTCCTGGTCTGCTCCGTCCCGCTCGCCGGATTCAGCGCGTACTTCGCGTCCCGGCCGCTGGTCGGCTCGCGACTGCTGCGCGCCTGGGGCGCCGTCGCCTACGCCTTCCTGCCCGCCGCCACCGGCGCGCTCGCGGGCGGCCGCATCGGCACCGCCGTCCTCGCGATCCTGCTGCCGCTGCTCGCCCGCGCGGGCACCGCCGCCGCCGGACTGACCTCCGGCGGCCGCGGCAGCTGGCGCGCGACCTGTGCGTACGCGCTGCTGCTCACCGTCACCACCGCCTTCACCCCGCTCGTCTGGCCGGTGGCCCTGGTCCTGGGCCTCGCCGTCCTGGTGCTGCGCCGCACCGAACTGCGCGCCTACGGGCCCCGGTTCGTGGCCGCCCTCGGCTCCCCCCTTCTGGTGCTCGCACCCTGGTCGCTCTCGCTGCTCCCGTTCGGCTTCTTCCGCGAGGCCGGTCTGGAGTACGGCGAGGGCGCGGCCTCGGTGACCGATCTGCTCGGCGCCTCGCCGGGCGGCCCGGGCACCGTCGGCGGACTGCTCCTGATCGGCTTCCTCCTCGCGGCCCTCGCCGCACTGCTGCGCGGCGAGCGGCAGTTCGCGATCCGCGTGGCCTGGGCCGTCGCCCTGACCGGCTTCCTGTTCGCGGTCCTCGCCAACCGCTCGGCCTGGGCGGGCCCGGCCACCCTGGTGTACGGCATCGCCCTGCTCGCCGCGGCCGTACTCGGCGCCGAGGGCGCGCGCGGCCGGGTCGCCGAGCAGAGCTTCGGCTGGCGCCAGCCGGTCGCCGCGCTCATCGCACTGGCCGCCGCCCTCGGCCCGCTGATCGCCGCGCTCGGCTGGATGACGGACGGCGCCGACGGCCCGCTGGAGCGCCGTGACCCGGTACAGGTCCCGGCCTTCGTGGCCGAGGAGAGCAGTACCCGCGACCAGCCCCGCACCCTCGTCCTCGGCAGCGACTCGCCCGCCGAGGTCGCCTACACGCTGCTGCGCGGCTCCGGCGCGCGCATGGCCGACGCCGAACTCACCGACGCCGCCGACCGCAACACCCACCTCGACAAGGTCGTCGCCAACCTCGTCGCTGGCTCCGGCGCCAACCAGGCCGACCAGCTCGGCGGGTTCGCGGTGCGCTACGTCCTGGTACGGGACGGGGCCCCGCGCGAGATGAGCCGGGTCCTTGACGCCACCCCCGGCCTGACCCGCCTCAGCCAGCAGGACGGCAGCGCCCTGTGGCGGGTGGACCGACAGGTCGCCCGTGCCGTCGTGGTGCCCAAGTCCGGCGAGCCGCTGCCGGTCGCCGCGGGCCCCGTCGACCTGCACACCGAACTGCCCAAGGGCGGCGAGGGCCGTGTCCTTCGGCTCGCCGACACCGCCGACGAGGGCTGGCAGGCCACGCTCGACGGCCGCCCGCTGACCAAGGTCACCCTCGACGACTGGGCCCAGGGCTTCGAACTCCCCGCCACCGGCGGCACCTTGGACGTCACCTACGAGGACTCGGCGGGCCACACCGGCTGGCTCTTCGTCCAGGCCTTCCTCGCCCTCGTTCTGGTCGTCATGGCCCTGCCGGGCCGCCGCCGCGACGTCGACGACGACCTGCCCGAGGAGCCCGTGGTGCCCGCCCAGGCCGTCGCCGGCGAGGGCCGCAGGGCGCGCAGGCTCCGGGCCCAGGCCGAAGCGGAGGCGGAGGCCGGAGGCGGGGCCGGGGGAGAGGCGCAGGCCGGAACGGCCGCGTACGCGGCAGGGGCCCCGCACGCGGCAGCAGCTCCGCACGGGGCTGCGGGCGCGGGCCTTTCCGGGCACGGCGATACGGACTTCGCCGGGCACGGCGGTACGGACCTCGCGGTGGACGCCGACCCGAGCGCAGGCCCCGGAACCGGACCAGGCGCCAACGGCCCGACGGATCAGGGGACTTCGGCGCACGCCGCCCCCACGGCCCCCGCCCCCTCAGCCCCCGCCACACCGCCGCCCGCCCCCGCGATGCCGCCGCAGCCACCGGCCGCGCCCCCGCAGGCTCCCGTGATCCCGGGACAGTCCTCGGGCTCCGTACCGCCCGCGCCCCCGGCGCCGCCCGCCTACACGCCCCAACAGCCCTACGGAACCGAGCAGTTGCCGCAGGTCGAGGACTACGGGACGTACGGCCAGGGGCAGTACGGGGAGCAGCAGGGTCAATTCGAGGCGGGCCAGCCCCAATTCGAGGCGAGTCAGGGGCAGTTCGCGTCCAGCCAGGGGCAATTCGAGCCTGGCCAGGGGCAGTTCGAAGCCGGTCAGGGCCAATTCGACCCGGGACAGGCTCAGTTCGGGGAGCAGTATCCCAACGACGGCCAGTACGGACAGCAGGACCCGTACGCCACCGGGACGTACCAGCAGAGCTACGAGGGCGTGCAGTACCAGGCCGAGGCGTACCAGGCCGAGACGTACCAGCCGGACGCGTACGCGGGCGGGCGGTACGACCCCGGGGCCGGGTACGGCGCGGGGTACGACACCGCCTATGGCGCGGGCGGCGCCGCCGGTGGCGAGCCGTCGCCCGGCCAAGGGCCCGAGGGCCATGGCAACGACAGTGAGCGTTCCGACGGGAGCCAGCAGTGAACCGCAAGAGCCTGCCCCTGTCCCTGCCCCTGCCGTTGTTCGCGGTCACCGGGGCGCTGCTCGTCCTCACCGGCGTGGCCGCGCTCGCGGCTCCCGAGGAGTCGGCCGAGCGGGCCGAGGCCCCCGCGCGGCTGCCCGTGGAGCGCAGCAGCCTGCTCTGCCCGACACCCGGCAACTCCGACCTCGCCGAGACCGCGTACTCCTCCTTCACCCCTGTGGTGAAGGGCGCCGAGGACGGCGGCAGGGCCCAACTCGTCCCCGCCGAAAGGAAGTCGGCCGACGACGGCGCCGACACGGGTAAGGACGACGAGCGTCCGAAAGACGATTCCAAGGACGACGCCAAGGACGACCCGAAGGACGGGGACGGCAAGGACCGGAGCGAGGACGGCAAGGGCGACCGCCGCGAGGACTCCCGTAAGGGCGAGGCCGCGCGGGACGGTGGCGCCGCGCCGAAGCCCGTGCTCGACGTCAAGGAACCCGGCAAGCCGGTGGAGCACCAGGTCTCCGGCGGCTCGGAGCCCGCGTTGATCGGTACCGCCGAGGGGCGGCTCGCGCCGGGCTGGACGGTGCAGCAGACGACCGAGGTGGCGGCGGGCACCGGCCGCGGCATCTCCGGTGTCACCTGCTCGGCGCCGGACACCGACTTCTGGTTCCCGGCCGTCAGTACCGCCGAGTCCCGCAGCGACTACGTCCATGTGACCAACCCGGACGACTCCGCCGCGATCGTGGACATCGAGCTCTACGGTCCCGACGGACAGCTCAAGTCCCAGGCGGGCGAGGACATCCAGGTCCCGCCGCACGGTTCGGTACCGCTGCTGCTCTCCACCCTGAGCGAGAGCGCCGAGGAGACCGTGACCGCCCATGTCGCGGTGCGCAGCGGCCGGGTCTCCGCGGCAGTGCACAGCGCCGACGACGAACTCGGCGGCGACTGGCTGCCCGCCGCGGGCGCCCCCGCGGGCAGCCTGGTGCTGCCCGGTCTGCCCAAGGACACCATCTCGGCGCGGCTGGTCATCTTCGCGCCCGGCGAGGACGACGCCGACCTGCGGCTCCGCCTGGCCACACCCACCGGCTCGATCACCCCGGCCGGACACGAGTCCCTGCACGTCAAGGCGGGCATGACCGCCTCCACCGACCTGCCGGACATCACCCGCGGCCAGCCGGGCTCGCTGCTGCTCGAACCCACGGACGACTCCGTCCCGGTGGTCGCGGCGGTACGGATCGTCCGTGGCAACGGCGGAAAGCAGGAGACGGCGTTCATCCCGGCGAGCCCGGCGGTCGGTGACCGTGCCTCGGTGGCCGGGAACCACGCCAAGGGCACCAGCCTGTCGCTGGTCGCGCCGGGCGAGGGCGCCAAGGTCAGGGTGACCGCCTCGGCGGGCAGCGAGGGCGGCACCTCGGCGAGCGAGGTCTACACGGTCAAGCGGGGCAGCACCCTCGCGGTGACCCCGCCGCGGCCCGAGGGCCTGAAGGGCACGTACGCCCTGACCGTGGAGCGTGTGTCCGGCGGCGCCGTCTACGCCTCCCGGATGTACGAGGCCCCCGAGGACGGCGTCCCGATGTTCACCGTGCAGACCCTGTCCGACGACCGGGGCACGGTGTCGGTACCGGAGGCGGCGGAGGACCTGTCGGTGGTGCAGGGGCGGCCGCGGGACTGAGACCGCCGTCTGCCCCGGATCGAGACGGGAGTACGGGGACGGGCGCGTCTCCCGTGAAGGCCGTGAACGGCGGCGGGCGCCGGACTGCGGCGCTCGGGGGACACCCCGGGTGTGACTGGCGGTACGTCAGGGGCGGGATGTCGCGTCCGGTTCCCGTGGGACCAGCGGCGTGATACACACGGGCGTTATCTCCATGTCATTTCCTGTCCGCCAACAGGAGGTTTTCCCATGTCCCGTACGTCATCGACGTCTTCGCAGCCGCCCGAGCCCGCCGAGACCGTGAATTCTCCCGCCCCGGCCGGTGCGAGCCGCCGTCAGGTGCTTGCCCGCACCGGCGCGGTGGGCGCCGCGCTCGCCTTCACCGGGAGCCTCGGTGAACTCTTCGCGGGTACCGCCCTCGCCCAGCCGCAGGGGCGCGGCGGTTACGGCCCGCTCGTCCCCGACCCCAAGGGGTTGCTCGACCTGCCGGAAGGTTTCCGCTATCGGGTGCTGTCCCGCGAGGGCGACCGGCTGCGCTCCGGCGAGGGCAAGGTGCCCAGCAACTGCGACGGCATGACGGCCCTTCAGGGCGCGCGCGGCCGCGTTCACCTCGTGCGCAACCACGAGAACCGCGCCGATGCCAAGATCCAGGTCCCGACCGTCGACGGCCTCACCTACGACCCCGCGGGCAAGGGCGGCTGCACCGCGCTGACGCTCGGCCGGGACGGAAAGGTCCTCGACGAACGCGTCGCCATCGCGGGCACCGCGGTCAACTGCGCGGGCGGGCCCACCCCTTGGGGCACCTGGCTGACCTGCGAGGAGACCGAGGACAAGGCCGGCACCAACGGCTACACCAAGGACCACGGCTTCATCTTCGAGGTCGACCCCGCCGACCCGCACGGCTCGGGCGCCGTACCGCTGACCGACATGGGCCGCTTCCAGCACGAGGCGATCGCGGTCGACCCCCGGCGCGGCATCGTCTACGAGACCGAGGACGCCTTCGAGAAGCCCTTCGGCCTCTTCTACCGTTTCCTGCCCAACCGGCCCGAGGGCGGGCGTGGTTCGCTGCGCGCGGGCGGCCGCCTCCAGGCGATGCGGGTGCCCGGGGTGCCGGACCTGTCCACCGTCCAGGAGACCGGCACCGTCTTCGAGCACATCGAGTGGATCGACGTCCCCGACCCGCTGGCCAAGTCCACCCCGATCCGGTTCCAGGACTTCGGCGCGGGCGGCATCACCCACGCCCAGAAGCTGGAGGGCTGTTACTGGGGCGGGAGTTGCGTCTACTTCGTCTCGTCCTTCGCCCGCAGCGAGGACGGTTCGGGGGCCGACCACTTCGGGCAGGTCTGGCGGTACGACCCCGAGGCGCGCAGGCTCACCCTGGTGATCGTCTTCGGCCCGGACACCGACATCCAACTGCCCGGCGAGTCCCCGGACAACATCTGCCTGGCGTCCGGCGGCGGCCTGATGATCTGCGAGGACGGCGACGGCGCCCAGCACGTCTACGGCCTCACCCGGCGCGGCGAGGTGTACCCCATGGCCCGCAACCGCCAGAACCTCGGCACCGACGACGAGCCGGAGTGGGGCGAGCTCGCCGGAGTCACCTTCGCCCCGGACGGCGACACCATGTACGTGAACGTCTACAACCCGGGCACGACCTTCGCGGTGACCGGTCCCTGGCGACGGTGACGTAGCGGCAGACGGTTCCGGTCGTGCGCCTTGCCGCGCGGCCGGAACCGGACCCGGCGCCCTCGGAGTTCTCAGTCCTCGCCGTAGCGCGGGTCGACGGTCTCCGGGGTAAGGCCGAGGAGTTCGGCGACCTGCTCCACGACGACCTCGTGCACCAGCTCGGCGCGCTCCTCGCGACTCTTGGTACGGATCTCCACGGGCCGCCGGTAGACGACGATCCGCCCGGGCCGCCCCTCGCGGGCCGGGACGATGCCGCCCAGCGGCACCGACTGCCCGTCGAGCCCGTCGGCCTCCCGGTCCAGACGCGGCACCTCGACCACCAGGAACTCGACCTCCGCGAGCTGCGGCCAGCGCCGCTCCAGGCGCTCCACGGAATCCTGTACGAGATCGGCGAAGACCTGCGCGCGCGGCGCCGACAGCGGCACCTGCGGCGGCGCGACGGGGCCGCGCATGCCTCTGCCGTGACGGTCGCGACGGCGAGGCCGCGGCTCGGACGGGGGCGGCGGTACGGGGTTGTCCATCACCGACGAAGCGTAGTCCCCGCGGGCGTGAGCTGCCGACATCACGGTGTACGCCGCCGGAACAGCCGCCGGTGCCCTGCCCGCACCCTCCGGTACGGCGCGACCGTATGCCGCGGGCCCTTGTCGCATCCCGACCGTTCCAGTCGCTCTTGGGCTCGATCCGGTATCGGTCCTGCCCGTCGCGGGCGAGCCGATTGGCAAGAACCCGCCCCCTTGATGACCGGTCTCGCTCGGTCGTGGTGGTGACATGTCCTGGTAGCGCCAGGTGGGTGCGGTGGCCGGGGCCGCGAAAGGTGGCACACACGCACGACGACACGGTGGAGTGAGCTCGGGGAGAGTCGTCGCGGCCCGCTCAGGAGTGCGGTACCGTCCAACGTCGTGAGCCCTGTACGTCGCTGTTCGCGCACCGCTTGCGGCCGTCCCGCCGTAGCGACGCTGACGTACGTCTACGCGGACTCGACGGCCGTCCTCGGTCCGCTCGCCACCTACGCCGAACCCCACTGCTACGACCTGTGCGCCGAGCACTCGGAACGGCTGACCGCCCCCCGCGGCTGGGAGGTCGTCCGCCTCGCGGATGCCTCCGCGCCGACCCGGCCGAGCGGTGACGATCTCGAAGCCCTCGCCAACGCCGTACGCGAGGCGGCGCGCCCACAGGAGCGCGCCGCGGAGGCGGGCGGCGGCCGCACCGCCGACCCGATGGAGGTCGCCCGCCGTGGCCACCTCCGCGTACTGCGCTCTCCGGACTCCTGAACCGGCGGCCAGTCCGCCCCTCCTACCGCGCACCCCCCTCGGCGGCCGTGTCGTCAACTGCCGTGCCTCCACCGGCTGTTCGTCCACGGCTTCCGTATCCGGTGGGCATGGTCGACGCGACCGGCACCGGGCGGACGGTGGCGCCGGGCAGTACAACCGCGCCCAGCCCTCCGGCAGCACCGCCCAGCACCCCCTCAACAGCCTCCGGAACGTTTCCAGTTGCGTACGTTTGGCGCTCGGATCCGTTTCCTGGCCGGGTACTTTTCCCGGCGTTGCGCTTACGCGACAGTGAACACAGGGAACGTATGGGTGAGTTGACCGTATTTGTGTCGCCTTACATGCGGTGCTTTGTCCGGTGCCAGGCCGAACTGCCCGCAACGGGAGTTGTCCACAGGCCAACAGGGGTCCCGGAACGGAAACGGGTAGTTTGGCCGTGACCACAGGAACTCCAGAAGGGCTCGGCCGTGGCTGCTGATCTTTCGCAGATCGTGAAGGCGTACGACGTACGCGGGGTGGTTCCGGATCAGTGGGACGAGCCACTCGCCGAACTCTTCGGCGCGGCCTTCGTCCAGGTGACCGGCGCCGACGCGATCGTCACGGGCCACGACATGCGGCCGTCCTCGCCCGGCCTGTCCGGGGCCTTCGCCCGCGGTGCCGCCGGCCGGGGCGCCGACGTCACCGAGATCGGCCTCTGCTCGACGGACCAGCTCTACTACGCCTCGGGCGCGCTGAACCTGCCGGGCGCCATGTTCACCGCCTCGCACAACCCGGCGCAGTACAACGGCATCAAGATGTGCCGGGCCGGTGCCGCGCCGGTCGGCCAGGACACCGGGCTCGCCGAGATCCGCGAACTGGTGGAGGGCTGGCTCGCCTCGGGCGCCCCCGAGCCGGTCGAGAAGCCGGGCACCGTCACCCGCCGCGAGACCCTCACCGACTACGCGGCGCACCTGCGCTCGCTGGTCGACCTCTCCGGCATCCGGCCCCCGGCGGCCGGGCAGCGGACCGGCGGCGACAAGGTCAAGGTCGTCGTCGACGCGGGCAACGGCATGGGCGGCCACACCGTGCCCACCGTCTTCGAGGGCCTGCCGATCGAGCTGGTGCCGATGTACTTCGAGCTCGACGGCACCTTCCCGAACCACGAGGCCAACCCGCTCGACCCGAAGAACATCGTCGACCTCCAGGAGCGGGTGCGCGCCGAGCGCGCCGACCTCGGCCTCGCCTTCGACGGCGACGCCGACCGCTGCTTCGTCGTCGACCAGAACGGCGACCCCGTCTCGCCCTCCGCGGTGACCGCGCTCGTCGCCGCCCGCGAACTCGCCAGGAACGGCGGCACCGGCACCGTCATCCACAACCTGATCACCTCCTGGTCGGTGCCCGAGGTGGTGCGCGAGTGCGGCGGCACCCCGGTGCGCACCCGGGTCGGCCACTCGTTCATCAAGGCCGAGATGGCCCGTACCGGCGCGATCTTCGGCGGCGAGCACTCCGCGCACTACTACTTCCGCGACTTCTGGAACGCCGACACCGGCATGCTCGCCGCCCTGCACGTCCTCGCCGCGCTCGGCGGCCAGGACGAGCCGCTGTCCGCGCTGGTGGCGCAGTACGACCGCTACGCGGGCTCCGGCGAGATCAACTCCACCGTCGCCGACCAGGCCGCCAGCGCCGCCGCCGTGAAGTCCGCGTACGAGGGCCGCGAGGGCCTCACCCTCGACGAGCTCGACGGACTCACCGTCACCGCCGAGGACTGGTGGTTCAACCTGCGCGCCTCCAACACCGAGCCGCTGCTGCGCCTGAACGTCGAGGCCCGCGACGAGGCCACCCTGGCGAAGGTGCGCGACGAGGTGCTCGCGCTCGTCCGGGGCTGAGTACACGGGGCGGGCCGGTGGGGACGACTTCCACCGGCCTGTCCTCCACCGGCCTGTCCTCCATCGCCCCGGCTCCCCATCGGTTCGGCTCCCCACCGGCGAGGCCGCGAACAGCGGCCGCGCCCGGCGGCGGCGAAAGCACCCGAGCCCGCCCCTCCGTGACGGCGGGCTGGCCCGGCGCACAAGGGCCCACAGCGGTACTCTGACCAGGCCGCACCCGTGTGGCCTCAGTGCTGCTCCTCCGAAGGGACACCCCATGCCGCTGGAAGCCGGCCTCCTGGAGATCCTCGCCTGCCCGGCCTGCCACTCCGCGCTCGAAGAGCAGGACGGCGAACTGGTCTGCACGGGCAAGGACTGCGCGCTCGCCTACCCGGTCCGCGACGGCATCCCCGTACTCCTGGTCGACGAGGCCCGCCGCCCCGCCTAGGGCGTCCTTTCGCGCGACGTCCCGTCCAGGGGCACGCCCGCCGCCGGTACATACGCCGTACGCACGTCGTACGTACCCAAGGCCCGCAACGAGACCGCCACACGAGGCCCGCACCGCACGGCCCACTACGCACGGCCGAGGAAGCGCGAGCCCAGGACGCACCGGGCGGACCGGGCCGCCGAGGCACAGCAGCAGCCGCGGCGGACCACCGGACCGGGGGTGCGAATCGGGGACGCGGACGGCCGAGGAAGGCCCCGTCATGCTGGACGAAACCCTCCTTGAGGATCCCGAGGCGCTCGCCCGTGCCGACCGGCGCGGGCTGTTGCGCGGAGCGGCCGAGGCCGGGGCGCGGGTGCGTACCGCGCTGCGGCACGCCGCCGAGGCGGGCATCGCCGAGCTGCAACCCGAGGGACGGCCGCGCGCCGTACTCATCGCGGGCCCGGGCGCCGCCGCGATCTGCGCCGCCGACCTGCTCGGCCGCCTCGCGGGCGTGGGCTGCCCGGTCACCAGACTGCACGCCACCGGCGTCGCCCCGGCGCCGGGCGCCCTGCGCTGGGCGCTGCCCGGCTGGGCGGGCCCCGTCGACGTCCTGCTCATCGCCACCCCCGACGGCACCGAACCCGGACTCGCCGTCCTCGCCGACCAGGCCTACCGGCGCGGCTGCAGCGTCGTCGCGGTCGCCCCGCACGGCTCACCGCTGACCGAGGCCGTCGAAACGGTGCACGGCCTCGCGGTGCCGATGGCCACCGCGCCGTACGAGGAGGAAGAGGTCGGCGCTGCCTCCGCGCCCGGCGCGCTGTGGGCCCTGCTCACCCCGCTGCTCGCACTGCTCGACCGGACCGGTCTGATCACCGCGCCCGCCGAGGAACTCGCCAAGGTCGCCGACCGGCTCGACCAGACCGCCCAGCGCTGCGGGCCCGCGATCGCCACGTACCACAACCCGGCCAAGAGCTTGGCCGCCGAACTCGCCGACGCCCTCCCGCTGATCTGGACCGAGGGCCTGTGCGCGGGCCCGGCCGGGCGCCGCTTCGCCGGGGCGCTCGCCGAACTCGCGGGCCGCCCCGCCCTCACCTCCGAACTGCCCGAGGCCCTGCCCGCGCACGGCGCCCTGCTCACCGGGGCGCTCGCCGCCGGGGGCGACCCGGACGACTTCTTCCGTGACCGGGTCGAGGAGGCCCAGGCGCTGCGGGCCCGCGTGGTGCTGCTGCGCGACTCGCTGCCCGGCGGCCTGAGCGCGGCCCCCGCCGCCCGCGAACTCGCCCTCGGCCACGACACCGCGATCAGCGAACTCGAACCCGGCGAGGGCGGCGAACTGGAACGCCTCGCGGAACTGATCGCCATCACCGATTTCGCCGCCGTTTACCTGGCGCTCGCCTCGGGGGTCTGATCTTGACACCACCCGGCGGGCCGCAGGCACCGCCCCGCGGTCCCCAGGACCGGGGTCCCGGAGCGCGACGGCGTCACGGGCCGGTGCGCGAGCGCCGCCGTCAGACCCTCCGGGCGGTGACGCAAGGCGTGCCGTCGGCACCCCGTGGGCAGGACGTCCGAGGCCCGCGGCCCGTGGGCGCCGAGCCCCGGGGCCGGGCCGTCCGAACCTCGTGAAGAGAAAGAGCCCCCCATGTACCGTCTCGCGAACACCGTCCGCCCCTACGCCTGGGGTTCGGCCACCGCCCTGCCCGAGCTGCTCGGCGTGGAGCCGACCGGAGAGCCGCAGGCGGAGATGTGGATGGGCGCCCACCCCGGAGCCCCCTCGCGCACCGCGCGCGGGCCGCTCAACGAGGTCATCGACGCCGACCCCGAGGCCGCCCTGGGCTCCGCCGCCGTCGCCAAGTTCGGGCCCCGGCTGCCCTTCCTCCTGAAGGTCCTCGCCGCCGGAGCCCCGCTCTCCCTCCAGGTCCACCCCGACCTCGGCCAGGCCCAGGAAGGCTTCGCCGAGGAGGAGCGGCGCGGCGTGCCCCTCGACGCCCCGCACCGCAACTACAAGGACGCCAACCACAAGCCCGAACTGATCTGCGCGCTCACGCCGTTCGAGGGGCTGTGCGGATTCCAGCACCCGGTCGCCGCCGCCGACCTGATCGCCGGGCTCGGCGTCGACTCCCTCAAGCCCTACGTCGACCTGCTGCACGCGCACCCCGAAGAGGCCGCGCTGCGCGAGGTGCTCACGGCACTGCTGAGCGCCGACCCCGAGGAGATGGCGGCCACCGTCGCCGAGGCCGCGGCCGCCGCCGAGCGCCTCGGCGGTGCCTACGCGCCCTACGCCACCCTCGCCCACCACTTCCCGGGCGACCCGGGCGTCCTCGCGGGCATGCTGCTCAACCACGTCACGCTCCAGCCCGGCGAGGCCCTCTACCTGGGCGCGGGCATCCCGCACGCCTACATCGAGGGCCTCGGCGTCGAGATCATGGCCAACTCGGACAACGTCCTGCGCTGCGGCCTCACCCCCAAGCACGTCGACGTCCCCGAACTGCTGCGTATCGTGCGCTTCGAGTCCGGCGACGCGGGCGTTCTGCGGCCCGAGGCCGGTACCGACGGCGCCGAGGTCTACGAGACCCCGATCGACGAGTTCCGGCTCTCCCGCTACGTGCTGCCCGAGAGCGGCGCCGCCCGTGACCTGAGCGCCCCGCTGCCGCAGATCCTGCTGTGCACCGCCGGGCGCGTACAGGTCGGCGAAGAAACCCTCGTCCCGGGCGAGTCGCTCTTCGTGACCGCCGGGGAGAGCGCCGAAGTGTCCGGAACCGGCACACTTTTCCGGGCCACCGTCGTCGCCTGAGCCCTTACGTTCCGGTTAACCCGGGTGGCCTGAACCCACCCGGGTGCCGGGGCTGCAACAATGGCCCACCGCAAAGGCCGGGCAAAATTCCGGAACGGCGACAGGCACGGCGCGGCAGCCCCACTCGCGGGGCACCGGCGAAGTGCGTCACGTACGAAGGGACTTCGGGAACACATGAGTGCTTCAGGCGGCACCAAGGCGATCGTGGCGGCGCTCGCGGCCAACCTCGCCATCGCGGTGGCGAAGTTCGTGGCGTTCGTCTTCAGTGGATCGTCCTCGATGCTCGCGGAGTCCGTGCACTCGCTCGCCGACTCCGGCAACCAGGGCCTGCTGCTGCTCGGCGGCAAGAAGGCCCAACGCGAGGCGACCCCCAAACACCCCTTCGGCTACGGCCGCGAGCGCTACATCTACGCCTTCCTCGTCTCCATCGTGCTGTTCTCGGTCGGCGGCATGTTCGCGATCTACGAGGGCTACGAGAAGATCAAGCACCCGCACGACATCGACCACTGGTACTGGCCGGTCGGCGTCCTGGTCTTCGCGATCATCGCCGAGACCTTCTCCTTCCGTACCGCCATCAAGGAGTCCAACGCGCTGCGCGGCAAGCTCACGTGGACCCAGTTCGTCCGCCGGGCCAAGGCGCCCGAGCTGCCCGTCGTCCTCCTGGAGGACCTCGGCGCCCTGGTCGGTCTGATCCTCGCGCTCGGCGGCGTCAGCCTCGCCCTCGCCACCGGCGACGGCGTCTGGGACGGCATCGGCACGCTGTGCATCGGTGTCCTGCTCATCGCCATCGCGATCATCCTCGCCGCCGAGACCAAGTCGCTGCTCCTCGGCGAGGCCGCGGGCACCGAAGACGTCGACAAGATCGAGAAGGCGGTCGTCGACGGCGAGACGGTCACCGGCATCATCCACATGCGCACGCTGCACCTCGGCCCCGAGGAACTCCTCGTCGCCGCCAAGATCGCGGTCCGCGGCAGCGACACCGCCGACCAGGTCGCCCAGGCCATCGACGCCGCCGAGGCCCGCATCCGCACCGACGTCCCCATCGCCCGCGTGATCTACCTGGAGCCGGACATCTACAGCGAGACCCGCGCCGCCGCGGGCACCGACCCCAAGGCCGGCCCGGGCGGTCCGGCCGACGGCGACCCGGGGCACTGACCCTCGGCCGCCCGGCCCGGAGCCGATACGACGGAATGCCGGAAATGGCGCCACTTTCCGCGCTCCCGCGGCCGTCGGAGGGGCACGAATTCCCGGGGCGGGCTGATGACGGCTGGGGCGATCGGTGTAGATTCGTGACCAGAGCCAGACGTCGCTGCTGATGGCGGTCGGGCGACCCGCAGTGCGGGCCGGCCGAGGGAGAGAGGGCCTCCGACGGACTGCTTTGCGTGCGCCCGGCCACAGCTCTGCCTGTGTCCGCCGCCGCTCAGCCAGCCGTACCCACCCTCGACCCATCACGAGGAGCAGCTCGACATGACGACTGTCGACAACCGACAGGACTTCAAGGTCGCCGACCTTGCCCTGGCAGACTTCGGCCGCAAGGAGATCAGCCTCGCCGAGCACGAGATGCCCGGCCTGATGGCGATCCGCGAGGAGTACGCCGCCACCCAGCCCCTGAAGGGCGCCCGTGTCACCGGCTCCCTGCACATGACCGTGCAGACCGCCGTACTGATCGAGACCCTGGTCGCCCTCGGCGCCCAGGTCCGCTGGGCCTCCTGCAACATCTTCTCCACCCAGGACCACGCCGCCGCCGCCGTCGCGGTCGGCCCGAACGGCACCGCCGACAACCCGCAGGGCGTGCCCGTCTTCGCCTGGAAGGGCGAGACGCTCGAGGAGTACTGGTGGTGCACGGAGCAGGCGCTGACCTGGCCCGGCACGGCCACCGGCGGCCCGAACATGATCCTCGACGACGGTGGTGACGCCACCCTCCTCGTGCACAAGGGCGTCGAGTACGAGAAGGACGGCAAGGTCCCCTCGCCCGACACCGCCGAGAGCGACGAGCACCGCGTCATCCTCGAACTGCTCACCCGCACCGTGGCCGAGACGCCGCAGAAGTGGACCGAGCTCGCCTCGGAGATCCGCGGCGTGACCGAGGAGACCACCACCGGCGTCCACCGCCTGTACGAGATGCACCGCGACGGGGACCTGCTGTTCCCCGCGATCAACGTCAACGACGCCGTCACCAAGTCGAAGTTCGACAACAAGTACGGCTGCCGCCACTCCCTCGTCGACGGCATCAACCGCGCCACCGACACCCTCATCGGCGGCAAGACCGCCGTCGTCTGCGGCTACGGCGACGTCGGCAAGGGCTGCGCCGAGTCGCTCCGCGGCCAGGGCGCCCGCGTGATCATCACCGAGATCGACCCCATCTGCGCCCTCCAGGCGGCGATGGACGGCTACCAGGTGACCACGCTCGAGGACGTCGTCGAGACCGCCGACATCTTCATCACCACGACCGGCAACAAGGACATCATCATGGCCGCCGACATGGCCAAGATGAAGCACCAGGCCATCGTGGGCAACATCGGCCACTTCGACAACGAGATCGACATGGCCGGCCTCGCCAAGATCGAGGGCATCGTCAAGGACGAGATCAAGCCGCAGGTCCACACCTGGACCTTCAAGGACGGCAAGAAGATCATCCTGCTGTCCGAGGGCCGCCTGCTCAACCTGGGCAACGCGACCGGCCACCCCTCGTTCGTGATGTCCAACAGCTTCGCGGACCAGACCCTGGCCCAGATCGAGCTGTTCACCAAGCCCGACGAGTACCCGACCGACGTCTACGTGCTGCCCAAGCACCTCGACGAGAAGGTCGCCCGCCTCCACCTGGCCGCCCTCGGGGTCAAGCTCACCACGCTCCGTCCCGAGCAGGCCTCGTACATCGGCGTCGAGGTCGAGGGTCCGTACAAGTCGGACCACTACCGCTACTGACCGCCCCACCGGACCCGACAGCCCCGGGTCCGGCGGACGGCCCTGTGCAGGCCCTCGCCACCTTCGGCGGGGGCCTGCCCTCGTCCCGGCGCCCCCGCGGGCACCCGCCCGCCCGGGAGCCGCAGCACCCAGCAAGGCCGCGCACCGGCCGAACCAGCCGACAAGGACCCGCACGCCATGCCCCGCGGCCGCTACTCCCTGTACGACACCCACGATCACACCCCCCTCGGCGAGGAACACTTCCACTGCGCCCCCGGACCCTCCGGCTGGCGCTACGTCGCCCGGCGCACCGGACCCGACGGCACCGACACCGGCTCCGTCGACCTGGCCCTGGACGCCCTCGGACGCCCCATCCGCCTCGAACTGCACGCGTCCCAGTGGCAGGTGAGGGGCGCCGCCATCGACGGCGTGACCTGGGTGCGCACCGATCCCACCGGCACCCACGCCACCGAGGGCAACGCACCCGCCCACGCCTTCACCGGCACCTCACCGGCGTTCCTCATCGCCACCGCACGCCTGCTGAAACTCACTCCGGGCGCTCCCGCGACCCGTGTCCGGCTCGTCGCCCTCACGGATCCCGTGCTCGCCCCTCGTACTCTCGACCAGTCCTGGGCCCTGCTCACGAGCGAAGCACACGCCTCTGACAGCGGCCCCCTGACCGTGGACACCTACCAGGTCACAGCCCTGGACACCGGCGAACAACAGACCGTCCACCTCACCGGCGACGTGGTCCTCGCCGCCCCCGGAATCGAGCTGGAGGACCTGGAGTCGCCGCCGTCTTCCTTCGGCTGAGGGGGCGTACGCCCCCTCTCAAGAGGGAGGGGCGAACCCGGTGGAGGGAGGAGGCGGCTGTTCGCCGTCCGGGGATGGGGACGGGGCCGAGGCCGGGGACGTCGCCGGAGGCGCGGACGCGGCCGGGGAAGGGGACGACGCGGCCGGGAACGGGGAAGGGGAAGGGGAAGGGCCGGTGGAAGGTGGACCGGCCGGGGGCTGAGTGATGGTCGGCGGACCGTACGCCGGAGCCGACCCGTACGTCGGAGTCGGCCCGTAAGGCTGCGGACCTGGACCGTACGGCTGTGGGCCTGATCCGTACGGCTGCGGCCCGGGCGCGAATCCCTGCGGCCCCGCGAAACCGCCGAACGCCCGCTGCGCGTCCCTGGCCTGACGTTCCTGGAGTACCGACGCCAGGAACATGGCGGGCGGCATGCCGTGCGGCACCGAGGCACTCGTCCGGGCGGCCAGCTCACCGGCCAGCCGTGTGGCCATCGACCAACTGATCTGCCGGTCGAGCTGGTTCATACGCCCCAGATACTGGCGCACCCCCAGCCACACGGAGTCCGGCACACCCGACAGATCGAGCCCCGCGAACATCCCGGCCACCTGCGGCGGCGGAGGAGGTACGAAACCGGCCCGCGCGGCCGGAATCCGCTCCCTTACCACCAGCGTGCCCGCGAATACATCGCCCAGCCGCCGCCCCCGCGCCGAGACGAACGAGGCGATACAGGCCACCACGCCCATCGTCATGAGGATCTCGACCATCCCCATCGCCCCGCGCACCAGCGCATGCCGGAACCGGATCGGCCCGCCGTCGTCCCGCACCACCCGCAGCCCGAACGCGAGCTTCCCGAGCGAACGCCCGTGGCTCAACGTCTCCACCGCTATCGGCACCCCCACGAGCAGCAGCAGAAACGCCGCCACCGCTATCGCGGCCTGCGCGGCCTCGTCCAGCGAGGCCGTGGCCGCGGCGAGCCCCGCGAGTACGAGCGCGAACGCCGTGAGGACGACCACCAGATCGAGCAGCACCGCCAGCGCACGGCTCGGCAACCGTGCCGGCCGCAACTCCAGCGCGACCGCCTCACCCGTCACGAACTCCGTCATGCCCCCACCCTCCTCCGCCCTGCCCTGCCCCTCGTACCGCCAGTCTGCCAAGCTGAGCCGCACAGCGCCGCACGCAGCCCGAGGAGCAGCAGCCGATGGACCTCGACGTCTTCGTCGCCGCCCACCGACCGGAGTGGGACCGGCTCGACGCGCTGCTGCGCCGCCGCCGACGCCTCACCGGAGCCGAGGCCGACGAACTCGTCGTCCTCTACCAACGGGCCGCCACCCATCTCTCCCTGATCCAGTCCAGCGCCCACGACCCCCAGCTCACCGGCCGACTGACCCAGCTCGTGGCACGGGCCCGCAGCACGGTCACCGGAACCCGCCGCGCCTCGTGGCGCGATGTGACCCGCTTCCTGCTCGAGGGTTTTCCCGCCGCCGTGTACCGCAGCCGCCACTGGTGGGTGCCCACCGCACTGCTCTCCACCGCTGTCGCGGCGCTGCTGGGCTGGTGGATCGGTACGCACCCCGAGGTACAGGCGACGATCGGGGCACCGGACGAACTGCGCCAGATGACCCGGCCCGGCGGCGAATACGAGACCTACTATTCCAGCCACCCCGCGACCTCCTTCGCCGCCCAGGTCTGGACGAACAACGCCCAGGCCGCCGCCATGTGCCTGGTCCTCGGCGCCTTCCTGTGCCTGCCGGTGATCTGGATCCTCTTCCAGAACATGCTCAACCTCGGCGTCGGCATCGGTCTGATGTCCTCGGCCGGACGCCTGGACACCTTCCTCGGCCTGGTCCTCCCGCACGGCCTCCTCGAACTCACGGCCGTCTTCGTCGCCGCCGGTACCGGGCTGCGGCTCGGCTGGACCGTCATCGACCCGGGCCCCCGCACCCGCCGCGCCGCCCTGGCCGAAGAGGGCCGTTCCGCGCTGGGCATGGCCATCGGCCTCGCCCTGGTGCTCTTCGTCTCGGGCGCCATCGAGGGCTTCGTGACTCCGTCCGGCCTGCCCACCTGGGCCCGCATCACCATCGGGGTCGTCGCCGAGGCTGTCTTCCTCCTCTACGTGTACGGCCTGGGGCGCAGGGCGGTACGGCGGGGCGAGACGGGTGACGTGGAGGCCTCGGAACGAAGCGCGAGCGTGCCACTGGCCGCCTGATGTGCGTCGGCCGGTCCAGAGCTGCTAATGTCCTCTACACCTCGCAGCAACCGTTGACACGGGTGGTGCGAGGAGGTAGATTTGAACAGTTGCCTAGAGCAGAGCGTGATGGCGCTCACTCATCGGTACATTGAGAACATCTATCGCTCCACGGATTCAGTTCCAACGGAGCTTCTCCGATTTGTCAGACACTCTCTCCCGGTCAATCCGGTGGAAAACCTCTGATAAAGTCGGTTCAGCCGAAAGGGAGCCGCAAGGCGAGCGAATAGGCAAAGGCCTTCCAGAGGCCACTGGATCGAAATTCGGACCGGTAACGGGACGGGAAAACGGTCTGGTAGAGTCTGGAACACCGAAGGGAAGCGCCCGGAGGAAAGCCCGAGAGAAAAGCTTGGGTGAGTACAAAGGAAGCGTCCGTTCCTTGAGAACTCAACAGCGTGCCAAAAGTCAACGCCAGATATGTTGATACCCCGTCTCCAGCATTAGCTGGGGCGAGGTTCCTTTGAAGAAAACACAGCGAGGACGCTGTGTGCGAGAGCGATTATTCCTTGCTCTCGCACCGCTCTCGTGATGTGTCATCCCGATTACGGGAAAACATTCACGGAGAGTTTGATCCTGGCTCAGGACGAACGCTGGCGGCGTGCTTAACACATGCAAGTCGAACGATGAAGCCGCTTCGGTGGTGGATTAGTGGCGAACGGGTGAGTAACACGTGGGCAATCTGCCCTGCACTCTGGGACAAGCCCTGGAAACGGGGTCTAATACCGGATAACACCCTCTCTCGCATGGGAGAGGGTTGAAAGCTCCGGCGGTGCAGGATGAGCCCGCGGCCTATCAGCTTGTTGGTGAGGTAGTGGCTCACCAAGGCGACGACGGGTAGCCGGCCTGAGAGGGCGACCGGCCACACTGGGACTGAGACACGGCCCAGACTCCTACGGGAGGCAGCAGTGGGGAATATTGCACAATGGGCGAAAGCCTGATGCAGCGACGCCGCGTGAGGGATGACGGCCTTCGGGTTGTAAACCTCTTTCAGCAGGGAAGAAGCGAAAGTGACGGTACCTGCAGAAGAAGCGCCGGCTAACTACGTGCCAGCAGCCGCGGTAATACGTAGGGCGCAAGCGTTGTCCGGAATTATTGGGCGTAAAGAGCTCGTAGGCGGCTTGTCACGTCGGTTGTGAAAGCCCGGGGCTTAACCCCGGGTCTGCAGTCGATACGGGCAGGCTAGAGTTCGGTAGGGGAGATCGGAATTCCTGGTGTAGCGGTGAAATGCGCAGATATCAGGAGGAACACCGGTGGCGAAGGCGGATCTCTGGGCCGATACTGACGCTGAGGAGCGAAAGCGTGGGGAGCGAACAGGATTAGATACCCTGGTAGTCCACGCCGTAAACGGTGGGCACTAGGTGTGGGCAACATTCCACGTTGTCCGTGCCGCAGCTAACGCATTAAGTGCCCCGCCTGGGGAGTACGGCCGCAAGGCTAAAACTCAAAGGAATTGACGGGGGCCCGCACAAGCGGCGGAGCATGTGGCTTAATTCGACGCAACGCGAAGAACCTTACCAAGGCTTGACATACACCGGAAACGGCCAGAGATGGTCGCCCCCTTGTGGTCGGTGTACAGGTGGTGCATGGCTGTCGTCAGCTCGTGTCGTGAGATGTTGGGTTAAGTCCCGCAACGAGCGCAACCCTTGTCCCGTGTTGCCAGCAGGCCCTTGTGGTGCTGGGGACTCACGGGAGACCGCCGGGGTCAACTCGGAGGAAGGTGGGGACGACGTCAAGTCATCATGCCCCTTATGTCTTGGGCTGCACACGTGCTACAATGGCCGGTACAATGAGCTGCGATACCGCGAGGTGGAGCGAATCTCAAAAAGCCGGTCTCAGTTCGGATTGGGGTCTGCAACTCGACCCCATGAAGTCGGAGTCGCTAGTAATCGCAGATCAGCATTGCTGCGGTGAATACGTTCCCGGGCCTTGTACACACCGCCCGTCACGTCACGAAAGTCGGTAACACCCGAAGCCGGTGGCCCAACCCTTGTGGAGGGAGCTGTCGAAGGTGGGACTGGCGATTGGGACGAAGTCGTAACAAGGTAGCCGTACCGGAAGGTGCGGCTGGATCACCTCCTTTCTAAGGAGCATCTAGGCCGCCAAGCTTGCTTGGTGGTCCAGAGCCATAACGCAGGCGAACGTCCTGCGATGGTCGCTCATGGGTGGAACGTTGACTATTCGGCACAGACAGTTGGATGGGTTCACTAGTACTGCTCTTCGGAGCGTGGAACGTGGAGATCGTCAACTGGCTGTGCCGGGCGCGCTGTTGGGTGTCTGAGGGTGCGAGCGTGAGCTCGCCCTTCGGTATGCCGGCCCCAGTGAACTCGGACTCTGGTTCGGGGTGGTGGGTGGTTGGTCGTTGTTTGAGAACTGCACAGTGGACGCGAGCATCTGTGGCCAAGTTTTTAAGGGCGCACGGTGGATGCCTTGGCACCAGGAACCGATGAAGGACGTGGGAGGCCACGATAGGCCCCGGGGAGCTGTCAACCGAGCTGTGATCCGGGGGTGTCCGAATGGGGAAACCCGGCAGTCGTCATGGGCTGTCACCCTTGCCTGAACACATAGGGCATGTGGAGGGAACGCGGGGAAGTGAAACATCTCAGTACCCGCAGGAAGAGAAAACAACCGTGATTCCGGGAGTAGTGGCGAGCGAAACTGGATGAGGCTAAACCTCAAGCGTGTGAGACCCGGCAGGGGTTGCGCTTGGGGTGTTGTGGGATCTCTCTTCTGTCGTCTGCCGGCGGCAGGACGAGTCAGAAACCGTTGATGTAGGCGAAGGACATGCGAAAGGTCCGGCGTAGAGGGTAAGACCCCCGTAGCTGAAACATTAGCGGCTCGTTTGAGAGACACCCAAGTAGCACGGGGCCCGAGAAATCCCGTGTGAATCTGGCGGGACCACCCGCTAAGCCTAAATATTCCCTGGTGACCGATAGCGGATAGTACCGTGAGGGAATGGTGAAAAGTACCCCGGGAGGGGAGTGAAATAGTACCTGAAACCGTGTGCCTACAAGCCGTGGGAGCGTCGGACACACTTTGTGTGTCTCGTGACTGCGTGCCTTTTGAAGAATGAGCCTGCGAGTTTGCGGTGTGTTGCGAGGTTAACCCGTGTGGGGAAGCCGTAGCGAAAGCGAGTCCGAATAGGGCGGTTTAGTAGCGCGCTCAAGACCCGAAGCGGAGTGATCTAGCCATGGGCAGGTTGAAGCGGAGGTAAGACTTCGTGGAGGACCGAACCCACCAGGGTTGAAAACCTGGGGGATGACCTGTGGTTAGGGGTGAAAGGCCAATCAAACTCCGTGATAGCTGGTTCTCCCCGAAATGCATTTAGGTGCAGCGTCGTGTGTTTCTTGCCGGAGGTAGAGCACTGGATAGGCGATGGGCCCTACCGGGTTACTGACCTTAGCCAAACTCCGAATGCCGGTAAGTGAGAGCGCGGCAGTGAGACTGTGGGGGATAAGCTCCATGGTCGAGAGGGAAACAGCCCAGAGCATCGACTAAGGCCCCTAAGCGTACGCTAAGTGGGAAAGGATGTGGAGTCGCAGAGACAACCAGGAGGTTGGCTTAGAAGCAGCCATCCTTGAAAGAGTGCGTAATAGCTCACTGGTCAAGTGATTCCGCGCCGACAATGTAGCGGGGCTCAAGCGTACCGCCGAAGTCGTGTCATTGCAGCAATACTCCCAACGGAGGCTGTGATGGGTAGGGGAGCGTCGTGTGCCGGGTGAAGCCGCGCCGGAAGGCAGTGGTGGACGGTTCACGAGTGAGAATGCAGGCATGAGTAGCGATACAAACGTGAGAAACGTTTGCGCCGATTGACTAAGGGTTCCTGGGTCAAGCTGATCTGCCCAGGGTAAGTCGGGACCTAAGGCGAGGCCGACAGGCGTAGTCGATGGATAACCGGTTGATATTCCGGTACCCGCTGTAGAGCGTCAAACATTGAATCCAGTGATGCTAAGCCCGTGAAGCCGTTCCGGACCCTTCGGGGAATGGAAAGTGGTGGAGCCGGTGACCCGAGCTGGTAGTAGGTGAGTGATGGGGTGACGCAGGAAGGTAGTCCATCCCGGGCGGTGGTTGTCCCGGGGTAAGGGTGTAGCCCGTCATCTAGGTAAATCCGGATGGCACGTGGGTGAGACCTGATGCCGAGCCGATTGTGGTGAAGTGGATGATCCTATGCTGTCGAGAAAAGCCTCTAGCGAGTTTTATGGCGGCCCGTACCCTAAACCGACTCAGGTGGTCAGGTAGAGAATACCGAGGCGTTCGGGTGAACTATGGTTAAGGAACTCGGCAAAATGCCCCCGTAACTTCGGGAGAAGGGGGGCCATTTCTGGTGATGAGCTTCGCGCTCTGAGCTGGGGGTGGCCGCAGAGACCAGCGAGAAGCGACTGTTTACTAAAAACACAGGTCCGTGCGAAGCCGTAAGGCGATGTATACGGACTGACGCCTGCCCGGTGCTGGAACGTTAAGGGGACCGGTTAGTCACATTTCGGTGTGGCGAAGCTGAGAACTTAAGCGCCAGTAAACGGCGGTGGTAACTATAACCATCCTAAGGTAGCGAAATTCCTTGTCGGGTAAGTTCCGACCTGCACGAATGGCGTAACGACTTCTCGACTGTCTCAACCATAGGCCCGGTGAAATTGCACTACGAGTAAAGATGCTCGTTTCGCGCAGCAGGACGGAAAGACCCCGGGACCTTTACTACAGTTTGATATTGGTGTTCGGTTCGGCTTGTGTAGGATAGGTGGGAGACTGTGAACTCTGGACGCCAGTTCAGGGGGAGTCGTTGTTGAAATACCACTCTGGTCGTGCTGGATGTCTAACCTGGGTCCGTGATCCGGATCAGGGACAGTGTCTGATGGGTAGTTTAACTGGGGCGGTTGCCTCCTAAAGGGTAACGGAGGCGCCCAAAGGTTCCCTCAGCCTGGTTGGTAATCAGGTGTTGAGTGTAAGTGCACAAGGGAGCTTGACTGTGAGACCGACGGGTCGAGCAGGGACGAAAGTCGGGACTAGTGATCCGGCGGTGGCTTGTGGAAGCGCCGTCGCTCAACGGATAAAAGGTACCCCGGGGATAACAGGCTGATCTTCCCCAAGAGTCCATATCGACGGGATGGTTTGGCACCTCGATGTCGGCTCGTCGCATCCTGGGGCTGGAGTCGGTCCCAAGGGTTGGGCTGTTCGCCCATTAAAGCGGTACGCGAGCTGGGTTTAGAACGTCGTGAGACAGTTCGGTCCCTATCCGCTGTGCGCGTAGGAATATTGAGAAGGGCTGTCCCTAGTACGAGAGGACCGGGACGGACGAACCTCTGGTGTGCCAGTTGTTCTGCCAAGGGCATGGCTGGTTGGCTACGTTCGGGAGGGATAACCGCTGAAAGCATCTAAGCGGGAAGCCTGCTTCGAGATGAGTATTCCCACCTCCTTGAGAGGGTAAGGCTCCCAGTAGACGACTGGGTTGATAGGCCAGATATGGAAGCCCTGTAAGGGGTGGAGTTGACTGGTACTAATAGGCCGAGGGCTTGTCCTCAGTTGCTCGCGTCCACTGTGTTGGTTCTGAAACCACGAACAACCTCCACACCCATATTGTTTGGGTGTGATACTGGTTGGTGTTTCATAGTGTTTCGGTGGTCATAGCGTGAGGGAAACGCCCGGTTACATTCCGAACCCGGAAGCTAAGCCTTACAGCGCCGATGGTACTGCAGGGGGGACCCTGTGGGAGAGTAGGACGCCGCCGAACTAACTTTAGAAGAATAATGCGTGTGAGCCCCTGTGCCGGGATACGGTACGGGGGCTTTCCGCATTTCTAGACCATTTTCCCGGAGCCGTTTCCGGACCCTTTTTCGGGTTCTCGGGGTCCACCCCTGTAATCGTCGGATCAGAGGCGGCCCGAGGCCTTGAGGGACAGGTAGGCGTCGGCGAGGGCGGGGGCCAGAGTGTCCGGAAGGGCGTCGACGACGTGGACGCCGTGGCGGGTCAGGCGTTCCGCGGTGCGGTGGCGGTCGGCTTCGGACTGGGCGGCCGAGGCGGCGCCGTAGACGGATTCCGTACTGCCGCGTCCCGCGGACATGAGGGCGATGTGCGGGTCCGCGACGGAGGCGAGCAGGACGGTGTGCCGGTCGGTGAGGCTGCTGAGTACCGGTAGCAGGCCCTCTTCGACGGGGGCGGGGTCCAGGCTGGTGAACAGGACGATCAGGGAGCGGCGCGGGGCCGAGCGCAGGGCGGCGGCGGACAGGCCGCGGGCGTCGGTCTCGACGAGTTCGGGTTCCAGTGGGGCCATGGCGTTGACCAGGGCGGGCAGCAGCTGGCCGGCGGCCTTGCCCTGGACCAGGGCGCGTACGCGACGGTCGTAGGCGAGCAGGTCCACGCGGTCACCGGCGCGGGAGGCGAGGGCCGCGAGGAGCAGTGCGGCGTCCAGGGCGGCGTCGAGACGGGGGATGTCGCCGACGCGGCCCGCGGAGGTGCGGCCGGTGTCGAGGACCAGGAGGATGTGCCGGTCCCGTTCGGGCCGCCAGGTGCGTACCGCGAGGGTCGATTGCCGGGCGGTGGCGCGCCAGTCGATGGAGCGGGTGTCGTCGCCGGGCACGTATTCGCGCAGGCTGTCGAACTCGGTGCCCTCGCCGCGGGTGAGCAGGCTGGTGCGGCCGTCGAGTTCGCGGAGCCTGGCCAGCTTCGACGGCAGGTGCTTGCGGCTGGTGAACGGGGGCAGGACGCGCACGGTCCAGGGGACTTCGTGGCTGCCCTGGCGGGCGAACAGGCCGAGCGGACCGTAGGAGCGGACGGTGACGCGGTCCGCGGTGCGGTCGCCGCGGCGGGTGGGCCGCAGGCGGGTGGTGAGGCGGCGGCGCTCGCCGGGGGGCACGTCCAGGGTGTGCCGGGAGGCGGCGGTCTCGGTGCCGGGCTGCCAGCTGCTCGGCGGCCAGGCGTCGCGGATGCGGGCGCGCAGGCGTCGGCGGGAGGTGTTCGTGACGGTGAGCGTGACGTCGGCGCTGTCGCCGAGGCGTACCGAGGTGTCGCCGGAGCGGGTGAGGCCGAGGCGGCGTACGGGGGCGGCGAGTGCGGCGTCGCAGGCGCAGGCGAGGGCGACGGCGCCGTCGACGGCGAGGATGCCCGTCCAGCTCGGTGCGAGCAGGCCGACGGGGAGGGTGCCGAGTGCCGCGAGGAGTGCGGCGCGTCCGGTGGGTGCCATGGCTCCTCGGTCAGCGGGGTACGGGGACGTGGCTGAGGATCGAGGTGATGACGGAGTCGGCGGTGACGCCTTCCATCTCGGCCTCGGGGCGCAGCTGGACGCGGTGGCGCAGGGTGGGCAGGGCGAGCGCTTTGACGTCGTCGGGGATGACGTAGTCGCGGCCGGTCAGCCAGGCCCAGGCGCGGGCGGTGGCAAGGAGGGCGGTCGCGCCGCGCGGGGAGACGCCGAGGGTGAGGGAGGGCGATTCGCGGGTGGCGCGGCAGATGTCGACGACGTAGCCGGTGATGTCGGGCGAGACGGAGGTCTTCGCGACGGCGGCGCGCGCGGCTTCCAGGTCTGCGGCGCTCGCGACCGGGCGTACGCCGGCGGCTTGCAGGTCGCGCGGGTTGAAGCCGGAGGCGTGCCGGGTGAGGACGTCGATCTCGTCCTGCCGGGAGGGCAGCGGAACGGTGAGCTTGAGCAGGAAGCGGTCGAGCTGTGCTTCGGGGAGGGGGTAGGTGCCCTCGTACTCGACGGGGTTCTGGGTGGCGGCCACCAGGAACGGTTCGGGCAGCGGGCGGGCGGTGCCGTCGACGGTGACCTGGCGTTCCTCCATGGCTTCCAGGAGGGAGGACTGGGTCTTCGGCGGGGTCCGGTTGATCTCGTCGGCGAGCAACAGGTTGGTGAAGACGGGGCCGGGCTGGAAGGAGAACTCGGCGGTGCGGGCGTCGTAGACGAGCGAGCCGGTGATGTCGCCGGGCATCAGGTCGGGCGTGAACTGGACCCGCTTGGAGTCGAGTTGGAGGCTCGCCGCCAGTGCTCGTACGAGAAGGGTCTTGGCGACTCCGGGGACGCCTTCGAGCAGGACGTGGCCGCGGCACAGCAGGGCGACGACGAGGCCGGTGACGGCGGGGTCCTGGCCGACCACGGCCTTGCCGATCTCGGCGCGCAGCCGCTCCAGGGAGGCGCGGGCGGCGGCGTTGTCGGCTGCGTTGTCAGTGGTCGGGTCCATCATGAAACGCGTACCTCTCTTTCGAGGGCGTCGAGGTGATCGGCGAGCCGGACGAGCGCCGCGTCGTCGGCGGGCGGCGGTCCGAAGAGCAGGGTGGCGGGGTCCTGGCCGGGTGCGGGGAGCCGGGCGGCCAGGGCGGGAAGCAGGGCCTCGGGTGTGTGTGCCCGGGAGGGGGCGAGACCGAGGAGGGGAGCGAGACGGGAGCGGGTGGCGGAGCGAAGGGCCGAGGCGGCGCGGTCGCGGGCCTGGGTGCGGTGGTAGAGGCGGGCGCGGCCCTCGGTGGTTTCGGAGGCGCGTACCGCGACGGGCAGGCGTTCGGGGACCAGGCGGCCGAAGCGGCGGCCGCGCCAGAGGGCGGCGAGGACGGCGGCGAGGGTCAGTTGCAGGGTGCCCCAGAGCCAGCCGGAGGGGACCAGGTCGAAGAATCCGCGTTCGTCGGTGTCGGCGGCGGAGTCGGACGGTGAGGGGAGGTACCAGACCAAGTGGGGCCGGGAGCCGAGGAGTTGCAGGGCGAGCGAGGCGTTGCCGTGCTCGTCGAGGTGTTCGTTGAAGAGGATGTCGGGGGAGCCGAGTACGACGGTGTCGCCGCGGGCGTCTGCCGCGGGCAGCCGCAGCAGGGAGGCGTGGCCCTCGTCCCGGTAGCAGCGGTCGGCGCCGGGGGTCGTGGTGCGGTAGCGCAGGCCGCCGATGTCCGCGGTGCCCGCGCGGCGGGCGGCGGGAAGGGCACAGCCGGGCGACAGTACGGAGTCGAGGCTGGGGGAGGCGTCCGCGGTCGTCCCGGGGGCGAGTCTGCCGACGGCGGAGGGTCCCGGGGCGACGAGTACGGTGCGGCCGCGGTCGTCGAGCCCGGCGAGGCGGCGCTGCTGGGTCGCGGTGAGCAGGTCGGGCCGGGCGACGAGCAGGGTCGTGTCCGCTCCGGCGGCTGCCTCGGCCTCGGCGGTGGTGGTGACGACGCGGGTGGACACCCCGCGGTCGGCGAGGAGTTGGGCGACGGCGCGGCTGCCGCGCGGATCGGCGGCGCGCGGGTCGAGCCGGCCGTGCTCCGCGCCGGAGCGTACGGCGGCGATGGCCACGGCGGCGACCAGGAGCAGGGCGAGCGCGATCAGCAGTCCGCGGGCGCGCCGCCAGAGCCCGCGCGGCGTCAGCGCGAGCGAGGTCGGCGCAGCGGTGGGATCGGTCGGCGAACCGGCGGCGGGGGCGGTCGCGGGGGGCGCGGCGGGCGCGGTCACCGGACCGCCTTCCAGGGGCCGCCGGAGGTGTTCCCGGCGGCGGAGAGTTCGGGCTTGGCGCGCTCCACCTCGTGGTCGAGGGCGGCGAGTTGCTCGTACGAGGAACGGGTGGCGGTGCGGCCGCCGTATGCGACGTCGTCGAAGCTGCGGGCCGCCGCGCGCAGCCGTTCCCCGAACGCGGGCAGGGGGCGGCTCGCCTCGTCGGCGCACTCGTCGGCGGTGCGGCCGGGACGCGGTTCGAGCAGGGCGCGTTCCTCGAGGGCGCGGACGAGGGCGCGCATGCGTTCCTGGACGGCCTGGTTCCAGTGGGCCTGGGCGGCGTGTGCCTCGGCGGCGGCCCGGTGTTCGGCGGCGCTGCGGGGCCGGTCCGTGAACAGGGCGGCGCCGGAGGCGGCGGCGGGGGTGCGGCGCGGGGTGCCCAGGCGCCACCAGAGCAGGCCGAGCAGGGCGAGTACGGCCAGTACGACGACCGTCAGACCGAGCCCGCCGCCGGGGGTGGCGCCGGAGGCGGTGCCCAGGATGTCGTTCAGCCAGTCCCAGAACGCGTCCAGGGCGCGCTGGACGAGTCCGGGTTCGTGCTCGCGGTACTCGCGCTCGGACAGTTCGCGCCGGGCGGCCTCCCGCGCCGGGACACGCGGGTCGGTCACCGGCGGCTCCTCGCCGGAGACGCCGAGGAGCGGCGCCGCCGCGAACAGGCCCCCCGTCACCGTCACGTGGTCAGCTCCCGGTGTAGCCCTGGACGCCCGCGGCGCGGCCCAGTTCGAGGTCGAGGGCTTCGCGCCGGATGCGCTGGTCGATGTAGAGAAGCACGGTCACACCGGCGGAGATCGGCAGGCTCAGCGTGGTGCCGATGACCGAGCCGACGCCCTGGACGATCAGGAACGTCCAGCTGTAGTCGTCCGAGCTGCTGCTCAGGAAGCTGTCCACGCCGCCCTCGCCCACCGCGCCCGCGATCAGCGTGAAGGGGATCACGATGATCGAGGTGAGCACATTGGCGATGATCGCGCCGAGCACCAGGATGCCGAACACCCGCCACCAGGAGCCCTGGACGAGTTTGACGGAGCGTCGCATCGCCTTGCCGATGCTCTGCTTCTCCAGCATCAGCGCGGGCGAGGCCAGCGAGAAACGTACGGTCAGCCAGACCGCGACGCCACCGGCCGCGATTCCGCCGAGCACCATCAGCCCGATCGCGCCGTCGCCGCCGGCCGTCGCCGCGACGAGGATGCCGGGCAGCATGCCCACCAGGACCACGGTCAGTGCGATGAGCGGCAGCAGCAGGGTCAGTCCGAGCAGGCGCAGCACCTGCGGCCGGGCGTCCTGCCAGGCCTGAGCGGTGCTCACGGAGCGGCCGATGACGGCGCGGCTGGTGACGGTGGTCAGCAGCGCGGTCGCGACGATCGTGCCGAGCAGCGAGATCAGCAGCACGATGCCGGAGCCGAGGAGGGCCTCGCCCATCGCGTCGGTGACCTCTTCGAGGCTGGCCGACTCGTCCTCCAGGGCGGAAGTGTCGGTCAGGTCGTTGAGGTAGAGGCCCTGGAGCAGGACCACGGCGACCTCGGTGACCACGGCGACGGCCAGGGCGATGCCGAGGACCGTGCGCCAGTGCTTGCGCATGGTGGCCACCGCGCCGTCGAGGATCTCGCCGACGCCGAGCGGGCGCAGCGGGATCACGCCGGGCTTGGCCGCGGGCGGCGGTCCGCCCCAGCCGCCGAAGCCGGGACCGCCGCCCCAACCGGGGCCGGGTCCCGCGGGGCCGCCGCCCCAGCCGGGTCCACCGCCCTGGCCTCCCCAGCCGCCGGGCGCTCCGGGGGGCGGGCCGCCGGGCGCGGAGCCCCAACCGGCGGGCGGCGGGGGCGGGTTGCCCTGCGGGGACTGCCCACCGGGGGCGGTCCACTGACCGGGCGGAGGCTGGTTGCCGGACCACTTCGAGGAGGGGCCGTTCGAGCCGGAGGGCGCGTCCGCACCGGACGCGCCGGGCTCCTGCCCGTCGGACGCGCCGGGTTCCTGGCCGTCGGACGCGCCGGGTTCCTGGCCGTCGGAGGGAGAGGATCCGGGCGAGGCCCAGCCCGGAGAGTCGTTCATCGTCGCTCCTTCTCGATGCCCGTTCGCACGAATGGCGGCGGGTTGGCGCCCATCGTGCCATGGGCCGTCCGTGGTGCGACGGGGTGCTGCCGGGGCAGCGCACCTTCATTTGTCGTGCGGCGACCGGGCAGACTGTGCGGATGGCTGATCACGAAGCGCGTTCACCCGCGGATGCGGCGATGGCCCCCCTGTCCACGATCCGCTGGGCCGAGCCCCCCGAGGGCCCCGTACTGGTGCTTCTCGACCAGACCAGGCTTCCGGCCGAGGAGGCCGAGTACCTCTGCACGGACGTGCCCTCCCTGGTGGAGGCGATCCGCGCGCTGGTGGTGCGCGGCGCCCCCGTCCTCGGTATCGCGGGCGCCTACGGGGTGGCGCTCGCCGCCGCCCGCGGCTTCGACGTGGAGGAGGCCGCCGATGCCCTGGCGGCCGCCCGTCCCACCGCGGTCAACCTGGCGGTGGGGGTGCGCCGGGCGCTGGAGGCCCATCACCGGGGGCTGGCCGAGTTCGACGCGCAGGAGGCGCGGGGAGCGCACGGGGAGGAGGCACGGCGTGCGGCGGGGGCGCGGGCCGCCCTGTCCGCCGCGCGGGCGCTGCACCAGGAGGACGCCGAGGCCAGCGAGCGTATGGCCGAACACGGCCTCGCGCTGCTCGCCGAGCTGCTGCCGGGCGGTACCCACCGTCTGCTCACCCACTGCAATACGGGCGCGCTGGTCTCCGGCGGGCGCGGCACCGCCCTCGCGGTGGCGCACGCGGCGCACGACCGGGGGCGGCTGCGCAGGCTCTGGGTCGACGAGACCCGGCCGCTGTTGCAGGGCGCGCGGCTGACCGCGTGGGAGGCGGCGCGTGCGGGCATGCCGTACACGCTGCTCACCGACAACGCGGCGGGCTCGCTGTTCTCGGCCGGGGAGGTGGACGCCGTCCTGGTCGGCGCGGACCGGATCGCCGCCGACGGCTCGGTGGCCAACAAGGTCGGTACGTATCCGCTGGCCGTTCTGGCCCGTTATCACCATGTGCCGTTCCTTGTGGTGGCGCCTCTGACGACGGTGGACCTGGACACCGCGGACGGTGCCTCGATCGAGGTGGAACAGCGCGCGGCGCAGGAAGTGACAGAGGTCACAGCGCCTCGGGTGGGCGCGCCGGTGCCCGCAGGCGGTGGGATGGCGGTGGCGCCGCTGGGAACCCAGGCGTACAACCCCGCATTCGACGTGACGCCGCCGGAGTTGGTCACGGCGATCGTCACCGAACAGGGCGTGGTGTCGCCCGTGACAGCCGGGGCTCTGGCCGAGCTGTGTGCCAGGCCACGTCAGATAACGATTCGCTAATGGGATGATGTCATTCATGAAGGGACGAGTCCTTGTCGTCGACGACGACACCGCACTGGCCGAGATGCTCGGGATTGTGCTGCGTGGTGAAGGTTTCGAGCCGTCGTTCGTCGCTGACGGCGACAAGGCGTTGGCCGCGTTCCGGGAGACCAAGCCCGACCTGGTGCTCCTGGATCTGATGCTGCCCGGCCGGGACGGCATCGAGGTATGCCGCCTGATCCGGGCCGAATCCGGCGTGCCCATCGTGATGCTCACCGCCAAGAGCGACACGGTGGATGTCGTGGTCGGCCTGGAGTCCGGTGCCGACGACTACATCGTCAAGCCGTTCAAGCCCAAGGAACTGGTGGCGCGGATCCGTGCGCGGCTGCGCCGCTCCGAGGAACCGGCGCCCGAGCAGCTGACGATCGGTGACCTGGTCATCGACGTCGCCGGGCACTCGGTCAAACGGGACGGCCAGTCGATCGCGCTCACGCCGCTCGAGTTCGACCTCCTGGTCGCCCTCGCGCGCAAGCCGTGGCAGGTCTTCACCCGCGAGGTGCTCCTGGAACAGGTCTGGGGCTACCGGCACGCGGCCGACACCCGGCTGGTCAATGTGCACGTACAGCGGCTGCGGTCCAAGGTCGAGAAGGACCCGGAGCGCCCCGAGATCGTGGTGACCGTCCGCGGCGTCGGCTACAAGGCCGGACCGAGCTGAGATGACCTCGCACGACAGTGCCGCTGCGGCGGGGGCGTCGGGCGCCCGCGCCGGGCGGCCTGTCGGGCCTGAGGGCGACCGGCTCGGGTACGACGGGGGCGGGGACGGCCACGGGGAGGCGAAGGGCGGCCGTGCCTCGGCTTTGCCGTCGCCGTCACGAGCGCTTCCGTCCATGCCCATGCCCACGTCCACGTCTACGTCCAGGTCTATGTCCAAGCCCGAGTCCGAGTCCACGATCATGTCCCCGTCCGAGCGCGAGCCCGAGTCCGTGTCGGTGCCCGAGTCCGTGTCCTCGTCCGCGAGTGTGGGCGGGGACCGGAGCCAGGCCCAGAGCCAGGGCGGAAATCACGCCCAGGGCGGAAGCCAAGGCCAGGAGAAGAGCGGCCGGGCGCGTAAAGGCGGGCGGGGCGGGCCCTCGCTGGGGCGGTTCCTGGACACCGGGCTGATGCTTCAGGGCGGCGTGCAGGGCAGCCCCGTGCTGCGGCTGTTCACGCGCTGGGTGCGGCGCCCGCTGCTGCCCGCGGTGCGGCTGTGGCGGCGGAACATCCAGGTCAAGGTCGTCGCCACCACCCTGCTGATGTCGCTCGGCGTGGTGCTGTTGCTCGGGTTCGTGGTCATCGGCCAGGTACGCAACGGCCTGCTCGACGCCAAGGTGAAGGCGTCCCAGAGCCAGGCCGACGGCGGCTTCCGCGCGGCCAAGGACCGTGCCGACGCCGCGAGCACCGGCGAGGGCGCGCCGGAGGGGGCGAACCCGGACGGGCGCCCCGAACAGAACACCGCGGTGTGGATGAACGACCTGGTCGAGCAGCTCTCCAGCGGCGGCCAGAGCGCCTTCGACGTGGTCACCCTCAGCCCGGTCGGCCAGGAGGAGACCGCCAGCGTGCGCGGCCCGCGCGCCTCCGGCGGCGTCGACCCGATCGCCAGCGTCCCCGAGGAACTGCGCGAGCGGGTCCGGCACGGCGCGGGCGCCTTCCAGAGCTACACCCGGATCGTCTACGGCGGCGACGACCAGGACCCCCAGCCCGCACTGGTCATCGGCAAGACCCTCAACGACCCGCACAGCGATCCGTACCAGCTCTACTACCTCTTCCCGCTGTCGCAGGAGGAGAAGTCGCTGAGCCTGGTCAAGGGCACCTTGGCGACGGCGGGGCTGTTCGTCGTGGTCCTGCTCGGGGCGATCGCCTGGCTGGTGGTGCGCCAGGTCGTCACCCCCGTACGGATGGCCGCCTCGATCGCCGAGCGGCTCTCGGCGGGCCGCCTCCAGGAACGTATGAAGGTCACCGGCGAGGACGACATCGCCCGCCTCGGCGAGGCCTTCAACAAGATGGCGCAGAGCCTTCAGCTGAAGATCCAGCAGCTGGAGGACCTCTCGCGGATGCAACGGCGCTTCGTCTCCGACGTCTCGCACGAACTACGGACGCCGCTGACGACGGTACGGATGGCCGCGGACGTCATCCACGAGGCCCGCGAGGACTTCGACCCGGTCACTTCCCGCTCCGCGGAACTGCTCGCCGACCAGCTCGACCGGTTCGAATCGCTGCTCGCCGACCTGCTGGAGATCAGCCGGTTCGACGCGGGCGCGGCGGCACTGGAGGCCGAGCCGATAGACCTCAGAGAGGTCGTACGCCGGGTCGTCGGCGGGGCGGAACCGCTGGCCGAACGCAAGGGCAGCACGGTGCGCGTCATGGGCGACGCACAGCCCGTGGTCGCCGAGGCGGACGCCCGGCGGGTGGAGCGCGTCCTGCGCAACCTCGTGGTGAACGCGGTCGAGCACGGCGACGGCAAGGACGTCGTGGTGCGGCTCGCGGCCGCGGGCGGCGCGGTGGCCATCGCGGTACGCGACTACGGCGTCGGTCTGAAACCGGGCGAGGCCAGCCGCGTGTTCAGCCGCTTCTGGCGGGCCGATCCGGCCCGCGCCAGGACCACGGGCGGAACCGGACTCGGACTGTCCATCGCCCTGGAGGACGCCCGGCTGCACGGCGGCTGGCTCCAGGCCTGGGGCGAGCCCGGCGGCGGCTCGCAGTTCCGCCTCACCCTGCCCCGTACCGCCGACGAGCCCCTGCGCGGCTCCCCGATCCCGCTCGAACCCGACGACTCGCGGCGCAACCTCGGGCTGCGCGAAGCGGGCCTGCCCCTCGGCGGCGCCGACCGCGCGGTCACCGTGCCGCAGAGCAGCCCGGTCGTACTCGGTGCTGAGGGGCAGAACGCGCCGGTTTCGGCGTTGGCTGTGGGGCCCGCAGGGCCTGTGGGGGCTGCGGGTGCGGGAGCGGCTTCTGAGGTGTCTGTGTCCGAGAGCCGGGCATCGGAGGGTCGGACATCCGAGGCTCGGGCATCCGAAGTTCGCGAATCCGGGGACTCTCAGTCCCAGGAGCCCCGAGCCGAGGTTTCTCAGTCCGAGGTTTCTCAGTCCGAGGTTTCTCAGTCCCAGGTTTCTCAGTGCCAGGTCTCTCAGTCCCAGGACTCCCGATCCCAGGACCTCGCGTCCGACGACCTCGCGTACGACGACCCCGTGTCCGACGACTCCGCGTCCGACGACTCCGCGTCCGAGGATTCTCCGTCCGAGGACTACGAGCCCACCGCCGCGGCTGGACGTGAGCGGGCCGCCGCAGAACAGGAGAGCAGTCGTGGCCGCTGACCGTGACGGGCGCCGAGCACGGCGTACGCGGGCGATCGGACGGCCGGGATGGCTCCTGCTCGGGTGTGTGGGGACGCTGCTCGCGGGCTGCGCGACCATGCCCGACCACGGCGACGTACGCGGGGTCGAGGCCTCGCCGCAGCCGGACGGGCAGGTCCGTGTCTTCGCCATGCCGCCGCCGCAGGGCGCCGCGCCCACCGAGATCGTGCAGGGCTTCCTGGAGGCGCTGACCAGCGACGATCCGCGGTTCGAGATGGCGCGCAAGTACCTGACCGAGGACGCCTCCCGCGACTGGCGCCCCGAGAGCTCCACCACGGTGCTCGCGGACGGCCCCAGCGTCCAGGACGTCGCCCGCGACCCGGAGAGCGACGGTGACGGACGAGCCTTCGCGCTCACCGGCACCAGCGTGGCCCGGGTCGACGCACAGCGGGCCTACGCCCCGAACCGGTCCGCCGCGTACAGCGAAGCCGTACACCTCACCCAGGTGCCGGGTGCGGACGGCAAGCTGGAATGGCGAATAGACAGGCCGCCGAGCGGAGTGGTGCTCGGCGAGTCCGACTTCCAGCGGATCTACCGCTCGGTCAGCAAGTACTTCTACGCGTCCGGGGTGGGCGCCGAGGACGGCCAGCCCGCTGTCGTCTCCGACCCCGTCTACGTACGCGAACGCATAGACCCGGTCACCCAGACCGTGCGCGCCCTGCTCGAAGGGCCCACCTCGTGGCTGTCGTCGGCCGTACGCTCCAGCTTCCCGCCGGGCACCGGCCTGCAGAAGGGCACCAAGGCGCTCGCGCCCGACGACCAGAACAGGCTCGAGGTGCCGCTCAGCGCGCACGCCGACTCCGTCGGCGAGAGCCAGTGCCACATGATGGCCGCCCAAATCCTGTTCAGTATCGACGACTTGACGCCCGCGGGCCTCAAGGAGGTCGAACTGCTGGGCTCGGACGGCTCGCCGCTGTGCTCCCTCAACCGCGAAGCAGCCGAGGTCGTCGCCCCGCACCGCAGCGCGGGCAAGGCCCGGTACCAGTACTTCCTCGACAAACAGCAGCGGCTCGTACGGCTCTTCGGCACCTCGGCCGGTCGCGAGCCCGACCCGGCACCCGGCGCGTTCGGCGACGGCGACCGCAAGCTGCGCGCCGCCGCGGTCTCCCGCGAGGAGGACAAGGCGGCGGGTGTCTCCCTCGACGGCCGTTCCCTGTACGTCGGTTCACTCGTCCAGGGCGCCGAACTCGGCGACCCGATGGTCACCAGCCGGGCCAAGGCCGAGGACGACCGTCTGACGCCGCCGAGCTGGGACGGGCGCGGCGACCTGTGGGTCGCCGACCGCGATCCGCGCGCGCCCCGCCTCTACCTCCTGCACAACGGCGCGGGCGAACCGTCCGAGGTGCGGATCGCCGGACTCGGCAAGGGACATGTGCAGGCGGTGCGGGTCGCCGCCGACGGCGTACGCATCGCGCTGCTCGTCGAGCAGGACGGCAAGCGCACCCTTCGGGTCGGCCGCGTCCACCGCACCGTCGACGACGACGGCAGCATCAAGGCCTCCGTACACCAACTCCGGGTCGCCGCACCGCAGATGGAGGACGTCAGGGCGATGTCCTGGGCCGGTGGCAGCAGGCTCGTGGTCGTCGGCCGCGAGGAAGGCGGCGTACAGCAGATCCGGTACGTGCAGGCCGACGGTTCCGCACCCGAGGGCGGCGTACTACCCGGCCTGAACGGCGTCGAGGAGATCGCCGCCTCCGAGGACGAGAGCCAGCCCCTGGTCGCCCACTCCGACGACGGCATCGTCCGCCTGCCGCTGGGGGCGCCATGGCAGACGGTGGGTGTGGTGGGGACGGCGCCGGTTTATCCGGGGTAGGCGGGGCAGCCAGCAGCCAGCAGCCAGCAGCCAGCAGCCAGCAGCCAGCAGGCATCCGCCCTCCGTCGTAACTCGGTTGCGGGGGAAGGGACTTGGGAGGCTGGGGAGCTGGGGCCCGTGCCCGGATCGGGTGGTGTCAGCGCAGGGACGACCAGAATCCGCAGTGGTGCTCCGCCGCTGCGTCGATGGGAGCGTCGCCTCCCGGTTGCAGTCTCATGGTCTGCGGGAAACGGTCCCAAGTGCCGCCGGGAGAGCCCGACTTGGCGAAGTCCGTCCAGTGGCGCAGCATGCGCGCGGCCAGTTCCGCCTGTGACTCGTCGAGAGTGATGCCGCGCATATCGAAGAAGTACGGCAGTTCCGAGGCGTGGTACGCGCCGAGTGGGAAACCGGGGTCGAGGTCGCGCCCCGGGGCGTCACGATCGGCGAACTCGTAGCCGTGCAACGGAACATGACGAGCCATCAGACGTGCCGACTCGAGTGAGGGACAGACCCAGGTGCGGTCCGTACCCACGGCTGCCCAGGCGATTCCGGGTGAGTCGCCGGGCGGATACTGCCGCGCGATGCGAGCCGCCTTGGCCGGTCCGAACGACGTACGCAGCAACTCCCCGTACCGCTCACGGGAGATCGGCCGGTCCACGGCGAACTGCGCCGCGTACAGGCGGTGTTCGTCGCGGGTGGTGCCCATCAGGACCGGCACGCGGTGGAAGTCGCCGTCGGCGAGTGCGCGGGCCGGGTGGCGCGGGAGGGTGCGGGTGCCGTAAGCGGCTTGGTTGAAGCGGTTGTTGAGGCGGAGCACCTCGCTGGTGCTTCTGCCGCGCAGGCAGGCGATGTCGGGGCAGTTCAGCGAACGGGCCGCCGCCAGGCCGCGTTCGCGCACGGTGGAGCGCGAGGCCCAGTAGGTCCAGGGGGCGGCTGCGGGGCCGAGCATGTTCTTCGGCCAGTTCTGATGGCAGGCGCCGCTCTGGATGATCGCGCGGTGGAACAGCCCCTCGGACCGCGGGGAGACGAGCTGTGCGCACACGCTCGCGCCACCCGTGGACTCGCCCATCAGCGTCACCTGCCCGGGATCGCCCCCGAACGCCGACGCGTTCGCCTTCACCCAGCGCAGGGCGGCCTGTTGGTCCTGCAGGCCGTAGGCGCCAGGATCGTCGAGGCCGGGGTGCCCGTAGAAGCCGAAGACGCCCAGGCGTGAGTTGACGGTGACCACCACGACGTCCCCGTCGCGCGCCATGCGCGCCGGGTCGTACTCGGCGCCCGACCCCGTCTTGAACGACCCGCCGTGCAACCACACCACCACCGGCCGGGGTTGGGGCCGGTCCTGCCGCGTCTCGCTCGGCGCGGTGACGTTCAGGTACAGGCAGTCCTCCGAACTCCCGGGCGCGGGCGCTCCGTTGCGCCCTCCCTGCACGCATTTCGGCCCCGGCGCCGTCGCCTGCCGAACCCCACGCCAGGCGGCGGCGGGCGCCGGGGGCTGCCACCGCCGGTCCGCCACCGGCGGCGCCGCGTACGGGATGCCCTGGAAGCGACGTACGCCGTCCTTCTCGGTGCCGGTCACCCGGCCTTTGTCGGTGGTGACGGTGAGGGCCGGGGCAGAGGCGCCGGGCGGGCGGGCCGAGTCGTCGCCGGGTGTGGAGCAGGCGGTGAGGAGGAGGGTGGTGAGGGGGATGGTGCGGAGGGTGGCTCGGGTGAGGGTGCGGAGGCTGCGCGTGGGGGCGGAAACCGGGGTGAGTGGCTTGTGGGCGTGGGGAGTTGGGGTGTGGTGATGGGCGGTCGGTGGTGTGGGAGGGGGAGGGGTGGGCGGTGCGTGGTCGGGCGTGTTCGTCGGCTGGTGGGGGTGGCTGAGCACGGAGACCTCGCGGGGGTGGGGCGGGGTGGGTGGCTGGGGCCGGGGAGTGCGTGCGGGGACGGGCGGGTGGCTTGCGTCGACTGCGGAGGTGGCGCGGGCACTTGCGGGGCGATCGTACGGCGGGGTGTGGGGTGGAGGGGTGGGGTTCGGCGGGGCCGAATGGGGTGGGGCTGAACTTGGCGGGGCCGAACCCGGCGGGTTGGTTGGGGAGCGGGGGATGCCGGGCAGTTGGGGTGGCTGGGGACGGGCGAGGCGGGGCGCGGTGCGTGGGTTCGGGTGCGGGCGTGGTGGTGCGGCGTGTGGGGTTCGGCTGGGGATGTGGACGCGGTGGCGTGGTGTGTGGGACGGGCGGCTGACGGAGGCAGGGGTTCGGCTCGGTGACCGCTGTTCCGCTCCGAGGCGTCGCTGGTGCCGTATCCGCCGCTCAGGAAGGGAGTTGGCGTCAGCACGTCCCCTCGTGACCAGTCCATGCCGAGAGTTATCCACAGGCCTTTCCCGGGGACTCCCTTTCCCCGCAAAGTGGAGCCATGCGAAGCCTCTGGCAGGACTTCGCCGACCTGGTACTTCCCGCCGACTGCGCGGGCTGCGGCGTGCGACGCACGGTGCTGTGCGAGGGGTGCCGGTCGGCGTTGTACGGACGTAGGGCGAGCCGAGTACGTCCCGATCCGGCGCCGCCGGGACTGCCGGTGGCGCACGCGGTCGCGCCGTACCGGGACGAAGTGCGGGCCGTGTTGCTGGCCCACAAGGAACGGGGAGCACTCGGGCTCGCCGTACCACTGGGCCGCGCCCTGGCGGTGTCGGTGCGTGCGGCCTTGCTGGAGGCGGCGGGAAACGGGGGCCTCGGTGAGAGCACCGGGTGCCGCTGCGGGGCGGTGGGCGTGGGGCGGGCGAGGGGTGCGGCGGGGGTGGAGGGGAGGGGAGGGGGAGGGGCCCCCACCCCAGCCCCGACCCCGACCCCGACCTCAATCCGAACCCGAACTCGAACCTCGACCCAAACCCGAAGCTCGACCCAAACCCGAACCTCGACCCCAACCCCACCCTGCGTACTGATCCCCCTCCCCTCCACCCCCCACTCCCTGAGATCCCGCGGCCACCACCCCACCCACCGCATGACCCTTGCCGCCGCCCGGCACCTGCGAGCCTCCGGCATCCCCGTGCGCGTACTGCCCGTACTCCGTCAGCGCCGTGCCGTCGTCGACCAGTCGGGCCTCAACTCCCGTCAGCGGCAGGCGAATTTGCGTGGAGCGCTGGAAGTGAATGCGAGGGGTATTCGTTTCTTCGCCGAGAGGAAACAGCTCTGGACGCCGCCGGACACACACAGGATGCGGCCGCACGCACAAAGGGATTGTCAGGCGCCGCAGCCCTCAACTCCCGGGCAGACAAAGCAATCCCGCACACACCGATACGCGCCGCAACCGCACCCGTACACACCGACCGCGAGCCATCCGAAAACCCCCGCGAATGAGTGCGCACACAGGTGCGAATATGCCCCCGACTCCGCGCTACTTCCTCCCCGGCGCCTCACCTCCGCCTTCACCCCGCCCCCTGCCCAAAGCCCCGCCATTCACGCCCCCGGAACCCTCGCCGTACCTGGCGCCTCCGGAACCCTCACCTCTTCCGAAATCGCCACCCCGACCCCCACCCTCACCCCCACCGTGATCATCGTCGACGACCTCCTGACAACGGGTTCCTCGATCGCTGAAGCCGCGCGTGCATTGTCGGCGGATGCCGGGGTAAGGAGCATCGCATCAGCGGTGATCGCGGCTCCGCCCGAGGCCTTCGAACTGCATACCGGCGAACCGCACCACTTCGACCCCCACAACTGACCCACGACGGCATCGGACAACAACCGGCCGGTAACCCCCACCGCGATCGCCACCCACCAGCGCAACCCCCACAACCGCCCCACAACCGCCCCACAACCGGGCCTCACGCCCCGGGGCGAAGCTCTTGGACAACTGCCGGGGAACGGCTCCCCGCCCCGACCAGAGCCACCGGCAACGGCCCGGAAGCCGCCCCTGGAAGCCTCCGGAAGCCCCCGCCCCCAGGTGTCCGGATCAGCCGGCCGAAAAACCGTCCGTCACGTTCCGCGCCGCGGGAATCACCGCGCAGGAACCCATCGACCACACGCATCGTTGCAGGTAGAGAGAGACCGGTTACACCCGAACGGAGGTAGACATCGAGAGAGGGTGACGACTTCCTCCGGGCGAGATATGTTCGGTTGTGAGGAATGGCGGAGGCCGGGTCCCGTACTCGGCCCGCTGATCTCTCCGACAACCGAATGCCGGACCGCGCACGCGGGCACGACAGTGAATTTCCGGTTCTCGCAATCACCCGGACCGGTGGGGTGGAGATCCCGCCGGCGGGGGAGGAGGAGGTGGAAGTCACCGAGTCCGAGGCTCCGCAAGTCGCCGGGGCCTGGTGCGAAAGGGAGACGCTCCGCCACCGTTGCGGGGCTTTCCGGGAACGGAGTTCTGCGTGGACATCGTCGTCAAAGGCCGCAAGACCGAAGTACCCGAGCGGTTCCGCAAGCACGTGGCCGAGAAGCTGAAGCTGGACAAGATCCAGAAGCTCGACGGCAAGGTGATCAGCCTCGACGTCGAGGTGTCCAAGGAGCCCAACCCCCGCCAGCACGACCGCTGTGAGCGTGTGGAGATCACGCTCCGTTCCCGCGGCCCCGTGATCCGGGCGGAGGCGGCTGCCAGCGACCCGTACGCGGCGCTCGACCTCGCCACCGAGAAGCTCGAGGCGCGACTGCGCAGGCAGCACGACAAGCGGCGCACTCGCCGCGGTACCGGCAGGATCTCTGCGGCGGAGGTGGCGGACCGCGTTCCCGACGCGGCGCACCTCAACACCGACGGCAGCATCGCCACGAACGAGCAGGAGCTCGACGACGGCGTCCCCGTCAAGCGGATGGGTCCGCTGGAGGTCAAGGGCGAGGGCCCGCTCGTCGTCCGGGAGAAGACCCACATCGCCGCTCCGATGACGCTCGACCAGGCGCTCTACGAGATGGAACTCGTCGGGCACGACTTCTACCTCTTCGTCGACTCCGAGACGAAGGAACCGAGCGTTGTCTACCGGCGTCACGCCTACGACTACGGCGTCATCCACATCACCACCGACCAGATGGTGACGGAGGCCTCCGGGTCGGCGGACGTCTCCATGTCCTCGGCAGGCGGCGTGATCGGCCACTGAGGCCGGACAGACGCGAAGGAAGAAGCGAAGAAGAGCGAAGAAGAAGGTGACCGCCTCGTTCCGGTGCCCCCGCGGACGCTGCCGCGTCCGCGGGGGCACCGGTGCGCCGGTGCTCTCCGGGGGAGGGCACATGCTGTTGTCGCCTCGCTGTCGTACGGGCATGGAATCATGACCGGAAGGCCAACCGGGGTGCTGCCGCCCGGGGTTGGTGCCTTCGACCCGGCAGCGCTGGAAGACAGGGCCATGGCCTTCAGGGGGAGGAACGATGGCGGACAGCTTCGGACCGATGCGTGAACAGGGCGCCGATCTAGGCGGCGTCGCGAGCGTGGACCCCCAGGGCGGTTCACCACGGCAGGAGCCGATCAGGGTGCTCGTCGTGGACGATCACGCGCTCTTCCGGCGCGGCCTGGAGATCGTGCTCCAGGCCGAGGAGGACATCCTTGTCGTGGGGGAGGCGGGGGATGGCGCGGAGGCCGTGGACAAGGCGGCGGATCTGCTGCCGGACATCGTGCTGATGGATGTACGGATGCCCAGGCGCGGCGGGATCGAGGCGTGCACCTCCATCAAGGAGGTGGCGCCCAGCGCGAAGATCATCATGCTGACGATCAGCGACGAGGAGGCGGACCTCTACGACGCGATCAAGGCAGGGGCCACGGGCTATCTGCTCAAGGAGATCTCCACGGACGAGGTGGCCACCGCGATCCGTGCGGTCGCCGACGGGCAGTCGCAGATCAGCCCGTCCATGGCCTCGAAGCTGCTCACCGAGTTCAAGTCGATGATCCAGCGCACCGACGAGCGCCGTCTGGTGCCCGCGCCCAAGCTCACCGACCGCGAGCTGGAGGTGCTCAAGCTCGTCGCGACCGGTATGAACAACCGTGACATCGCCAAGGAGTTGTTCATCAGCGAGAACACGGTGAAGAACCACGTGCGCAACATCCTGGAGAAGCTCCAGCTGCATTCACGGATGGAAGCGGTGGTCTACGCGATGCGCGAAAAGATCCTCGAAATCCGCTGAGCGCCGCCAGCCGTCACCAGCCACCAACCGCCACCGGCCGCCGACGGCGGCCGGAGCCACGAGCGGGCCCAGCCGATGACGAGGGCCGCGAGCCCCACCACGCCTCATCCGGTCAACCGCTTCACCTCCGCCTCCAGCCCCGCCCGCAGCTCCTCCTGCTCCAGCCGTTCGACGCGTACCTGGGTGCAGTCCACCCAGCTCGCGGCCTCGGCCAAGGCGCGGGCGACGTGCGGTACGGCGGAGGCGCCGGTGAGGGAGACCTGTTTGGCGAGCAGGGTGTGGCCCTGGCGGCCGGGGTCCACCCGGCCGACGAGGTGGCCGCCCGCGAGGACCGGCATGGCGAAGTAGCCGTGGATGCGCTTGGGGCGGGGGACGTAGGCCTCCAGGCGGTGGGTGAAGCCGAAGATCCGCTCGGTGCGGGCGCGTTCCCAGATCAGGGAGTCGAACGGGGAGAGCAGGGTCGTACGGTGCCGACCGCGCGGCGGTGTCCGCAGGGCCTCGGGATCCGCCCAGGCCAGGCCGGGTCCGGGGCGTGAGCCGCGGCCCGCGCCGCCGGGTTTGCCCCAGCCCTCAACCGTCACGGGTACCAGGCCCGAGTCGGCGAGGACCGCGTCGACCTGTTCGCCCTTGAGCCGGTGGTAGTCGGCGATGTCGGCGCGGGTGCCGACGCCCAGGGACTGTCCGGCGAGGCGTACCAGGCGCCGTATGCATTCGCGGTCGTCGAGTTCGTCGTGCAGCAGGGGCGCGGGCACGGCGCGTTCGGCGAGGTCGTACACCCGTTTCCAGCTTTTGCGCTGGGTGCAGACGACCTCGCCGTACATCAGGGCGCGTTCGACGGCGACCTTGGCGGCCGACCAGTCCCACCACTCGCCGGTGCGTTTGGCACCGCCCAACTCGGTGGCGGTGAGCGGGCCCTGCTCGGCGAGCTGCTTGATGACCTGCTCGTACGCGCCGTCGGGCAGTTCGTGGTTCCAGTGCGGGCGGGCCCGGTAGGCGCGGCGGCGGAAGGCGAAGTGGGGCCATTCCTCGAGGGGCAGGATGCAGGCGGCGTGCGACCAGTACTCGAAGGCGTGCGGCTGTCGCTCGCCGTGTTCCTGGTCGGGTGTCCAGTAGGAGTCCTCGACGTGGGTGCGGCCGAGGGCGCCGAGCCGGGCGTAGGGGACGAGTTCGTGGGAGCGGGCCAGTACCGAGATGGTGTCCAGCTGGACCGCGCCGAGGTGACGGAGTATGCCGCGCACCGAGGCTCTGCGGTCGGGCGCGCCGAGCAGGCCCTGTGCGCGCAGGGCGATGCGGCGTGCCTCGTCGGCGGACAGCTCTGTCGTCGGACGCGGTTCAGTGGTCATGACCGCACCCTAGGACCCGCCTCTGACAGTGCGGCTTCACCTCGGACGATGCGGCTCCACCTCGGACAGTGCGCCCGCCCCGGCCTCCGTCGACCCGGCCTCCACCGTCGCGCCGGACCCTCAACCGCCCGCCCCTCAACCGCCCGAACCGCGAACGCCCGAACCGCGAACGCGACCGCGCCTGTTCAGCCTCTCGGCGCGGGAACGTAGGGGGTCGTGCCGGGCAGTTCGAGGTCCGAGGGGAGCAGGGAGCCGACCCAGCTGTCGCGGCGCAGTCCGGCGTGGTCGATGGCCGCGCGCAGGGTGCCCTCCATGGTGAATCCGGCGCGCAGCGCGGTCGCGCGCGAGCCGTGGTTGCCGACTTCCGCACGCCATTCGATGCGGTCGAGTCCGACCTCGGTGCAGGCCCAGCGGCAGGCGGCAAGCACGGCTTCGACGACGTAGCCGTGGCCGCGGTGCTCGCGGGCGGCCCAGTAGCCGACCTCGCCGGTGCCGGGGCCGCGCATGGTGATGCCGAGCATCGCGGCGAGCGGGCCGTGGTCGGCGCCGCGGCCGCGCAGGAAGACGCCGAAGGTGAACATGGAGCCGTCGCGCCAGCCGTCGGGGACCATGCGGCGGGTGAACCCCTCGGCGTGCTCGGGCAGATACGGGGAGGGAATGGTGGTCCAGCGCTGGATGGCGGGGTCCTGGCAGGCCTCGTACACGGCGGTGGCGTCGTCGGGTCCGACCGTGCGCAGCAGCAGGCGTCCGGTGGCGAGGGTGACGGGTTCCATTGGCCGATTGTGTGTGTTCGGGGGTGGCCCGTGCCAGGGGTTGCGGCGACATGGCACGGTCTGGCCAGGGGGCGCGTGAGGTGCGGTGCGTGACCCTCTGATCACTCTTCGCGCCGGGTGGGCACCTTGGGCCCGGCTCGCGCGTTCGATGAGTGGGCACGTTTGCAGACCTGTGTCCGTTGCCCCAGTACCGTGGGCAAATGTCGTCGTCGCGGCAGACCTCCCGGCGCGGTGGGGTCCTCGCATACGATGGCCGTTGCTCGAAGCGCATACAAGCGAAACCGACCGCGCCAGGCCCGACCGGCAAGGAGACCAACCCCCGTGTCCGTCCTCTCGAAGATCATGCGTGCAGGCGAAGGCAAGATCCTGCGCAAGCTGCACCGCATCGCGGACCAGGTCAACTCCATCGAAGAGGACTTCGTCGGCCTCTCCGACGCCGAGCTGCGCGCGCTCACCGACGAGTACAAGCAGCGCTGCGCGGACGGCGAGAGCCTGGACGACCTGATGCCGGAGGCCTTCGCCACGGTCCGCGAGGCCGCCAAGCGTGTGCTCGGCCAGCGTCATTACGACGTGCAGATCATGGGCGGCGCCGCCCTGCACAACGGCTATGTGGCGGAGATGAAGACCGGTGAGGGCAAGACCCTGGTCGGCACCCTGCCCGCGTATCTCAACGCCCTGTCGGGCAAGGGCGTGCACCTGATCACGGTCAACGACTACCTGGCCGAGCGCGACTCCGAGATGATGGGCCGGGTCCACAAGTTCCTGGGCCTGGAAGTCGGTTGCATCCTGGCGAACATGACGCCGGCGCAGCGCCGCGAGCAGTACGGCTGCGACATCACCTACGGCACGAACAACGAGTTCGGCTTTGACTACCTGCGCGACAACATGGCCTGGTCGAAGGACGAACTGGTCCAGCGCGGCCACAACTTCGCGATCGTGGACGAGGTCGACTCCATCCTCGTCGACGAGGCCCGTACGCCGCTGATCATCTCCGGCCCGGCCGACCAGGCCACCAAGTGGTACGGCGACTTCGCCAAGCTGGTGACCCGCCTGAAGAAGGGCGAGGCGGGCAACCAGCTCAAGGGCATCGAGGAGACCGGGGACTACGAGGTCGACGAGAAGAAGCGCACCGTCGCCATCCACGAGTCCGGTGTCAGCAAGGTCGAGGACTGGCTGGGCATCGACAACCTCTACGAGTCGGTCAACACCCCGCTTGTCGGCTACCTGAACAACGCCATCAAGGCGAAGGAGCTGTTCAAGAAGGACAAGGACTACGTCGTCATGGACGGCGAAGTCATGATCGTCGACGAGCACACCGGCCGTATCCTCGCGGGCCGCCGCTACAACGAGGGCATGCACCAGGCGATCGAGGCGAAGGAAGGGGTGGACATCAAGGACGAGAACCAGACGCTCGCGACGATCACCCTGCAGAACTTCTTCCGCCTCTACGACAAGCTTTCCGGCATGACCGGTACGGCGATGACCGAGGCCGCCGAGTTCCACCAGATCTACAAGCTCGGTGTGGTGCCGATCCCGACCAACCGGCCGATGATCCGTGCGGACCAGTCGGACCTGATCTACCGCACCGAGGTCGCCAAGTTCGACGCGGTCGTCGACGACATCGCCGAGAAGCACGCGCAGGGCCAGCCGATCCTGGTCGGCACCACCTCCGTGGAGAAGTCCGAGTACCTCTCCCAGCAGCTCAGCAAGCGCGGCATCAAGCACGAGGTCCTCAACGCCAAGCAGCACGACCGGGAGGCGACGATCGTCGCCCAGGCCGGACGCAAGGGCGCGGTCACGGTGGCCACGAACATGGCCGGCCGTGGTACGGACATCAAGCTCGGCGGCAACCCGGACGACCTGGCCGAGACGGAGCTGCGCGGCCGCGGCCTGGACCCGGTGGAGCACGTCGAGGAGTGGGCCGCCGCCCTGCCCGCCGCCCTGAAGAAGGCGGAGCAGGCGGTGAAGTCGGAGTTCGAGGAGGTCAAGGACCTCGGCGGGCTCTACGTCCTGGGCACCGAGCGCCACGAGTCGCGCCGTATCGACAACCAGCTCCGCGGCCGTAGCGGCCGTCAGGGCGACCCCGGCGAGTCCCGCTTCTACCTCTCGCTCGGCGACGACCTGATGCGGCTGTTCAAGGCGCAGATGGTCGAGCGCGTGATGTCGATGGCGAACGTCCCCGACGACGTCCCGATCGAGAACAAGATGGTCACCCGCGCCATCGCCTCCGCCCAGTCGCAGGTGGAGCAGCAGAACTTCGAGACGCGCAAGAACGTCCTCAAGTACGACGAGGTCCTCAACCGGCAGCGTGAGGTCATCTACGGCGAGCGCCGCCGCGTCCTGGAGGGCGAGGACCTTCAGGACCAGGTCAAGCACTTCATGGACGACACCATCGAGGCGTACATCCAGGCGGAGACCGCCGAGGGCTTCGCCGAGGAGTGGGACCTGGACCGCCTGTGGGGCGCGTTCAAGCAGCTCTACCCGGTGAAGGTCACCGTCGAGGAGCTGGAGGACGAGGCCGGTGACCGGGCGGGCCTGACCGCTGAGTTCATCGAGGACGCCATCAAGGACGACATCCACGAGCAGTACGAGGCCCGTGAGGCGCAGCTCGGCTCGGAGATCATGCGTGAGCTGGAGCGCCGCGTGGTCCTGTCGGTCCTGGACCGCAAGTGGCGTGAGCACCTCTACGAGATGGACTACCTCCAGGAGGGCATCGGCCTGCGGGCGATGGCGCAGAAGGACCCGCTGGTCGAGTACCAGCGCGAGGGCTTCGACATGTTCAGCGCCATGATGGACGGCATCAAGGAGGAGTCCGTCGGCTACCTGTTCAACCTGGAGGTCCAGGTCGAGCAGCAGGTCGAGGAGGTCCCGGTGGAGGACGCGGCGCCCGCGAAGCAGGACGCGGTCCCGGCCGGTGCGGGCCGCCCGGAGATCCGCGCCAAGGGCCTGGAGGCCCCACAGCGCCCCGACCGGCTGCACTTCTCCGCGCCGACGGTCGACGGTGAAGGCGGCGTCATCGAGGGCGACTTCGCCGATGACACGGACGGCTCGGCGCGCTCCGAGTCCGACGGCCTGACCCGCGCCGAGCGCCGCAAGCAGCAGAAGGGCGGCCGCCGCCGCAAGAAGTAGTGGCGGGGCAACTGCCGGGCGGCGCCCGGCGGTTGCGGCCCGGAGAACGAAACATCAAGGGACCGGTGGCCTCGGGGGCCGCCGGTCCCTTGCTTCAGGACAGGGCCTGGGGCCGTGACCCGGCGGGGCGCTGGCGCGGCACGGCGCCGATCTCCACGGCGGTGCAGCGCCAGCGCAGATCCTCGCCCTGTTCGAGCCGGTAGGCCATCGCCCGCAGCCGGTCGTCGGCGCTGATCCGCGCGAACGCCTCGACGGCGCCGTCCTCGGTACGGAACCAGCCGATGTCCCGGACCACCGGCGGCCGCCCGCACACCCGCAACGGGGACTGCTCGGCGAGCCGGGCCAGTTCGTCGTACGCGCAGGCCGCCGTGTGCCGCAGCATCCAGTGCACCGGACGCTGTCCGCTGAGCACGGCGAGCAGCCGCTCCGCGAACACGTCCGTGGGCCGCGGCTCGGGCGCGGGCGCCCGCCGCACCGCACCCGAGGCACCAGGCCGCCGCCCGTCCCGCCGCCCCGGCGGCCGCGCCCCCGCCCCCGCCCGCAGCCCCGCACCGGGACGGCGACGGTTGCGCGTCATGACCTTGGCGATGGCGGGCGCGGACCCGCGCGGGCCGCTCCCGCCGCCGCGCGCCGCGCCGCCGCCGTGGGTCCCGGCACCGACGTACGCGTCCGCCGCCGGTGCTCCCGCCCCGGCTGCTGTGGTCGTACGGACGACCGCGCCCGAGTCCGTACGTAGGACTGCTCCTGTGGCCGTACTCGCGTCCGCCGCCGCTGCTGTACGTACGACTGCTCCTGTGCCCGCACCCGCGCCCGCCGCCGCTGCCGTACGTACGACGGCCCCCGCACTCGCCCCCGCCGCGGTACGTGCGACCCCTCCCGCAGCCGCCCCCGCGCTCCTCCCCGCGCTCCTCCCCGCACCCGCCCCCACACGCGCCCCCGCATCCGTTCCGGTCGTCCCGATGGTGATGATCGTGTCTGTCATGTGTGTCATGTCTGTCATGTCATGAGCCCCGTATGCCGGTAGGCCCGGAAAGTCCGGGCAGTTCCGCTTGTGGTGATCTTGGCCAAGGGGGCGTCGGGCCGCCACAACCCGGCCGTGGTCGCGTCCGGCCCGGGAAAATTCACTTATCAGAGTGACGGCGGGCCGAAGAGCGCAGGTCACACCGGGGTCGGGTGAAGACGGACGAGGGGTGCGGGCGCTGTGGGACCGGCCCCGAAAGGGGACTCGGGGCACGTACTCTGGAGGTCTTCGTCCCTGCGTCCCGGAGTCCGTGTCCCGGAGTCCGTCGGCGAGTTGGCGGGCAGCCGTCACGAACAGAAAGCGGCCGACATGCGTGTCTATGTTCCCCTGACTCTCACCGGTCTCGCCGAGGCGTTCAAGGCGGGGGAGCTCGGACCGGGCCCGCTGACCGCCTACGCGGTGACCCCCGGCCTGCGCGAGTGGTACCTGTCGGACGACATAGAGGAACTGGAGTACGCCGCCCTCAGCCGGGCCGCTCTCGCCTCGCTGCGGCAGCTCGCCCTGGACCCCGACGCGGTACGCCGCCGGGTCGTGGTCGCCCTGGACGTGCCCGACGGCACGGCTCCGTCCGACCCGGACCGCGGGCTCGACCCGGCGGCGCTCGGCGAGGTGCGGATCGCCGAGGCCGTGCCGCTCGCCAAGGCGGCCGCGGTCCATGTGGACTCCGACGAGGCCCGGGCCGACGTCACCGCCGCCGCGGCCGCGGTCGGAGCCGCGGATCAGGGCGACGACGACGCCCAGTTCACCGTCGACGGCGCCGAGGACCACGAGCTGCTCTGGTACGCGACACAGGAGATCCCGAACCTGCTGGGCTGACCCGTGGCCCGTAGCGGCCCCGAGCCGTGGTCACCCCGAGCCCGCCGCCGAACCGGCCGACCCCCGCTCGCCGCACGCAGTGGCCCCCCGTCGAGCCCCGCACACGCCCAGCCGTGACCAGATCCATACCGGGTGGGCGAGGCTCTGTCGGAGAGCCCCGGTACTTTCGTGTGCATGGGGATGAAGCAGGCAGGACACATCGTCTGGGACTGGAACGGCACGCTCTTCCACGACACGGACGCCGTGGTGGGGGCCACCAACGCGGCATTCGCCGAGGTCGGCATCGGACCGCTGACGCTGGAGCGGTACCGCGAGCTGTACTGCGTACCCGTCATACGTTTCCAGGAGCGCATGATGGGGCGGCGGCCCACCGACGACGAGTTCGCGGCCATGGACCGCGTCTTCCACGCCCAGTACACGCTGAACAGCGCCGTCTGCGAGCTCGCCGAGGGCGTCGAGGCGCTTCTCGGCGAGTGGAGCGCGGCCGGGCACAGCCAGTCGATACTCAGCATGTATCCGCACGACTCGCTGGTGCCGCTGGTACGCAAGATCGGTATCGACACGCACTTCCTGCGGGTCGAGGGCCGCACGGGAAGCCTGATGGGCGGCAAGTCGGAGCAGATGGTGCGCCACCTCGCCGCGCTGGCGCACATCGACCCGGCCCGTACGGTCGTCATCGGGGACGCCGCCGACGACGCCGTGGCCGCCGCGCACGTGGGGGCCCGCGCGGTGCTCTACACCGGGGGCTCGCACAGCAGGGCCAGCCTGGAGTCGGTGGGGGTGCCCGTCGTGGACACCCTGGCCGAAGCCGTCGCCGAGGCCACCCGCCTCGCCGCCTGAACCACACCGCGCCACCGACAGGCACCGGCTACCGACAGGCACCGCCCACCGACGGCCCGGCCCCGAGCCCTCGCGTACCCACCCGACCGGTCGAACCCGACGCCACCGATGCCCGTCCCGCAGCCCGGGAGGGGTGTCGGGGCCGAGACGCAGGGGTGGAGTTGGCTCGACTCCCTGTGGACAGGGGCCGCATCTGTGCAGATCGTCAAAATTCCGGGCCGGTATTTGTACACATGCGGCTCGTGACGCCGTCCCGGGGCGGGGAGATAGCCTAGGGGCCGTGATCAGTGCGATATCCCGCAGGGGCACCGTCGCCCCTGCGCTGCACCCGGCGCGTACGGAGGACCTCCGGCGCCGGGCTTTCGCCGATCCCCGCGGGAGCCGGGCCGGGAAAATGGCCGAGAACGCCCCGCGTCTCGCACTGCGCGGCATAACGTCGATCCCGAGCGGGCACTCCGCGCCGTGGCGACGTGTCGTGCGTGCAGCACTATTTCCTTCAACGTCACGCAACGGCGCGCGACAGGAGTCAGAGGACAATGCGGACGAAGCTGGACGAAGCCAAAGCCGAGCTGCTCGACAGGGCCGCCCGGGTAGCTGAGAACAGCCCGGTCGGAGGACATCTCCCGACCGGTGCTGAGGGCGAGGGAACCGGCCAGGCCGCGGTCCTCGCGTTTCTCCAGCGCTACTACCGCCACACCGCCCCGGAGGACCTCGTCGGGCGTGACCCGGACGACGTCTTCGGGGCCGCGTTCTCCCATCTGAGGCTGGCCGAGAATCGCCCCCAGGGCACCGCGAACGTCCGGGTCCACACCCCGACGGTCGAGGAGAACGGCTGGACCTGCAGCCACACCGTCGTCGAGGTGGTCACCGACGACATGCCCTTCCTTGTCGACTCCGTCACCAACGAGCTGTCCCGCCAGCACCGCGGCATCCACGTCGTGATCCACCCGCAGATGGTGGTCCGCCGCGACGTCACCGGCCGCCTCCTGGAAGTGCTCAGCACCCAGCGGACCGCCGTTCGCGAGGCACTGCCGCACGACGCCCTGATCGAGTCGTGGATCCACGTCGAGACGGACCGCGAGACCGACCGCGGCGACCTCAAGCAGATCACCGGCGATCTGCTGCGCGTCCTGTCGGATGCCCGGGAGGCCGTCGAGGACTGGGAGAAGATGCGCGACGCGGCGCTGAACATCGCCGTCGAGCTGCCGAAGGAACCCACCGCGGACGACCTGCGCGAGCAGGAGGTCGAGGAGGCCCGCGAACTGCTGCGCTGGCTCGCCGACGACCACTTCACCTTCCTCGGCTACCGCGAGTACGAGCTGCGCGACGACGACTCGCTGGCCGCCGTGCCCGGCACCGGCCTCGGCATCCTGCGCGCCGACCCGCACCACACGGGCGAGGACCACCCCGTCAGCCCGTCCTTCAGCCGGCTGCCCGCCGACGCCCGGGCCAAGGCGCGCGAGCACAAGCTGCTCGTCCTGACCAAGGCGAACAGCCGCTCCACCGTCCACCGGCCCTCGTACCTCGACTACGTGGGCGTGAAGAAGTTCGACAGCCAGGGCAACGTCGTCGGGGAGCGCCGCTTCCTGGGACTGTTCTCCTCGGCCGCGTACACCGAGTCGGTGCGCCGGGTGCCGGTCATCCGGCGCAAGGTCGAGGAGGTCCTGGAGGGCGCGGGCTTCTCGCCCAACAGCCACGACGGCCGCGACCTGCTGCAGATCCTGGAGACCTACCCGCGCGACGAGCTCTTCCAGACCCCGGTCGACGAGCTGCGCGAGATCGTCACCAGCGTCCTGTACCTCCAGGAGCGCCGCAAGCTGCGCCTGTACCTGCGCAAGGACGAGTACGGGCGCTACTACTCGGCGCTGGTCTACCTGCCGCGCGACCGCTACACCACGGCGGTACGGCTGCGCATCGTGGACATCCTGAAGGAGGAGCTCGGCGGCAGCACCGTCGACTTCACCGCCTGGAACACCGAATCGGTGCTCTCCCGGCTGCACTTCGTGGTGCGCGTACCCTCCGGCACCGAGCTGCCGCAGCTCAGCGACGCCGACAAGGAGCGGATCGAGGCCCGGCTCGCCGAGGCCGCCCGCTCCTGGCAGGACGCCTTCAACGAGGCCCTGTACGCCGAGCTCGGTGAGGAGCGCGCCGCCGAACTCGCGCGCCGCTACGCGGAGGCCTTCCCCGAGGGCTACAAGGCCGACCACCCGCCGCGCTCCGGCGTCGCCGACCTGGTGCACCTCGAACAACTCGCGGCCGGCGGCGACGAGTTCGCGCTCTCGCTGTACGAGCCGGTCGGCGCCGCGCCCGGCGAGCGCCGGTTCAAGATCTACCGCGCGGGTGGCCAGATCTCGCTGTCCGCGGTGCTGCCGGTGCTGCATCGCCTGGGCGTCGAGGTCACCGACGAGCGCCCGTACGAGCTGCGCTGCTCGGACCGGTCCACCGCCTGGATCTACGACTTCGGTCTGCGCATGCCCACCGCCCAGACGGGCGGGGACTACTTCGGCGACGACGCCCGCGACCGTTTCCAGGAGGCCTTCGAGGCGACCTGGACCGGCCAGGCCGAGAACGACGGCTTCAACGAGCTGGTACTGCGCGCCGGGCTCAACTGGCGCCAGGCGATGGTGCTGCGCGCCTACGCCAAGTACCTGCGGCAGGCCGGGGCCACCTTCAGCCAGGACTACATGGAGGACACCCTCCGCAACAACGTCCACACCACCCGGCTGCTCGTCTCGCTCTTCGAGGCGCGGATGTCGCCGGACCACCAGCGGGCGGGCACCGAGCTGACCGACGGGCTCCTGGAGGAACTCGACGGCGCGCTCGACCAGGTCGCGAGCCTCGACGAGGACCGCATCCTGCGCTCCTTCCTCACCGTCATCAAGGCGACGCTGCGCACCAACTTCTTCCAGGAGGCGAGCGGTGGCGGCCACCACAACTACGTCTCCATGAAGTTCGACCCGCAGGCCATCCCCGACCTGCCCGCACCGCGGCCCGCGTACGAGATCTGGGTGTACTCGCCCCGCGTCGAGGGCGTGCACCTGCGCTTCGGCAAGGTCGCGCGCGGCGGTCTGCGCTGGTCCGACCGGCGGGAGGACTTCCGTACCGAGATCCTCGGTCTGGTGAAGGCGCAGATGGTGAAGAACACCGTCATCGTGCCGGTGGGCGCCAAGGGCGGCTTCGTCGCCAAGCAGCTCCCCGACCCCGCGGTGGACCGCGACGCGTGGCTCGCCGAGGGCATCGGCGCCTACCGCACCTTCATCTCGGCGCTCCTGGACATCACCGACAACCTGGTCGCCGGTGAGGTCGTGCCGCCCGCCGACGTGGTCCGCCACGACGAGGACGACACCTACCTGGTGGTCGCCGCCGACAAGGGCACCGCGACCTTCTCCGACATTGCCAACGAGGTCGCCGAGAACTACGAGTTCTGGCTCGGCGACGCCTTCGCCTCCGGCGGCAGCGCGGGCTACGACCACAAGGGCATGGGCATCACCGCGCGCGGCGCCTGGGAGTCGGTCAAGCGCCACTTCCGCGAGCTCGGCCACGACAGCCAGACCGAGGACTTCACCGCGGTCGGCGTGGGCGACATGAGCGGCGACGTGTTCGGCAACGGCATGCTGCTCTCCGAGCACATCCGCCTGGTCGCCGCCTTCGACCACCGGCACATCTTCATCGACCCGAACCCGGACGCCGCCGTCTCCTACGCCGAGCGCCGCCGCCTGTTCGAACTGCCGCGCAGCTCCTGGGCCGACTACAACACCGACCTGCTCTCCGCGGGCGGCGGCGTCTTCCCGCGCAGCGCCAAGGCGATCCAGGTCAACTCGCACATCCGCGAGGCGCTCGGCATCGACAAGTCGGTCACCAAGATGACCCCGGCCGACCTGATGCGGGCGGTGCTCCAGGCGCCGGTGGACCTGCTGTGGAACGGCGGCATCGGTACGTATGTGAAGTCCTCGCTGGAGTCGAACGCGGACGTCGGTGACAAGGCCAACGACGCGATCCGGGTGGACGGTTCCGAGCTGCGCGCCAAGGTCGTCGGCGAGGGCGGCAACCTCGGTCTCACCCAGCTGGGCCGGATCGAGTTCGCCCTGCACGGCGGGCACATCAACACCGACGCCATCGACAACAGCGCGGGCGTGGACACCTCCGACCACGAGGTGAACATCAAGATCCTGCTCAACTCGCTGGTCGCCGAAGGGGACATGACGGTCAAGCAGCGCAACAAGCTGCTCGCCGAGATGACCGACGAGGTCGGCGCCCTGGTGCTGCGCAACAACTACGCCCAGAACACCGCGCTGGCCAACGCCGAGGCGCAGTCGGCCTCGCTGCTCCACGCCCACCAGCGGTTCATGCGGCGCCTGACCAAGGAGGGCCACCTCGACCGCGCCCTGGAGTTCCTGCCCACCGACCGGCAGATCAAGGAACGGCTGAGCGCCGGAAAGGGACTCACCCAGCCCGAGCTGAGCGTGCTCCTCGCGTACACGAAGATCACCGCCGCGCAGGAGCTGATCCACACCACGCTGCCGGACGACCCGTATCTGCGGAGCCTGCTGCACGCCTACTTCCCGACGGCGCTGCGCGAGCGGTTCCCCGAGCAGATCGACGCGCACGCGCTGAACCGCGAGATCGTCACGACCATCCTGGTCAACGACACGGTCAACACCGGTGGTTCGACCTTCCTGCACCGGCTGCGCGAGGAGTCGGGCGCCTCGCTCGAGGAGATCGTGCGGGCCCAGATGGCCGCCCGCGCCATCTTCGGTCTCGGCGAGGTCTGGGACGCGGTGGAGGCGCTGGACAACATCGTCGCCGCCGATGTGCTGACCCGGATCCGGCTGCACTCGCGGCGCCTGGTCGAGCGCGGCACCCGCTGGCTGCTCAACAACCGGCCGCAGCCGCTCCAGTTGCGGGAGACGGTCGACTTCTTCGGCGCCGGTGTCCGAGCGGTCTGGGACGAACTGCCCAAGCTGCTGCGCGGCACCGACCTGGAGTGGTACCAGCGCATCCGCGACGAACTGACCGACGCGGGCGTGCCGGACCAACTGGCCCAGCGCGTCGCCGGGTTCTCCTCGGCCTTCCCGACGCTGGACATCGCGGCGATCGCGGACCGTATGGGCAAGGAGCCGCTGGCCGTCGCCGAGGTCTACTACGACCTCGGGGACCGCCTGAAGATCACCGAGCTGATGGACCGCATCATCGAACTGCCCCGCGACGACCGCTGGCAGTCCATGGCGCGCGCCTCCATCCGCGAGGACCTCTTCGCGGCGCACGCGGCGCTCACCGCGGACGTGCTCGCCGTCGGCAACGGCGACTCGACCCCCGAGCAGCGGTTCAAGGCGTGGGAGGAGAAGAACTCCGCGATCCTGGCCCGCGCCCGCACCACCCTCGAGGAGATCCAGGGCTCGGACTCCTTCGACCTGGCCAACCTCTCGGTGGCCATGCGCACCATGCGCACCTTGCTGCGCACGCACAGCTGAGCGGGGCGCTGCCACCGGACCGCGAGCGCGGGCCGGTGGCAGCGCGCACGCAGGCGAGCATCAAGGCAGGGCACGTACGAAGGCGCCCCGTACACGTCGTTTCCTGACGTGTACGGGGCGCATTTCGCTGCCCGCCCGACGTGCTGACCGCCGCCGCGCCGCTCCTACTTCTTGTTGGTGAACTTCTCGTACTCGGCGAGGACTTCGGCCGTCGGCCCGTCCATGCGCAGTTCGCCGCGTTCCAGCCACAGGACGCGGTCGCAGGTGTCGCGGATGGACTTGTTGTTGTGGCTGACGAGGAAGACGGTGCCGGCTTCCTTGCGCAGTTCGCGGATGCGGGCCTCGGAGCGCTTCTGGAAGGAGCGGTCGCCGGTGGCGAGGGCCTCGTCGATCATGAGGACGTCGTGGTCCTTGGCGGCGGCGATGGAGAACCGCAGGCGGGCGGCCATGCCGGAGGAGTACGTACGCATCGGCAGGGTGATGAAGTCGCCCTTCTCGTTGATGCCGGAGAAGTCGACGATCTCCTGGTAGCGCTCGCGGATCTGCTCGCGCGACATGCCCATGGCCAACCCGCCCAGGTGGACGTTGCGTTCACCGGTGAGGTCGTTCATCAGGGCGGCGTTGACGCCGAGCAGCGAGGGCTGCCCGTCGGTGTAGATGCGCCCGTTCTCCACCGGGAGCAGACCCGCGACCGCCTTCAACAGGGTTGATTTGCCCGAGCCGTTGGTGCCGATCAGGCCGATCGCCTCGCCGCGGTAGGCGGTGAAGGAGACCTTGCGTACGGCGTGGACGGTACGGATGCCCAGGGCCGAGCCGGAGCGGCCGCCGCGCAGCATCCGGCTGAGCGCGGCCGTCGCGGCGCCGCGGCCGGTGGCGGCGCCGTGCACGCGGTAGACGATGTCCACGCTGTCGGCGATCACGGTGGGCACCGGACCGGGCGCGGGCACGGGCGCGGACGAGGCGCTGCCCGGTGCCCGGGCCGCGTGCGGGTTCGTGTTCATGGTCGGGTTCGGGTTCGGGTTGTTGAGAGTCTCGGTGTCAGCCACGGCCGTACTTCTCCTCAGCCTTCCAGAAGTACACGAATCCGCCCACGGCGAGCAGGACGGCCCAGCCCAGCGCGACCGCCCACACATGCGGGGGCAGGTTCGAGGAGCCGTATTCGTCGATGAGCGCGAACCGCATCAGGTCCATGTAGACCGCCGCGGGGTTCCACTGAAGGATGTCGGCCACCCACTGCGGCTTGTCCTCCAGCATCACCGGGATGGAGAACATGACACCCGAGGCATACATCCAGGTGCGCATCACGAACGGCATCAGCTGCGCCAGGTCGGGGGTCTTGCTGCCGAGCCGCGCCATGATCAGCGCGAGGCCCGTGTTGAAGAAGAACTGCAGCACCAGCACCGGGACCATCAGCAGCCACGACCACGTCGGGAAGCTCCCGAACGCCATCGCGACCGCCACCATCACGATCATCGAGAACAGCAACTGCTGAAGCTGCTGCAACGAGAACGAGATCGGCAGCGACGCCCGCGGGAAGTGCAACGCCCGCACCAGACCCAGATTGCCCGCGATCGCCCGCACCCCGGCCATCACCGAACTCTGCGTGAACGTGAACACGAACACGCCCGTCACCAGGAACGGAACATAGACCTCACGCTCCATACCCCGGTCCGCCTGAAGAATCAGACCGAAGATCAGGAAGTACACCAGCGCGTTCAGCAGCGGCGTCGCCACCTGCCACAACTGCCCCAGCTTCGCCTGGCTGTACTGCGCCGTCAGCTTCGCCTGCGAGAACGCCACGATGAAATGCCGCCGCCCCCACAACTGCCGCACATACCCCCGCAGCGTCGGACGCGCACCACTGACCGTCAGCCCGTACCGGGCGGCGAGCGCGGCGGCGTCCTCGCGGGCACCGGTCCCGCCGGGCCCCGGCGGTGCGGCGGACTGCTGTCCGGCCGCGCTGGCGGCTGGGGTGTTGACTGCCTGGCTCATCCGGCTCTCACATCCGCGGTGCTCGGCGTTACGAGGGGTGCTGCGAGGGTGCTGCGTCGGGGTGCGCGGGGTCCGGGGCGCCGGTGTCGGCCGGGTGGCGGCCGGGTGTCGTTTCGTCGGGACGGACCCGTATCGTCGCAACGTCGAGAGTAGAGCGGATTTACGTCGGGACGCAACCGTTACGTCGCGACGCCCTATGCTGACCGCATGACCGCAGACGAAAACCGGCCACGGCGTCGGCCCGCGGGAGCGGCGGTACTGCGCGAGGACATCACGCAGGCCATCCGCGAGGCCGTCTTCGAGGAGCTCGCGGCAGTCGGCTACGCCCGGATGTCGATCGAGGGCATCGCCCGCCGCGCCGGGGTCGGCAAGACCGCGGTCTACCGCCGCTGGCGCTCGAAGCTGCAACTCGTGCTCGACGTGGTCTCCGCGGTGGCGGTGCAGGGCCTGCCCGCCCCCGACACCGGCAGCCTGGAGGGCGACCTGCGGCTGCTGTACGCGCTGACGGCCCGGATGCTGCGCCACCCCGTCGCCTCCCAGGTGATCCCCGACCTCCAGGCCGAGGCGGCCCGCAACCCCGAGATCGCCGAGGCGCTCCAGACGGCACTGCGGCAGAGCCAGCACAGTGTGGCCAGCGGCATCGTCCGCGCCGCCGCCGACCGCGGCGAACTGCGCCCCGACTACGACGAGGACCTCGCCCTCGACCTGATCTCCGGCCCGCTCTACTGGCGCGGCGTGGTCGCCCGCGGCACCATGCCGGGCGGCTACCTGGACCGGCTCGCGGGGAGTGTCGCGGCGGGGCTGCGGGCGCTGTAGCGGCGGGGCGAGCCCGAGTCGGTCGCAGACTCCGAGAATCCGCTGGTCACTCCGCGTTGTCAGTGGTGCGCGTTACGTTCTTGGGCATGATCGACAGCGAGTCCTACCAGGCCGACGAGCCTTCCTACGTGACTGCCACCCGCAGTGCCTACGACGTCATGGTCCCGGGCTATCTCGACCTCGTCCGGGGCGAGTTGGAGCGGAACGTCTTCGCGCGCGCGGTACTCGCCGCCTTCGCGGAGCTGATACGTGGTGGTGGCGAGGCCGGTGCTCCCGTGACGGCGGAGGGCGGCGCGGCGGAGGGCGGCGCGCCCGCAGTGGCCGGCGGTGGTGCGTCCGCGGTAACCGACGGCGGTGCGCCCGCCGTGGTCGAGGTCGGTTGCGGGCCGGGCAGGATCACCGCACACCTCGCCTCGCTCGGACTGGCCGCCTCCGGACTCGACCTGTCCCCGGCCATGGTGGCCCGTGCCCGCGCCGCCCACCCCGAACTCCGTTTCGAGGTGGGCGACATGACCACCCTGGACCTGCCGGAGTACTCGCTCGCCGGTCTGGTGGCCTGGTACTCGCTCATCCACGTCCCGCCCGAGGACCACCCGGGCGTCCTCGCCCGCTTCCACCGTGCCCTCGCCCCGGACGGCCATCTGCTGCTGGCCTTCCAGGCGGGCCGCGAACTCGTCCACTACGAGGAGGCGTTCGGCCACCGGGTCTCCCTCGACTTCCACCGCCTCGACCCCGACCGGCTCACCGCCGAACTGGAGGCGGCCGGTTTCGAGATACGGCTGCGCCAGGAATGCGCGCCGCTGCCGACGGAGCCCACCCCGCAGGGGTACCTGGTGGCGCGCAAGGTGCCCGAGCGGATGGGGGTGATGTGGTGAGTCGCGAGCCGATGAGTGACTGGCCGCGACGGGGGCGAGGTGGCGAGAGACGCGAGGTGGGGTGGTGAGCGACGAGAGCTGGGGCGCCGCTCAGTCGCGGCGCGCCTCCGGGTGGCTGCGCAGCCAGCCCGACCAGGCCGAGGTGATCATGTCGCGGACGTCGTGCCGGGCCTTCCAGCCGAGTTCGGTGTGGGCGCGGTCGGCCGAGGCGACGACACGGGCCGGGTCGCCGGGGCGGCGCGGGGCGACCTCGGCGGGCAGTTCGTGACCGGTGACCTCGTTGATGAGGTCGATCATCTCGCGGACCGAAACGCCTTCCCCGCGGCCGATGTTGACCGTGAGATCGGATCCCGCGATGCTGCCCGACAGCCGCCGGGCGGCGGCCACATGAGCCTCGGCCAGGTCGACCACATGGATGTAGTCGCGTACGCAGGTGCCGTCCGGTGTCGGGTAGTCGTCGCCGAAGATACGGGGCGCGGTGCCTTCGGTGAGCTTCTCGAAGACCATCGGGACCAGGTTGAACACACCCGTGTCGGCCAGCTCGGGGGCCGCCGCGCCCGCCACGTTGAAGTAGCGCAGGCCGGCGGTCGCGAGCCCGTGTGCCCGGCCGGTGGCGCGGACCAGCCACTCACCGGCCAGCTTGGTCTCGCCGTACGGGGACATCGGCAGGCACGGGGTCTCTTCGGTGACCAGGCCGGAGTCCGTCTCCGGCATGCCGTACACGGCCGCGGAGGAGGAGAAGACGAAGGAGGGGACGCCCGCCGCGGTCACCGCCTTGAGGAGGGTGCGCAGGCCCTCGACGTTCTCGCGGTAGTAGTGCAGCGGCAGTTCGACCGATTCGCCGACCTGCTTCTTCGCGGCGAGGTGGACGACGCCGGTGAAGCGGCGCCCGCCGAGCGTGCGGGCGAGCAGGTCCTCGTCGAGCACCGAGCCCTCGACGAGGGGGACGCCCTCGGGCAGCCGCTCGGCGCGGCCCGAGGACAGGTCGTCGTAGACCACCGTCTCCTCGCCCGCGGCGGTCATCGCGTGGACGACATGCGCCCCGATGTATCCGGCTCCGCCCGTGATCAGCCAGGTCATGCGCTCGTCCGCCTTGCGTGTCGTTGGTCCGGGTGTGCGTGCGGCAGTGTGCCAGACGGGGTGGGTCCCGAGGGTTCACCCAGGGCTCGCGTGGCGCGTTAGCCGGAGTGCTCCGCGGCGGTGCCCGCGCCCTTGGCCGTGAGCTCGACGCCGTCCAGGGCGGTGATCAACCGGTCCAGGCTGCCGCGCAGTTCCCGCATCTCGCCCATGTCGAAACCGGTGGCCTCGGCGATGGTGCGGGGGACGAGCAGGGCGCGCTCGCGCAGGGCTTCGCCCTCCTCGGTGAGCCGGATCTCGACCGAGCGCTCGTCGCGCGCGGAGCGTTCCCGGGTGACCAGCCCGCCCGACTCCAGGCGCTTGAGGAGCGGCGAGAGGGTGCCCGAGTCGAGGCGTAGCTCCTCGCCCAGGCGCTTGACGGGCAGCTCGCCCTGTTCCCAGAGCACCAGCATCACCAGGTACTGCGGATAGGTCAGGCCCAGGTCCTTCAGCAGGACGCGGTAGACGCCGTTGAAGGCGCGCGCCGCCGCGTGCAGGGAGAAGCAGATCTGCCGGTCGAGCCGCAGCATCTCCCCGGCCGGTACCGAGTCCAGGGAGGCGTCCGTGGCGGTGTCCGTGGCGGGAGTCGTCGGGGTCATGGCTTCAGGGTAGCCGGGAGGACTCGGGGCGCCACTTAGTTGTGCGCAACTTAATTGTGTGCTTTGGTTGGAGGGAGGACGGAAACGGAAGCACCGGAACGACGAGACGGAGAGATCAGGATGAACGCGCTGTACACCGCCGTGGCGACCGCGAACGGGCGTGAGGGGCGGGCCGTGAGTTCGGACGGGCAGCTCGATCTGCCGCTCGCCTTCCCGCCCGCCCTGGGCGGCGACGGCAAGGGCACCAACCCCGAGCAGCTCTTCGCCGCCGGGTACGCCGCCTGCTACGCCAGCGCCCTCGGCCTGGTCGGCCGGCAGGCCAAGGTGGACACCAGTGAGATCTCCGTGACCGCCGAAGTGGGCATCGGCGACGACGGCGACGGCTTCGGACTGCAGGTCACCCTGCGGGTGGAACTGCCGGAGTCGCTCGCCGGGCCGGTCGGCGAGGACCTCGTCCACCGGGCCCACCAGACCTGCCCGTACTCCAAGGCGACCCGCGGCAACATCCCGGTGGAGCTCGTCGTCGAGTAAGGCACCCCGCGCGGGCGCGAAACGGCGGAGGCGCCGCCCCGGTCACCGTGGACCGGGGCGGCGCCTCCGCCGTTGTCGCTGTTGCCTCTGCCGCTGCCTGTCTCCCGGGCCCGCCCGGGTCAGCGCTTGCGGCGGACCGCGCGCGTGACGATGGGCGGCAGGATGTCCTTGGCCAGGCGCCGGGCGCGGCTCGGGCGGTTCATCGCGGGGCGGGCGGCGGCGGGCTCGGCCACCGGGGCGGGCTTGGGCTCGGGGGCCGGCGGTGCGGCCGCCGTGTGCTTGGACTCGGGCTGGTCCGGCGTGGCCGCCTTCTTGCCGTCGATACGGATCAGGCGCTCCTCGCCCAAGCCCTGGACCTCGTGCCACATGTCGCCGCGCCCCTTCAGCCACGCGAGCAGGGCCTCGCGCACCGGCTCCGGGTCGCCCCAGGTCCCGTAGAACTTGGTGCCGGTCGCGCAGATCGGGTGCAGCCCGTCCACCGCGACGGCCTCCCAGGTGGCGAAGGCGACGCCCGGGCAGTGCTCGGCGCGGTAGTCGTCCAGGGACACGATGCCCTCGGGTACCAGGGCCTTGTGGGCGGCGGCGATGTCACCGTGCACGTGCTCGTACAGGTGTGAGGCGTCCACGTGCACGAAGCGGCAGGAGCCGTCGGTGACGTGCTCGGGGACCACCGAGGTCGGGGCCTGGACCACCTCGGGGAGTTTCTCGTGGAAGGAGAGGTAATTCGCCTCGAAGGCGCGCCGGGTCAGCGTGGAGTAGGACTTGTTCATCTCCTTGGTGTTCGCCGCGTCCGGCGCCGGGGAGTCGAACAGGTCGCACACCGTGAACGTTTCCGAAGAGCGCAGGTAGGAGGCCATGAAAATGGCGCTCTTGCCCATGTAGGCGCCCATCTCCAGCAGGTCGCCGCGCTGCTCGTGGTCCAGTTGACGGGACAGGAACCATCGGAACAGCTGCTGGTCGACGGGGCGGAACCAGCCCTTCACCTCCGCGAGGGAGGCGGGGCGGGGGAGCTCCGTGGTGGCGCTGGTCATCAGGACTCCAGACGTGGGTTTTCCGGGCAATGGCGGGGTGCCTCGGCACCGGTGGCGCTTCGTGCACACATGTCGCTCAGGGCTCGAGATCCCCCTGCCGGGCGGCAGACGAGACCTCTGGCGGCGGGTGCCCAGCATCGGCCCGCAGCACACGTGCGTATTCGCTCGGTTCACTGAAAGGTGCCCGAATTCAAGGAATACGGCAAGGTAATCGGATGAGATGAAAGAGTGAAGTAGCTGTTCGAGGCTTCGAAGGCGCATTTCAGCGGGGTTCACGCCCTTTCCGTGCGCCGTCCGGGCGCCGCTGAACCGGGTGAACGCATTCCCGGCCGAGCCGGACGCATACCGGCAACCGGGCCACGGAACGCGAAAAGGGCGGGGACGGACCGATCGTCCGGTCCGCCCCCGCCCCTTGACTCCGCGCGGCGTGCGCTACTTCACCGCACCCGCCATCACACCCGTGACGAACTGCCGCTGGAAGGCGAAGAACACCGCCAGCGGGATCACCATGGAGATGAACGCGCCCGGCGCCAGTACGTCGACGTTGTTGCCGAACTGGCGGACCTGCGTCTGCAGGGCCACCGTGATCGGCTGGCTGCCGGCGTCCGCGAAGATCAGCGCCACCAGCATGTCGTTCCAGACCCACAGGAACTGGAAGATGCCGAGCGAGGCGATCGCGGGCCCGCCGAGCGGCATCACCACCCGGAAGAACAGCCGCAGTTCGCCCGCGCCGTCGAGCCGCGCCGCCTCCAGGAGCTCCCGGGGGATCTCCGCGAAGAAGTTCCGCAGCAGGAACACCGCGAACGGCAGACCGAAGCCGGTGTGGAACAGGACCACGCCCACCATGGAGCCGAAGATGCCGAGGTCGCCGAAGAGCCGCGCGATCGGCAGCAGCGCCACCTGCACCGGCACCACGAGCAGCCCGACCACCCCGAGGAACCACCAGTCGCGGCCCGGGAACTCCATCCACGCGAAGGCGTATCCGGCCAGCGAGCCCACCACCACGACCAGCAGTGTGGTGGGCACCGTGATGAGCACGGTGTTCCACAGCGAGTCGGTGATCTGGGAGTTGTCGAGCAGGGTCGAGTAGCTGTCGAAGGTGATCTTCGACGGCTCGGTGATCACGTTCCACCAGCCGCTGGCCGCGGTGTCCTCGGGCGTACGCAGCGAGGCGAGCAGCAGGCCCACCGTCGGCACCAGCCAGAACAGGCCGACCACGATCAGGAACACCCGCAGCAGACCGCCGCCCGCGGCCGCCGCGAGCCGTGTGGCCACCGACTGCTTCGCCGCGGCCTTCTCGGTGACGACGGGCACGCCGCCGGCCACGTCGCTCTGTGCGCTCATCGCCGTACCTCCCGCCTCAGTCGCCTGATGTTGAAGAGCATCACCGGCACCACGAGCAGCAGCAGGAGCACCGAGATGGCGCTGGCGATACCCGGCTGGTCGTCGGAGAAGGCCGAGCGGTAGAGCTGGAGCGCCAGGACGTTCGCGTCGTCCTGCGAGGAGCCCGGCGCGATGATGAAGACCAGGTCGAAGATCTTCAGAACGTTGATCATCAGCGTGACCATGACGACCGCGAGCACCGGCGCGAGCAGCGGCACCGTTATGCGCCGGAAGACCTGCCACTCGTTGGCGCCGTCCACCCGCGCCGCTTCGAGCAGTTCTCTCGGCACTCCCGCGAGCCCGGCCGCGATCAGGACCATCGCGAAGCCCGCCCACATCCATACGTAGCTGCCGATGATGGCCGGGGTGACGAAGGACGGGCCGAGCCAGTCGACACCGTTGTACGGCTCGCGGAAGTTGTCGGCGGGCAGCCGCAGTTTCGCCCCGTCCGCCTCCTTGGGCAGGGTGAAGCTGCCGTCGTCCGCGGTGGTCGTGGACGCGACGACCTCGCCGCCCTTGACCGCCTCGACCCGCATGCCCGAGTAACCGGACTCCGAGCCGTCGATGCCCTTGAGGGTGCCCACGCCCTTGCCGCGGGTGAAGTCCTGCCAGGCCGTCCCGGTCACCTGGCCCGGATCGGTGGCCGCCGCCTTCGCGGGCAGCGTGCCGTCCGGCATCTGGTCCGGGGCGACGCCGACCAGCGGCAGCAGTACGGGAGTTCCGGCCCGTACCGGCTCCTTGGTGAGGAACGCGCCGCCGCCCGCCGGGGCCAGCGGCGACTCACGGCCCGGGTGCGCCTTGGGGAATGCGGACGACTCGGCGAAGGTGTCGTGGGCACCCACCCAGACCGCGTTGGCCACGCCCTTGTCCGGGTCCTGCTCGTAGACGAGCCGGAAGATGATCCCGGAGGCGAGCATCGAGATCGCCATCGGCATGAAGATGATCAGCTTGAACGCGGTTCCCCAGCTCACCCGCTCGGTGAGGACCGCGAAGATCAGGCCCAGCGCCGTGGCCACCGTCGGGCCGAGCACCACCCAGATCAGGTTGTTCTTGACCGCGGTGCGGATGGTGCTGTCGGTGAACAACTCCTCGTAGTTGTCCAGGCCCACGAAGGAGCTTCCGGACTGGTCCAGGAAGCTGCGGACCAGCGAGTACCCGATCGGGTAGACCACGAGCGCGCCGAGCAGGACGAGCGTGGGCAGCAGGAACAGCACCGCCATGGCGGTACGCGTTCCCGTCACGCTCCTGCGCGACGGTACGGGCGCGGGAGGCGCCGCAGCGGCGCCTCCCGCCGAAGCCGTTTTCATCGGCCCCTCAGCCCTTGTACGCCTTGGCCGCGTCGGCCTCCAGCGCCTTCTGGGTGCCCGCCACGTCCTTCGGGTTCTTCAGGAAGTCCTGCAGCGCCTTCCACTCGCCCTTGCCGGGCGTGCCGCCGAAGGACTGCGGGGCCTGGTCGGACATGTCGAAGCGGAAGTCGTCACCGGCGTCGATCAGCGCCTTGGCCATCGAGCGCTGCACGTCGTTCGGGTACGCCGCGAGGTCCGCGTTCTTGTTCGGCGACAGGAAGCCGCCCTGCCCGGCCCAGATCTCGGCGGCGTCCGGCGAGGCGAGGAAGGTCAGCAGTGCCTGGCCCGCCTTCGACTCCTTCAGGAGGACGGCCGCGTCGCCGCCGCTGACCACCGGTGCCTTGTCGCCGACCGCCGGGAACGGGAAGACCTTCGCGTCGGTGCCGATCTTGGCGTCGGTCTCGGCGATGTTGATGCCCACGAAGTCGCCCTCGAAGACCATGCCCGCCTTCGGCTGCTCGCCGCCGGTGAAGGTCTGGGTGACCGAGGCCGGGAACTCCGTCTGCAGCGCGCCGTCCGCGCCGCCCGCCACGTAGTCCTTCTTGCCGAAGAGTTCACCGAGGGTGGTCAGCGCGTCCTTCACGGACGGGTCGGTCCACTTGATCTTGTGCTGGGCGAGCTGGTCGTACTTCTCGGGCCCGGCCTGCGAGAGGTAGATGTTCTCGAACCAGTCGGTGAGCGTCCAGCCGTCCGCGCCGCCCACCGACAGCGGGGTCACGCCCGAGTCGTAGACGGTCTGGGAGGTGGCCAGGAAGTCCTTCCAGGTCTTCGGTTCCTGGGCGCCCGCGTTCTCGAAGACCTTGGCGTTGTACCAGACCAGGGACTTGTTCGCGGCCTTGAAGTACACGCCGTACTGCGTGCCGCCGATCTTGCCGAGGTCCTGCCAGCCACGCGCGTAGTTTTTGGCGAGCTGGTCCTGCGCCTCCTTGCCGACCGGCTTGGCCCACTTCTTGTCCACGGCCTGCTGGATCGCACCGACCTGCGGCAGCATCGCCACGTCCGGCGGCGAACCGCCCGCGATCTTCGAACCGAGGAAGTTGATGATCGGGTCCTGCGCCGGTACGAAGGTGACCTCGGCGCCGGTCCGCTTGCCGAACTCGTCCAGCACCTTCTTGAAGTTGGCCTGCTCGGCGCCGGTCCACACCGCGGCGACTTCGAGCTTCTCGCCGTCCAGCTTGGGCAGTTGGACGCTCGGCGCGCTCTCCTTGGCGTCCTTGCCGCCCTTGTCCTTGTCGTCGTCAGAGTCGCCTCCGCAGGCGCCGAGCGTCAGCGCGAGCGCGCCCGCGATCACAACTGCCCCCGCTCGTAAGGTGTTCCGGTTCCGGCCGCGGCCGGTGTGGTGTGCCTGACGATGAGTGCGCATGACTGCCCCGTGTCCCTTTGCACGCGCTCTCACGCGTGACTGCGAGCGGTGTCCCGTGCGCTCTGGTGTACGCCCGCGCGGACGACGGCGGCAAGAGCGCCCGCGTGACGCACTCGGTGATCGTGACGGGGTCGTGATCTCCCCGGGCCCACCGCGCCGCACCGCCGGTGATCAAGCCCCCACAAGCCGTGGAACACCGCCCACACAGGGCACTTGGGGCTCGGCGGACCAGATGTGACAGCGGACGGATCCGGTCCGGAAAAGGCGTACGGAGCTCATCTTTCGCGGCGGGTGCGGCGGGCGCGGCGGACCGAGGGCGGGGCTCGCACCGGCGGCGGGGCTCGGAGCAGGGCGGAGTCCGGTCAGAGCAGGATCAGAGCAGGGTAGAGCCGGGTCAGAGCAGGGACGGCACCCGGTCCGCGTCGACCGAACGGGCCGCGCGTTCCAGGGCGCTGGCGAGCAGGGCGAGGTCGGTGGGCCCGTTGCCCAGCTCGCGCACCGGCCTGCGGGTGGGCGGATCGCCCATGCGCTCCCACTCCAGCGGTACGACGGTCGGGCGCAGGGTCGCGGTACGCGGAATGCGTCCGGTCACCCGCCCCGACTGCACCGGCGTGGCCGCCCCGTCCCGGCCGAGCAGCCGCCCGCGCCCCGGCGCCGGATCCTCGGCACCCTCCGCGGGCGCTTCGAGCAGCACCCGTACGGGAGCCTCCACCACCGGTGCCCAGTCGGGCAGTTGGGCGGCGCAGACCGCCACCAAGTGCACGCCGAGCCGTGCGCCGTCCCGCGCCACCGCCTCCAGGGCCCGCACCACCGAACCGGCGGCGGGCCGGCCCGGCGAGCCCAGCGGCGGGGCGAGCAGCACGTCCACGTCGTCGACCAGGACGACCAGCCGGGGCAGCGGCGGCCCCGGGTCGGGGCGCGACTCCCGGGCGGGCGGCCGCAGACGGAGGGTGGTGCTCGGGGGCGCGTCCAGGTCCTCGCCCGCCCCGCTCGTGCTACCTGCGCTGCTCGCGCCGCCTGCGCCGGTCGCGCCTTGGCCCTGCCTCGGGGACGGGACTCGGGTGCCAGGTCCCGAGCCGACGGGGGCGCCCGCTCCGGGGGCCGGTACGGGCGTCGGGGCCGAGCCGTCCGTACCGCCGCCGGTGTGCCACTCGGCGAAGTCCGTACGTCCGAGCAGTTCGGCGCGGCGCTTGAGCTCCGCGGTCAGCGCCTGGGCGAACTCCCGCATGCGCACCGGGTCGTTGGCGGTCAGATGGGTGGTGACATGCGGCAGGTCGGTACAGGCCCGCAGGCCCTCGCCGCGCGCCGGTGCGGCGGTCCCGTCCCGGCCGTCGACCAGGACCACGGCCAGCCGGTCCGGACGTTCGGCCGCGGCGAGCGAGGCGGCCACGGCCCGCAGCAACTCACTGCGCCCGCTGCCCGCCGGGCCCGCGATCACGGCGTGCGGGCCCTCGGCCACCAGGTCGAGCGGTACCGGACCGCGCGGCCCGGCGCCAAGCACGGCCAGCGCCCGGCCGCCCGGCGAAGCCGTGTCGTCGGCGGCCGACGCCCACCGCGCGAGCAGCGAGGCCGGGGTGGCCCGTTGCAGCCCCAACTCGTCGAGCAGCCGGGCGGTTTGGGGCAGCGGCGCACTGACCCTCGGCCGACCGCCGCCCGCCGAGTCCGTACGCAGGGGCGCCAGCGCCCGGGCGAAACGCTCGGCCCAGGCCGGGGAGACCGCGTCGACGGTTCCGGTGAGTGGGGGGTGGGGGACCCGGGACCGGTGATCCAGGGATTGCGGGTTCGGGGGCTGTGTATCCAGGGGCTGTGCATCTGGGGACTGTGCATCCAGGGACCGAGCATCCAGGGACCGTGCATCCCAGGACCGTGTATCCAGGGACTGCGCGTCCGGTGCTTGTGGGTCCAGGGACTGCGGGTCCAGGGACTGCGAGACCAGGGACTGCGGGTCCCCGGGCAGCAGGTCCCCGGACAGGTGATCCCGGGACCCGTGATCCGAGCCCCTCGGGCGGGCACTCGCGGCGGACTCCCGCCCCGCGTACCGCAGTTGAAGCGTGGTCGCGACATCCCCGGTGAGCAACGCGGTGGCGCCGCAGACGTCGAAGGCGGGGGAGAGGCCGCGCGCCTGCTCGTACATCGCCTCCCACGAGGTCCCGGCCTGGGCGGCCGGGACCGAAGCCAGGCACAGGACGTGGATCCCCGCGGCCGCGCCCTCGGCCGCCAGACGCGTCACGGCCGCGCGCAGCGTGGCCGACCCGGGGTCACCGTCGACCACGAGCACACTGCTGCCGGAGCCGAGGACGGAAGGGGCGGCGGGGACGTCAGGCGTCCTGGCCTCGTCGGCGAGGCGGTCGTCCAGTCTGCGCAGGAGTTCGCCGGTGCGGGCGGCGGCCTGCTCGCGGTCGTACGCGAGGAGCAGGCGGCAGTCCTGGCCGTTGCCGGGACGTACATGGGGGAGCCAGCCGAGCCAGGACCAGTCGGCCCCGCCGGACGGGGCGGGAGTCCGTTCCTGGCCCGAAGTCCCTTGTGGGGCCGCCCGGTTGGTACTGAGCAGCACGATCTCCAGCTGGTCGGGGGTGTGCAGCGCCGCCAGCTGGGCGAGTACCGAGCGGGCGAGACCGGTCAGCCGTTCCCGTGGACCCGCGAGGCCCAGCGAGCCCGCCTGCCGCAGCCCGACGGTCAGCGGCACCGGCCGCCCGCCGCCGCCCACCGGCGCCTCGGCGAGGCCCAGCCGTACCGTGAGCGCCTCCGGATGCCCCGCGCCGCGCTCCCACAGCCGCGTACCGGGCCCGAGCGCCGTCAGGAGCAGTGCCGCCGGATCGGGGCACACCTCGGGACCGGTCCGCTCCCGTGCGCCCCGGGGTTCCTCGGGCGCGTACGCGAAGTCCTCGGCCGGGGTGTCGCCGCGGCCACCGCCACCGGTCAACTTGCGTGCGAACGCGGCCAGTCCACGCCTGCGCCCGCCTTTGGGCAGCGCCGCACCGCGCTGCCCGTTCCCGCCCTGGGGCGCCCGCCCGAAGCCCGCCGCGCCTCCGTCGTCACCGGAGCTGTCCCAGACCGAGTCGCCGTACTGGTGCCGCGTGGGCCCACTCTCGCCGGGCGCGCCCGGGCCGCTGCGTACCGGCGGACCGAGCGGGGGAGCGGGCGGAGTCGGCCCGGCCCACGTGCCGTCGTCCGCAGGGGTACGCGCCTGGGGAATCCGCCCGGCCGAGCCGGCGGAGGCAGCCGGGTGCGGAACCGCCGCGCCGGGCAACTGCTCCGAAGTGCCTTGCCCGTCACGGGAGTTCACAGCCGAACCGGAGGAACCGGCGGAGGGAGTTCCCCCGACCGCCGACGTCACCCGCAGATGCCCCTCGCCATCCGGAGCCGTGTGCAGAACGGCGTCCAGGCCACCCGCCGGAGCCAGGCGCAGAGTCGACTCGCCCAGACGCAGCAGGGTGCCGGGCGCCAGCGGGACGGGCTCGCTGCCGAGGGGGGCGCCGTCGACCTCGGTGCCGTTGGTGGAGCCGAGGTCGGTGACGGTGATCCGGCCGCCCTGGGCCACCGTGATCGCGCAGTGCAGCCGGGAGACGTCCGGGTCGTCCAGGGGTACGTCGGCCTCGGCGCTGCGTCCGATCAGGATCTGTCCGCCGTGCAAGAGGTGGACGCCGCCCGCGTCCGGCCCGGCCACGACGTGCAGTTGGGCCGCACCGTCCGCGAGGTCGGGGCCCTGCGCGCCGGGGCTGCCGAGGTGCAGTACCGCCCCGTCGGTCAGCGGCGGTTCGCCGAGCGTGGCGCGCTGCGGGTCGAGGCGGCGGCCGCCCGCGTACAGGACCGGCTGGGCCTCACCGCCCGCGACCGCCGTCACCAGCGCGGGCGCCACGGCGGCGAGCGCCGTACCGGCCGGGGCGGTCACCAGTACGTCGCCGTTCCGTTCCTGGCCCGGAACGTCGGACCGCGGCCCGAGGACGGTCAGCCGGATCTGCATGGATGCGGCGGTCCCTTCTGCGCGTCGTGCCCCTGCGCGGGGACGCGGCTCATCCCCCAACCCACCGGACACGTAGGCCAGTACAGAGAAGCATCCTCGCACTTGCCACGGACAACCTGCCCGCCGGACGACCAGGAATGATCATCAATGGCCGGGTCCGTACCCACAACCGGCCGGAGCGGACCGCCCCCGCCGACGACGAGGCGAGTCCGTCCGCACGGCAACCGCCGTCGGTCGTCACCGCGTCTTCCCGTAGAGACATCCGTAGAGACATCCATCGAGACGTCCGTGGAGACGTCCATGGAGAGGGAGGGGGAGATGGAGGGAGCGCGGCGAATGGCAAGGGGCGCGTAGAAGCGCGCAAGGGAGCGAAGGCGCTCGCAGGCCAGGCAGCGGCCGGGCTGGGATCAGCCGGGCAGGGCTGTCAGGCGGACGGGCAGAACAGGCGGCCAGGCAGCACTGTCCTGCAGCCGGACAAGGCCGTCAGGCGGAACCGCCCCAGGTCAGCGGTCGCCGCCGAAGAGGAAATCGCGGTCCGCGCGGCCGTTGATCTCCGCGATGACGAGGTGGTGACGGTGGACGCCGTAGCGCAGCGAGAGATCGCCGTTGATGAAGGCGCGGCGGGCGTCGGGGCCCTCCGGCGCGGTGCCCTTGTCGGGGTAGGGGTCCTTCTCCAGGAGGCCGATGGCGCGCTCGACCAGCGCCTGGTCCTGCGGGGAGAGCCCCTGGTACTCGGCGCGGGCCTCCACGGAGAACACATGCGTATAGCCGGGGGCGGTGTCGGTCATGCCCGAGATCGTACGTGAGAGGACCCATACGGGGTCCGAAGCGGGCTCCGGCACCCGCTTTCCAGCCCTCTCACCTGCACAGGTGTCCGGGACGGCCCCATCGCGGGTACGTTCGACGCCTGGTCGGGCGCCACTAGAGTGGGCCGGAGGTCTCGTGGCGCGGGTGCCATGGGCGCGTACCGCACCACAGAGCACCAACGGCATCACCCTCGCACACGTAAGAGCGGGTGCGAGGGGGCAGGACAGACCAGCAGACCCAGCAGGCAGACCCAGCAGACGGACCCGGATCAGCAGGGAGCGCATGACGTGCGGCCGGTAGGCAGCAAGTACATCCTCGAGGAGCCGCTCGGCCGCGGCGCCACGGGCACCGTCTGGCGGGCCTCCCAGAGGGAGACCGCGGGCGCGGAGGCGGCCGTACAGGGGCGGCCCGGTGAGACCGTGGCCATCAAGGTCCTCAAGGAGGAACTCGCGGGCGACGCGGACGTCGTCATGCGGTTCCTGCGCGAGCGCTCGGTCCTGATGCGGCTGACTCACGAGAACATCGTGCGGGTGCGCGACCTGGTCGTGGAGGGCGATCTGCTCGCCCTGGTCATGGACCTGATCGACGGGCCCGACCTGCACCGCTACCTGCGCGACAACGGCCCGTTCAGCCCGGTCGCCGCCTCGCTGCTCACGGCGCAGATCGCGGACGCGCTGGCGGCCAGCCACGCGGACGGTGTCGTGCACCGGGACCTCAAGCCCGCGAACGTGCTGCTGAAGCAGACCGACGGCGAGATGCACCCGATGCTGACCGACTTCGGCATCGCGCGCCTCGCCGACTCTCCGGGGCTGACCCGGACCCAGGAGTTCGTCGGGACCCCGGCGTACGTGGCGCCCGAGTCGGCCGAGGGCAGGCCGCAGACCTCGGCCGTGGACATCTACGGCGCGGGCATCCTGCTGTACGAACTGCTCACCGGGCGGCCGCCGTTCGCCGGTGGTTCCGCACTCGAAGTGCTGCACCAGCACATCGGCGCCGAGCCGCGCCGCCCGTCCACCGTGCCGGACCCGCTGTGGACCGTGATCGAGCGCTGCCTGCGCAAGGACCCGGCGCAGCGGCCGAGCGCCGAGAACCTCGCGCGCGGGCTGCGGGTCGTCGCCCAGGGCATCGGGGTGCACGCCACCGCCGAGCAGATCGGCGCCGCGGAGAACGTCGCGGGCCTGCTCGCGCCCGACCCGGATCCCACCTCCGTGCAGGAGGTGCCGGGCGCCGCCGACCCCACCCAGGTCCTCGGCCACACGGGCCACGACCCGAACGCGGCCACCAGCGTGCTGCCGCAGACCTCCGGCCAGGGCCCGCACGGCGGCGCCGACCCCACGGCCGTACTGCCGCCGGTTCCGCCCGGCGAGGGCCCGGCCCGGCAGCCCGAAGGCCCGCACCCCTGGGAGAACCAGCTCCGCGCGGCACGCGACCGCAACGAGCACACCCAGATGCAGTACCTGGACCCGGGACAGGACCCGCTGCGCCGCCGCCCGCAGCGTCAGGCGGCCCGCCCCCAGCAGCCGCAGCGCAGGCAGACGCCCCAGCCCCAGCAGTACGCCCCGGCCCCTCAGCCCCAGCCGCAGCGGTACGCGCCCGCCCCGGCGCCGCAGCCCCAGCCGCAGCACTACGCGCCGCCCCAGCAGCCCGCGCCGCCGCAGCAGCCGCGCGAGCGCAGGCGCAGCGCCAACCCGGCGCGGATCCCCGGGCTCGGCTGCCTCAAGGGCTGCCTGATCACGTTGGTGCTCCTGTTCGTGGCGAGCTGGCTGGTGTGGGAGTTCAGCCCGCTCCAGGACTGGATCGGCACGTCCAAGAGCTACTGGGACCAGATCACCGACTCCGTCGACAAGATCACGGACCTCCTGGACAAGATCAACGGCGCCGAGGAGAAGACCAAACAGGGGCAGTAGGCACATGGCGCCTGCGCACAGTGCACCGCGCACAGCAGGCACCGGTAACGGACGAGGGCGGCCCGGCAGTGATGCCGGGCCGCCCTTTCGTATCCGTTTCTCATCTCCGTACTCCGCTCCCCTTTCATCTCCGTACTGCGCGCCCGAATCCACATCCGTAGCCCCGAGTTCCGCCCCCGAGAGCCCCAAAAGGGGCTTTGATCAGGAGACTTGTCGACATCCGGGGAGTGATTTCGGGTTCCGGGGCGCGGGTTGGGCTCCGGGGCGCGTAGTTTTGTCGACCGTGGGGTTCCGGGAGGCGTCCTTCCGGAGGGGGAGGGCCCGCGTCGGTAGGAGCAGTCTTGGCACGGAAGATCGGCAGCCGGTACACCGCGAACCAGATCCTGGGTCGCGGCAGCGCGGGCACGGTGTGGCTGGGCGAGGGTCCCGAGGGGGCCGTCGCCATCAAGACGCTGCGTGAGGACCTCGCCTGCGACCAGGAGCTCGTCGGCAGGTTCGTGCAGGAACGGACGGCTCTGCTCAGCCTCGATCACCCGCACGTGGTCGGTGTGCACGAGCTGGTCGTCGACGGCCACGACCTCGCCCTGGTGATGGACCTCGTACGGGGTACGGATCTGCGCACCCGGCTGGAGCGCGAGCGCAGACTCGCCCCCGAGGCCGCCGTCGCGATCACCGCGGACGTCGCCGAGGCCCTGGCCGCCGCGCACAAGGCCGGGGTCGTGCACCGCGACGTGAAGCCGGAGAACATCCTGCTCGACATGCAGGGCCCGCTCGGCCCGGCCGGTGCGCACCCGGCCCTGCTGACCGACTTCGGTATCGCCAAGCTGATCGACGCCAACCGCCGTGCCGTGCCCCAGGGCGCCGCGAGCCAGGGCCGCACCCCGGCCACGAAGATCATCGGTACGCCCGACTACCTGGCGCCGGAGATCATCGAGGGCCTGCCGCCCACCGCCTCGGTGGACGTCTACGCCCTGGCCACCGTCCTGTACGAACTCCTCGCCGGATTCACGCCGTTCGGCGGAGGCCACCCCGGCGCGGTGCTGCGCCGCCATGTCACCGAGACCGTGGTCCCGCTGCCCGGTATCCCCGACGAGCTGTGGCAGCTGATCATCCAGTGCCTGGCCAAGGGCCCGGCCTCCCGGCTGCGGGCGCACGAGCTCGCCGTCCGCCTGCGCGAGCTGCTGCCCCTGCTCGCCGGGATGCCGCCGCTGGACGTCGACGAGCCCGACGCGGGCTACGACGACCACGACGACGCCGTCGCGTCCGGCGAGAGCGCGGCCGCACAGGGCGCAGACCCCCACGCGCCGCGCCCCGTGGCCGTGCACCGGGGCGCCGTCCCGCTGGTCCCGGGCGCGGCCCCGGACTCCAACCGGGACACCCATACGAGCATGCGCGTCCCGGCGCCCGACGAACTGGCCGGGGGCGCACGCGGCACCGCCCGCGCCCCGCGCGCGGCGGGCACCCCGCGCCCCGGCTCGGCCCGTAACCGGGGCGCCGCCCGCAGGCGCCGCCTCACCCTGGGCGCGGCCTCGGTCGTCATCGCGGCGGCGGTCGGCGTCGGCGCCTGGGCCGCCTCCTCCGGCGACGAGCCCGACAGCAGGGATCAGGACAGCGGCAGCTCGGCGCCGGACGGGCCCTGAGCGCCCGCGGGCAGCCGTGCGGACATGGTTGCCTCCCGGCCCCGGCACACGGGCGGGGCGGCTCCACCGCGACAGCCGTTAGGCTGGAGGGCGTGGCAGTCGTCGACGTATCCGAAGAGCTCAAGTCCCTCTCCTCGACCATGGAGTCCATCGAGGCCGTTCTGGACCTCGACAGGCTGAGGGCAGACATCGCCGTGCTCGAGGAGCAGGCGGCCGCGCCGTCCCTGTGGGACGACCCGGAAGCGGCACAGAAGATCACCAGCAAGCTGAGCCATCTCCAGGCCGAGGTGCGCAAGGCCGAGGCCCTGCGCAGCCGGATCGACGACCTCGGGGTGCTCTTCGAGCTCGCCGAGGCCGAGGACGACCCGGACACCCAGGCCGAGGCCGAGCAGGAGCTCGCCGCGGTGAAGAAGTCGCTCGACGAGATGGAGGTCCGCACCCTCCTGTCCGGCGAGTACGACTCCCGGGAGGCCCTGGTCAACATCCGGGCCGAGGCGGGCGGCGTGGACGCGGCCGACTTCGCCGAGCAGCTCCAGCGCATGTACCTGCGCTGGGCCGAGCGGCACGGCTACAAGGCCGAGGTGTACGAGACCTCGTACGCGGAAGAGGCCGGCATCAAGTCGACCACCTTCGCCGTCCAGGTCCCCTACGCCTACGGCACGCTCTCCGTCGAGCAGGGCACCCACCGCCTGGTGCGCATCTCGCCGTTCGACAACCAGGGCCGCCGTCAGACCTCCTTCGCGGGTGTCGAGGTGCTGCCGGTGGTCGAGCAGACCGACCACATCGAGATCGACGAGTCCGAACTGCGCGTGGACGTCTACCGCTCCTCGGGCCCGGGCGGCCAGGGCGTCAACACCACGGACTCCGCGGTCCGGCTGACGCACATCCCCACCGGCATCGTGGTCTCCTGCCAGAACGAGCGCTCGCAGATCCAGAACAAGGCGACCGCGATGAACGTCCTCCAGGCGAAGCTGCTCGAACGCCGCCGCCAGGAGGAGCAGGCCAAGATGGACGCGCTCAAGGGCGACGGCGGCAACTCCTGGGGCAACCAGATGCGTTCGTACGTCCTGCACCCGTACCAGATGGTCAAGGACCTGCGTACGGAGTTCGAGGTGGGCAACCCGCAGTCGGTGCTCGACGGTGAGATCGACGGCTTCCTGGAGGCCGGGATTCGCTGGCGCAAGCAGCAGGAGAAGTAGGAACGGCCGCGCGCCGCACGCCGGTTCGCTTCGCTCGCTTTGTCGACAAGGCAACTGCCCCTGGTCCGGGGGCAGTTGCCTTGTTTGCTGCGGCATTCGTCACAGTCCTGTGGAGAGTTCGTGGGCAACTGCCCCCAACCCGGACATCGCGGTCGCAACGGCCTTGACGGTGTTCACGCACTGGGAAAGGCTGGCGCGCGGCATGCGTATCTCAGGGGCGTGTGTGACCGGGGGGCCAGTTGAGCCGCTTCGAGACCGTGACCCGAGCGCTGCTCCATGGACTATTCAGCTACTGGGGGTAGCAAGCAGATGACCAAGAAGACGCGGATCCGGATCGCGCGCGTCGCCGCTGGTGCGGTGATCGCCGCCGGTGCCTCGCTGTCGGCGGCCGGTGTCGCCTCCGCCGACGACGGCACGGCGCAGGACTGCGGTCTGCTCGGCAGCATCTTCGGGTGCGAAGAGGGCGAGCCCGGCGACGAGCCGACCTCGATCCCGACCGAGCCGACCGAGGAGCCGACCGAGCCGACGGAGGAGCCCACCGAGCCCACCGAGGAGCCGACCGAGCCCACGGAGGAGCCGTCCGAGCCCACCGAGGAGCCCTCGGAGCCGACGGAGGAGCCCAGCGAGCCCACCGAGGAGCCGTCCGAGCCCACCGAGGACCCCTCGGAGCCGGGTGAGCCGACGCCCACCGACGAGCCCAGCGAGCCGGGCAACGACACCGACCCGGACAACGGCGGCACCACGCCGGACGAGCCGGGCAAGGACGACCTGACCGACACCGGCTCCAAGCCGGTCGAGCAGGGCAACAACGACGGCGAGCTGGCCGAGACCGGTGCCGCCGAGAACACCACCTTCCTGGTGATCGGCGCCGCCACCATGATCGCCGGTGGCGTGGGCTTCCGCCTGCTGCCCCGTCTCGTGGGTGGCCGCACCGCCGCCTGAGCACTGACCCGACCCGGTCGGCAGAGCTGACAAAGGGCCCGCGGCGACGTCTCGACGTCACCGCGGGCCCTTCGTCTGCGTTCTCGGTTCCGCGTTCTCAAGCTCGGCGTTCTCAAATGCTGTGCCGGTACGGCCCGTTCCGTGCCCCGGTCGCACAAACGCGTACGGTAATCGTCCACTTACGTAGCGAATTCCGTACGCCGCCGCTCACTTACCGTGCCCCGCGTTCACCTTCGGGCGATGCTCACGCGTTCTGCGCGACCAGTGCCAGCGTGGCGATCAGGATCGCCAGCAGGGCTATCAGCATCATCGGGTTGAGCCCGCCGAACGGACCCTCGCCCTCCTGCTGCATCCGTTCCCGGTTGGCCCGGCACACGGGGCAGCGGCCCTCGCTCACGGGTGCCGCACAGTTCGCGCACACCAGTCTGTCGTAGGTCATGCGCACTCCTCCTCCCGCGCGGCCCGGGATCAGCCGCTGCGGCTCTGCATGGGCACAACGCCCAGGAAACCGCATCCGTTCCCTCTACCACTGTGCCAGCTCCGGTCAAATTCGGCGCGATCCGCGGGGGCGCCCGCCTCACGCCCCGCCCTTCCCCGCCACGACTCGCAACGCACCGTCCGAAATCCGCTTCCCGGATTACGTTCACGGGCGGATCACGGGCGGACCGACCGGCGCCCACAGCGGTGACAAAACGCGCAAGCTCCGCCCAAGTCGGGCCGGGGACTGCGCACGTACACCGGCGTCGCGTATGGTCGCGCTCACCAACCCCCGACGCCCCAGACGCTCCGAGGCGCACCTGTGATCCGATTCGACAACGTCTCCAAGGTCTACCCCAAGCAGAACCGTCCCGCACTCAGGGAAGTCTCCCTTGAGGTCGAGCGTGGCGAGTTCGTGTTCCTGGTGGGGTCCTCCGGCTCCGGAAAGTCCACCTTTCTGCGGCTCATCCTGCGTGAGGAGCGGACCAGTCACGGCCAGGTCCACGTCCTCGGCAAGGACCTCGCCCGCCTGTCGAACTGGAAGGTGCCGCACATGCGCCGCCAGCTCGGCACCGTGTTCCAGGACTTCCGGCTGCTGCCGAACAAGACGGTCGCCGAGAACGTGGCCTTCGCGCAGGAGGTCATCGGCAAGTCCCGCGGCGAGATCCGCAAGTCGGTGCCGCAGGTGCTCGACCTGGTGGGTCTTGGCGGCAAGGAGGACCGGATGCCGGGCGAGCTGTCCGGTGGTGAACAGCAGCGCGTGGCCATCGCCCGCGCCTTCGTCAACCGGCCCAAACTGCTGATCGCCGACGAGCCGACGGGCAACCTCGACCCGCAGACCTCGGTTGGCATCATGAAACTGCTCGACCGCATCAACCGCACGGGCACCACCGTGGTCATGGCCACGCACGACCAGAACATCGTGGACCAGATGCGCAAGCGCGTCATCGAGCTGGAGCAGGGCCGCCTCGTCCGCGACCAGGCGCGCGGCGTCTACGGCTACCAGCACTGAGCGCCCCTTCGCCCTCAGCCAAGCATCTGCGTACGTGATCCACGGAAAGGCCTGAATCCACGCCATGCGCCTCCAGTTCGTGATGTCGGAGATCGGCGTCGGTCTCCGCCGCAATCTGACGATGACCTTCGCGGTCATCGTCTCCGTGGCCCTCTCGCTCGCCCTGTTCGGCGGCTCGCTGCTGATGCGCGACCAGGTGAGCACGATGAAGGGCTACTGGTACGACAAGGTCAACGTCTCGATCTTCCTGTGCAACAAGGGAGATGCCGAGTCGGACGCCAACTGCGCCAAGGGCGCGGTCACCAGCGAGCAGAAGAAGAAGATCGAGACCGATCTGAAGAAGATGCCGGTCGTCGACGAGGTCTACTACGAGTCCAGCGACGAGGCCTACAAGCACTACAAGGAGCAGTTCGGCGACTCCCCGCTGGCCAGCTCCCTGACCCCGGACCAGTTGCAGCAGTCCTTCCGCGTCAAGCTCAAGAACCCGGAGAAGTTCGCGGTCATCGCCACCGCCTTCGACGGCCGGGACGGCGTGCAGTCGGTGCAGGACCAGAAGGAGACGCTCGACAACCTCTTCGATCTCCTGAACGGCATGAACTGGGCGGCGATCGTGGTGATGCTGCTGATGCTTGTGGTGGCGCTGATGCTGATCGTGAACACGGTGCGGGTGTCCGCGTTCAGCAGGCGCCGCGAGACCGGGATCATGCGGCTCGTCGGCGCGTCCAGCTTCTACATCCAGGCGCCGTTCATCGCCGAGGCGGCGGTCGCCGGTCTCTTCGGTGCGGGTGTGGCGTGCGTCATGCTCGTCCTCGGCCGCTACTTCATCATCGACAACGGCCTTGCCCTGTCCGAGAAGCTGAACATCATCAACTTCATCGGCTGGGACGCGGTGCTGGCCAAGCTGCCGCTCGTCCTCGCGATCGGCCTGCTGATGCCCGCGTTGGCCGCGTTCTTCGCGTTGCGCAAGTACCTCAAGGTGTGAGACATCCCCGGCCGTCACCGTCCACAACGCCCCCTGTGGCGGACCGGGTTGTCCTAGACTCACCGCCATGTCGGGTCCGGATACCAGCTTCGAGCTCCGCCGCTTCGGCCGCGGAGCCGCTCTGACTCTGGTCTTCGCGGGTGTCCTCGCGGCGGGTGCCGCGGGCGGCGCCTTCGGTGGTGACCAGCAGTCGGGTCAGAGCACGGCGACACCGGTGGGTACCTCACCGGCGGCGCACGACGAGGACGTGAACGAGGCCGCCGCGAAGGCACTGGCCGACGGCAAGTCGCCCGCACAGGCGGCCCGGCAGGAGGTCAGCCGCAGCGGCGACCGCTGGAGCGCCGTCTACTCCCCCGAGGAGTACGAGGAGTTCGCCAAGGCGCTCGACGGCGAGTACACCGGTGTCGGCCTGTGGGCCCGGCGCGCGGTGGACGGCGGCATCGAGGTCTCCCGGGTGCACGAGGACAGCCCCGCCGAGCGTGCCGGGATAAGGACCGGCGACCGGCTGCGCAGCGTGGACGGCCGCAAGGTCGACGACCTGCCCGTCACCGAGGTGGTCGCGCTGCTGCGCGGCGCAGCGGGCGAGGCCCGGCCCGGCAGCACCGTCGCCCTCGGCATGCAGCGCGAAGGCCACGCCTGGCAGGAGACCCTGCGGCGGGCCGTGCTCCGCACCAGCCCGGTCACCGTCGAACCGGTCGGCACGGACGGCGACGTACGGATCAAGGTCGGCTCCTTCACCAAGGGCTCGGGCGAGAAGGTGCGAGAGGCGGTGCGCGAGGCACCCGCGGGCGCCGGGGTCCTGCTCGACCTGCGCGGCAACTCCGGCGGCCTGGTCGCCGAGGCCACCCGGGCCGCCTCCGCCTTCCTCGACGGCGGTCTGGTCGCCACGTACGACATCAAGGGCGAGCAGCGGGCCCTGCACGCCGAGCCGGGCGGGGACACCGGCCGGCCGGTGGTCGCACTGGTCGACGGCGGCACCATGAGCGCCGCCGAACTGCTCACCGGCGCGCTCCAGGACCGCGGCCGGGCCGTGGTGGTCGGCACCAAGACCTTCGGCAAGGGCTCGGTACAGATGCCGAGCCGACTGCCGGACGGCTCCGTCGCCGAGCTGACCGTCGGCCACTACCGCACACCCTCGGGTCACAGTGTCGACAACCGCGGCATCACACCCGACCTTGAGGTGGCCGAAGGTGCCGAGAAGCGGGCCGAGACAGTATTGAGTGGCCTCGGCGACCCCTCCTAGTGCGAAAATGGACGCACTATGACCAAGGAAAAAGGGCGCAAGCTGATCGCGCAGCACAAGAAGGCGCGGCACGACTACCACATCATCGACACCTACGAGGCCGGTCTCGTCCTCACCGGCACCGAGGTGAAGTCGCTGCGCCAGGGCAGAGCCTCCCTCGTGGACGGCTTCGTCCAGCTCGACGGGAACGAGGCCTGGCTGCACAACGTCCACGTCCCCGAGTACAGCCAGGGCACCTGGACGAACCACAGCGCCCGCCGCAAGCGCAAGCTGCTGCTGCACCGCGCGGAGATCGACAAGCTGGCCTCGAAGGTGCAGGAGACCGGGCACACCATCGTGCCGCTGGCGCTCTACTTCAAGGACGGCCGGGCCAAGGTCGAGATCGCGCTGGCCAGGGGCAAGAAGGAGTACGACAAGCGGCAGACCCTGCGCGAGAAGCAGGACCGCCGTGAGACGGAGCGCGCGATCTCGGCGGTACGGCGCAAGCAGCAGGCCTGAGGCGCGCCGGGAGCCGGGTGCGCGGGCGGCCCGCAGGAATACAGTGGCCCCTGTCGCCGTTGTTCACGTACGATGGCTCTGCCCGCTGACACAGGGGTGGCCCCTCGATGAAGGGGCGGAGATTTTCAACTCAACATGGGGATGATCGGTTTCGACAGCGGCTGTCGAAGCAGGGGAAGCGAGCCGAGGAAGCGGCCATGATCTCGTAAACCACAGGCCGAAACCAATAATCGCCAATACCAAGCGCGATTCCTTCGCCCTCGCTGCCTAAGTAGCGACTTGCGAAGTGTCAGCCCGGGGGTGTTCCCGACCCGGATCCTGGCATCAGCTAGGGAACTAAACCTCTAGGCCCGGTCACGGGGTCGAGAGGGAAATCAAACAGTGACTGAGCCCGTCGGAGACTTGTTCGCGTGATCTCCGGGGCTGAGAAAATCACAGCGAACTGCGCTCGGAGAAGCCCTGGTTCCGCACCGTTGGACGCGGGTTCGATTCCCGCCATCTCCACTCGGACGAGGACGATCTGTGCCCGCGGAAAGCGCGGGCCGGGTCGTCCTCGTCGTTTTTGCGAGGCTTCGCCTCGCTGTTGTGGGGGTTTCGCCACCCACACCCCCCTTCGGTTGGATGAGTGGCCGTTGAAGTCGTGTGGCGGGCACCGGCCTCTGCGCGGGTGGTCGTTGGAGTCTGGCGGGGGGATTGGGCGGGGACGGAAATCGGTCGTCGTTGGGGGTGGGTCGCGTCCGGGTGGGCGCGGCTTTGTTGTTTGTTGCTGGGTTTCGACCGGGGGGTCTCGCAGGGTGAGCCTTTGGTGCGGGCGTATGAAGTGATTTGGAGCTCTTGGGACGGTATGGGTTGGCGGGGGTGAAATCCGGCCGCGGGTCAGGGGCTTGGGGTGGTGTTGGTTCCGTGAAAGGCGTGGCGGCGTCGTGTGCGCTACATTCGGGACCGATTGACGTGCGGTTGCGGTGGGGGGCGCGCGGAGTGGGTGGGGGCCCGCTGCGTGAGTGAAGGCCCGGCTTCGTCCGCATGTGTGCTGCTTTTTGTCCCGTGGGGGGATGTGCGTACACATGGATTTCTGGCGTGAAGACGCCCAACCCGGGCACACTCATGATCCCAATGAGGTCACCGTCCAACTCGACGGCGCGGGGCGCCGGTTGGCGGAGTTGCTCGATCGTGAGGAGTTGCCGGGGGCGGACACTCCGGTGTTCGTCGACGAGAGCGGGCGGCGTGGTCGTACGTACCGCACCCTGGGCGTGCTCGTCGGACTGGCCTGCGCCGGATACGCGGCCGTCATAGCCGTGACCCTGTTGTCCGGGAACGCCGGGGCGCCCTGGCTGCCGGTCGAGGGGCACGGCGAGGGCGGTGCGCCGCCCGCGCGGGTCGAGACCTCGCAGTTGCCGGTCGAACCGGTCACCGGTGCCTCGCCGACCGCCGGAGCGCCGGCGGCACAGGGTGAGGAGCCCGGTCCCGCGGAATCGGGCAGTCCCTCCGGGGATGCGTCCTCGCAGGCCCCGGAGCAGGGGCCCGGGGACGAGGCCGACGAGCTGGGGACGGCCCGGCCCTCGGCCGGTGCGAGCGCGGACGGTGCGGGTCCCGGTGCGTCCCCCTCCGCACGACCCAGTACTACCCCCGATCCGGAGCCGGAGGGCCCGGTGCAGCCCAGCGCGCCAGGGCCGTCCCCGACCGGCGCGGCCACCACTCCGGCCCCGGCGCCCTCGCCCGCCTCCGGCGGCAGCGCGCCCCTGCCCGTATCGGAGAGCCCCGGGCGATGAAGACGCGTACCTCCCGCGCCGGGGCGCCTGCCCCCCGGCGTGGGCTTCCGCTGCGCTATCTGCTGCCGCTGTCCCTGCTGGTCGCGCTCGTCGCGATGCTGATGCTGCGCGGCTATGTGCACAGCGAGGTCCTCGCCGACCACCGGGTGCGGCCACCGGCGCCCACCGACCGCGTACCGCAGAAGATCCTGGACGGCGGGCCGGTCATCGACACCCGCGACGGGCGCGAGAGCAGCCTGCGGGTGCCGGACGGGAAGCTCGTGCTCACCTTCGACGACGGGCCGGACCCACAGTGGACGCCGAAGGTGCTCGACGTGCTGAAGAAGCACCGGGCGCACGCCGTCTTCTTCGTCACCGGCACCATGACCTCGCGCCATCCCGAGCTGGTGAAGCGGATGGTGGACGAGGGCCACGAGGTCGGCCTGCACACCTTCAACCACCCCGATCTCTCCTACCAGTCCCACCAGCGCATCGACTGGGAGCTGTCCCAGGGGCAGTTGGCGCTCTCCGGGGCCGCGGGGGTGCGGACCTCGCTGTTCCGGCCGCCGTACTCCTCGTTCGCGGACGCCATGGACAACCGGACCTGGCCGGTCACCCGCTACATCGGCGGCCGCGGCTACCTCACCGTCGTCAACGACACCGACAGCGAGGACTGGCGGCGGCCGGGTGTCGCCGAGATCGTGCGGCGCTCCACGCCCGAGGACGGCAAGGGCGCCCTCGTCCTGATGCACGACTCCGGCGGCGACCGCTCGCAGACCGTCGCCGCGCTCGACCGCTTTCTGCCGACGATGCAGGCCCGCGGCTACCGCTTCGACAACCTGACCGGCGCCCTGGGCGCACCGAGCGCGCACACCCCGGTCACCGGGCTCGGCCTGTGGAAGGGCAAGGCCTGGATCTGGGCGGTCACCGCCGCGGACACGCTCACCGGCGCCCTGGTGGTGGCGCTCGCCGCCGTCGGCGTCCTGGTGATCGGCCGGTTCGTGCTGATGCTGCTGTTCTCCGGGCTGCACGCCCGCCGGGTGCGGCGCAGGGACTTCGCCTGGGGGCCGCCGGTCACCGAGCCGGTCTCGGTGCTCGTGCCCGCGTACAACGAGGCCAAGTGCATTGAGAACACGGTCCGTTCACTGACCGCGAGCGACCATCCGATCGAGGTGGTGGTGGTCGACGACGGGTCGAGCGACGGCACCGCGCGGATCGTCGAGGACCTGGGACTGCCGGGCGTCAGGGTGGTGCGCCAGCACAACGGCGGCAAGCCCGCGGCGCTCAACAGGGGCCTGGCCAACGCCCGTTACGACCTGGTCGTGATGATGGACGGCGACACCGTCTTCGAACCGTCCACGGTGCGCGAGCTGGTGCAGCCCTTCGCCGATCCGCGGGTGGGCGCCGTCGCGGGCAACGCCAAGGTCGGCAACAAGGACTCGCTCATCGGGGCCTGGCAGCACATCGAGTACGTGATGGGCTTCAACCTCGACCGCCGGATGTACGACGTCCTGCGCTGTATGCCGACCATCCCCGGCGCCGTCGGTGCCTTCCGCCGCAGTGCGTTGCAGCGCGTCGGCGGCATGAGTGACGACACCCTCGCCGAGGACACCGACATCACCATGGCGCTGCACCGCGACGGCTGGCGCGTGGTCTACGCGGAGAACGCCCGCGCCTGGACCGAGGCCCCGGAGACCGTGCAGCAGCTCTGGTCGCAGCGCTACCGCTGGTCGTACGGGACGATGCAGGCGATCTGGAAGCACCGGCGCGCGCTGATCGAGCGCGGGCCCTCGGGCCGGTTCGGCCGCGTCGGGCTCCCGCTGGTCTCGCTGTTCATGGTGCTCGCCCCGCTGCTCGCCCCGCTCATCGACGTCTTCCTGCTCTACGGTCTCGTCTTCGGCCCGACCGGCAAGACCGTGGCCGCCTGGCTCGGTGTGCTCGGGGTCCAACTCCTTTGCGCCGCCTACGCGTTCCGGCTCGACAAGGAACGTATGACTCCGCTTCTCTCGCTGCCGTTGCAGCAACTCCTGTACCGGCAGCTGATGTACGTCGTCCTCCTCCAGTCGTGGATAACGGCACTCACCGGTGGGCGGCTGCGCTGGCAGAAGCTGCGCCGTACGGGGGCGGTCGCGGCGGCGCCGGGCGGGAGCCGGGTGGTGGCCGGGTCGGGCCCGGGGGCCAGGGCTCCGAGAGAACGGAATCCGGTCGGATGAGCAGCCAGATCCAGCGGGCGGCCGTGCCCGAGACGGTTACCGGAGAGGTCGGCGAAGCGAGTCCGGCGCCCGTGGCCGCCCCGCCCGCCCGCGACCGCTACTTCGACCTGCTGCGCTTCCTCGCGCTGCTCAGGGTGACCTTCTACCACCTGCTCGGCTGGGGCTGGCTGTCGCTGCTCTTCCCGTCGATGGGGGTCATGTTCGCGCTGGCGGGTTCGCTGATGGCGCGCTCCCTGGAGCGGCGCCCGGCGGCGGGTGTGATCCGTGCCCGGCTGCGCCGGCTGCTGCCGCCGCTGTGGGCCTTCGGCGCCCTGATGCTCGCCCTGCTGTTTGCGGCGGGCTGGAACACGGCGCCCGAAGGGGGGAGTGCGACCCTCTGGGACCGGCTGCGCCTCGGCTGGTACCTACTGCCGTTCGGCGCGCCCCCGTACCCCCTCGAACTGGGCGGTGACGGCGGCCTGTTGGAGGCCACCTGGGCCGAACAGGCGGCCGGGCCGCTGTGGTACCTGCGGGCCTATCTGTGGTTCCTCCTCGCCTCCCCGCTGCTGCTGTGGTGTCTGCGCCGCTTCCCGTGGCCGACCCTGCTCGCGCCCCTCGCACTGACCGCCGTGGTCGGCACCTCGCTGGTGGAGATCCCCGGCGAGACCGGCAACGCCGTCACCGACTTCGCGGTGTACGGCGGCTGCTGGGTGCTCGGCATGGGCCACCGCAGCGGGCCGCTGCGCCGGATGCCGCCGTATCTCGCGGTCTCGCTGGCCTCGCTGCTCATGGGCCTGGCTCTGTGGTGGGCCTCCGGTCATCGCGGCCCGGACGGCTGGGACCTGAACGACATCCCGCTCGCCCAGGCCGCCTGGTCCTTCGGGTTCGTGGTGATCCTCCTCACGTACGCGCCGATGTGGAATCGGCTGCCGGGTCGCCTCGCCCGCTGGGACCGCCTGGTCACGCTGGCCAACAACCGGGCGGTGACCATCTACCTCTGGCACAACCTGCTGATCCTCGCCACCGTCCCGCTGATCGACCGCCTCTACGGTCTGCCGTTCGCCACCGACGGCTTCACCGCCTTCCTGGACAGCACGTACACCCTGTGGATGTGTGTGTTCCTGTGGCCGCTGCTCGCGCTCACCGTGCTCGCGACCGGCTGGGTCGAGGACCTGGCGGCGAAGCGCCGCCCACGGCTCTGGCCGGACGGACGGGTGGCCAAGGCGCGGCGGCGGAGTGCCCGGCGGTGAAGGGCGGCCGGGTCGGCAAGTCGTAAGCGGACGGCCGGAGTTCATCGCCCGTGCGCCTTGTGGCGGATGAGGCGGAGGTAGCGTGGGCGGGCAACGACCATGAGGGGGGCCATGGTGTACGCCGATGACGGGGGCAGGGCGGTCTTCGCCCGTGACGCCGATGACGTCAATGACGTCGGTGATGCCAATGACGTCGGTGAATCCGACTGACCAGGCGGTCATCGTGCGGGCCGCGTGCCGGGGAGGCCGCGGCCGAGCGGACGAGGTCCGCGTGACGCGCACGACCCGGTAGGTTCCGGCCACCCCTCGTTCCTGATTCCCGACCGACCGCGCTTTCGCGCCTGCGGCTCCCTGACCGCCGGGTACGCGGCCGTCGACCAGGTGTCCTCCAACCCTGAGCAGTGACCACCAGGGCACCAGTCTCGGCCATTTTCCTCACGGGCCGCTCACCCCGGCCGTGAGGTCAACGTTCCCCGACGGTCACCGCAGGGCACAGCGCTGAAACTCCCTCTTTCTAAGTTCAGACCATCAGCCGAAAACCGTGGAGGCGAGAGATGACAGCCCCGAGCCCGAGCGCGCCCCCGAGCCGCTCCGCCCAGGCGAAGCGAGCGGGTGGACGCTGGATCGACGCGTGGGACCCCGAGGACGAGGCCTTCTGGGAGCAGGGCGGCAAGCGGGTCGCGCACCGCAACCTGTTCTTCTCCATCCTCTCCGAGCACATCGGTTTCTCGATCTGGACGCTGTGGTCCGTGCTCGTCCTGTTCATGGGCCCCGAGTACGGCATCGACCCGGCCGGAAAGTTCTTCCTGGTGTCGATGGCGACCCTGGTCGGCGCGGTCGTACGGGTGCCGTACACCTTCGCCGTCGCCAAGTTCGGTGGCCGGAACTGGACCATCATCGCGGCCTCGCTGCTCCTCATACCGTCGCTGGCCGCGTTCTGGGTCATGGAGCCCGGCACCTCGTACACGACGTTCATGGTGTGCGCCCTGCTCACCGGCATCGGCGGCGGCAACTTCGCCTCCTCGATGACCAACATCAACGCCTTCTTCCCGCTGCGCAAGAAGGGCTGGGCGCTCGGTCTGAACGCGGGCGGCGGCAACATCGGCGTCCCCGTGATGCAGCTCGTCGCGCTCGCGGTGATCGGTGCCAACGGCGGACCGCGCGTCCTGCTCGGCATCTACATCCCGCTGATCCTGGTCGCGGCCGTGCTGTCCGCCCTCTACATGGACAACCTCACCTCGGTCAGCAACGACACCGGGGCGGCGAAGGAAGCGGCGCGGGACCCGCACACCTGGATCATGTCCCTGCTTTACGTGGGATCCTTCGGCTCCTTCATCGGCTACAGCTTCGCCTTCGGCCTGGTCCTGCAGACCCAGTTCGGCCGCACCCCGCTGCAGGCCGCCTCGATCACCTTCATCGGACCGCTGCTCGGCTCGCTGATCCGCCCTGTCGGCGGGACCCTTGCCGACCGCTACGGCGGCGCCCGGATCACGCTGTGGAACTTCGTCGCCATGGGCCTCGCGACCTCGGTCGTGGTGCTCGCCTCGGTACGTGAGTCGCTCGCCCTGTTCACCGGGGCCTTCATCGCCCTGTTCGTCCTGACCGGACTCGGCAACGGCTCGACGTACAAGATGATCCCCGGCATCTTCCAGGCCAAGGCCCTCGCCCTCGGGCTCACCGGCGAGGAGGCCGCGGCCTACGGACGGCGGCTGTCCGGTGCCGCGATGGGGCTCATCGGCGCGGTCGGCGCACTCGGCGGCCTGGCCATCAACATGGCCTTCCGCCAGTCCTTCCTGACGGCGGGCACCGGAACCGGCGCCTTCGTCGCCTTCCTCGCCTTCTACGCCGTCTGTTTTGTGATCACCTGGGCCGTATACCTTCGGCGGCCGCAGCAGGTTGTCACTCCTGACAACGCCGCAAGTGGTACGAAGAAGCAACTCGGGTACGCCAAGGTGTGAGGTCGCAGGCGTAACACGCCGGACATGTGCGGGATCCGAGCCTGTCACCCCCCGTTGGCAGGCTCGGCCGCCTGAGCCGACGTAGGAACGGGACGAGCAGGACGAGCGGGACGAGAGCCATGCAGGAGAACGAACACGGCCCCCTTGCGGGGTTCACGGTCGGAGTGACCGCAGCGCGGCGCGCCGACGAACTCATCGCGCTGCTCGAACGGCGCGGCGCCGCGGTGGTGCACGCCCCGGCGCTGCGCATCGTCCAGCTCGCCGACGACGGCGAACTCCTCGAAGGGACGAGGAACCTCATCGAGCAGGCGCCGGACGTGGTGGTCGCCACCACCGCGATCGGCTTCCGCGGCTGGGTGGAGGCCGCCGAGGGCTGGGGGCTCGGGGACGAACTCCTCGGCATGCTCGAGAGGGTGGAGCTCCTCGCCCGCGGGCCCAAGGTCAAGGGCCAGATCCGGGCGGCCGGACTCACCGAGACGTGGTCGCCCAGTTCCGAGTCGATGGCCGAGGTGCTCGACCGTCTGCTGGAGGAGGGTGTGGACGGGCGCCGGATAGCGGTACAGCTGCACGGCGAACCGCTGCCCGGCTTCGTCGAGTCGCTGCGCGAGGCGGGGGCCGAGGTCATCGGGGTGCCGGTGTACCGGTGGATGCCGCCGGAGGACATAGGCCCCGTGGACCGGCTGCTCGACGCGATGCTGGCCCGCCAGGTCGACGCGGTCACCTTCACCAGTGCGCCGGCCGCCGCCTCGCTGCTCTCGCGCGCCGAGGAACGCGGCCAACTCCCCGCCGTCGTCGAGGCGTTCGGGCACGACGTACTGGCCGTCTGCGTCGGCCCGGTCACCTCGCTGCCGCTCCAGTCCCACGGCATCGACACGCTCGCTCCGGAGCGCTTCCGACTGGGTCCGCTCGTCCAGTTGCTCTGCCGTGAACTGCCGGGCCGGGCACGGGTGTTGCCGATAGCGGGCCACCGGGTCGAGATCCGCGGCCACGCGGTGCTCGTGGACGAGGAACTGCGCCCCGTACCGCCCGCCGGAATGGCCCTGCTCCGCGCGCTCGCCCGCCGCCCCGGCTGGGTCGTCTCGCGCGCCGATCTGCTCAAGTCCCTGCCCGGCGCGGGCAAGGACGAGCACGCGGTCGAGACCGCCATGGCCCGGCTGCGCACCTCCCTCGGCGCCCCCAAGCTCATCCAGACCGTGGTCAAACGCGGCTACCGGCTCGCGCTCGACCCGCACGCCGACAGCAAGTACACGGGAGAGGCGGGGAGTTCGGACGATTCGGATGGTTCGAATGGTTCGAATGGCGCGGACGGTACGGGGGATTCGGCGGACGCGTAGGGGTGAGCGCGGCCGGGGCGACCCGGTCGTGCCTCGCGCGCGGGAGCGGACGCCCGGCCCGCGCGCGGGCGCGGGCCCCGGCTTGTGCTGGGGGAGTGCTGCCCGTCGTGTGTGCCCCGCGCGCGGGCGTAGGCGCGCCTCGCGTGACGGCGGGGCGCGCGCCGCGGTGCGTACGCGGCGTGAAACGGCGGTGGCGGGGGTTCCGGTCGGCCGCCGGGGCGGGCACTGTAGACAGACGGCTCGCACCGGACCACCGAAATGGCGGTGACATGTCCATGTCGACAACCCCTGTCCTCGGCGCCCTTCCGTCCGCCTACGAGTTCCGCTTCGACACCGGCCGGATCTGTCTCGACCTCCTGGCCACGGCCCACCCCGCCGAACGTCTCGACTCCGTCCTCGGCCTGCGCGCCTGGTGCGCCCAGGCGGGCCTGGTCCCGCGCGGCACCGCTCTGCTCGCGGCCGACCCCGGCTGGCTGACCGCCTTCCGCGAACTGCGCGAACACACCGGCCGGCTGGCCCGGGCGGCGGTGGACGGCGCCGCCCCGGTGGCCGGTGCCCTGGACCGGGTCAACTCCCTTGCCCGTGAGTCACCTCCGGCCCCCCGCGCGGTACGCGGCGTCGACGGCTCCCTGGTCCGCGCCCTGCACGCCGAACCCGGCTGCGCCGCCCTGCTCGCCGTCCTCGCCCGGGACGCCGTGGACCTGCTCACCGACCCGCTCTCCCGCGCCCGGCTCCGGGAATGCGCGGGCGACAACTGCCGCCTCATCTACCTGGACGCCTCGCGCGGCCGCCGCCGTCTGTGGTGCTCCAGCGAGGTCTGCGGCAACCGGGAACGCGTGGCCCGGCACCGAAGGCGTACGGCCTCGCTCGGCCGCGCCCCGTACGGGGACGCGAACGGCGGCGACCGCCCCGAGGGCCGAAGTCCGGCGGGGCGGTCGCGGTCGTGGTGAAAGTCGTGGTGAAGGTGTGGCCGGAGGCGGCCGGTGGTGACCGGCCGCCCCCGGGCCGGGGTCAGGAACCCCAGGTGGAGACGGCGCTGTAGTACAGATCGGCGTAGTTGTCGCAGGACGCCTTCTGCTCGCTGTCGTAACCGCTGCACACACGCTTCATGTCGCCGAGGAACGCCGAGTCCAGACGTGCCTTGTTGGCCTCGAAGGTGCCCATCGCCTTGTAGTTGCGGTAGCCGAAGTCGTGGCGCGCGCACGAGTCCGCGAAGGGGAAACCGCCCGGGCTGTCGGGCGAGTAGCTGCAGTAGTCGGTCGACCAGTCGAAGCCGTACTCGGCCCAGGAGCCCTGGTCCGCGCGCGCGGAGTTCCAGGCGTCGTAACTCCCGCTGCCGGACTGGGTGAAGGAACTGAGGACCTGGTCCTTGTCGGCCACCTCGGCCGAGGCCGAGGTGGCCGGGATCAGGGCTGCCGGCAGCGCCAGAGCGGCGGCGGCGAGAGGCAGGGCAAGGCGACGGCGCATACGTGTACTCCGTACGTGTGTGGGGGATGCCCCCACGGTCCGTACCGGGGGACGGACGCACATATTGCCGTCACGTTACTGGCGCGTACAGCCCTTGGTTTGTGAAGGGAAGGTGAACTCCTTTCCCGATGGGGTTTGCGTGCAGGATCCACGGATAGGCGTGAGGGTCAACCGTGCTCGGAATCAACCCACTTGGGACCTTTCGATCACCGTCCGCACCTGAGCCGCCATCCCCGCCTCGCCCGCCGCGTTGGGGTGGACCGGAACGATGTTGGTGCCGAACAGGACGGGCTCGACCCAGCGGGTGCCCGCCGGACGGCAGGCGTCGTGGTCCTGGGAGGCCTCGCTCAGGTCGGCGAAGTGGGTGCCGGTCTCACGGGCGGCCCGCTCGACGACCTCGTTGAGGTGGGCCTGGAGGGCGCGCATATAGGGCACGTCCCCCTCGGCTATGGGCAGTTTGGCGAAGCAGCCCGCCACCGCCCGCTCGGGCAGGATCCATGGGTAGCCGACCGCGACCACCTCGGCGTCCGGTGCCTTCGCCCGGATCTTCTCCAACGAGGCCTTCAGGGCCGGGTAGGTGTTCTTCTCGAGCTTGTCGTCGAACTCGGTGCCGTGCTTGTCCTTGCACGGGCTGCCCTTGCCACCCGTGCCGAGACCGGCGGAGCCGCAGGCGAGCAGCGAACCGACGAAGACGTTGCCGTCGTTGCCGCCCAGGTTCAGGGTGATCAGATCGGTGCCGGAGCCCACCGCGTCGAGCTGCGGTGCGACCCCCGGGTACTGCGAGGTGGTCAGGTGCTTGGTCTCGGCCAGCGCACAGCTCACGTCCTTGAGATTCAGGCCGAGCGAACTCGCGAGCAGGTGCGGGTAGTTCTTGGCGGACTGGGCGCAGATGACCGGTGCGCCACTGGCCAGCGGCAGGATCGCGGAACCCGCGCTGTAACTGTCGCCGAGCGAGACGTAGTCGACGCCCTCGGGCTCGGCGGCCTGGCTGGTGGCCGCGCCGCCCATGCCGAGGGAGACGGCGGCCAGTGCGGCGGTGGCGGTGACTCCCGCGAGAAGGCCGCGCCGGGTGTGTCGTGCCATGGGTGTCCTCCTTGTGGACCTGACTTCGGACTGTTGTGGACCAGGTGCGGGTGACACACGGGTCACCCGCACGGTCCGGATACGGAAACGCCACCTCGCCTGGTGGCGGGCCCCGGCCGGTCCGTCGACCGGATGGCGGTCGGCGGTCGGGCGGGGAGCGCACGGTCGTACGGCTCGGAGAGGGGGCGGAGCGAACCGCCGCCCGCCGCCGGAGAGGCGGAACGGGCAGATGCGTGGGAGGGGGGATACATGGACGGCGGCTCTGCGGTGCGACCAGGATGCGGACGCCGCCGGTCCCGCGTCTTGGTCCGGGACGACAAATCCGGGGCCCTTGCGTGCTCGCCGTGTACAAGCGCCCGTACGCCGCCGAGGGCCAGGATCCGGGGTCCGTGCGGCCGGGCGCGGTCCGGGCGACCGTGCCCTCCGAGGCGGGCGGGACCCACCGGTTTCGTCCCCCCGTACAAGGGCCACAGGTCCCTCTTGTCGCCGGGTACAACGGCCCTGCCCAGGCCGCGTTCGCGTGGGTACTGTGCGCCCATGAGCCGCCTGCCCCACCCCCCGCCGGAGATCGCTCCGGTGGCCGCCACGCTGCTTCGGCACGCCGGTCCGCTGGGTACCCGGATGGCCCGCCGGATCCGCGCCGAGGTCGACTACTACGGCAGCGAGGAGCGGGTGCCCTGGGCCGAACTGACCGCCTCCTGCCGCCGCAACACCCGACTGGTGTTCGGTCAACTGGCCGAGGGGCAGGAGGAGTTGGCCGAGCTCGCCGACATGGGACCGGCCGAGGACACCGGACGGCTGCGGGCCGCGCAGGGCGCCCCGCTCGGCGAACTGCTGCACGCCTACCGGGTCGGCTCGCACTTCCTGTGGTCCGAACTGACCGAGGCCGCGCTCAAGACCGAGGGCGTCACCTCCCGGACCGTGGTCACCCTCGCCGCCTGGTGGGTGAACGAGGGCCTGGCGACCGCGGCCAGCGACGCCTACCGCGAGACCGCCGCCCGGCGGCTCATCCAGCGCGAGCGCGAACGGGCCGCCCTGGTGGAGGCCCTGTTCACCGGTGCGCTGACCGACCACACCACCCTCTGGGAGGCGGCCGGGGCACTCGGACTGCCCACCGAGGGAACCTTCGCCGTGGTCGCCGCCGACGTACCGGCGCCCGGCACTGAAGCCCTGCCCGGCATCGAGGCCCGGCTGAGCGGCGAGCGGACCCGGTCCGCCTGGCGGCTGATGCCCGATCTGCACGTGGGGATCGTGGTGGTGCGGGGCGCCGACGGCGAGGAGGAGCTGCTGCGACTGCTCGGCCGCTACACCGAGTCCCGGATCGGCGTCAGCCCGCTCTTCGACAGTCTGCGCCGGACCCCGCGCGCGCTGCGGCTGGCCCGGCTCGCCCTCGCGGGCATCACCGGCGCCGGGGTCGTGCAGTTCGACGACAATGCCCTGGCCCTGCTGGTCGCGGCGGCGCCCGAGGAGGCGCACCGGATCGCGGGCACGGTCCTCGGCCCGGTGCTCGACACCGACCCGATGGAGCGCGAGCGGCTGCTCGAAACCCTGGAGCACTGGTACGCGGCCGCCGGTTCCATGACCCGCGCCGCCCGGCGGCTCTACTGCCACCCCAACACGGTCCGCTACCGGTTGCGCCGCATCCAGGAGTTGACCGGCCGCTCGCTGCGCGACCCGCGCGTGACGGCCGAGTTCGCCGTCGCCCTCCAGGCCCTGCGGCACACCCCGGCCGCCTGAGTACGCACCGGATCCCCCGTTCGTCCGGAGCCTTCGGTACGTCCGGCGCAGCCGCCCCGGCGCTCGCGTCCGGCCCGTGCGACGCGTCCGTACGGAATTTTCCCGCGCGTTGAACGCTGCCCCGCGTCCGTACGTACCCACGCGGGGACCGGACCCGAGGCGGGACAGCGGAGGTGCGTGGTGGAGGATGCCGCCGTGACCGAGGAACGCCCCCGTGGGCACCTCCCGGCCAGGGGCGGGGGACCGGCCGTGCGGGGCACGCACGACGAGGAACTGATGCGCGCGCTCTACCGCGACCACGCGCGCCCACTGCACGCCTATGTGCTCCGGCTCGTCGCCGGTGACCGCCAGCGCGCCGAGGACGTGGTGCAGGAGACCCTGATCCGCGCCTGGCGCAACGCCAACTCCCTTGACGGGCAAGGGGGTTCACTGCGTCCCTGGCTGGTGACCGTCGCCCGCAGAATCGTCATCGACGGCCACCGCAGCCGCCAGGCACGCCCCGCCGAAGTGGCCCCCGAACCACTGGAGGGCGTCCCCGCCGAGGACGAGATTGACCGCGCCCTGTCGCTGATGACCCTCACCGACGCGTTACAGGACCTCACGCCCGCACACCGCGGCGTGCTCGTGGAGACGTATCTTCTCGGCCGTACGGTGAACGAGGCGGCCCAAGTGCTCGGCATACCGAGCGGCACGGTGCGCTCGCGCGTCTTCTACGCGCTGCGTTCCCTGCGTCTCGCACTGGAGGAACGGGGGGTCACGGGATGAGTCCTGAGCACGGCGGGGCGGAGAACGGGCCCCCGGGCGGGCCGGACGGCGAGGGCGGGCGCCCGGACGACGAGGCGCACGGGGTCCGTGGTGCCGGAGAGGCGCACGGGGCCGATGAGGTGCGTGGGCCGCACGCGGTGTACGAGCCGCATGAGGCGTACGGGGCTCATGAGACGTACGGGGCCCACGAGGCTTACGGGGCCCACGAGTTGTACGGGTCGCGTGCGGCGGCAGAGGTCCACGAGAGCGTCGGGCCGTACGCCCTGGGGCTGCTGGACGAGGCCGAGTCGCTGGCCTTCGAGGAACACCTGGCGGGCTGCGACCGCTGCGCGGCACACCTGGAGGAGTTCGGCCCGCTGCGTCCGCTGCTCGACCTGCTGGGCGAGCCCGGAGGGTTCGGAGCGCCGGGGACGGGTGGGGTGGACAGGACGTACGGGACGGACAGGACGGACAGGGCGGACAGGACGGACGGCACCGAAAGGGCGCCCGGCACCGAGCGCGCGCCCGGCGCTCACGACCCGAGCGCCCCGGACACCGCGCTCCCCATGCCTCAACCCGCGGCAACGGCGAACGCCCTGCATCCTCCGCATCCCCTGCACCCCTCGCACCCCCTGCCCTCCGCCGAGGACCTGCTGCACCTGGTCGCGACCGAACGCACCCGCCGCCGCAGGCGAACCCTCGCCCTCGCGACGGCCGCCGCGGTGATCGCCGCCGGAGTGCCGCTCACCGTCCTCGCCCTGGACCGCGAGGACGCCCCGGCCACGGCGAAGCCCACCGATCCCACCCCACCGCCGTATCCGACGTACCCGCCCGACCCCTCGCCGGACCCGACCGACGACGAGGTCGAGCGGACCGTCCGGGCCACCGACCCCCGTACCCGTGTGACGGCCGTGATCGGCATGGACTCCCGGGTGTGGGGTACTCACACGGTGCTCCAACTCAAAGGCGTCAAGGGGCCGTTGACCTGCTCGCTGCTCGCGGTGGACACCAGCGGACGGCGTGAGACCGTGTCCACCTGGTCCGTACCGGTCGGCGGATACGGCGCCTACGGCGGCACGGGCACGGGCGCGGGCCACGGCACCGGCGACTACGGCTCCGGCCAGGACTCCGCCACCGCGGCCGACCTGAGCATCGAGGGCGGCAGCTCGTACGACCGGACCGCCATCGAGCGGTTCGAGGTGCGCACCTCGGACGGACGGATGCTGGTGACGGTACGTAATCGCTGACGGAATTTCCGTATGAATCCCGTACTAGTCAGGATTTTCCGGGGCGGGGAGGTGCGCACCGGGGCTCCCTTTCGCGTACGGTTGACGGCCGCCGAGTCAGCAGAAGGGGGCCTCGTTGGCCGCGCAGGAAGCCGTCGAAACCACTGGTGGGACGTCCACGGGTGAGGGGCCGGTGGGCGCCGCCGGCCCGTCGGGCACCGAGGAGCAGGGGACCGCGCTGCGGGACCGGGAGATCGCCGCGGAGCAGGTGCACCTGGACCGGGTCTACCGGCGCCTCGAGGAGAAGATCCACGAGGCCGAGTTCCTGATGAACGACGCCGCGCAGCGCGGCCAGGTCGGCACCCCGGGCGCGCTCGCCGAGCGGGACGCCCAGGTCTTCCGTGCGGGCGTCCATCTCAACCGGCTGAACAACGAGTTCGAGGACTTCCTGTTCGGGCGCATCGACCTGCTCGCGGGCAAGGACGGCAAGAAAGGTCCGGACGGCGCGTACACCGCGATCGAGCCCGCCGAGGGAGCGGTGCGCGAGGACAACACCGCCGACATCGCCGAGACCCTGCACATCGGCCGGATCGGCGTCCTGGACTCCGACTACTCGCCGCTGGTCATCGACTGGCGCGCGCCCGCCGCCGCGCCGTTCTACCGCTCCACCCCGGTCGAACCCGGCCGGGTGGTGCGCAGACGCGTGGTGCGCTCCAAGGGCCGCAAGGTGCTCGGCGTCGAGGACGACCTGATGCGCCCCGAACTGACCGCCCGGCTCGGCGGCGAGGTCCTGCCCGCGGTCGGCGACGGCGCCCTGATGGCCGCTCTCGGCCAGGCCCGCAGCCACACCATGCGGGACATCGTCTCCTCCATCCAGGCCGAGCAGGACCTGGTCATCCGCGCCCCCGCCGCCTCCGTGACGTACGTGGAGGGCGGCCCCGGCACCGGCAAGACCGCGGTCGCCCTGCACCGCGCCGCCTATCTGCTCTACCAGGACCGCCGCCGCTACGCCGGAGGCATCCTGATCGTCTCGCCGACCCCGCTGCTCGTCTCGTACACCGAGGGCGTGCTGCCCTCGCTCGGCGAGGAGGGCCAGGTCGCGATCCGCGCCGTCGGCTCGCTCTACGAGGGCCCGGACCTGGCCCCGGGCGAGGAGGCCACCGAGTACGACACCCCGGCCACCGCCCGGGTCAAGGGCTCGGCCCGGATGGTCAAGGTGCTGCGCAAGGCGGCCCGCGGGGTGCTCGACCTCGGCGAGGCGCCCGAGCGGCTGCGCGTGGTCGCCTTCGGCCGCCGCCTCGAACTCGACGCCCGGGAACTCTCCCGTATCCGTGCCGCCGCGCTCGGCGGCACCGCCCCCGTCAACCTGCTGCGCCCGCGCGCCCGCCGCCTGCTGTTGGACGCCCTGTGGAAGCAGTCCGGCGCGGGCTCCCGGCACACCGACCCGGAGCTGGCGGCCGAGCTGCGCTCCGGCTTCGACGAGGACGTCAGCACCGAGGACTCCTTCCTCGTCTTCCTGGACGCCTGGTGGCCCGAGCTGACCCCGCGCCGGGTACTGACCGCGATGGCCGACGAGCGCCGCCTGGCCCGCTGGTCGCGGCGCGTGCTCAACCAGAACGAGGCGCGCAGGCTGGCCCGTTCCCTGGCCCGCGAGGCGCTGACCGCGCACGACGTCGCACTGCTCGACGAACTCCAGGCGATCCTCGGCGCCCCCGCCCGGCCCCGTAAGGTGCGCGAGGCCGACCCGCTGGACCAGCTCACCGGCCTGGAGGAGCTGATGCCGCGCCGCGAGGAGACCCAGCGCGAACGCGCCGAACGCCTGGCCCAGGAGCGCACCGAGTACGCCCACGTCATCGTCGACGAGGCACAGGACCTGACGCCCATGCAGTGGCGCATGATCGGCCGCCGCGGCCGACACGCCACCTGGACCGTGGTCGGCGACCCGGCCCAGTCGAGCTGGTCCGACCCGGACGAGGCCGCCGCCGCCCGCGACGAGGCCCTCGGCACCGTCGTCCCCACCGGCGACCACCACGCCCAGGGCGCCACCACCCGCGCCCTCACCGGCCGTTCGGCGCGCGCCCGCCGCTTCAGCCTCACCGTCAACTACCGCAACCCCTCCGAGGTCGCCGAACTCGCCGCCCGGGTACTCGCGCTGGCGCTGCCCGGCGCCGAGCCTCCGCGCGCGGTCCGCTCCACCGGCCTGCGCCCGCGCTTCGCCACCGTCCCGGACGGCGACGACCTCGCCCACGCGGTACGGGAGGAGGCACGGCGGCTGCTCGACCAGGTGGACGGCACCGTCGGTGTGGTCGGCGCGATGGAACGCAGGTCCGGCCTGCGCAAGGCGCTGGCCGAGCTCGGCGACCGCGTGGTGGCCCTCGGCAGCCTGGAGGCCAAGGGCCTGGAGTACGACGCGACCCTGGTCGTCTCCCCGGCCGAGATCGCCGGCGCGGGCCAGGGCGAGGAGTCCACCGGCACCCCGGTGGGCCTGCGCACCCTGTACGTCGCCATGACCCGCGCCACCCAGCAGCTCACGATCCTCTCCACGGACCGCGACGCCCCGGACGCGGAGGGTGTACCGGCACTCCTGCGCGACTGATCCCTCCCCGCCCCCGCACAGGAACTTCCGTGACAGGAATGGCCGTACGGGGATCGTTTGTTACCGTGGATGTGGCACCGGCCCGATCCAAGCCCCCGGGCCCAACCTTCGTCGCTACGAGCGACCACTTGCCGCGAGGCGAGCATGGCGGGTCGGTGTCACTTACTTCTCACGAGACGCTCGTGAGCACGAGGAAGGTCCGTTCCGCCCCCGGCGGTACGGACCTTTTTTGTGTGCCTGCGTGTGTGCCCGCGTGTGCGCGTGTGTGCCCGTGCGCGCGTGCCCGGTGGTGGCCGTCGCCCGGACTTCCGCTGTCCTGCGGGGAACAGAACGCACGCAATCCGGTGCCGTTAGCACGTACTGGGCAGTAGGTGCGACGATCGGACAACGCCGCCCGGCCCGCGACCGCGGAGCCCCGCGGCATTCCCCGCGCAGCGGTGAGAAGCCCGCGCGCAGAGCTGATTGCAGAGGAAGTCGGTCATGGCAACGGCGCCCAGCGTCTCCTACTCGATGACGGTCCGTCTTGAGGTGCCCGCGAGCGGTACGGCCGTTTCGCAGCTCACCACGGCCGTGGAGTCGTCCGGGGGGTCGGTCACGGGTCTGGACGTGACCGCCTCGGGCCACGAGAAGCTGCGTATCGACGTGACGATCGCCGCTTCGTCGACGGCGCACGCCGACGAGATCGTGACGAAGCTGCGCGGCATCGAGGGCGTGACGCTGGGGAAGGTCTCGGACCGTACCTTCCTGATGCACCTGGGCGGCAAGATCGAGATGCAGTCCAAGCATCCGATCCGCAACCGTGACGACCTGTCGATGGTCTACACGCCGGGTGTGGCCCGGGTGTGCATGGCGATCGCGAACAACCCCGAGGACGCGCGCCGCCTGACCATCAAGCGCAACTCGGTGGCCGTGGTCACCGACGGCTCGGCGGTCCTGGGCCTCGGCAACATCGGCCCGAAGGCTGCGCTCCCGGTGATGGAGGGCAAGGCGGCCCTGTTCAAGCGGTTCGCGGGCATCGACGCCTGGCCGCTGTGCCTGGACACCCAGGACACCGACGCCATCGTCGAGATCGTCAAGGCGATCGCGCCCGGATTCGCCGGGATCAACCTGGAGGACATCTCCGCGCCCCGCTGCTTCGAGATCGAGGCACGCCTGCGCGAGGCCCTGGACATCCCGGTCTTCCACGACGACCAGCACGGCACCGCGATCGTCGTCCTCGCCGCCCTGACCAACGCCCTGCGGGTGGTCGGCAAGGCGATCGGCGACGTACGGGTCGTCATGTCCGGTGCGGGCGCCGCCGGTACGGCCATCCTGAAGCTGCTGATCGCCGCGGGCGTCAAGCACGCCGTGGTCGCCGACATCGCGGGTGTGGTGCACGCCGGTCGCGAGGACCTGGTCGACGCCGCCCCGGATTCGCCACTGCGATGGATCGCGGACAACACCAACCCCGAAGGTGTCAGCGGCACTTTGAAGGAAGCCGTCCGCGAATCCGACGTGTTCATCGGTGTCTCGGCGCCGAATGTGCTCGACGGCGAGGATGTCGCGGCGATGGCCGACGGTGCGATTGTCTTCGCGCTCGCGAACCCCGACCCGGAGGTCGAACCGGCAATCGCCCGGCAGACGGCGGCAGTTGTGGCCACCGGCCGCAGCGACTTCCCGAACCAGATCAACAACGTACTGGTGTTCCCGGGCGTGTTCCGCGGTCTGCTCGACGCGCAGTCGCGGGCCGTCAACACGGAGATGATGCTCGCCGCCGCGAGTGCGCTCGCCGACGTGGTCACCGAGGACGAGCTGAACCCCAACTACATCATTCCGAGCGTTTTCAACGACAAGGTCGCGGGCGCGGTGGCCGACGCGGTGCGCAACGCAGCGAAGGCCGTGGGGGCGGCGGGCCCGGCCGCACAGCTCTGACGTACGGCGCGTCGCGGGACAGACCGCCCCGGAGCGCCCCTTAGGGTGGGCCGCAGCGAACTTCCCTCGGGTTTGCCCGGCATTCTTCTGCCGTGCATCCCGGCGGGGGCCGGGGCCCACCCGGGAGCGGGCGGTCGGCCGTGCGGACCGCTGCCAGGAGCGGACGGAGCGTCACCGAGCCGAGGCACTGGCGCTTTTCGTGTGGCTTCCGGTGCACGGCACGGGCGCCGGATTGGCTTTACCGCCGCAGGTGGGGGCAGGATGCTCCTCCAGGACAGAGTCCTGGGGGGACCCCCAGGGGCGCGAGGGCGTTCGGCCGATCCGTATCGGGCCCCCGGGTCCGGGTCGCGGACAAGGACCCTGACAGCATCGGCTTCGATCTCACGCCTCAACGGCAAGATGAACACGGGAGTACAAAAATGAACCGCAGTGAGCTGGTGGCCGCGCTGGCCGACCGCGCCGAGGTGACCCGCAAGGACGCCGACGCCGTTCTGGCCGCCTTCGCCGAGGTTACGGGCGAGGTCGTCGCCAAGGGCGACGAGAAGGTCACCATCCCCGGCTTCCTGACCTTCGAGCGCACCCACCGTGCCGCTCGCACCGCCCGCAACCCGCAGACCGGTGAGCCGATCGACATCCCGGCCGGCTACAGCGTGAAGGTCTCCGCGGGCTCCAAGCTCAAGGAAGCCGCGAAGGGCAAGTAGGCCCGCACGCGCGCCCTTACGCGGCACGCGTCAGGCAGGGCCCGCCGTCGGCGGACGACCGACGCGGCCGAGTAAGCGAAGGGGCGGCCACCCACACCGGGTGGCCGCCCCTTTGGCATATGCGGGGGGCCAACCGCCGCCCGCGTACGGACTTTCGTCAGCCGAGCGCCTTGCCCGGCAGCTCGACCTTCGCCCCCAACTCCTGCAGCTTGTCCATGCTGTGCTTTCCCGGGGGACCACCCCCGGACCCCCGGCCGGAACAGCCGGTCGGACGGGTCAGCCGAGTGCCTTGCCCGGCAGCTCGACCTTGGCTCCCAACTCCTGCAACTTGTCCATGAAGTTCTCGTAGCCGCGGTTGATCAGGTCGATGCCGTGGACCCGGGAGGTGCCCTGGGCGGCGAGAGCCGCGATCAGGTACGAGAAGCCACCGCGCAGGTCGGGGATGACCAGGTCGGCGCCCTGGAGGCGGGTGGGGCCCGAAACCACCGCGGAATGCAGGAAGTTGCGCTGGCCGAAGCGGCAGTCCGAGCCGCCCAGGCACTCGCGGTACAGCTGGATGTGCGCGCCCATCTGGTTCAGCGCCTCGGTGAAGCCGAGCCGGGACTCGTACACCGTCTCGTGGATGATCGACAGGCCGGTCGCCTGGGTGAGGGCCACCACCAGCGGCTGCTGCCAGTCGGTCTGGAAGCCCGGGTGGACGTCGGTCTCCAGGGCGATGGCGTTCAGCGTGCCGCCCGGGTGCCAGAAGCGGATGCCCTCGTCGTCGATCTCGAAGGCGCCGCCGACCTTCCGGTAGGTGTTCAGGAAGGTCATCATCGAGCGCTGCTGGGCGCCGTGTACGTAGATGTTGCCTTCGGTGGCCAGCGCGGCGGACGCCCAGGAGGCGGCCTCCAGGCGGTCCGGGAGGGCGCGGTGGGTGTAGCCGCCGAGCGAGTCGACACCGGTGATGCGGATGGTGCGGTCGGTGTCCATGGCGATGATCGCGCCCATCTTCTGCAGTACGCAGATGAGGTCCTCGATCTCGGGCTCGACGGCCGCGTTGGACAGCTCGGTGACACCTTCGGCGAGCACCGCGGTCAGCAGCACCTGCTCGGTGGCGCCGACCGAGGGGTAGGGCAGCGTGATCTTGGTGCCGCGCAGCCGCTGCGGGGCCTCCAGGTACTGGCCGTCGTCGCGCTTGACGATCCGCGCGCCGAACTGCCGCAGGACGTCGAAGTGGAAGTCGATCGGACGGCCGCCGATGTCGCAGCCGCCGAGGCCGGGGATGAACGCGTGGCCGAGCCGGTGAAGCAGCGGGCCGCAGAACAGGATCGGGATACGCGAGGAACCCGCGTGGGCATCGATGTCGGCGACGTTCGCGCTCTCGACGTGCGTCGGGTCCATGACCAGCTCGCCGGGTTCCTCACCCGGGCGCACCGTCACACCGTGCAGCTGCAGCAGCCCGCGCACCACCCGCACGTCGCGGATGTCGGGCACGTTCCGCAGCCTGCTGGGCCCGCTGCCGAGCAGTGCCGCGACCATGGCCTTGGGCACGAGGTTCTTCGCGCCGCGGACACGGATCTCGCCCTCCAGCGGGGTTCCGCCGTGGACAAGGAGTACATCGTCGGTGACGGTCATGAATCTCGCGTTCCGATGAGATGGGCAGGGCCAAGGAGGCAAGACTAATGGCCCCGCACCCCCCTTCCGTAAGCCCGCGGACGCTGCGAACCCGTCATGAATGTGTGACAGCACCACACGTGGCTGATCCAGGACTGCCCGTCATGGCCGGTTCCCGCCCTCGCGCCCCGCGGTACCGCGCTGAGCTGGGCGGCCACCGGTTCGGGCACCGGCGTCCCGCTTCCGCGGCAGATGCGGAATCATGTCTGCCATGACCGAGGTGTCCTCTCTCACAGGGCGGCTGCTCGTGGCCAGCCCCGCCCTGGCGGACCCGAATTTCGACCGCGCTGTGGTGCTGCTGCTCGACCACGACGAGGAGGGCTCGCTCGGCGTCGTCCTGAACCGGCCCACCCCAGTCGACGTCGACGACATCCTCCAGGGCTGGGGCGCCCTCGCGGGCGCGCCCCCCGTCGTCTTCCAGGGCGGTCCGGTCTCCCTCGACTCGGCGCTCGGCGTCGGCGTGGTCCCCGGCGACGGCGCGGACGAGGGCCGGGTGCTCGGCTGGCGCCGGGTGCACGGCGCGATCGGTCTGGTCGATCTGGAGGCGCCGCCCGAACTGCTCGCCTCCGAACTCGGCTCGCTGCGGATCTTCGCGGGCTACTCGGGCTGGGGCCCGGGCCAGCTGGAGGACGAGCTGACCGAGGGCGCCTGGTACGTCGTCGAGTCCGAGCCGGGCGACGTGTCCAGCCCCGCGCCCGAACGCCTCTGGCGCGAGGTGCTGCGGCGCCAGCGCGGGGAGCTGGCGATGGTCGCCACGTATCCGGACGACCCGTCGATGAACTGAGATGAACTGAGGCGAACTGAGGCGGGTGCGGGGTTCGTGCGCTGCCGGGGGCTCGGGGTGCGGGTGGTGCGCCCGGGGCGGTCCGCGGGGCGCACTCCGGCCGAGGACCGAGCCGATCCAGGCATCTCGCGATGGTCGCGGACCCCTCCCGCGAACCCTTCAGTAAACTTGAAACTTATGAGCACTCTTGAGCCCGAGCGCGGGGCAGGTACGGGAACTCTCGTCGAGCCGACACCTCAGGTGTCGCACGGCGACGGCGATCACGAGCGCTTCGCCCACTACGTCCAGAAGGACAAGATCATGGCGAGCGCACTCGACGGCACCCCCGTCGTCGCGCTCTGCGGCAAGGTGTGGGTGCCCGGACGCGACCCGAAGAAGTACCCGGTCTGTCCCATGTGCAAGGAGATCTACGAGTCCATGGGCGCAGGCGGCGACAAGGACAAGGGCGGCAAGGGCGGCAAGGACAAGTAGTCCGCTGCCCGGTCCTGCCGCGGTCCGGGGCGGTGGTCCCGCCGATCGCGCGCCGGTCGCTGGCCGGATCTTGTGGGAGCCGTGGCGTACGTGCCCGTGACAAGGGGCGCCCGCCGATCGGGGTGAGCGCCCCTCGGCGGGGCCCCGTCGACGGAGCGCACCGGTGCGAACGAGCGCCGCGTGCGCGCGCCCGTGCCGGGCTCCCGCGCTCCGCCCGAGCGCCGTCCGGTGTCTCCCGGCGCCCGTTCGCCTCCTCCGGCCACTCGCCTCCCGCCCTCCCCACTTCCCCCTACTCCCGTTCCTCCGCGCCGAGTTCACACGCGACCGTGGCGCCTTCCTTCGCAGGTCAGAGGGAGGCACCACGGTCGCGGCGTATCCGGGGGCGGCCCGGGCCGCCGGGTGTACGGCCCGCCGCGCAGCCGCGTACCGACGTACGTGGACGGGCAGTTGGGCGTACGTGCGCCGGGTGGACGCGCCAAGCGGAATGGCTCGATCCGGTCCCGTGGCGACGGAATTGGGGGTCCTGGCGGCGTGAAGTGGTCCGTACCGTCGAGGAGTTGGGTCATGGACAGGCCGCAACCGCGTTTTCCGGCCAGCACCTCGTCGTACACGCGAGCGGGGAACCGGCTCCGCGGGGTGCTCAAACGCTCGATCGAGGGGGCGCCCCCGAACGTGTGAGCCGCCCGCCGACGTGGAACGCGCGCCTCGTGAGCCTGTCACGGTGGAGCGTACGAAACCGCATCTGACGGTCGAACAGCGGCAATTGACACCGACCGGCAAGAGGCGGTGATATCGGGCCACCGATCGGTTCACGGGACAAAAGGCCCCTAGCGGACCCACGCGGCGGGGGCCCCGGAAGATGTGCCAGAGTTGCCACGTCCCGGCAGTGAGCACGTACCGTACGGCCACAGCGGGACCAGGTGAGACGCGGAAGGGACAGTCGGCTTTGACGACGCAGGCACCGCAGGCAGTGCAACCGGTGAGACTGCCTGCCACGCTGGACGAGGCCGTGGCGGCGCTCGCCGCCGTGCCCGCCGCCGTGCCCGTGGCCGGCGGTACCGACCTGATGACCTCCGTGAACCGCGGGCAGTTGCGGCCCGCCGCGCTGGTCGGGCTCGGGCGGATCAGCGAGATCCGCAGCTGGCAGTACCTCGACGGCCACGCACTGCTCGGCGCGGGCCTCACCCACGCCCGTATGGGACGCCCCGACTTCGCCGCCCTGATCCCCGGGCTCGCCGCCGCCGCGCGCGCCGCGGGCCCGCCGCAGATCCGCAACGCGGGCACCCTCGGCGGCAACATCGCGAGCGCGGCGCCGACCGGCGACGCACTGCCCGTACTCGCCGCTCTCGAAGCCACGTTGATCATCGCGGGCCCCGGCGGCGCACGCCGCGAGATCCCCGTCTCGCACCTGCTCGCGGGCATGGAGATGCTCGCGCCCGCCGAACTCATCGGCTTCGTACGGGTGCCGCTGCTGCACGCCCCCCAGGTCTTCCTCAAGGCCACCGGCCGTACCGGCCCCGGCCGCGCCCTCGCCTCCGTCGCGCTGGTGCTCGACCCGGGCCGGCGCGGCGTGCGCTGCGCGGTCGGCGCGGTGGCGCCGATGCCGCTGCGCCCGCTGGAGGCCGAGCAGTGGGTGGCCTCGCTGATCGACTGGGAAGGGCAGCGCGCCCTCGTCCCCGAGGCGCTGCACGCCTTCGGCGAGTACGTCGCCGCCGCCTGCATCCCCGACCCGGAACCCGCACCGGACGGCACCGTCCAGGAACTGCCGCCCGCCGTACTGCATCTGCGGCGCACCGTCGCCGCGCTGGCCCGACGAGCGCTGGGGAGGGCACTGTCGTGACCGACGAACAGCGGGGCGGCGAGGGCGCGCCCCACGGCTGGGAACCCCTTCCCCAGTCCGACTACGACGACGGCGCCACCGCCTTCGTTCAGTTGCCCAGAAACTTCGGCCAGGCTGACCAGTACGAGCACTACGACCAGTACGGCGACAGCCCGCTGGCCGCGCCCGGGCACGGCTACGTTCCGCCCCAGATAACGATCACCCCGACCGCGGGCGGCACCACCGACCCCGCGGCCACCGGCAGCTGGGCCCTGCCCGCCCTGGGCACCGACGTCACCGCCCACCCGCAGGCCACCCAGGCGCCGGAGCCCCGGGCGGCCGAGGGCGCGCCGGTGAGCTGGCCCGAGCCGGGCGGCCCGGGCGCGCACGACACCCAGGCACACCAGACCCAGCAGGGACGCTTCGTCTACGAGCAGGCGGCCACCGGGGAGTGGGCGTTCAGCGAGGACGGTCAGCAGCAGGGCGGCCGGCCGCACGGGGACCAGCAGCACGGGACCCAGCAGCACAGCGGCCACCCGGACGCCGCGCCGTCGCATCCGCAGCCGCACACTCATACGTCCGCGCCCGGCTATGGGGCGCAGGCTCCGTACGGGGAGGGCGCGTCGTACGGGGACGGGGTCTCGTACGGAGATCCGTCGTTGTACGGCGGTGACGGCGGCAGCGGCGGGTACGGCGAGCAGGCCGGGTACGACGAGTACGCGGGGCAGGCCCCCGGGCACTCCGGACCGCACGGTCAGCAGGGGCATCCCGGTCAGCAGGGTCTACAGGGTCGGCCCGGTGGTCCCGAGCAGCAGCACTTCGATGTCACCGGTGAGTGGTCGATCCCGGTCGCCGAGGGTGATCTTCCGGACGACTCGGGCGAGTTCACCACCTCGACCCTGGCGTCCCAGTGGGAGGGCACCCTGCCCGCCACGCTGCCCGGCGGCGCGGTGGCTCCCTGGGCGACCGGTGCGCAGGATCAGTCCTGGCCGCAGGGTGCGGAGGGCGCGGACCGCGCGGAGGGCGTGAACGCGGAGGCGGCGGGCCACGGTCACGGCCATGGCGTGGATGCGGGCGAGCACGGTTCTTCGGCGGACGCGAACGCAAACGCGGACCTGAACGCGGGCGTTGACGCGGATGCCGGTACGGATATCGGTGTGGATGCGGGCGAGGGCTACGGGCCTGGTGCTGGTCCTAGTGCCGGTGCCGGTGCCGGGGAAGGGTTCCGGCGTGAGGCGGCGCCGTCTACCGGACGACGTCCGCTCGGCCCCGGCCCCGGTCCCGGTGGCGCGGCCCCCGGCGGCCCAGGTCCCGCCGACACGGCCTCGCACACGCGTGGCGGTCACGGTGCCCCCGGACAGGCGGCGCCCGGTTCCGGCGCGTATCAGGAGTACGGCGAGTACCGCGACTCCGGCACCTACGGCGAGGGCTACCGCGAGCCGGGGACGGAGGGCTACCCCGGACCGGGGACGTACGAGAACGCCCGGCGCCCCCAGACCCATGACGGGGGCGGGTCCTACGGCGCCGCTGCCGGAGCGTTCGACGGTGCTGCCGCCGCCGAGGCGTTCGACGGCGCGGAGCAGGCCGAGCACTACGACGGTGCCGAGCAGGCGGAGCACTACGAGAACGCCGATTCCTACGACTCCGGGGCGTACGAGGACTCCGGGGTCTACGAGGACAGCGGGGTTTTTGACGGCGTCCGGCCCTACAGTGCCGGTCCCGCGTTCGAGGGCGCCGGGCACGTTCCGGGAGTCCAGGGGCCCGGGGCGGTCGCGTATCCGGGGGCCGAAGGGTTCGACGGTACGGGGCAGTTCGCCACGCAGGGTGGCGGGCAGCCCGGTGCGGACGTGCACGGTACGCACGGGGACGGGCGGCATTTCGGCGGGGAGCACCCCGGCGGTACGGAAGCGGCGGAACAGCCCGAGGGCGCTGAACCGCTCGACGGCGAGGAGTTCGCCGAGCGGGCCGAGGGCTATCACGACACCGGCGAGGTCCGGCCCGAAGGCGCCGGAGGCTACGGCGCCGGGAGTGCGGGATTCGCCGGGGGGCTCGCGGCGTTGCGGCGCTCCGGCGCGGACGTGGGCGCGGGCGCGAACCCGGGTGCGGGCGCGAACCCGGGTGCGCCAGGGTTCGCGGGTCCTGGGACGGACGGGGCCGGGTTCCCTGTTGCCGGAGCATCCGGTGTTGACGATGCCGGGGCGGGGACCGGGGACGGAACCGGGGGTCACGGATCCCTGGATGCAGGGTCCTTGGTCGCAGAGCCCATGGGTGCAGAGTCCCCGGTCGCAGGATCCCCGGATACGGGAGCCCAGGACCCAGAGTCCCTGGATCGGCAGTCCTTGGATCCGCAGTCCTTGGATCCGCAGTCCCTGGACTCGCACTCCCTGGACCCGGAGTCCTCGGATTCGGTATCCCTGCATGCCCACTCCCTGGACACGGTGACCGAGGACACCGAGTCCCAGAACGCCCAAATCCAGGGCGCCCAATCCCAGGACCTCAACTCCCCGGACGCCGCATCCCTGGCCCCCCAATCCCTGGACCACGGGCCCCACGCCCACACCCCCGGCGCCACCCTCGGAACCAGCCCCACACCAGCACAGGGAACGCCAACCGGCCCCGAAACAGCGCCCGTTGACGCGTCGGCCACCCCTTCCTCCGGGACCCCGGTCACGTCGCACGACGGCACCCCCCTCGCGGCAACCGGCCCCGAAGGCACCCTCGGCGAGGGCCACCACCTCACCGACGCCGCGCCTGCCGACGACGTGCCCGCCGACCCCGCGTCCGAACTCGACGCCGCCCCCGAAGCCGTAACCGACTCCACCACGCCCAACCGGCAGACCTCCGACACGGCGTCCCCCTCCGACCGCGACCTCACCGACGAGGAAGCCCCCGGCGCCCCCGTCGCCCTCGCCGACGGACCCGAAACCGCCCCGGACGCGTCCACCGCATCCGCCCAGGCACCCGCCACCACCCCCGAATCCCTCCCCACCCCCGACCTCACCCCGACCCCCACCCCCACGGCGAACGAACCCGCTCCCGCCCCCGTAGCCCCCGCGATCCCGCACGAGGAGCACCCGCTCGCCTCGTACGTGCTGCGGGTGAACGGCTCGGACCGGCCGGTGACCGGGGCCTGGATCGGGGAGTCGCTGCTCTATGTGCTGCGTGAGCGGCTGGGGCTCGCGGGTGCCAAGGACGGGTGCTCGCAGGGGGAGTGCGGGGCGTGCAACGTCCAGGTGGACGGCCGTCTGGTCGCCTCCTGCCTGGTGCCCGCGGCCACCACGGCGGGCAGCGAGGTACGTACCGTCGAAGGCCTCGCCGAGGACGGTGAACCCTCCGACGTCCAGCGGGCGCTCGCCAGGTGCGGGGCCGTGCAGTGCGGCTTCTGCGTACCCGGTATGGCGATGACCGTGCACGACCTGCTCCAGCGCAACCCGGCGCCCAGCGAGCTGGAGACCCGTCAGGCCCTGTGCGGCAACCTGTGCCGCTGCTCCGGCTACCGGGGCGTCCTCGACGCCGTACGCGAGGTCGTGGACGAGCGCGACGCGCAGACCCGTAAAACGCACGAGGAGTCGGCCGAGACCGCCGCCGGTGTCGACACCGACCGGCACGGGGCCCCGGAGGCCGCCGAGTTCGGCCGGTTCGGCGAATCGGCCGGGGAGGCCGGGCCGCACGGCGCGGCCGGTCCCCGGATCCCGCACCAGGCCGGGCCCGGCGCGGGCGGGGTCCAGGCGCAGGGCCACCAGCCGTACAGCGACGACCACGGCGGAGGCACGGCGTGAGCAACGATTCCCCCGCGACCCTGTCCGCCCCGCTCGCCGAGGCCGCGGCGCAGGAGCGGCCCGCGCACGGGCTCGGCGCCTCGCTGCCCCAGGCCGACGCCCGCGCCAAGGCGGAAGGCACCTTCCCGTACGCCTCCGACCTGTGGGCCGAGGGCCTGTTGTGGGCGGCGGTGCTGCGTTCGCCGCACGCCAGCGCCCGTATCGTCTCGATCGACACGCGGCACGCACGGGAGATGCCGGGCGTACGCGTGGTGGTCACCCAGGAGGACGTGCCGGGCAAGGGCACCTACGGCCGCAGCGCGGACCGGCCCGTGTTCGCCTCCGAGCGGGTGCGCCACCACGGCGAGCCGATCGCCGCGGTCGCGGCCGACCATCCGGACACGGCGCGGATGGCCGCGGCGGCGATCATCGTCGAGTACGAGGTGAGCGAGCCGGTCACCGACCCGGAGAAGACCTTCGCCGCCGAACCCCTGCACCCCGACGGCAACGTGATCCGGCACATCCCGCTGCGGCACGGCGACCCGGACGCGGCCGGTGAGGTCGTGGTCGAGGGCCTGTACCGCATCGGGCGTCAGGACCCGGCGCCGATCGGTGCCGAGGCGGGCCTCGCCGTCCCGCGCCCCGACGGCGGCGTCGAGCTGTACGTCGCCTCCACCGACCCGCACCGCGACCGGGACCTGGCCGCGGCCTGCTACGGCCTCGACCCGGACCGCGTCAAGGTCGTCGTGACCGGTGTGCCGGGTGCCACCGCCGACCGCGAGGACCCGGGCTTCCAACTCCCGCTGGGACTCCTGGCGTTGCGCACCGGCTGCCCGGTCAAGCTGACCGCGACCCGCGAGGAGTCCTTCCTCGGCCACGCCCACCGCCACCCGACCCTGCTGCGCTACCGCCACCACGCCGACGCCGAGGGGCAGTTGGTCAAGGTCGAGGCGCAGATCCTGCTCGACTCGGGCGCGTACGCGGACACGTCCTCGGACGCGCTGGCCGCCGCCGTCTCCTTCGCCTGCGGCCCGTACGTCGTGCCGAACGCCTTCATCGAGGGCTGGGCGGTACGCACCAACAACCCGCCGTCCGGCCATGTACGGGGCGAGGGCGCGATGCAGGTCTGCGCCGCCTACGAGGCGCAGATGGACAAGCTCGCCAAGAAACTCGGCATCGACCCGGCCGAACTGCGCACCCGCAACGTCCTGGCGACCGGCGACGTACTGCCGACCGGCCAGACCGTCACCTGCCCCGCCCCGGTGGCCGAACTCCTCACCGCCGTACGGGAGGAGCCGCTGCCCGCGCTGCCCAAGGACAGCCCCGAGGACGAGTGGCTGCTGCCCGGCGGCCCCGAGGGCGCGGGCGAGCCCGGTGCGGTGCGGCGCGGCGTCGGCTACGGCCTCGGCATGGTGCACATGCTCGGCGCCGAGGGCACCGACGAGGTGTCGACGGCCACCGTCAAGGTGCACGACGGGGTGGCGACCGTGCAGTGCGCGGCCGTCGAGACCGGCCAGGGCTTCGCCACGCTCGCCCGCCAGATCGTGCAGGAGACGCTCGGTGTCCAGGAGGTCCACATGGCCCCCGTGGACACCGAACAGCCGCCCGCCGGGCCCGGCTGCCGCGGTCGGCACACCTGGGTCTCGGGCGGTGCGGTCGAACGCGCCGCCAAGATGGTCCGTACGCAGCTTCTCCAGCCGCTGGCGCACAAGTTCGGCATGTCCGCGGAACTCCTCCAGATCAACGACGGCAGGATCACCTCCTACGACGGCGTGCTCTCCACGACCGTCAGCGAGGCCCTGGACGGCAAGGAACTCTGGGCGACCGCCCAGTGCCGCCCGCACCCGACCGAACGGCTCGACGAGTCCGGCCAGGGCGACGCCTTCGTCGGCCTCGCCTTCTGTGCGATCCGTGCCGTCGTCGACGTCGACATCGAGCTGGGTTCGGTACGGGTGGTCGAGCTCGCGGTGGCCCAGGACGTCGGCCGTATCCTCAACCCCGCCCAGCTCAGGGCCCGTATCGAGGCGGGCGTCACCCAGGGCGTGGGCGCCGCGCTGACCGAGAACCTGCGCACCCCGCGCGGCCTGGTCCGCCACCCCGACCTCACCGGCTACGCCCTGCCGACCGCCCTGGACGCTCCCGACATCCGCATCGTCCGGCTCGTCGAGGAACGCGACGTGGTGGCCCCCTTCGGCGCCAAGGCGGTCAGCGCCGTCCCCGTGGTGACCGCCCCCGCCGCGATCGCCTCGGCGGTCCGCGCGGCCACCGGCCGCCCGGTCAACCGCCTGCCGATAAGGCCCCAGGCGGCGGTCGTCAACAGCGGTACGTGAACGGGGAGTTGAGCCAGGACGTGGGCGGGCGTGCGCACCGGGACGTGACCACGCCGCCCGCCACGGATGCCCAACTCCCGCCGCGCGGCAGCGTCGTACTCCTCACCGGGATCATGGCCGCGGGCAAGTCGACGGTCGCCCAGGCGCTGGCCGAGCGACTGCCCCGGGCCGCCCACGTCCGCGGCGACGTCTTCCGCCGGATGGTCGTCTCCGGCCGCGCCGACTACATCCCCGGCGCCAGCGCCGAAGCGGAGTCCCAACTCCGCCTGCGCCACCGCCTGTCGGCCACCACGGCGGACGCCTACGCCGCCGAGGGCTTCACCGCCGTCGTACAGGACGTCATCCTCGGCCCCCACCTCTCCGCCTACGTGGACCTGGTCCGCACCCGCCCGCTCTACGTGGTCGTACTCGCCCCGAAGCCGGAGGAAGTCGCCCGACGGGAGGCCGGACGCGCCAAGTCCGGGTACGGGGCGGGCGCCGAGCTCTGGGACGTGGCGCGGCTGGACCGTGGTTTGCGCGAGGAAACCCCGAACATCGGCCTGTGGCTGGACAGTTCGGCGCTGACGGTGGCCGAGACGGTGGAGGCACTGCTTGCCGGTCTTGCCTCCGCGCGCGTCGGGTGACACGAGACCAGGAACCTTGCGATGTCGGGGTTTTCGTTGCCGCGAACCGGAGTTGACGGATCAGTGGGTACATTCGCGCAGGCCGGCCCGCGTTGTCAGTGGTGGCTCGTAATCTTCGGTGCAGTGGGAGACGGCCGGTGGGCGGCCGCCTGCCGAGGCACTCGCGTGGGGGCACGATGAGCACGAGCGACACGGCCGCGGCGACGAGCGCGGCCATGGCGGCGGCGCCGAGCGCGCGCGACATGACCGCGCACGCGGCGGAGCAACTGCTGCCCTGCCTCACCCGCGCCTTCGCGCGTACGAGGGCGCGCGGCTGGCTGTCCACGTCCGCGACGGGCCTGATACTCGACCTCCCGCAGCGGCTCCTCGTCGAGGAGTTCGGCCCACACCGGGTGATGCGCTTCGAGGACGTCGACTTCCCGGTCACCCTGACCCACGAACCCACCCGCCGCTTTCTGCGCGAAGTCGGCCTCCCCGAAGAAGCGTTCCCGTTCCACCTCGACACCGACCTGCCCCTGCCCACGCTCTCGGACTTCCACCGGGACAGGGAGACGAGCGAGGCGGAGGCGGGGACGGAGGGCGGCGGTGGCCCGGACGGCACCGAGGGCGAAGGCAGGAGCCCGGCAACCGCAACGAGCAGTGGTACGGGGCCGGTTGGCGACTCCGCCGAGTGGGTGCCGCGCCAGCGCCGCCGACAGGCCTCGGAGCCCGCAGCGGCCCCGGCACTCCCCGACGCGGCGGACGACCTGATCCGTCTCGGCCGCCTGGCGACGGCGCACCTCGTCCTCGACGGCCCCTCCGGAGCCCTCTTCACCTGGACCCCGGGAGACGCGCACCCACGCGCCCTGCACGCGGACATCTCCACCCTCGCTTTCGCCCTCTGGCTGCGCAGACTGGAGGCGACGACGGCGGTGGCGTAGCGGCGAGGAGCGGCTCAGGGCCCCGGGCTCCGGCCTCCTCCGCCCTGACCCGGACCTTCGTCCGCGCCCTCTTCCTCGTCCGGAGTTCGGCTGTCCTCTCCGTGCCGCAGGCGCTCACGCAGCCGCCGGAAGGCACCGATCCACGCCGTACAGAAGTCTTCGAAATCCTTGGCCAGCTTCGTGCCCATCACCAGGAAGAGGCTGATCAGGCCGAACAGGGCCAGTACCCACACGGTGGGGTCGTTCACTGCTGTTGTACCTCTCGCGTACGGCCCACTGCCGCCCGTACGAGGTCGTCAGGCAGCGGGCACGAAAAGACTGGAAGGAACCGGTGAGTGCACCGGCCCTCCAGGCGCGCGAGGGATCACGGGAGCAGCGAACCGGATGACCCCGCAAGGGGCGGAATCTCCGGGCGGCGCCTGCGCGTTGTGGACGGGAACCAGGACCCCGAGAAGCTCCGCGAGAACCGCCACCGCGACATGCCAGAAGCGCTCGGCCTCCTCGGCGGACCGGGCGAGCTCGTCCAACGACGGCAGTACGCGGCTGCCCCAGACGGCGGCCAGACCCGGAGCGGTCGCGGGGGCCGTGATCGAGGGAAGTCCCGTGACGTCCTCGGCCGACGACAGCAGCCGCAGCCCGAACTCGACGACCGACCGATGACGGCGAACCTCGTCCAGGGACCGCTTCGTGTGCTCGGCCCGCAGCGCGGCACTCAGCCAGAAGTCCTCCACCGACCGACCGGTCCGCCGGTCGCCGTCGAAGTACTTGGCCTGCACGAGATAGATCCGGTCACCGGAGACGGCAACGCAATCGACTCCGCTGTAGTCGTCGCTGCCGCTGTCACGGCCGAGGTCCGGACCGGGCGTCGCCCAGCGCGCATACGCCTCTTCGGCCCCGGAAAGGGCGGCCGCGAGGGCGGCGGCGAAGGCGTCTTCGGACATGCCGAACATTCTAGGGACACTTCGACCGTGCTCGACGCCAAGAGCCTTGGAAACGAACGGAGTTGGGTGCGACAGCCGGTGGCTCCGCCCAGGGGTGCCGTGGTGTGTCCATGTTCTGTGCAGGGCAAGATGGCCCCGTGAAAGGGACTGTCTTCGTAGCTTTGGCCGACCTCGCACACAATCGTCGCGCCTTCGGGGAACTCAGCGCCACTTTCGAGAACGTCCATGTCGTTTCGGCAAGGGAACACGCTCTCGCTGAGCTGGCTGCCCTGGGTGACGAGGTCACGGCCGCCGTCATCGGGGTCAGGGAGCGAATCGACGCTTCCGTACTCGATGCCGTGCCGCGGCTCGGGGTCGTCGCGTCCGTCGGAGCGGGAACCGACCACCTGGACCTGGCGGCGTTGAGCGACCGTGGCATTCGCCTGGTGACCACCCCAGGCGTGAACGCCGTGTCCGTCGCGGAACACGCGATGATGATGATTCTGGCTGTCTCCAAGCGTGCGCTGTCAGGTCACGCGGCAGTGCTGAGCGGGGCGGACCGCGCGGGGCTGCTCGCTCCTCCGCTGGAAATACGGGGCCGTCGCGTGGGAGTGCTGGGTGCGGGTGCGACAGCCCGCGCGCTCTTGCCCATGCTGCGCGCGTTCGGGACCGACACGGTGTTCTGGACGCGTCGGCCCGAGGCTCACCCCGACCTCCCGCTGATGGACCTGAAGGCGCTCTTCCGGCGCAGCGACATCATCAGCGTGCATCTGCCGCTGACGGACCGGACACGTGGCTTGCTCGGGCCCGAATTGCTGTCCCTGCTGCCGCCGGGAGCGCTCGTGGTCAACACCGCCAGGAAGGAGATCCTGGACTTCTCGGCACTTCCTGCTGTGGTCGCCGAGCGGCCCGATCTCCGGTTCGCAGTCGACGACTTCGGCCTCGCCGCGGACGGCGTTCCGTCGATGCTCGGCGACGCGGCGTTGTGGAGCCCTCATGTGGCGGGGGTGACGGTCGAGGCGCTCCGAGCAATGGAGGACATGGCTGTGGACGGACTGGTCGATGCCGTAGTCGACTCCGTCGCACGAGACGTACAGGAGCTTTCGGAGTGAGCTGGTTAGACGACCTGAACACCGGTTTCGGGGTCATCGGCTTTGTCATCACGGTCATCACTTTGATCAAGGTGCAGTCTGTGCACTGCGCGCAGAGAGAGGAACGGGCTTTGCTGCGCAGGCTCTACGGCACGGATTCGCTCGCCAGCCACCTCAGGTCTGCCGCGCGATTCCTGCGGCAAGGACGAGAGGACGATGCTCATCTGCTCGCCGAGGAGCTGGTCAGGCTCTGCGGCCAGATAGAAGGGATAAGCCGGACCCTGGATTCGATGAGCCGGAGCCGGGGCGGCACCAGCGGACGAGGCGCGCAACTCGTGGAAAAGGGCTACTTCGTTCCGCCGTTCCTCAACAGGATGGTGAACGAGGCCCAGCACAACCTCGATGTGGTGATGTACCGGAATCTCCAGTTCGCCAACGTCGACCTGTTGCAGGCTCTTGAACGCGCATCCAAACGAGGGGTGCACATCCGTGTTCTGGGTCTCTCCTCGGTCGCTGACGACAGTGTGCTGGAGCAAGCCTCGATGGTGCTTCCGTGGCCCCGAGCCGACGCTCGGACGCTGCGCCGGCAACTCGCGGACTCCGAGAACAGAATCAAGGACGTCGTGGAGGGCTGGAGCGAGGAGGCCCGACTCCGATTCGAGTACCGGGGATACACCCTCGCGCCCAACGCGCACTTCGTCCGACAGGACCGTGCGATCTTTCAGGGGTTCATCGGAACACTCGCGCCCGCGCAGCCCGAGCGCCTCGAGGATCGCGGTTATCTCGAACTCTCGGTTGCCACGGAGCCCGGGGCCACACTGGCGCGGCACTTCGACCAACTCTGGGTGCACAGCGCGGACACGGTGGTCGTCGGAGGCTGAGAGGGAGCCCTCGCCCCGAGCCGGTAAAGGCCGATGAGAGACGGAAACCGAGACGGATCAACGAATGGGCGGCACCTCGCGAGGGGTGCCGCCCATTCGTCTTTCCTGGTCGAGCAGTTGGAGGCCGTGGCGGGAATCGAACCCACGTAACCCGCTTTGCAGGCGGGCCCCTAAACCTCTCGGGCACACGGCCAATACGCATTCACGACCGCGCCCCTCGTGGCGGGAAGCGAACCCACGTAACCCCCCGCGGGCGGAGCCCGCTGATGAGCACAGCGCAGGCGCGCCCCTAAACCTCTCGGGCACACGGCCATCGGCGGACGTTCGGTACGTACCGACGAACGCGATACGTCGACGTTAGGCAGCCCTGACGATCTCCCTCAAGGGTTCCCGGGCCGCCGCAACAGGACCGCCATACCGCGTTCATGAACGCGGCCTCCGGGCAGCCGCCCCTCCCCGCCTCCCGGTGCCGCCCCTCCCCACCCCCCGACGTAGGCCCAAAGGCCGACCGTTCTCACATCTCTCGACAGGGGTCACTGTCGTACATGCCCCTTACTCTGGCGAGCATGACAACCCCGGACGCCCGCGACACCGACGTCGCCTCCGCCACCGAGCCGCCGCCACCGCACGAACCCGGTGCACCGGGTGCACCCGGCATCACCGCCACCGCCCCGCCGCAGCAGAACGGCGGGGCGGAGTCCGGCAGCGGCAAGCGCGAGGCAACGGAGGGCGTGCTGTCCGGCGCCTACCGCTCCCTGAGCATCGGCATCGTCTCCGTGGTCCTCCTGATCGCCTTCGAGGCGACGGCGGTGGGGACCGCGATGCCGGTGGCGGCGCGGGAGCTGGACGGGGTGTCCCTGTACGCGTTCGCGTTCTCCGCGTACTTCACGACGAGTCTGCTCGGCATGGTGCTGTCGGGGCAGTGGGCGGACCGGCACGGGCCGCTGGGGCCGCTCGCGGCGGGGATCTCGGCCTTCGGGGCGGGGCTGTTGCTGTCCGGTACGGCGGCTGCGATGTGGGTGTTCGTGCTCGGTCGCGCGGTGCAGGGGCTCGGTGGCGGGCTGGTGATCGTCGCGCTGTACGTGACGGTCGGGCGGGCCTACCCGGAGCGGCTGCGGCCCGCGATCATGGCGGCGTTCGCGGCGAGCTGGGTGGTGCCGTCGGTGGTGGGGCCGCTGGCGGCGGGCACGGTGACCGAACACCTGGGCTGGCGCTGGGTGTTCATCGGTATCCCGGCACTCGTCCTGTTCCCGCTGGGGCTCGCGCTGCCGCAGATACGCCGCCGCGCCTCCGGGCCGCCGGAGCCCGCCGAGGACGGGACCGCGCAGGAGGCGGCGCCCGGCGAGCGGGCGCGACGGCTGCGGCTCGCCTTCGCCATCTCGGCCGGAGCGGGGCTCGTGCAGTACGCGGCGCAGGACCTGAACTGGTTCTCGGTACTGCCCGGCGCGGTGGGCGCGGCGCTGATGGTGCCCGCGGCACTCGGGCTGCTGCCGCGCGGCACGTACCGGGCGGCGCGTGGGCTGCCCTCGGTGGTGCTGCTGCGCGGAGTGGCGGCCGGGTCCTTCATCGCCGCCGAGTCGTTCATCCCGTTGATGCTGGTCACCCAGCGCGGCCTCTCACCGACCGCGGCCGGTCTCTCGCTCGCGCTCGGCGGGGCGACCTGGGCGCTCGGCAGCTTCGTGCAGTCCCGGCCGCGCGTGGAGCCGTACCGGGAGCGCCTGGTGGTGATCGGCATGATCCTGGTGGCGGCGGCGATAGCGGCCGTGCCGAGTGTGCTCGTGGACGCGGTGCCGGTGTGGACGGTCGCGGTGGCCTGGGGCTTCGGCTGTCTCGGCATGGGGCTGGTGATCTCCTCCACCAGCGTGCTGCTGCTCAAGCTGTCCAAGCCCCAGGAGGCGGGCACCAATTCGGCCGCGCTCCAGATATCCGACGGCCTGTCCAACATCGTCCTGCTCGCCGGTGGCGGCGCCGCCTTCGCGGCCCTGGGCGGCGGCGCCGTCGGCGGCGGCACCCACGAGGCGACCTCCACCGCCGCGGCCTCCCACCCGGGCGCCTTCGTGGTGGTGTTCCTGCCGATGGCGGTGGTGGCGTTGGCGGGGGCTTGGGTGGCGGGGAGGCTGCGGACTGCCTGACGGCTTACCGCAGTACGGCCCGAGGCCCTACCGCCGTACGGCCCGCTGCCCGGTTGCCCCAAGTCGGCCTCGCCCACGGGAAACTCGCTGTCACCGCAAGTAGTGCAAGAGGTACGTTCTGCACATGAACCGCCAACCAGAGCCGCGTGACGACCAGTTGAGGACCTCTGCCGGGCGGGGCGAAGTCGAGGCCGAGGACCCCACCGTCCCGGACAGCGACGAAATCCGCCGGATCGGCGCCCGCTACGCGGCCCGTCACGCCGTACTGCTGCGACGGCTCGGGGAGTGAGGACGAGATGCGCTACCTGACCTCGCCCGAGGCGCTCGACCTGACCCAACTCGGCTGCGCCGGGCGCCGGATGCCCGTCCGGGACGCCGGGCTGCTCGACTCCGCCCTGCACCGGCCCGCCTCCTCGATGCTGGGCGTCGAGGCCTACGCCGGGCTCTTCGAGAAGGCGGCGGTCCTGCTGCAAGGCCTGGCTGTCAATCACCCGCTCGTGGACGGCAACAAGCGGATGTCCTGGATGTGCACGGTGGTCTTTCTGCATCTGCACGGCGTGCGGATGCTGGACGTGGACCAGGACGAGGCGTACGAGCTGGTCGTGGGGGTGGCCTCCGGCGCGCTCGGTGAGCCCGAAGTGATCGCCGGGCGGCTGCGGTCCCTGCACGCGGCCGCGGAAGAGGCCGCGTGAACGGCCGGTTCCCCTCCCTGAGCGACGGGAAGGCGACGGGAAAGCGACGGGAAGCGACGTGAAAACGCGCACGGGAACGTGAACTAAATCGCACCCGCGTGCCCCCGGGGCTCGCCGGACCCGGCGCGCGGGTGCGCCCCGGTAGGGTGGCCCGGTCCCTCCCCGGGACCGACGCGAACCGCGACCCCCACCGGAGACCGTGACTACCACCACCACCTCCTCGCACCTCTCACCCGCCTTCCCCGGCCGTGCCCCGTGGGGTACGGCGGGCAAGCTGCGTGCCTGGCAGCAGGGGGCGATGGACCGGTACATCCAGGAGCAGCCGCGGGACTTTCTCGCCGTCGCGACGCCCGGGGCCGGTAAGACGACCTTCGCGCTCACCCTGGCCTCCTGGCTGCTGCACCACCACGTCGTGCAGCAGGTGACCGTGGTCGCGCCGACCGAGCATCTGAAGAAGCAGTGGGCCGAGGCGGCGGCGCGGATCGGGATCAAGCTGGACCCCGAGTACAGCGCGGGGCCGCTCAGCCGCGAGTACCAGGGCATCGCCATCACGTACGCGGGTGTCGGGGTACGGCCGATGCTGCACCGCAACCGGGTCGAGCAGCGCAAGACCCTGGTGATCCTCGACGAGATCCACCACGCCGGTGACTCCAAGTCCTGGGGCGAGGCGTGTCTGGAGGCGTTCGAACCGGCCACCCGGCGCCTCGCGTTGACCGGTACGCCGTTCCGTTCGGACACCAACCCGATCCCGTTCGTGCGGTACGAGGAGGGCAACGACGGCATCCGGCGGTCCGCCGCCGACTACACGTACGGGTACGGCAGCGCGCTCGGCGACGGCGTGGTCCGGCCGGTCATCTTCCTTTCCTACAGCGGCAATATGCGCTGGCGGACCAAGGCGGGCGACGAGATCGCGGCCCGGCTCGGCGAGCCGATGACCAAGGACGCGATCTCGCAGGCCTGGCGTACCGCGCTCGATGCGCGCGGCGACTGGATGCCCAATGTGCTGCGCGCCGCGGACCACCGGCTGACCGAGGTCAGGAAGGGCATCCCGGACGCGGGTGGCCTTGTCATCGCCTCCGACCAGGACTCGGCCCGCGCGTACGCCAAGCTGATCCGGGAGATCACCGGGACCAAGGCGACCGTGGTGCTCTCCGACGACAACGGCGCCTCGGACCGTATCGACGAGTTCGCGGGCAACGAGGCCCGCTGGATGGTCGCGGTGCGGATGGTGTCCGAGGGCGTCGACGTACCGCGGCTCGCGGTCGGCGTGTACGCGACCACCATCTCCACCCCGCTGTTCTTCGCGCAGGCCGTGGGCCGTTTCGTACGCTCCCGCAGGCGCGGCGAGACCGCGTCCGTCTTCCTGCCGACCATCCCGGACCTGCTCGGCTTCGCGAACGAGATGGAGGTCGAGCGCGACCACGTCCTCGACAAGCCGAAGAAGGAGAGCGAAGAGGACCCGTACGCCGAATCCGAGAAGGAGATGGAGGAGGCCAACCGGGAACAGGACGAGGACACCGGAGAGCAGGACACGCTCCCCTTCGAGGCGTTGGAGTCCGACGCCGTCTTCGACCGGGTTCTCTACGACGGCGCCGAGTTCGGTATGCAGGCGCACCCGGGCAGCGAGGAGGAGCAGGACTACCTCGGCATACCCGGACTGCTGGAACCCGACCAGGTCCAGATGCTGCTCCAGCGGCGGCAGGCACGGCAGATCGCGCACAGCCGCAAGAAGCCCGACGAGGAGGCCGACCTCCTCGAACTGCCCGCCGAGCGCCGCCCGGTGGTCTCGCACAAGGAACTGCTCGAACTGCGCAAGCAGTTGAACACGATGGTGGGCGCGTACGTACACCAGAGCGGCAAGCCGCACGGCGTGATCCACACCGAGCTGCGCCGGGTCTGCGGCGGCCCGCCCAGCGCGGAGGCCACCGCGAACCAGATCCGTCAGCGCATCGCCAAGGTGCAGGAGTGGGCGACCCGGATGCGCTGAGCGCCGGGCCCGCCCGGCGCGGATCCGCCGCGTTCCGGGCGGCGGGAGTGAGAGCGGTCACTCCGCCCGCCCTCCCGGTGCGAGCCGGGCCCCCGCGGGGCAGGAGACACGGGGGCTACCGGACTTCGCTGCCGTCCGTCGAACGCGCCCCCGCGGGCCAGTTGGAGAAGCTGGCCCCCCGTGCCATCAACTTGCCCCCTGTGCACAACGGGACAATCAGCCACGCACGTGATCTTTGGTCTGCCCGGATTCTGGACCAAGTCTTCCGCTGACCGAACCCCGCTCGCTACTGTCCCGCTACGCACACGCCCCGTGGCAGCGCCGCCGCGGAGCGCAGCCGGTCCTGGGCGGCCGGAAATTGCTCCTGGCCGTCCACCGTCCGGCGGCCTCTGACCGCGCGTCGTCCTGGGACAGGCAACGTCTCCAGCAGGGGCCGTCGACTCACTACGAAGGAGTGGGCGTCGTGACCGCGGAGACATCCCAGACGCTCGACCGAGGACTCCGTGTCCTCAAGCTGCTTGCCGACACCGACCACGGGCTGACCGTCACCGAGCTGTCCCACCGGCTCGAGGTGAACCGGACCGTGGTGTACCGGCTGCTCGCCACCTTGGAACAGCATGCCCTGGTCCGGCGCGACCTCGGTGGCCGGGCCCGGGTCGGCCTCGGTGTGCTGAGGCTGGGCCGCCAGGTCCACCCACTGGTACGGGAGGCCGCGCTGCCCGCGCTGCGGTCCCTGGCCGAGGACATCGGCGCCACGGCGCATCTCACCCTGGTCGACGGTACGGAGGCGCTCGCCGTCGCCGTGGTGGAGCCGACCTGGACCGACTACCACGTCGCCTACCGCGCCGGTTTCCGTCACCCGCTGGACCGGGGCGCGGCGGGCCGGGCGATACTCGCCGCCCGCCAGGCCGTCGGCGCGGACCCCGGATACACGCTCACCCACGGCGAGTTGGAGGCCGGGGCCAGCGGCGCCGCGGCACCGCTGCTCGGCGTCACCGGTATAGAGGGCAGCGTCGGCGTGGTCATGCTCGCCGAGTCCGTACCCGAACGGGTCGGCGTACGTGTGGTCGAGGCCGCCCGCGAGGTGGCGGACGCCCTGCGCTGAGCGGGCAGGCACCCGGGCCCGCGAAAACCCCCCCACGCCCGGGACCCCGAAAGCCCCCACGCCCGGGCAGGCGAAAGCCCCCACGCTCGGGCAGGCGAAGCCCCGACGCCCAGGCCCGCGAAAAGCCCCGCACGCCCACGCCCGCGAAGAGTCCGCACCCGCCCCGGAAATCCCCGCACCCCCCACCCGTTAGATTTGACCCGTGCTCTCCCGCCTCTCTCGCCTCTCCCGCCCCAAGATCCTGGCCGTCTGCGCGCTGCCCGTGGTGGCGCTGCTCGCCACGGCGGTGTTCGCGCCGTTGCCGTTCGCCGTGGCGCAGCCCGGTTCGACGGCCGATGTGCTCGGCAGCAACAAGGGTGAGCCGGTGATCACGATCTCCGGTGCGCCGACCCGCAAGACCGAGGGCCGGCTGCTGATGACGACGATCGTGGCGACCGGTCCGGGCACCCGGGTGGACCTCGGCGACGTCTGGGACAACTGGTTCCGTGAGGACCGCGCGGTGATGCCGTACGACTCGGTCTATCCGAGCGGCGACACCACCGAGGAGATCGAGCGGCACAACCTCGACCAGATGGAGAAGTCGCAGGACACCGCCACCCAGGCTGCCCTGAAGCACCTCGGTGAGGACCCCGGCAAGGTCGACGTGGAGCTGCGGCTCGCCCGGGTCGGCGGCCCGAGCGCGGGGCTGCTGTTCGCGCTCGGTATCGTCGACAAGCTCGACGGCAACGGCTCGGGTGGCGATCTGACCGGTGGCCGCGTGATCGCCGGTACCGGCACCATCGCGGCCGACGGCAAGGTCGGCGCCGTGGGCGGCGTGGAACTCAAGACCCAGGCCGCCCGGCGCGACGGAGCCACCGTCTTCCTGGTCCCGAAGGACGAGTGCGACCAGGCCGAGGCGGAGCTCCCCGAGGGGCTGCGGCTGATCCCGGTGACCGACCTCAAGGGCGCGGTGCAGTCGCTGAGCGCGCTGGACAAGGGGCAGCGGGTCCCCTCCTGCTGAGGAGCGGGTCCCGTCCCGCTGGAGAGCGGTCCCCTTCTGTTGAGGAGCGCGGCGAGGCCGGGTTGAACGGCCTTCTTGTCCGCCTTACCTCTTGTCCGCCTTACCGAGGGCCGGAGTGGCCCCACCCCACCCGTAGCGATATGCCCGTATTGCGCACCTCGCCGTTCGGCGGGAGCCTGCGGACATGGGTACTTCCGCACACGTCGACTCCGGAGCCGTCACCGCCGAGGGGGCCGAGCCCTTCCCGGTCAAGGGCATGGACGCGGTCGTCTTCGCCGTGGGCAACGCCCGGCAGGCCGCCCACTACTACTCCAGCGCGTTCGGGATGCGGCTTGTCGCGTACGCCGGACCGGAGAACGGCAGCCGTGAGACGGCGAGTTACGTGCTGGAGAACGGCTCGGCCCGGTTCGTCCTGACCTCGGTGATCAAGGCTGCCGACGACTGGTCGGGGTTTCTCGCGGAGCATGTGGCCGCGCACGGTGACGGCGTGGTCGACCTCGCCCTGGAGGTGCCGGACGCCCGCGCGGCCCACGCGTACGCCCTCGCCCACGGTGCCCGCTCGCTCACCGAGCCGTACGAGCTCACCGACGAGTACGGCACCGTCGTCCTGGCCGCCATCGGCACCTACGGCCAGACCCGGCACACCCTGGTCGACCGGACCCGCTACCACGGCCCGTACCTGCCGGGCTTCTCGCCCGCCAAGCCGCTCGTGGCCCCGCCGCCCAGGCGCACCTTCCGGGCCATCGACCACTGTGTGGGCAACGTCGAACTCGGCAGGATGAACGAGTGGGTCGGCTTCTACCAGCGGGTCATGGGCTTCACGAACATGAAGGAGTTCGTGGGCGACGACATCGCCACCGAGTACAGCGCGCTGATGTCGAAGGTGGTCGCCGACGGCACCCGTACCGTCAAGTTCCCGATCAACGAGCCCGCCGAGGGCAGGCGCAAGTCGCAGATCGACGAGTACCTGGAGTTCTACGGCGGCGCGGGGGTGCAGCACATCGCCCTGGTCACGGACGACATCGTCCGTACGGTGCGCATCATGCGGGAGGGGGGCGTGCGGTTCCTGGAGACCCCGGACTCGTACTACGAGACCCTGGGGGAGTGGGTCGGCGAGACGCGGGTGCCGCTGGAGACGCTGCGCGAGCTGAAGATCCTGGCCGACCGCGACGAGGACGGCTATCTGCTGCAGATCTTCACCAAGCCGGTCCAGGACCGGCCGACCGTGTTCTTCGAGATCATCGAACGGCACGGCTCGATGGGCTTCGGCAAGGGCAACTTCAAGGCGCTGTTCGAGGCCATCGAGCGGGAGCAGGCCAAGCGCGGAAACCTCTGAGCGCGCGGGCCGGGCATGCGCGGGCGGACACCGTGGCGCCGATGACGGCCGATGGCTTCCCAGCGGAGGCGACCGGTGCCATGGTGTGATCATGAGCAGCACTCTCGTCGAGCGCCTCCGTGCCGGACTGCCCGACGGGGCGGTCCTCACCGACCCCGATGTCACCGCCGCCTACGCCAACGACATGGCCAGCTTCTGCGACTCCGAGCCACCCGCCGTGGTCGCCTTGCCGCGCACCGTCGAAGAGGTGCAGCACATCATGCGCACCGCGACCGAACTGCGGGTGCCGGTGGTCCCGCAGGGCGCGCGCAGCGGCCTTTCCGGGGCGGCCAACACCAGCGCGGGCTCCATTGCCCTGTCGCTGGTGAAGATGGACCGCATCCTGGAGATCAACCCCGTCGACCGGATCGCGGTCGTCGAGCCGGGAGTGATCAACGCGGACCTGTCCAAGGCGGTTCTCGCCGAGGGCCTCTTCTACCCGCCGGACCCCTCCAGTTGGGAACAGTGCACGATCGGCGGCAACATCGGCACCGCCTCGGGCGGGCTGTGCTGCGTCAAGTACGGGGTCACCGCGGAGTACGTCCTCGGCCTGGAGGTCGTCCTCGCCGACGGACGCCTGATGAGCACCGGGCGGCGCACGGCGAAGGGCGTCGCCGGATACGACCTGACCCGGCTGTTCGTCGGGTCCGAGGGCAGCCTCGGTGTGGTGGTGAAGGCGGTGCTCGGACTGCGGCCCGCGCCGCCGCCGCAGTTGGTGCTCGCCGCCGAGTTCGACAGTGTCCGGGCCGCCTGCGAGGCGGTGGTCGCCATCATGGGCGCCGGGGCACCGGACGGCAGCCGGGCCGGGGCGCCCGCCCTGCTCGAACTCATGGACCGTACGACGCTGCGCGCGGTCAACTCCTTCGCGCGGATGGGCCTTCCCGAGAGCACCGACGCGCTGCTGCTCGCCGCCTTCGACAGCAGTGACCCGGCCGCCGACCTCGCCGTGGTCGGCGCCCTGTGCGAGGCCGCCGGTGCCACCCAGGTCGTCCCGGCCGAGGACCAGGCCGAGTCCGAACTGCTGCTCCAGGCACGGCGGTTGTCGCTCACCGCGCTGGAGGCGGTCAAGGGCACCACGATGATCGACGACGTCTGCGTACCGCGTTCCCGGCTCGCCGACCTCCTCGAAGGCGTCCGGCGGATCGCGGACAAGCACGACCTCACCATCGGGGTGTGCGCCCACGCGGGCGATGGCAACACCCACCCCACCGTCTGCTTCGACGCCTCCGACGCCGAGGAGTCCCGGCGCGCCCGTGAGTCCTTCGACGAGATCATGGCCCTCGGCCTGGACCTCGGCGGCACCATCACCGGGGAGCACGGCGTCGGCGTACTCAAGAAGGAGTGGCTGGCACGCGAACTCGGGCCCGTGGGCCTGGAGATGCAGCGGGCGGTCAAGCACGCCTTCGACCCGCTGAACATCCTCAACCCGGGCAAGCTGTTCTGACCGGCTGCTCGCAGGCGCATTCCGGGACCTCCGCCTCACTCCCCGTCCTGCTGGTCGTCCAGCTGCCACGGGTCGCTGAGCCAGAGGTCGTCGGCCACAGTGGGAGCGAGCAGCTCGGCGAGGCCGTCGTCAATGCGGAGCCGCTCGCCCTCAGAGCCCGGAGGAACCACCCTCAGGGTCCGCTCCAGCCAGGCGGAGACGATGGCGGCCGGCGCCTCGAGCAGCGCGTCGCCGTCGGGCGAGCTGAGTGCCATGAGCACCACGCTGCGGCCCTGCGACTTGGTCGGCCACACCCGTACGTCGCCCTGGCCGCACGGGCGGAACACGCCCTCCACGAGCAGTTCCCTGGCGAAGGTCCAGTGCACCGGGCTCTCCGAGCCGATGTGGAAGGTGATGTGGACGGCGAAGGGGTCGTCCGTGCGATAGGTGAACCGGGCCGGTACCGGGATGCTGCGCTCTGGCGACAGCACCAGATGCAGCTCGAGTTCGCGTTCCACCACGCTGTGCATGAGGGTCTTTCCTTTCTTCGGCGGGCAGCCCTTCGGCCGCGCCCGTGCAAGGTGAGACACCGCAGGTGGCGAAGCATTACGCGGGTTTCGGAAAGTTTTTTTCCGGCTTCTCGCGCCGGGCGGACGCACCGGCCCGACTGCCCGCGCGGACACGGCGGTTGCCCGGATCGTGGGCATCGCGCGTACGGGCGCCCGCTCATGCGCGCGGGTCTGATAGATGTGGACCCTCACGCAGACCCCCGAGCAGATACGGGACGACGGACATGAGCGCCCCCACACCGGCCTCCGGCGACGAACGGCCCCGCGAGGGTTACTACCCGGACCCCTCCATTCCCGGATATGTCCGGTACTGGAACGGTGTCTCCTGGGTTCCGGGTACCAGCCGTCCGGCGCCCACCGACGGCACCCCGCTGCCCGCCCCGCCCGGCGCGGGCGTACCCGCGGCACAGGAGACGGGCCCCCTCTTCTTCGACGAGGACCCCTCCGCCGCCGCCCGCCAGCAGAACGGCCCGGCCACCGGCGCCCTCCCGCAACAGGGCACGGGCGAGGCGGGGGAGAGCGGCGCCTCGTACGCGGCGAACTCCGCGAACACGGCGAACTCCGCGAACACGACGAACGCGGCGGGCGGTTCGTGGGGTGCCGACCCCACCCGTCAGGCCGGGTTCGGTGGTGCGCAGGACTCCCGTGTCGGCTGGGGTACTTCGGCTGGTGCCGGTGCGCCGCAGGGCTCCGCCGCTCCGGTCGCCGATCCGCGCGGAACCGGTGGTGCCGGTGGTGCCGGTGGCGCGGGTTCGCCCGCCACGGGGCAGGCCCCCGGCGGCCCGTCCGGCTCCGGCGACGGCGACGTACGCAGCGACGGCACGGTCACCATGCGTGCCATCAAGCCCGGCGCACGTCGCCCGGAGCTGCCGAGCGCGGGTTCGGACGGCGCGCCCGCCCTTGAGGGCACCGTGATGTTCCGCCGCCCGGAGATTCCCGGCCGTGGCGACTCCGACTCCGGCGCCGTGTCCGGCGGCGGTACGGCTCCCGCCGCGGGACAGGCCTGGGGCAGCGGCTCCCAGGGCGCGGGTACGCAGGCCCCTGGATCCCAGGGCTCCGGATCTCAGAGCACTGGCGCCAACTCCGGTGCGCAGAAGGCAGGTTCGGGTGCGCGTGGCGGTGCCGCCGCACGCGAGGGGCGCTCGCCGAGCGCCAACGAGGGCACGATGGCGATCCGGCTGCCGAAGCCCACCGCCCCCGACGCCGCCGCCTCCAACACCGCGCACACGGCCAACCCCTCGGCCTCGAACCCCTCGGCCCCGAACGCCTCCGCCCCGGCCGCCCAGCAGCCCGCCCCCGGCCAGATCCCGGGCTCCGTACCGGGTCAGACCTCGGGCCACGTACCCGGCCAGCCCCTCGGCTCCGCACCGGGCCAGGCCCCCGGCCAGGCGTCCTTCCCCGGACCGGCCGCCGGGTGGCCGCATCAGCAGGGCGGGCAGGGCGGCGCCGAGTCGGAGCCGCCGGTGGTGCCGTGGAAGCCGCCGGTGGAGGACCCGTTCCTGGCCGCCGCGCAGGCGCAGGCCGCCGGGCGGCCCGCGGCGCTCGGCAAGCGGCTGCTCGCGCGGCTGATCGACACCGTGGTGGTCGGCGGGGTCACGGCGCTGGCCGCGGTCCCGCTCGGCACCCAGGCGCTCGACCACATCAACGACAAGATCGACGAGGCCAAGCTCTCCGGCGAGACCGTGACGGTCTGGCTGCTCGACGGCACCACCTCGGTCAGCCTCGCCGTCGTCCTCGCCGTCCTGTTCCTCACCGGTCTCCTCTACGAGGCCCTGCCCACCGCCAAGTGGGGCCGCACGCTGGGCAAGAAGCTGTGCGGTCTGGACGTACGCGACATCGAGGGCCACGAGCCGCCGCGCTTCGGCGCCTCGGTACGGCGATGGCTGGCGCACACGGTGCCCTCTCTCCTGGTGATCGGTGTGATCGGCCTGGCGTGGTGCGTGTTCGACCGCCCGTGGCGCCAGTGCTGGCACGACAAGGCGGCGCGTACGTTCGTCGCGGGCTGAGCGACGAAGGGGCGGGAGGCGAAGGGCGGGACACGGAATCCCGCCACGGGGCCGCCCGCTCCGTAGGCCACGGGGCCGGTCGCCGGGTACCCCGCTTGGCCCCGCGCCGGATGCGCCCGGGCGGGGTTCGCGTTCGACTCGGGCCATGAGCAATGAACCGCCGCAGGGAAACTCCGGCCACCCGCCGGAAGACGACCCGTTCCGCAAGCCTTCCCCGGGTGGTGCGTCGCCCTACGACTCCCCGCAGGGCGGCACGCCGTTCAGCACCCCGCCCTCCTCGGGCGGTTCCGGGGGCGGTTCGCCGTACGGTGATCCGCCTCCGTCGGGAGGCGGAGGCCCCTACGACAACGGTGGCCAGGGCGGCTACGGCGGTGGTGGTGGGGGACCCTACGGTCCCGGCGGCCAGGACCCCTACGGCAGCGGCGGCCCCTACGGCGGCGGGCCGGGCGGCGATCCGCTCGCGGGCATGCCGCCCCTTGCCGACTCCGGCAAGCGGGTGCTGGCCCGCCTGATCGACATGATCATCGTGGGCGCGGTGGTCCTGCTGATCGGCTGGCTCTTCTCGGTCGGCTCCTACGACGTCGACCCGGACAAGGTCGAGTACGGCGAGTCCTTCGGGCAGTCGCTGATCGCGGCCGTGCTCTACATCGCGTACGACACACTGCTGATCGCCAAGACGGGACAGACCCTGGGCAAGCGGCTGATGAAGCAGCGCGTGGCCAACCTGGAGAACGGCTCGACCCCGTCCATGCAGACCTCGCTGCTGCGCGCGGCCGTGCTGTGGATCCCGTTCGCCTTCTGCTGCGCCTGCGTGTGGACGATCATCTGCGGCGGCTGGAGCTTCTTCGACAAGCCCTACAAGCAGGGCCTGCACGACAAGGCGGCCAAGACGGTGGTGGTCAGCGTTCCCTAGAGCCTTGCGGACACGGCCTAGCGGCGCGGCACTTCGGCACGCACATCAGCACGCACATCAGCACGCACTTCAGCACGTACGCGGACCCGCTCGGGTACCGCGTACGTCGCTGTTGGGGCCGGGGCGGCGTCGCTGCGAGCCGGGGAGGTGGTGGCGGCCGGGCCGGGGGCGGCCGGTGCCAGGCGCACCGCGACCAACAGGCCGAGGGCCAGGGCGCCAAGGGCGGTGGCGGTGACCGCGAGGGGCGAGTCGGCCCCGGTCGCGAGGAGCACCGCGAGGGTGGTGGCGACGACGGTGGTCGAGCCGGTCAGGAGCTGCACGGCACTCGGTCGGGCCATGGCGTTGTCCGTCCTGAAATAAGGGGGCGCCCCCGTGAGTTCCGGCCGCGGGGGAGGGGGTGTGGTGCGGGGGTGGCGCACCGGGACACCGGCCGACGGGCGTCCCCGCTCTGGCATGCCCGTGCCTCCCCAGCGGTAAGCGTGCCCTTACCTCGGCGGTGGTGCACGGGGGGCGCACGGGTTCACCCGTTCCATCAAGTGGACGGCCGGGCGCGCCTGTTGCCCGCATCCCGCCCCGCGTCCGGCTTCCGTTGGGAAACGGCCGGATGCGACCGAAGTTGTTCGTATAACGGGGGCTTCGGGTCGCATAGTGCACTTGGCCTGTTCAAGTCAAGATCTGTTTTTTCTGTGAGAACTCCTGTCGAATGTCGCTCACTTAAGACGCGTATGCCGCGCGCGGTAGTCCACCACCCCGAGGACCCCCCAATACCGCACAGCGTGGGCGCGGGGGAGGATCACCTCAAGTGACCAGCAGGAAACGTACTTTCAGAGCCACCGCGGTGGCCGTCGCACTGGCGGCGGCCACCGCAGGTCTCGCGGTCGCCAACTCGGCACAGGCGGGCGAGACCGAGGACCGGCCGCAGTCGGTCGAGCGGCACGACCCGGCTCCGGGCGCCGAACTGGACAAGCACGGGCACGAGGTGCCCGAGCACAACCTGGCGGGCCCGTTCACCAAGAAGGCCGACGCCCAGCGCAAGGCGGCCCTGGAGCAGGTCCTGTCGGGCGAAGCCAAGGTGGAGAAGCGCGGCGCCTCCAACGTGGTGAAGCTCGACAACAAGAAGTACGTCGAACTCGGCCGCGAGAAGACGGACAAGATCTTCACCATCCTGGTCGAGTTCGGCGACAAGGTGGACAAGGAGTCGACCTTCGACCCGGACGGCGACGGCCCCAAGCCGCCGGTGACCAAGTACGGCGGCGACCCGGGCCCGGCGCGCAACCAGATCGCCGAGCCGGACCGCAAGGACGACAACAGCACCGCCTGGAAGAAGGACTTCAACCGGGAGCACTTCCAGGACCTCTACTTCGGTGAGGGCAAGGACTCCGACGGCAAGAAGAAGGAGTCCCTGAAGACCTACTACGAGCGGACCTCCTCCGGTCGTTACTCGGTCGAGGGCGAGGTCTCCGACTGGGTCAAGGTGCCGTGGAACGAGGGCCGCTACGGCTCCAACTACTGCGGTGACCACAACTGCCCCAACGTCTGGGACACGGTCAAGGACGGCGTGACCGCCTGGGTCGCCGACCAGAAGGAACAGGGCAAGACCGACGCCGAGATCAAGCAGACCCTGGCCAAGTACGACGCCTGGGACCGCTACGACTTCGACAGCGACGGCAACTTCAACGAGTCCGACGGCTACATCGACCACTTCCAGATCGTGCACGCCGGTGAGGACGAGTCCGCGGGTGGCGGCGCTCAGGGCGAGCACGCGCTGTGGGCGCACCGCTGGTACGCCTACGGCGACGAGGCCGGTCACACCGGTCCCGCCAACAACAAGGCGGGCGGCACCCAGATCGGCGACACCGGTATCTGGGTCGGCGACTACACGATGCAGCCGGAGAACGGCGGCCTCGGCGTCTTCGCCCACGAGTACGGTCACGACCTCGGTCTGCCGGACCACTACGACACCACCGGTGGCGGCGACAACTCGGTGGGCTTCTGGTCGCTGATGTCGGCCGGTTCGTGGCTGGGCACCGGCAAGGAGTCGATCGGCGACCTGCCGGGCGACATGACCTCCTGGGACAAGCTCCAGCTCGGCTGGCTGAAGTACACCAAGGGCAAGGCGGCCACCAAGTCGACGCACAAGCTGGGTGTTTCGGAGTACAACACGAAGAACCCGCAGGCGCTGCTCGTCGAACTGCCCAAGAAGAAGGTCACCACCACGGTGGTCAAGCCCACCGAGGGCAGCAAGCAGTGGTGGAGCAACCAGGGTGACAACCTCAAGAACACCCTGAGCCGCAGCGTCGACCTCACCGGCAAGCAGAAGGCCGAGCTGACGCTCAACGGCTGGTGGGACATCGAGAAGGGCTACGACTACCTCTACACCGAGGTGTCCACCGACGGCGGCAAGCAGTTCACGCCGCTCAACGGCACCGCGGACGGCAAGGAGATAACGAAGGACGGCGCCGACCGTCCGGCCCTGACCGACGTCTCCAAGACGTACAAGAAGCTCGTCTTCCCGCTGGACGAGTACGCCGGCAAGAAGATCGACCTCCGCTTCCGCTACAACACCGACGGCGGCGCCGGCGGCAAGGGCTTCGCGGCGGACGAGATCGTCGTGAACGCCGACGGCAAGGCGCTGTTCAGCGACAACGCCGAGGGCGACGACAACGGCTGGACCGTCAACGGCTTCTCGCGCATCGGTGAGTCCTTCACCAAGGACTACGAGCAGTACTACATCGCCGAGAACCGTCAGTACGTCTCGTACGACAAGACCCTCAAGGTCGGCCCGTACAACTTCGGCTGGCGCGAGTCCCGTCCCAACTGGGTGGAGCACTACCCGTACCAGAACGGCCTGCTCGTCTGGCTGTGGGACAGCTCGCAGAAGGACAACAACACCAGCGTCCACCCGGGCACCGGTCTGATCCTTCCCGTCGACGCCCACCCGAAGGCGCTCAAGTGGAAGGACGGCAAGGTCATGGTCAACAAGATCCAGACCTTCGACTCGACCTTCACCACGGCGCGGACGGACGCGTTCACCCTGCACAGCAAGGACGTTGCGGTGAAGCTCCCGGCGCTGAAGGGCAACTCGGTCTTCAACGACCGCACCGGGACCTACTGGTTCAAGGACAACCCGACCGGCAGCGTGAAGGTGCCCGACACCAACACGCAGATCAAGATCGCCGGCTGGGGCAAGGACGGCTCGACCGTGACGGTCAAGGTCGCTCCGGCGAAGTAGTAGCCCCGCGGTAACCCCCGTAGTAACCCCGTGACCCGGGCCTCACCCAGCGTGCGGCCCGGGTCACTCATTGCTGAGAAAACCGGCCCGGATGGCCGGAAATGACAGACTCTTCCGGTGATCTTTCCCGCCCGAACAGCGTTTGCGCAGGTCACCGCATGATCGGCCGCCGCCCCTTGGAGGGCGGCGGCCGGTCGTGCTTAGCTGCGTCCGACAGGTTTCCCACCGATGGATGTCTCACGGGGGTGTGACAGGCATGGCCGCAGGCGGTTTCTGCAAGCTGCCCGACGGGCGGGTGGTCGTGGCGCTGACCCTGCCGGATCCGGCAGGCCGCTCCACCCCCGCGGGCAAGGTGACCGGCGGCGCGACAGGCACCGTACGGGTACTGGTGCACGCCGTGAACCGGGCCCGGGCGCTGACCCGGCTGCGCAACCTCGGGCTGCGCGCGGTCTACCTGCGCGGCAACGCCCAGCCGCCGACCGGCGACGAGATCACCGCGGTGCTGCACCACCCCGACGGCCTGATATGGCGAGCCTCGGCGGGCGGCGACGCGGAGCTGTGGCACCCGATCCGGGCCCTGCTGCCCGCGCCGAGGCTGTGGCCCGCGGCCGAGGCCGCGACCGGCCTCAGGCCCCCCGTGGAGGGCCTGCTCCCGGCCGCGCCGCACGAGTGGGTACCCGGCGCGCTGCCCACGCCCTGGACTCAGACCACCGGCTTCCCGGACAGCTCCACGCCCGCCTCGCGCATGTCCTGAAGCGCCCGCTCGGTGCTGTCCTCGGCGACCCCGGCGGTCAGATCCAGCAGCACATGGGTACGGAAGCCCGCACGGGCCGCGTCCAGCGCGGTGGCCCGTACGCAGTGATCGGTGGCGATGCCCACCACGTCGACCTCGGTGATCTCCCGCTCGCGCAGCCAGTCGGCCAGCGCGGTGCCGTTCTCGTCGGCGCCCTCGAAACCGCTGTAGGCGGCCTGGTAGGCGCCCTTGTCGAAGACCGCGTCGATGCCGCCGGAGGCGACGGCGGGCGCGAAGTTCGGGTGGAAGCCGACGCCCTCGGTCCCGGCCACGCAGTGCGCGGGCCAGCTGTCGCGGAAGTCGGGCCGGTCGGAGAAGTGCGCGCCCGGCGCGATGTGGTTGTCCCGGGTGGCGACGACGTGCCGGTAGCCCGCGGGGGCCTGGGCGACCAGTTCGGTGATCGCCGCCGCGACATCGGCGCCGCCCGCCACCGCGAGCGAGCCTCCCTCGCAGAAATCGTTCTGCACATCTACGACGATCAGGGCGCGGCGCATGGTCGGTGTCCTTCGGCAGTCACGGAATTGTGGGGTGGGCGGCGTCGGCGGGGGCCGGTGGGGCCGAGCCTAGAAGCCGCGGCGGCGCGGCGGGAGTCGGTGCCCGTCCGCCGGACGCGGGAGATGTCCGTTGAAGCTGCATTCCCGCTCCCCGGTCATTCATGCCCCGCCCGGCGACCTCCGCCCGCCCGTCCCGCACCCCCGCCGCAGCCGTCCCACCGGCCACGGCTCTCGCGGCGGGGCCGCCCGTACGCACGCGTCCGGGCGCGCTCCCACGTACCGCGTAGGCAGGCATCGCGTACGCACGCATCGGGCCGCCCTCACACGTAGACGGTCGGGAGGACCGGCTCGCCGCGCGAGAGCTGGGTCGCCGAGAGCGGCAGTCCGGCGCGTGCGGCGCGGTGGCGGTCGCGGGCCGCGTCGAGCGGTTCGCGGGCGATCACCTCGCCGCCCTTGACCAACGGGACGAGCAGCTGGCGGCCCGCGAGGTCGGCGGGCACCTCGCCGGTGCCGATCACCTCGGCCTCGGCCACGCCCTCGGCGTCCAGGCGCCGGGCGGCCCACTTGCGGCCGCCGATGGAGGTCTTGCCGCCCAGCGACTTCTTCGCGACCGGCACGAGCTCGGCCGCGGGGTCGGCCGAGCCGGCGCGCGCCACGAGCTTGTAGACCATCGAGCAGGTCGGGTGCCCGGAGCCGGTGACCAGCTGGGTGCCCACGCCGTACGCGTCCACCGGCGCCGCGGCCAGCGAGGCGATCGCGTACTCGTCGAGGTCCGAGGTGACCGTGATCTTCGTGTTCCGCGCGCCCAGTTCGTCGAGCTGCTGACGCACCCGGTGCGCCACGAGCAGCAGGTCGCCGGAGTCGATACGGACGGCGCCGAGGTCGGTGCCCGCGATCTCCACGGCGGTACGGACCGCCTCGGCCACGTCGTAGGTGTCGACCAGGAGCGTGGTGCCCCGGCCGAGCGAGTCGACCTGGGCGCGGAAGGCGTCGCGTTCGCTGTCGTGCAGCAGGGTGAAGGCGTGCGCGGAGGTACCGACGGTGGGGATGTCGTAGCGGAACCCGGCGGCCAGGTCCGAGGTGCTGGCGAAACCGCCGACGTAGGCGGCGCGCGAGGAGGCGACCGCGGCCAGCTCGTGGGTGCGGCGGGCGCCCATCTCGATCAGCGGGCGCCCGCCCGCGGCCGAGGACATCCGGGAGGCCGCGGCGGCGATCGCCGAGTCGTGGTTGAGGATCGACAGGATCACCGTCTCCAGGAGCACGCACTCGGCGAAGGAGCCCTCCACCCGCAGCAGCGGGGAGCCGGGGAAGTAGACCTCGCCCTCCGGGTAGCCCCAGATGTCGCCGCTGAAGCGGTAACCGGCGAGCCAGTCCAGGGTGTCGGCGTCCACCACGGCGCGCTCGCGCAGGAAGCCGAGGAGGTCCTCGTCGAAGCGGAAGTTCTCCACGGCGTCCAGGACCCGTCCGGTGCCCGCGACCACTCCGTAGCGACGGCCCTCGGGTAGCCGCCGGGTGAACGTCTCGAAGACCGAGCGCCGGTGTGCGGTGCCGGACTTGAGGGCGGCCTGCAGCATGGTGAGTTCGTACTGGTCGGTGAAGAGCGCGGTCGAGGGGACCTCGACCGGCAGCCCCAGATCCACAGGGTGCACTTTCTGCCTCTCCTCGCGGGAACGCACGGGGCGCCCCCGGTCGCGGCCGGGGAACGGCTCGCGCGGAGCGGCCCCGGTTTCACGGTACGGAGTGGATGCTACCCCCATCTCGTCAGTTTGACGATTTCTCGGTCGGCGCACAGCCGGGCCGTTTGTGCGCCGGGGCACCTCAGGTGGCAGCATGGTCGATGTGACCGCTCCCGCACCGATGGAAACCGAACGTACCGAGGAGGCGGAGGAGACCTTCGCCGTTCCCGAACCCGACCTGCCCTGGGTCACGATCGTGCACAACGACCCGGTCAACCTCATGAGCTATGTGACCTACGTGTTCCAGGCCTACTTCGGCTACTCCAAGGACAAGGCCACCAAGCTCATGCTGGACGTGCACCACAAGGGGCGCGCGGTCGTCTCCAGCGGGAGCCGCGAGGAGATGGAGCGCGACGTGCAGGCGCTGCACGGATACGGTTTGTGGGCCACCCTCCAGCAGGACAGAAAGTAGACGGAGTCACTCGCCTCCATGTCAGGACACTTCGAATCGCTCCCCGACGGCGGGGCAGCCGTCGCGCTGGACGAGGTCGAGATCTCGATCATCCGCTCGCTGTCCGTCCAGCTCCTCGAACTCATCGGGCCCGGACCCGGCGAGGGCGAGGCCGCCGACCCGCTCGACGAACTCTTCGCCGAGGGCCCCAGCGAGCCGCCCGCCGACCCCGTACTCAAACGCCTCTTCCCCGACGCCTACAGCGGCCCCGAGGGCTCGGCCGACGAGACGGGCCCGGCCGTCACCGCCGCCGACGAGGAGGAGCGCCGCGGTCGCTCCGCCGAGTTCCGCCGCTTCACCGAGAACGATCTGCGCGCGCGCAAACGCGAGGACGCCCTCGCGGTGATCCGGAGCCTGGACTCGCTCAGCCTGTCCCGCGAGGGCGCCGAACCCGGTGACGCCGACCGCGAGGTCCCGCTGGAGCTCCTGCCCGAGCAGTCCCAGCAGTGGCTCCGTACGCTCAACGACCTGCGCCTCGCCATCGGCTCCCGGCTCGACATCGTCGACGAGGAGGACGCCGACCTCCTGTACCGGCTGCCCGACACCGACCCGCGCAAGCCGATGGTGCTGGCCTACCTCTGGCTCGGCGACCTCCAGGAGACCTTGGTCGGCACGCTGCTGCCCTGACGGTCGGCCGGGGGACTCCTGGGGACTCCCGGGGCTCTCGCTGCCGGGCACCGGTTTGGCCGGAAGTCCCCGGTTCGTCGCGCGCCGCAGGGGAAGGCGCCTCGCGTGCCACCGGACCGCCGATCGCGTCCGGGCCGCCCGCCTCCGGGCGGCCCATGTCCGGACTGTCCGTGTCCGGGGTGTCCGTCCCGTCCATCGTGTCCGGAATGTGTTCGCTCAGCGGACGCTCAAGTCCGGATAACGATCGTGTCACTCATGCGCATACTTTGCGGCGATCGGGCGCGCCTGTCCCTTTCGTACTGTGACGCGCGCCACATGCGGCTCTTCAAGCGCCCGCAACACTCGTGATACATCTTCACGACCGCCGACGGGACGCCACCCCTGTTCCGCCGCCGGCACTCCGACCGGCCGACCGCCGGTGGCACTCCATCAGTATCCGGGGGGATCGGGATCCGATTCCGTGGCCTTGACTCGGCGCGGATCGGGCAATGGAGAAAGGCGCTCGAAACGATGACCTCAGCGCGGGTCGACAAACAGCACGACGGCACGGCAGCCGCCGGAGCACCCCACGCCCCGGACGGCGAGGGCTACCAGCGCGGGCTCGGAGCCCGGCAGATCCAGATGATCGCGATCGGCGGTGCCATCGGCACCGGCCTGTTCCTCGGCGCGGGCAAGGCCATCTCGAAGGCCGGCCCCAGCCTGATCCTCGCGTACGCCATCGCGGGCCTGGTGATCTTCTTCATCATGCGCGCCCTGGGCGAACTCCTCATGTACCGCCCGGTGTCCGGCTCCTTCGCGGACTACGCGCGTGAATTCGTCGGCCCCTTCGCGGGCTATGTCACCGGCTGGACGTACTGGCTCTTCTGGGTCGTCACCGGTATCACCGAGGTCACCGCGGCGGCCGAGTACATGACGTACTGGTTCGACATCCCGCAATGGGTCTCGGCACTGATCTTCACCCTCATCCTCTACGGCGCCAACCTCATCTCCGTGAAGCTCTTCGGTGAGCTGGAGTTCTGGTTCTCGATGGTCAAGGTCACCGCGATCATCGGCATGATCCTCATCTGCGCCGGCATCCTCACCATCGGCTTCTCCGACGCCGGGGACAGCGCGAGCATGAGCCTGCTGTGGTCCGAGGGCGGGTTCTTCCCCAAGGGCCTCGGCGGCACCCTGATGACCCTGCAGATCGTGATGTTCGCCTTCCTCGCCGTCGAACTGGTCGGCGTCACCGCGGGCGAGTCCAAGGACCCGAAGAAGACCCTGCCCAAGGCGATCAACACCGTGCCGTGGCGCATCGCCGTCTTCTACCTCGGCGCCCTGATCATGATCCTCTCGGTCGTGCCGTGGACCCACTTCCAGCCGGGCGTCTCACCGTTCGTGGCCGCCTTCGACAAGATGGGCCTCGCCGCGGGCGCGGGCATCGTGAACTTCGTGGTCCTCACGGCCGCGCTCTCCTCCTGCAACTCCGGTATGTACTCCACCGGCCGGATGCTGCGCGGCCTCGCGCTCAACGGCCAGGGCCCGAAGCTGTTCACGCGCCTGACCAAGGCCGGCACCCCGCTGATCGGCACCACCTTCTCGGCGGCCCTGATGATGGTCGGCGTCTGGATCAACTACCAGTGGCCCGGCAAGGCCTTCGACTACGTCGTCTCCTTCGCCACCATCTCCGGTATGTGGGCCTGGATCATGATCCTGATCTGCCAGCTCCGCTACCGCGCCAAGGCCGACCGCGGCGAACTGCCCGCCTCCGAGTTCCGGGCGCCGGGCGCCCCGTGGACCAGCTGGTTCGCGCTGGCCTTCATCGCGATGGTCATCGTGATGATGGGCATCGACAAGGACTCGCGCATCTCGCTGTACTGCGCGCCGATCTGGGGCGCGATCATGCTCCTGTCGTACCTGGTCCTGCGCTCCCGCAACCCGCAGGGCACCGCCTTCCAGCGGACCGCCCAGAAGGCCGAGGCCGGCTCCCGCGACTGAGGTTCCGCCTCACCCGTTCCAGCATGTGGGCCACCCCGTATCGACCATCGATACGGGGTGGCCCACCCGCATATTCTGGGCGGCATGCTGACCCTCACCCAGGCCCTGTACGACCAGATCGTGGAACACGCCCGCAAGGACCACCCCGACGAGGCCTGCGGCGTCGTCGCCGGACCGGAGGGCACCGGCCGCCCCGAGCGCTTCGTACCCATGCTCAACGCCGCCCGCTCGCCCACCTTCTACGAGTTCGACTCCGGCGACCTGCTCAAGCTCTACCGCGAGATGGACGACCGGGACGAAGAGCCCGTGATCATCTACCACTCGCACACCTCGACCGAGGCCTACCCCTCCCGTACCGACATCTCGTACGCGAACGAGCCCGGCGCCCACTACGTCCTGGTCTCCACCGCCGACACCGACGGCCTCGGCGACTTCCAGTTCCGCTCCTTCCGGATCGTCGAGGGCGAGATCACCGAGGAAGAGGTGAAGGTCGTCACCGCGTACTGAAGAGGGGAGCGCCGGGGGCACGCCGAGGGGTGGCGGGCATACTGAGCAGCGACCCAGGGCGGCAGGCCCAGGAAGCCGGTGCGAGTCCGGCACGGTCCCGCCACTGTGACCCCGCCCCGCGGGGAAGCCAGGAACTGACCTGCCGCCTTCTTCCACTTACGCAGGGGACGCGGATCCCCTGGAGGAGGCCCCCATGGCCCGGCGCCCGCGCGCCCTCGCGCTCACCGCTGCCCTTCTGCTCCCCGCCGCACTCGGCGGCTGCTCCGACTCCGGCTCCGGGGACGGCGACGACCGGGCCCGGCAGCCCGGCTTCCCGTACACCGTCACCAACTGCGGCGTACGCACCACCTTCGAGGCGCCCCCCGAGCGGGCCGTCACCATGAACCAGCACGTCACCGAGATCATGCTGGCCCTCGGCCTGGAGAAGTCGATGGCGGGCACCGCCTACCTCGACGACAAGATCGCGCCCGCCTACCGCGCCGCGTACAAGAAGGTCCCGGTACTCGCCAAGGAGTACCCCGGCAAGGAGCAACTCCTCGCCGCCGACCCCGACTTCGTCTACGGCGGCTACGCCAGCGCCTTCGCCGCCAAGGACGGCCGGGCCCGCGACGACCTGCAGAAGTCCGGCATCGACACCCGCCTCAACACCGAGAACTGCACCAACGGCGCGGCCGGACTGGACGACCTGTACCGCGAAGTCGACGAGGTCGCCCGCACCTTCGGCGTCCCGGACCGGGCCAAGCGCTGGACCGAGCGGGCCCGCGCCACCGTCGCCGCCGCCGCGAAACACACCAAGGACACCCGCCCCGTCTCCGTCTTCGTCTACGACAGCGGCGACAAGACCGCCTTCACCGCGGGCGGCAAGGGCATCGGCAACGAGATCATCACCCGCGCCGGGGGCCGCAACGTCTTCGCCGACCTCGACAAGTCCTTCGGCGACGCCTCCTGGGAACAGGTCGTGGAACGGCGCCCCGAGACGATCGTCATCTACGACTACGGCTCGGTGAGCGTCGAACAGAAGAAGAAGCGCCTCCTGAACGACCCCGCCCTCAAGGACGTCCCGGCGATCAAGAACAAGCGCTTCGCCGTCATGCCCCTGTCGGACACCGTCCTCGGCGTCCGCGCCCCCGACGCCATCGCCCGCCTCGCCGCACAGCTCCACCCGGCGAACGGGCGATGAGCGTGGCGTCCGACGGGGGGCGCGGTACGGGGGATGCGGTGACGGGTCTTGCGGGCGGTACATGGGACCAAGCGTCCGGCCGGGAGCACCACACGGCGAACTCGGCGCCCGGCAAAGCCACTTCACCGGCGGGTGGCAAGCCCGGTCCACCACCGCCCGGCAAGTCCACCCGCCGGAGACCCGCGGGCCCCACCCCCGGCCCCCTCCGCTACACCCTCGTCCTCACCCTGCTCACCGCCGCGCTGGCCGCCGCGATCCTCGCCGCCCTCGCCCTCGGCTCCGTGCACATACCGACCGGCGAGGTCCTGGGCGCCCTCGCCCCCGGCGCCGAACCCAGCCCGCGGCGCACGATCGTGCGCGAGGTGCGGCTGCCACGCACGGTGCTGGCCGTCGTGGTGGGCGCGGGTCTCGCCGTCGTCGGCACCGTGCTCCAGGCCCTGGTGCGCAACCCGCTCGCCGACCCGTTCCTGCTCGGCATCTCCTCGGGCGCGAGCGCCGGTGCCGTACTGGTGATGGTCCTCGGCATCGGCGGCGGCATCACCACCACTGTCGCCATGCCCGCCGCCGCCTTCGCCGGTGCGCTGCTCGCCCTGGCCCTCGTCTACGGTCTCGCGCGGCGCGGCGGCACCCTCACCGGGACCCGGCTCGTACTCGCCGGGGTCGCCGTCTCGTACATCCTGTCCGCGCTGACCACGCTGATCCTGGTGCTCGCCGCCCGGCCCGAGCACTTCCAGGAGGCCATGCACTGGACGCTCGGCGGACTCGGCAGCGCCCGCTGGGACACCCTGCTGCTGCCCTCGGTGGTCGTCGTCCTCGGCACCCTCGTCCTGCTGCTGCTCGCAAGGCCCCTGGACCTGATGGCCCTCGGCGAGGAGGACGCCACCGTGCTCGGCCTGGACACCAGCCGGTTCCGCGGCGCCGTGTTCGTCCTGTCCTCGCTGCTCACCGCGGTCATGGTGGCGGTCAGCGGCGCCGTCGGCTTCATCGGCCTGATGGTTCCGCACGCCGCCCGGCTCGTCGTCGGCGCCGGGCACCGCGCCCTGCTGCCCGTCGCGGCGCTCGGCGGCGCGCTCGCCCTGGTCCTCGCCGACCTCGGCGCACGCACGGTGGCCGCACCCCAGGACATCCCCGTCGGCGTGCTCACCGCCCTCATCGGCGGCCCCTTCCTGCTGTGGCTGATGCGCCGTCGCCCGGAGGTGACCCTGCTGTGACCGCCCGCCTCGCCATCCGTTCCCTGCGCTTCACCACGGACGGCGCCACCCTCCTCGACGGCGTCGACCTCGACGCCGCACCCGGCGAGACCGTCGGCCTGGTCGGCCCCAACGGCAGCGGCAAGTCCACCTTGCTGCGCTGCGTCTACGGCACCCTGACCCCGACCGGCGGCGAAATCCTCCTCGACGGGCGGGAGCTCACCGCCACCCCCGTACGCGAACGGGCCCGCAGCATCGCCGCCGTACCCCAGGACGGCCACGGCGGCGGGGACTTCGCCGTCCGGCAGATCGTCGCCATGGGCCGCTCCCCGCACAAACGCTTCTGGGAGGCCGACACCGCCGCCGACGCCGCACGCGTCACCGAGGCCCTCGACCGGGTCGGCGCCGCCCACCTCGCCGACCGGCCCTTCGCGCAACTGTCCGGCGGCGAACGCCAGCGCGTCCTCGTCGCCCGCACCCTCGTCCAGGACCCGGCACTGCTCGTCCTGGACGAACCGACCAACCATCTCGACATCCGGTACCAGCTGGACGTCCTCCACCTGGTCCGCACCCTGGCCACCACCAGCCTGCTCGCCCTGCACGACCTCAACCTCGCCGCGTACTTCTGCGACCGCCTCCACGTCCTCGACCAGGGAAAAGTCATCGCCTCCGGCCCACCGGAAGAGGTCCTCACACCCGACCTCCTCGCCAAGGTCTACGGTGTCCGTGCCGAGGTCGCCGTCCACCCGACCACCGGCGCTCCCACCGTCACCTACCTGCCCGGTCCCGTCTGACGAACAGAATCCGTCCAGGATGCGAGATCACATTCCGGAACCCGGACCGGGAATCGATACGATGAGCCCATGGTTTTCCACGACGTGAGCGAACAGCCCCCGAGCAGCCTGCTGCTTGTGGCGCGCCTCCACGTCGATCTGTGCAGGCTCGCCAGCGCCATCTGTCGCAGCGCCACCCGTCACGACTGACCGACGCCTGTCACGACTGACGCCTGTCGCCCGCCGCCGAACGGCCAAGGGCCACGCAGCCGCAACGCGCTCACCGCGCACCGCCAGGAACCCGACCGGGGCCGCCGCGCGCCTCACCGACGAACCTCCCCGAAGGAGCCCAACGCCATGGCCATCGAGGTCCGCATCCCGACCATCCTCCGCACCTACACCGACGGCGCCAAGGCGGTGGAGGGCAACGGGAGCACCCTCGCCGAGCTCTTCGCCGACCTGGAAGCCCGCCACACCGGCATCCAGGAGCGCATCGTCGACGGCGACCAGCTGCGCCGCTTCGTCAACGTCTACCTCAACGACGAGGACGTCCGCTTCCTCGACGGCATCAACACCAAGCTCACCGACGGCGACAACGTCACGATCCTCCCGGCGGTCGCCGGGGGAATGCGCTGATTTCGCGATGCGCTATGACAGCCCGCTCGCCGCGGTAGGCAACACCCCCCTGGTACGCCTGCCGCGGCTGTCGCCCTCCGACACCGTCCGCGTCTGGGCCAAGCTGGAGGACCGCAACCCCACCGGCTCCATCAAGGACCGGCCCGCGCTGCACATGATCGAGCAGGCCGAGAAGGACGGACGCCTCACCCCCGGCTGCACCATCCTCGAACCCACCAGCGGCAACACCGGCATCTCCCTGGCCATGGCCGCCAAACTCAAGGGCTACCGCATCGTCTGCGTCATGCCCGAGAACACCAGCCAGGAACGCCGCGACCTGCTCGCCATGTGGGGCGCCGAGATCATCTCCAGCCCCGCCGCGGGCGGCTCCAACACGGCCGTACGCGTCGCCAAGGAACTCGCCGCCGAACACCCGGACTGGATCATGCTCTACCAGTACGGAAACCCCGACAACGCGGGCGCCCACTACGCCGGCACCGGCCCCGAAATCCTCGCCGACCTGCCCTCGGTCACCCACTTCGTGGCCGGACTCGGCACCACCGGCACCCTGATGGGCGTCGGCCGCTACCTCCGCGAACACAAGCCGAACGTGAGGATCGTCGCCGCCGAGCCGCGCTACGACGACCTCGTCTACGGCCTCCGCAACCTCGACGAGGGCTTCGTACCCGAGCTCTACGACGCCTCCGTACTCACCACCCGCTACTCGGTGGGCTCCGCCGACGCGGTCACCCGCACCCGCGAACTCCTCCAGCAGGAAGGCATTTTCGCGGGCGTCTCCACCGGCGCCGCCCTGCACGCCGCCATCGGCGTCGGCAAGAAGGCCCTCGCCGCGGGCGAGAACGCGGACATCGTCTTCGTCGTCGCCGACGGCGGCTGGAAGTACCTCTCCACCGGCGTCTACACCGCCGCCACCACCGAAGAGGCCATCGAGACCCTGCACGGGCAGCTCTGGGCCTGAACACTCCGCACCACCACACAGTGCCGCCCCACGCACCTCTGCCGGGCGGCACCCGTACGGCACTTCGGCCTTCAGGACCCCGACCGGGTCCTGGAGGCCGAAGTCGTTCGCCGACGTGATTTCGAGTTGTCTTGTTCCTTCCGGCCGCCCGGTTCTGGCTCGGCGCCGCATGGTGTACTGCAGTGGTTTGGCCCTACGGGAGCGTGTTGACCATCTGAAAAGTGCAAACGGAGGTGCCCATGGGGGAACACGAGCGCCTGGTAGTCGACTACATACTTTTGGAGTCGTCGACGAAGAATCTGAAGGACATCAAAAAAGCCCTCGAAGGTATGGAAAAACACCGTACCGACATCCAGGACATCTGGGGTCATAGCAGCATCGAAGACAAGATGAGCGACTTCGTCAGCAACTGGGACAACTATCGGCGCGAACTCCTCGAAAATGTCGTGGACTTGGGCAACCAAGTGCAGACCTCGCTCAAGACCTTTGAGAAGCTCGACCTCGATCTCACGAACGCGGGCAAGAAGAAGCGCGGCAAGGGCGGGGGGAAATAACCGATGGGGGCGGGTAAGGGCAGGCGCCGACCGGTCGACTGGCATCCGCTGGCGGAGAAGGACCCGGTCCCCGGCGACCCGGAGGACATCCGCGACGAGGTCACCAGGATGAAGAACCTCGCCACGACCCTCCGCGCGCAGGCCGTCATCCTGCGCTCGGCGGCCGACGGTGACGCGCTGCAGGGCAAGTACGCCGACAAGATCCGCGAAAAGTCCGGCGACCTCGAAAAGCACTTCCGTGAGACTGCGGCCCGCTACGAACGTGTGGTCGGCGACCTCGGAAACTGGGCCAACGAGCTGGACGGCTTCCAGGATCGCGCCGACGGCGTCCTCCGAGCCGCGAAGCAGGCCGACGAGGAACACGCTGCCGAGGAGCGGAAAAAGGAAGCCGAGGCCAAGAAGGACGGAGACAAGAAGGACGAGGACAAGAAGGCTCCGGAGGATTCCGACCCCGACAGTCACCTGGCCCCGTACCGCAAGCAGCTCAACCAGGTCATCTCCGACCGCGACTCCCGCGCCAAGCACTACGCCGAGAACATCGGCGACGACATCTCCGACATCATCAAGGACAGCCGGTGGGAGAACTTCAAGGACTGGGTGCACGAGCACGCGGGTGCGATCAAGAGCATCGTTGAGGCCCTGAGTTTGGCAGCGACCATCATCGGGGCCATCGCTCTCCTCTTCACGCCAGTCGGATGGGTGGCGACCCTCATCACGGTGACCGCCATCAGTTTCACAGCGCTCGCCGGCGTCGGGCACACACTGCTCGCCCTCTCCGGTGACGGGAACTGGACGGATGTCGCGATGGACGTCTTCGCGCTGGCGACACTCGGATTCGGCAGCATCGCGATGAAAGGCGTGAAGGCCGCGACGGCAGCGCTCAAGACCGCAAGCAGGGCAAAACGATTCCAGCGGTACGCGAATCTGCGCAAGCTGCTCGACAGGAACATCACGCGATACGGCCCCGACTCGGCCCGCGGCGCGAAAGCAGCGCGGGCGAAGAATGCGCTGCGCGGGATCGGGTCGAGGGAAACACGGCCTGGGGCCGGACGACTGGAACGTCTGCTCGGCGGGGATGGGGAGGTCGTCAGCGCAACCAAGTTCGCCAAGGCCATGCGCGCCGAGTTCGATGGGGATCCCGATGTGGTGCAGGCGGCCGATGCGGTGAGTAAGGCCGCACTGAAGTTCAAAGTGAACTACGGCGCCGCCACCCTGGTCGACGTGGGTGACAAACTTGCGGAAAAGGGTCCATACAAGGATAAGTACGGTGATGCCAAGGATGTCCTGACGCGTGAAGTCGGGAGCCGCTGGTGATCACTTCGGAGTGCGAATCGATCGGCATCAACTGGATGCGGCGAAAGTCGAAGCAGAATCCGAGGGAGCGGAGATAGTGGCGACAATCCCGGCGAGAAGTGCGCAGGAATCACGAGCCATGAGGTTCCTTGCCGCGTGCACACTGGTGCCCATTCTTTGCTTGGCCTTCCAGGATATCGGGAGCAAGCACGGCGGAATGGAGTGGCTCAACTATCATTATGTAGCGTGGCCGATGATGATCGCGCCAGTGCTGATGCTGATCCTTTTCTTCAGGAACCGAGAACTCATCCGTGACCCGCGGATAGGTGCCAACTTCTCGCAGACGATCAAGTTGGTTGCCGTCTTGTACCTGGTCTGGAACATTATCGGGACCATCGGCTATAGCTGGCTGGGCGTGATTTCGGTGCTCTCCTGCCTGACGATCCTGGTGGCCGACTGGCAACTCAAGAAGCGGGCCCGCGCATGAGCACCTCCGATGCAGAGCAGCAAACACCCCCCGCCGAAGTAACCGTTCCCGGCCGCTACGAACTCGTCCTGCCACCCGGCTGGGTCCGTATCCCTCTGCGCCAGGGTACGAAGGAAGCACTCGAGAAGGTCCTCTTCTCGCACATGGGGCAAGTCCCGGAGGGCATTCCCAAGGACGACGCGATGCGCTTCCGGCTGGACATGCGTCGCCAGTTGGAGAAGCAGGCCCGTGCCGCCAGAAGAAACGGTGGCCTCGACCTCTACCTTCCGGTGCTCCCACGCGGGGGAATCTTCCTCATGGCCTCGTTCATCGTCGCCGAGATGCCGATCGGCCAAGCCAATGGCATTCCTCAGCAGGCCGTTCCTCAGCAGGCCGTGCTCGCTGAACTGGCCAACGAAGACGTCCCCGGCGGAACAGCGGCAGAGGTCCACGTGGCAGGAGCCCCCGCACTCCGCCGCGACTACCGCTCCACCCCTGACGAGGAGAAGCTGGCCTCCGCCCCCCAAGCCGTGCAGCAGGTCGCCCTGCCGACGCGGCGAGTCGACTATGTGATCCCCGTGCCCGACGATCCCGGGCGCTGGATCAGCATCAACTTCTCCACACCGGGTGACGGCGATATCGACAGTGAATTCACCGACGTGCTGGTCGAGTTGTTCGACGCGGTGGTCGGCACGTTCAAATGGAGTTATGAGTGAGCTGGCTCAACGTCAAGCACGCCATGGAACTGTCCCCTTGGATCCGCATCCCGCTCATGTGGCCGGAACCGGGACTGGAGGACGTCGAGGAGGCGCAAACGCCCGAGGCGTGGGCGCGCTACTTCGCCGAGGGGCTCTGGGAAGATTTCGCGCCGGAGAAGCCGAAACCGGGCGAAGTCGAACTGCTGACCGACATCCTGTTGATGTACGCAATCAGAGCCCCCGCGGCCTATCCGGACTTCGAGGTCTTCCTCCATCTCCCGCACCCACGCGAGATCCCGCTCCCCGCGTACGTCGACCTCGTGGAGATCGAAGAGGGTGAGGACCGGAAAACGGCACTGCGGGAGCTGACCCACGCCGACGCCGGCTACACCGTCGAGCCCCCCATCGTCGAGGACTTCGACTCCCCGCACCTGGGAACCGGCCTGCGCGTACTGCGCTACTACCAGGACGAAGACAGCAACGAGGTGCACGTCGGCCTCCGCTACGCCTGGCGCTACGAGAAGGGCACGGAAGCCGCGGACGTCCTGGTCATCCTGGCCGATCCCGACGCCGGCCGGATCCTGCGAGCTCTCGACGACATCGATGAGTTCGCCCGCACCATCCGGATGAGCCCGGATGAGGAAGCGGATACCTGGACGGCCTCATGATCCTGGGCGATCATGCGTGCCGCGCCTGACGTCCCCCGAAAACCGAAACGCCATCGACACCCTGCACGGGCAGCTCTGGGCCTGAAGCCACGCCTGGGTCACGGGTCACGGGTCACGTCCACTCGCATCACATCGCATCGCACACCGAGGGTGCACCTCCACACAGGAGGTGCACCCTCGGCGCGTACCGGACGACCACACCCCCGAGCCCCCCGAGACCTCGCCCCGGGACTCCGCCCCAGCCCCCCACAACACCCGCACACCTATCCGCGCGCCATCCGAACCGGTGACAGCTCAGGTGAGTTCTCCCACAACGGCGACCCACGGTGGAGCCACCCCGAGCCGATCGACTTACCCTCGACGGACCGCACGACCCCCCTCGTCCCCACGTCAGCGCGGAGGTTCCAGCTCCCATGAAGCTCACCGTCGTCGGCTGCTCGGGGTCCTTCCCGTCCGCGGAATCGGCCTGCTCGAGCTACCTCGTAGAGGCCGACGGCTTCCGGCTGCTCCTCGACCTGGGCAACGGTGCCCTCGGCGAGCTGCAGCGCCACTGCGGTCTCTACGACCTCGACGCGATCTTCCTCAGCCATCTGCACGCCGACCACTGCATCGACATGTGCGCGTACTTCGTCGCGCGCTACTACCGCCACGACGGAGGCCGCTGCCCGGCCATCCCTGTCTACGGCCCCGAAGGCACCGAACAGCGACTGACCACCGCCTACGCCGACACCCCCAGCGCCTCCTCCATGAGCGAGGTCTTCGACTTCCACACCGTCAAACCCGGCGCCTTCGAGATCGGCCCCTTCTCCGTACGCACCGAACGGGTACGACACCCCGTCGAGGCGTACGCCATCCGGCTCGAACACAACGGCCGCTCGCTCACCTACTCCGGCGACACAGGAGTGGCCCCCGAACTCGACGAACTCGCTCACGGCAGCGACCTGTTCCTGTGCGAGGCCGCCTTCACCCACGGCAAGGAGAACGTGCCCGACCTCCACCTCAACGGGCGCGAAGCGGGCCAGAGCGCCGAACGCGCCCAGGTCGGCCGACTCGTCCTGACCCACATCCCGCCGTGGACCGACCCCGCCGTCAACCTCGCCGACGCCCGCGCCGCCTTCGCCGGACCCACCGAACTCGCGGCCCCCGGCGCCACGTACGAAATCTGACCGGAAGCGGCGACGGACAACAGACGGCAGACGACGGGCGGCAGACAACCGGCGGCAGACGTCAGACAACAGGTGGCAGACGGCAGACGGCAGGCGGCAGACGACCGGGGGCCCGAGAGCAAGCGGCGAGATGTGACCGGTGCCAACCCTGGGTTACCGTGACAAAACGGACCCCGTGAGGCGGGCCCCCGAACGGTCGGAGCACACCATGGCCACCAAGGCAGAGAAGATCGTCGCCGGACTGGGCGGACTCGACAACATCGTCGAGGTCGAGGGCTGCGTGACCCGCGTACGCGCCGAGGTCGAACACCGGGAGAACGTCGACGACGCCGCCCTCAAGGCGGCAGGCGCGCACGGCGTCGTCGTCATGGGCGACGCCGTACAGATCGTCGTCGGCAGCGACGCCGACCGGGTCGCAGCCGACATCGAAGACATGATGTGAGCACCGAGAGCAGCAGCACGTACGCCACAAGCCCATGAGACGGGCCCCGCCCCCACCGCGGCGGGGCCCACCCACAGGCGGCGTAAAACCACACCCCGCACGACGGATACGCTCCCTTCCATGACCCGCATCGACGGCCGAACCCCCGACCAACTGCGCCCCGTCACCATCGAACGTGGCTGGAGCAAGCACGCCGAAGGCTCCGTCCTCGTCTCCTTCGGCGACACCAAAGTCCTCTGCACCGCCTCCGTCACCGAAGGCGTACCCCGCTGGCGCAAAGGCAGCGGCGAAGGCTGGGTCACCGCCGAATACGCGATGCTCCCCCGCTCCACCAACACCCGCGGCGACCGCGAATCCGTCCGCGGCAAGATCGGCGGCCGCACCCACGAGATCAGCCGCCTGATCGGCCGCTCCCTGCGCGCCGTCATCGACTACAAGGCACTCGGCGAGAACACCATCGTCCTCGACTGCGACGTCCTCCAAGCCGACGGCGGCACCCGCACCGCCGCCATCACCGGCTCCTACGTCGCCCTCGCCGACGCCGTCGCCTGGGCCCAGAGCCAGAAACTCATCAAGGCCGGACGCAAGCCCCTCACCGACACCGTCAGCGCCATCAGCGTCGGCATCGTCGACAAGACCCCACTCCTCGACCTGTGTTACGAGGAAGACGTCCGCGCCGAAACCGACATGAACGTCGTCTGCACCGGCGACGGCCGCTTCGTCGAAATCCAGGGCACCGCCGAAGCCGAACCCTTCGCCCGCGACGAACTCAACGCCATGCTCGACCTCGCCGTCACCGGCTGCGCCGAACTCGCCGCCTTCCAGAACGAAGCCCTCGCCCGGACCCGGTCCTAGGCCAGGTCCAGGTCCTGGTTCATGGCCTGCTTCAGGTCCCGGTTCAGGTCCTGGTTCAGGTGGTGACTCACTTTCAAGTCCCGGCCCCCGGCCCGGGCTTGCCGTCCGCCGGGTCTGCCACACACGGCGGCAGACCCGGCGGACGGCAAGCCCGGCCGAACCACGGAACCGCCGACGAAGCGCCGACCCGGGGAACCAATAGGTGCAACCCGGGAGAACACGCTCCCCGCGCGCCCACAAAGCCTCCGCACAGCAAAACCACAACAGTAAAAAGGCAACCAAGAAGAGCCGTGGCGCGTTTCTACAGATGCGAGCGCACGCGGCCAGTGCGGCGCCCGCGTCCGTTACCTGGGAGGGACCGCCGACATGGCCACGCGCCGTAGCCGCACCGTTATCGCCACCGTCGTCTTCGCGAGCGTCGCACTGCTGACACCCGCAGCGGTCGGTTGCAGTGCGCTCGACAAGGCCCTGGACTGCGTCCAGACCGCCGACGCCATAGCCGACAGCGTCACCGACCTCCAGCAGGCGGTCGAGACCGCGGCCAACGACCCGCTGAAGGCCGACCAGGCCCTCGACGACATCGAGAAGAACCTCGACGAGATCGGCGACAAGACGGACGACAGCGACGTCAACAAGGCCGTCGACGACCTGAACGAAGCCGTCGGCAACGTCCGCACCGCCATCAAGAACGGCGACGAGACCCCCGACATCAGCCCCGTCACCGACGCGGCAGGCGAACTCACCAAGGTCTGCACCCCGTAACAGCAGGCGGACGCGGGGGAGCGGCGAGGGCCACGGGCGCGGCGGGGCCGCAGACACAGCGGGCAGCGGACGCGGTGGGGGCCGCAGACACAGCGAGGGCAGCGGACGCGGCGAGGGCCGCGCACATGGCGAAGGCAGCGGACGCGGCGGCGGACACGGACAGGGCGGAGCCCCGGAGCCCCGCCCGCCCCGCCGCCCCCGATACTGGCCCCATGACCCGCCTGATCCTCGCCACCCGCAACACCGGAAAGATCACCGAACTCAGGGCGATCCTCGCGCACGCCGGACTCCCCCACGAACTCGTCGGCGCCGACGCCTACCCGGACCTCCCCGACGTCAAGGAAACCGGCGTCACCTTCGCCGAGAACTCCCTCCTCAAAGCGCACGCCCTCGCCCGCGCCACCGGCCTGCCCGCCGTCGCCGACGACTCCGGCCTGTGCGTCGACGTCCTCGGCGGCGCCCCCGGCATCTTCTCCGCCCGCTGGTCCGGCACCCACGGCGACGACCGCGCCAACCTCGACCTGCTCCTCGCCCAACTGTCCGACGTACCCGCCGAACACCGCGGCGCCCACTTCGCCTGCGCCGCCGCCCTCGCCCTCCCCGACGGCACCGAACGCGTCGTCGAGGGCCGCCTGCGCGGCACCCTGCGCACCGCACCCTCCGGCAGCAACGGCTTCGGCTACGACCCGATCCTCCAGCCGGACGGCGAGAGCCGCACCTGCGCGGAACTGACCCCCGAGGAGAAGAACGCGATCAGCCATCGGGGGAAGGCGTTCCGGGCGTTGGTGCCTGTGGTGGGGGAGTTGGTGGGGTAGCAGGCGCAAAAGAATAAGGTCCCGTCTCCTGCGAGACGGGACCTTGTCCGATGCGGCCGGTGGGACTCGAACCCACACGGGGGATTACCCCAGACGCCCCTAAAACGCCCGCTTATGCCAATTCAGCAACGGCCGCGTGTGCTGTCAGGCATGGTAACTCTTCGACAGGGGGCGAGGTGGTGGGACGTCGGTGGTCAGGTGCCCCCGTGGGAAGGGGACGGTGGGCGGCTGAAGGTGACAGTTTGACTGTGGCAAGAGGGGCACAAGTAGCGCAGGTTCTCCAGCCTGTTGTCCCACCGGTCCCCGTTGACGTGATCGACTTCAAGCACCAACCGACGACCCTGCCATGTCTCTCCCAAGCCGCACAGGGCGCATTCGTGGGCCACGCCCCGATCGTCGAGCGCACGTCGCAGTTGGAGGGTTTTGGTTCTGGGGGAGTTCGGCCCCAGCTTCACAAGAATCTCGCCCGCCGTCTTGCGTGTGGGCGAGACGGTTCCGCGTCGGTGCCCCTGTCCCGTGAAGTGATCGGTGCACAGGCCTTGTGCCTCGATGGATGCTTTGACCTGGCGCCTTGTCGACTGTGACTCGACGAGGCCGAGATGGCGAACTACGGCCGCGATGCTCGTCGAGTCGGTGACTGCTTTCGCCAACGGCTCCCGAGGTAAGAGCTTTTGGCGCTTCCGGGCCTTGTGGGATTGCGGGGTGTCGATGCCCTTCATCCGGACGACCTCTTGCGGCCGCGGTAAGTGTCCGTCACGGCATGGCAGTTGGGGCACAGGAGCCGCAAGTTCTCTTTACGGTTGTCCCACCACTCACCGTTGATGTGGTCGACTTCCAGCCGTAGTGGCTTCCCGTTCCACTCGGGGCCGGTCCCGCAGAAGGCACAGACTTCCGCGATGCCGAGCGCCAGCATTCTGGGCTTCAGCCGCTGGCCGGGTGTCCGACCATGGTCTGGCGTGCGCAAGGAAAGCAGGTCGGCAGACTTGCGGCGGGTGGGCGTCCCGGGCATGAAGTGCGAGGTGTCGATGCCGAGCGCCGCTATTCGACGGCCGATATGCGCCTGGTTTCCTCCGACAGGGCTGATGCCCAGCTTCTTGACGACCCCCTTCACGGACGTTGACTCGGCTACTGCCTCACGCAGTTTCTCCTCCGTGTGACGCGCCCATCCCTTGCGGAAGTGCGCGGTGCTGATGCCTGCCGCGGCCATTCTGCGGCGCATGCAGTCCTTGCTCCCCGGTGTCGGTATCCCACCGCAAAACCTCACCGCGTCATCCCAGTTGTCCGTCTCCCGGGCTGCTGCTGCCAGTAGCTCAGGGGTGTAGCGGGCTCTCATCACGTTCTCCGTTCCGGCCGTATGTTCGTGACCTCGAACGAATTAACGATGCGACCGTCCGTTGGTTACGCCACGTGACCGGATGGTTTCGCGCCCGTCCCTTGCCCATACGAAACGGCCCGCCCGAAGGCAGGCCGTTTCGTACGGATGCGGAGGGCAAGGGGGTCGCCCGCTCAGCCCGTAGCGATCCCCAAGTCCTTGAGGATCTTGGCCACATGCCCCGTAGCCCGCACGTTGTACAGCGCCCGCTCGACCTTGCCCTCCTCGTCCACGACGACGGTGGAGCGGATGACTCCGGTGACCGTCTTGCCGTAGAGCTTCTTCTCGCCGAAGGCGCCGTAGGCCGTGAGGACGGACTTGTCGGGGTCGGCGAGGAGGGTGATCTTGAGGCTTTCCTTGTCGCGGAATTTGGCGAGTTTTTCCGGCTTGTCGGGGGAGATGCCGAGGACGTCGTAGCCGGAGTCGGCGAGGAGCTGGAGGTTGTCGGTGAAGTCGCAGGCCTGCTTGGTGCAGCCGGGGGTGAGGGCGGCGGGGTAGAAGTAGACGATCGTTTTGCGGCCCTTGTGGTCGGCGAGGGAGACGCTGGTGCCGTCGGCGTCGGGCAGGGTGAAGTCGGGGGCGGTGTCGCCGGGCTGCAGTCGCTCGCTCATGTCGGACTCCTCGCAGGGGGGCCTTGGGCCCCGGGACAGGGTTACCGGTCGAGGGTAAGCCGCGGGCAATGGGGGGTGCCGAGGGGTGCGGTCGCGGTGGAGCTGACAGACTGTCCAGTAGAAAAATTTCGGACAACGACCGACGACGACCACGGAGGCAGCCCGGTGTCGGATGCCAGGACTCCCGCGCAGATCGAGGCGGACATCAAGAGCAGGCGCGTGACGCTTGCCGAGACGCTGGACGAGATCGGTGTGCGTGTGCACCCGAAGACGATCATCGGTGACGCGAAGGCCGGGATCGCGGCCCGTGTCGACCACACCCTGGGCCGTGCCTACGTGGCCGCCAACCGTGCCGTCTCCTCGGTGCGTGCCAGGTTCGTCTCGGACGAGGGGCAGCCGCGGCTCGAACGGGTCATCCCGGCCGCCGTTGTCGTCGTCGGAGTGACCTCGCTGGTTCTCGTACGGCGCCGCAGGGGCTGACCCGGCCGGGTGGGCGGGCTGTTCGGGCAGGTAGGTTCGGTGACGTGAGCGAGAACTCCCAGCACGACAAGTTGCCCATCCGGATGCTGCACGACCGGGTGCTCGTACGGCAGGACTCGGCCGAGGGCGAGCGGCGTTCGGGTGGCGGCATTCTGATCCCCGCCACGGCGGCGGTGGGCCGGCGCCTGGCCTGGGCCGTGGTGGTCGCGGTCGGTCAGAACGTACGGACCGTGGAGGCGGGTGACCGTGTCCTGTTCGATCCGGAGGACCGGGCCGAGGTCGAGGTGCGCGGTGTGGCCTACGTATTGATGCGGGAGCGCGACGTGCACGCGGTGGCGGCGGACCGGTTCGAGGGTTCGCAGGACTCCACGGGTCTTTATCTCTGAGGTCTCTATCTCTGAGGTCTTTGTCTCTGACGCGTCCGGCAGTCTGTTCCTGTTCCTGTTCCTGTCAGTCTGTTGCTTTCTGGCAGTCCGTTTCTGCCAGTCTTTTTCTGTTTCTCAGTCCGTGAAGTGGGGCCGGTGAGCTGCTCACCGGCCCCACTTCGTTTTGCGTGTTCGGGATTTTCGTCAGTCCGCTTTCTCGGGGCGCCAGAAGGGCAGGGCGCCGCCTGCCGGTGCGTCGGGTGACTGTTCCTGGCCGGTGTCGCCGGTTCCGCCGGTGTCGTCCGCGCCTCCGCTTTCCTCGAGGTCGGCGCCGGGGTCGGTTCCCTGGGAGTCCTCGTTGCCGTCGTCCGTTGCGCCGGTTTCGCTGGGCCGGCCGCCGTCTTGGTTGCCGGGGGTGCGGGACGAGTCCTGGGTTCCGGTGCCGTCGGAGTGCTGGTCCTGGCCGGTGGCGTCGTGGGCTTCGTCCGCGGATTCACCGTGTTCGTCGTGGTCGCCGTGTTCGTCGTGCTCGTCCTCGTCGGGGCCGGTGCGGTCGGGGCGGGTGGCGCCGGGGGCCAGGCGCAGGTCGAAGTCCTTGACGGGGCGGCCGCTGAGGGCGGCTTCGGTGAACTGGCCCCAGATGGCGGCGGGGTAGCCGCCGCCGTTGATCCGGGCCTGGCCGAGGGCGCCGTAGAGGGGTTTGTGGGTGCCCGAGTCGGGGTCCTGGCCCATGACGGAGATGACGGTGGCGAGGTCGGGGGTGTATCCGGCGAACCAGGCGGCGGTGTCCTCTTCGGCGGTGCCGGTCTTGCCCGCGGCGGGGCGTCCGGCGGTCTGGGCGGCGGTGCCGGTGCCGCGCTCGACGACGCCGCGCAGGACGGCGGTGGTGGTGTCGGCGGAGCCTCTGCTGACGGCTTGGTGGGCCTTGGGCCGGGGCGGCTCGATGGTGTCCTCGCCCTTTTTGGCGACCTTGGTGACCAGGGAGTACGGGCGGTATGTGCCGTGGTCGGCGAGGGTGGCGTAGGCCTGGGCGAGGTCGAGGGGGCTGGCGGTGGCGGTGCCGAGGGCGAGGGAGGGGGTGGCGGTGAGGTCGGGGGTTTTGGCGGGGATGCCGAGGGCGACGGCGGTGTCGAGGACCTTTTGTGGTCCGACGTCGGCGGCCATCTGGGCGTAGACGGCGTTGACGGACTTGCCGGTGGCTTCCTTTACGGAGAGGTGTCCGTAGGACTTGTCGTCCTCGTTCTCGGGTGCGTAGTGCTCGCCGGTCCAGCCCTGCACGGTGCGGGCGCTGGTGCCGTCGTATTTGGTCTGTGGGGTGATCAGGCGGCCGTTGTGGGTGCGTGAGCGGTGTTCGACGGCGGCGGTGAAGACGAACGGCTTGAAGGTGGAGCCGACTTGGTAGTCGCGGCGGGTGGCGTTGTTGACGAATTGTTTGAGGTAGTCGGTGCCGCCGTACAGGGCGAGGACTTTGCCGGTGTGCGGGTCGAGGGCGGCGCCGCCGACGCGGACGGTGCGGTCCTGGGGCCGGTCGTCGCTGCGGTAGTCGAGGAGTTGGTCGCTCACGGCTTTGACGAGGGCGTTCTGTTTTCCTCGTTGGAGTGTGGTGGTGATGCGGTGGCCGCCGGTGGCGAGTTTCTTTTCGCTGATGATGTCGTTCTGTTCGAGGTGGTCTTTTACGGCGCGGACGATGTAGCCGCGTTGGCCTGCCATTCCGGTGCCGGTGTTGTTTTTGGCGCGGTGCGGGACGGGGAAGGTGAGTCCGGCGCGTTCGGTGTGACTGAGCCATTTCTGTTTGACCATGCCGTCGAGTACGTAGTTCCAGCGGTTGACGGCGCGTTGCATGTTCTGGGGGTGGGCGACGACGTCGTACACGCTGGGTGCGTTGAGCAGGGAGGCCAGGTAGGCGCCTTGGGCGGGGGTCAGGTGGGCGGCGTCGACGCCGTAGTAGGCCTGGGCGGCGGCCTGGATTCCGTAGGAGTTGCGGCCGAAGAAGCTGGTGTTGAGGTAGCCCTCCAGGATTTCTTCTTTGCTCTGCTCGCGGTCGAGTTTGATGGCGATGAAGAATTCTTTGAACTTTCGGGTGATGGTTTGTTCCTGGCCCAGGTAGTAGTTCTTCACGTATTGCTGGGTGATGGTGGATCCGGATTGGCGGCCTTTTCCGGTGGCGGTGTTCCAGCCGGCTCGGACCATGGCTTGGGGGTCGACGGCTGATTCGTCGTAGAAGTCGCGGTCCTCGGCGGCGAGCACGCTGTGCTGGACGTGTTCGGGGACCTGGGAGAGCGGGATGTTCTCGCGGTTGACGTCTCCGTCGCGGGCGAGTTGGCTGCCGTCGGCGTAGAGGTAGACGTTGCTTTCGGCGGTGGCGTTGGCGTTGGCGGCGGGGATGTCGACGAGGAGGTAGCCCGCGAGGAAGGCGCCGGCGCCGAGCAGGATGAGGCCGAGGAAGGCGCCGAGCAGCAGGCGCAGGGCGGGTACGAGCCGTCGCAGTCCGGTCCGTCGTGGGCGGCCGTTCGGTTTCGCGTCGGGGGAGGGGGTGCCGGGGCCGTCGTGGGCGAGGGTGGTGCGGGGGGCCCAGCCCTGTGGGGTGGCGGGGGGTTTGTCGCCTGCTCCGGCGTTGGCGACCGCGTCCGCGCCGGATTCCGCGCCGGAGTCCGCGCTGGCGTCCGCGCCCGCACCTGCACCCGCGCCCGCACCTGCACCCGCGCCCGCGCCCGCCTCCGCTCCGGCTGTGTCCCCCGCCCCCGCCTTTGAGCCCGCGTCGGCGTTCGCGCCTGCGCCTGCACCTCCGTCTGCCTCTGCGCCTGCGCCTGCGCCTGCGTCTTTGTCTGCGTCTGGGATTTCGCGGTGCTGCGGCTCGTCGTCGCTCATGTCGGACCGAACTCCCGATCGCCGTTGCCGTGTGCTGCGCTGTCGTCCGTCGGCGTGCCGCGGGTCCGCGTACCGGTGCGTGCCGGTGGGCGGATGCGGCACTCGTGCGTCCGAAACGCCGGGCATCACCCTTCTGGGACACTTTCGCACCGTGTGTGGCGGCTCGCGTTCCGGCGTGGTCCGCCCGGGGAAAAGGCGTCGCGGTGTGCTGTGGTCGCGGCTAGGCTCGTGCGCTTTGGTGCCGATGGGCGGGCAGCGAGGCGAGGGGGCAGGGTGGCCGGGGCGGTGGGCATGTACGCGGCCGTGGCGCGGGGTGGGTTCCGGCGGTACGCGACGTATCGCACGGCGACGGCGGCCGGGGTGTTCACGAACACCGTCTTCGGGCTGATCCTCGCGTACACGTACGTGGCGCTGTGGGAGGAGCGGCCCGGCCTCGGCGGCTACGACCAGGCGCAGGCCCTGACGTACGTCTGGATCGGGCAGGCGCTGCACATGGCGTTCGCGCTGCTCGGCGGCGGCTTCGAGGATGAGCTGATCGAGCGGATCCGTACCGGTGACATCGCCATCGATCTGTACCGGCCGGTCGACCTTCAGCTGTGGTGGCTGGCCGGAGACCTCGGGCGGGCGGCGTTTCATCTGCTGGCGCGGGGGATCACGCCGATGCTGTTCGGGGCACTGATGTTCGAACTGGCGCTCCCGGCCGACCCGTTGCGGTGGCTGGCGTTCGCCGCCGCCTTGGTTCTCGGCACGCTCGTGAGCTTCGCGCTGAGGTTTCTGGTCGCGCTGTCCGCCTTCTGGCTGATGGACGGGGCGGGCGTGGCGCAGATCGCGTGGCTCGCCGGGATCTTCTTCTCCGGGATGCTGCTGCCGCTGAACGTGTTCCCGGGGCTGCTCGGTGACATCGCCCAACTCCTGCCGTGGGCGGCCCTGATGCAGCTCCCCGCGGACATCCTGCTCGGCGAGCGCACCGGTGGGGACCTGGTCGCCGGGTACGCCTTCCAACTCGGCTGGGCGGCCGCGCTGTTGGCCCTGGGCCGCCTCGTGCAGTCGGCGGCGACGCGACGGGTGGTGGTCCAGGGTGGCTGACGCGGCCGAGACCACGGGGATCGCCGGGACGACTGAGAGCGGCGGGGCTACCGAGAGCGGCGGGACAACCGAGACGGCCGAAATCACCGAGATCGGCGGGACGGCAGAGGCAGCGGAGGCGACAGAGGCGGCAGAGGCGGTGACGGGCCGCGCGGCCCTGATGGCGCAGGGGCTGCGGGCCTACGGCCTCATCGTGGCGATGTGGGTCCGTTCCACGATGACCTACCGGGCTTCCTTCGCGATGACCCTGTTCGGGAACTTCGCGGCGACCGGGCTCGACTTCGTCGCGATCCTGTTGATGTTCTCGCAGGTCGACTCGCTCGGCGGCTACACCCTGGCGGAGGTGGCGCTGCTCTACGGGAGTGCCGGTACCGCGTTCGGCCTGGCGGACCTGCTGTTCGGCTCGATGGACCGGCTGGGCCGCCGGGTGCGGGACGGCACCCTGGACACCTTGCTGGTGCGGCCTGTTCCGGTGCTCGCGCAGGTCGCCGCGGACAAGTTCGCGCTGCGCAGACTTGGCCGGATCACGCAGGGACTGCTGGTCCTGGGATACGCGCTCTGGGCCGTGGAGGTGGACTGGTCGCCGCTGAAGGTGCTGATGGTCCCGATGATGCTGCTGAGCGGTACGGGCATCTTCGTGTCGGTGTTCGTCGCCGGTGCCGCGTTCCAGTTCGTCGCCCAGGACGCGGCCGAGGTGCAGAACTCCTTTACGTACGGCGGCAATACGCTGCTGCAGTATCCGCCGAGCGTCTTCGGCCGGGATCTGGTGCGGTCGGTGACCTGCGTGATTCCGCTGGCCTTCGTGAACTGGCTGCCCGCGCTGTACATCCTGGGCCGCGACTACCCGCTGGACCTGCCCGAGGCGCTCGCCTTCTGCCCGCCGCTGGTCGCGGTGGCCTGCTGCACGCTCGCGGGTCTCGCCTGGCGCGCGGGCCTGCGTACGTACCGCAGCACCGGAAGCTGACCTGCGGCCGCCTGTCGTCCGACACCTGCCGCCTGACACCTGCCGTATGCCATGCCATGCACAAGACTCGTAAGACACACGGGAGTTGGGGAGATGACGAGCACCGAAACCGTCGCCGCGCCCGCCGGACGGGCCGCGGGGCTGATCCGTCTGGAGGCGGTGGAGAAGGTCTTCGAGGTGCGGCGCAGAGCCGGTCTGCTGCGGCGTGAGAAGAAGTTGGTGCGGGCGGTGGACTCGCTGAGCTTCGAGGTCGCGCGCGGTGAGATGGTCGGCTACATCGGCCCCAACGGCGCGGGCAAGTCCACCACCATCAAGATGCTCACCGGCATTCTCACCCCGTCCGGCGGCACCCTGCGCGTCGCGGGCATCGACCCCAGCCGTGAGCGCACCCGTCTGGCCCGTCGTATCGGCGTCGTCTTCGGTCAGCGCACCACTCTGTGGTGGGACCTGCCGCTGATCGACTCGTACCGGCTGATGCACCGCATGTACCGCATCCCCGAGGCGCGTTTCCGCGAGAACCTCGACCGCTGCGTCGAACTCCTGGAACTGGGCGAGCTGTTGGACGTCCCGGTACGGCAGCTCTCGCTGGGCCAGCGGATGCGCGGCGACATCGCGGCGGCACTGCTGCACGACCCGGAGATCCTCTATCTCGACGAGCCGACCATCGGCCTGGACGTGCTCTCCAAGGCGAAGGTGCGCTCCTTCCTCGCCGAACTCAACGCGGAGCGCGGCACCACGGTGCTGCTCACCACGCACGACCTGACCGACATCGAGCAGCTCTGCGGCCGTGTCATGGTCATCGACCACGGCAGACTGATGTACGACGGTCCGCTGGACGGCCTGCACGAGGCGGGCGAGAGCGAGCGCACGCTCGTCGTCGACCTGGAACGCGAACTGCCGCCGCTGGACGTGGCCGGTGCGCGCGTGGTCCGTACCGAGGGGCCGCGCCAGTGGCTCGCCTTCCCCGCCGCCACCTCGGCGGCGCCGCTGGTCGCCGAGGTGGCGGCGCGCTACCCGCTGGTGGACCTGTCGGTGCGGGAACCCGACATCGAGGCGGTCATCGCCCGGATGTACGCGGACCGGGCGAGACCATAGGCTGCTCGCCATGACGGAGGAACACCCCGAGCTGCGCGCTTCCGACGCCGACCGTGACCGGGTCGCCGAGGTCCTGCGGGACGCCCTCGCCGAGGGACGGCTCGACATGGAGGAGTTCGAGGAGCGCCTCGAAGCGGCCTACCGGGCGCGCACCTACGGGGACTTGGCGCCGCTGACCCGGGACCTTCCGGCTGCCGGGGCGACCTCGCTGGTCAAGAGCCCCGGTGGCGTCGCGGCCACGGCGGCGGACGACGGGGTGCACTGGCCCGCACGTATCGGCGGCCCTGCCACCTCGCGGGGCGCCTTCGCCTTCTGGAGTGGCTTCACCCGCAGGGGAACCTGGACGGTGCCGCGCCTGTTCACCGCCTTCGCGATGTGGGGCGGCGGCGAAATCGACCTGCGCGAGGCCCACTTCGAGGCGGAGGAGGTGGTGCTCCGCTGCTTCTCCGTGATGGGTGGCATCCAGGTCACCGTCCCGCCCGAGCTGACCGTACGGGTCAGTGGTGTGGGCGTCATGGGCGGATTCGGCGACGAGGCCTCGGGCCCCGGCACTCCCGGGTCGCCGCAGGTGACGGTCACCGGCTTCGCCCTGATGGGCGGCGTCGCCATCGAGCGCAAGCTGCGCCGCGCGGAGCGGGAACGGCTGCGGGAGGAGCGCCGCGCCGAGCGTCTGGAACGCAGGGAGGCCCGCGGTCTCGCCCGGGAGGAGCGCCGCGAACGGCAGCTCGAACGCCGTGCGGACCGCCTCGGCCGGGACCGGCACGGCGGGCAGGGAACGCACGGCGGGTACGGAGCGCACGGTCACGGGTCGGGGCACGGCCGTGCGCGGGGCGACGGAGACAACGGCAGCGGCGAGTACGGCGATCGCTGATCGCTGATCGCTGATCGCGGACGGACGGCTGCCGACGCGTGCCTACGTGACAGCGTCGCGCGCGAGGAGTGCCGCCTGGACCCGGTTGGTCACACCCAGTTCGGCGAGAACGCGGCTGACGTGTGCCTTCACGGTGGACTCGCGCAGCCGTAGCAGCGTGGCGATCTCGGCGTTCGTCAGCCCGTCGGCCAGCGCGGCGAGGACCTCGCGTTCGCGGGGGGTGAGCCGCCGCACCGCCTTCCGTGCGGCGCGTGCGCGCGCGGCGTCGGGGCTGTGGAAGCGGTTGATGACGGTGCGGGTGACGGTGGGGGAGAGCATCGCCCCGCCGTCGGCGAGGACGTGTACCGCGCGGAGGATGTCGTCCGGCGGCGTGTCCTTGAGCAGGAAGCCCGCCGCGCCCGCGCGGAGCGCGCCGTAGACGTACTCGTCCAGGTCGAAGGTGGTGAGCACGGCGACGGCGGGCGGCCGTGGGAGGGCGCGCAGGGCGCCGGTCGCGGCGATGCCGTCCAGGACGGGCATCCGGATGTCGACCAGTGCCACGTCCGTACGGTGGCGCCGTGCGAGCTCCACGGCCTCACTGCCGTTGGCCGCCTCGCCGGTCAGGACGAGACGTTCGTCGGTGGCGACGAGATCGGTGAGCCCGGACCGCACCAGCGGATCGTCGTCGGCGATCAGCACCCTGATCACGTTTCCTCCTGCCCGGCCGTCCCGCTCCCCGCCGCTCATCCCGTCGCTCCCCGGAGCGTGACCGGTTCCGGCTTTGGTGCCTCCCGTGACTGCGGCGGCTCCTGGGGGTGGACGGGTACGGGCAGCCGGGCGAGCAGCAGGAACCGGTCGTCGGCGGTGCGCCGTGCGGTCAGTTGTCCGTGCAGGGCTGCCACGCGCTCGGCCACACCGATCAACCCGTAGCCACCGGTGGTGAGTTCCGTGCCGGAGGCGGTGAACCACCCTTGTGAGCCGCCGAGTTGCCTGCGGTCGGGTGCGGCGGCTGTCGGGGCCTGCGCCCAATGCGGGGCAGCCGCACAGGCGTTGACCGCCCGCACGCCGACTTCGCGCGGCCCCACCGTGACCGTGAGATCCACCGGCTCCCCCGGCGCGTGCTTACGGGCGTTGGTCAGGGATTCCTGGACGATGCGGTGCACCGCGAGCCGGACCGCGGTCGGGAGCGCACCCAACTCCGCGATATGGGCGCGCACTTGTGTGCCCGCAGCCCGGGACTCGGCGATCAGCGACGGCAGGTCCTCCCCGGTGGGCGTCAGCGGCGCGGGATCCGCCCGGTCACGCAGGGCACCGAGTAGGTCGCGCAGGTCGTCCAAGGCGTGCGCGCTGGTGTCCCGCAGCAGGCCGAGGCGTTCGCGGACCGGCTCGGGTATCTCGGCGCCGCGCCGCTGGAGCACTCCGGTGTGCAGGACGAGCAGGCTGAGCCGGTGGGCGAGCACATCGTGCATCTCCCGTGCGATACGGGCCCGTTCGGCCATCCGTACCCGGTCGTCCCGCAGCCGGTTGGCCGCCTCGGAGTGCTCCAGCTGGCGGGCCAGGGACCGGGCGACCTCGCGGTGGCTGCGGGCCGCGATGCCGAAGGCGAGGGGGACGAGCAGCGCGGCGCACGGCATGAACGTCAGCTGCGGCATGTCCACCAACTCGCGGAACGGGCCGATCGAGGCGGGCGCGTAGGCCGTGCCGGTGAGCGCGAGCGCGACCGGCGCCGAGCGGCGCAGCGCGACCACGTACAGGGCGACGAGCAGCGGCCACACATGGTTGTCGAGGAGGAACCCGGCCAGCGTCACCACGGCCACCGGCACGGGAAGCCTGAGGCACAGCGGCAGCGCGGCGCACAGCAGTGCCGCGACGACGGCGCTGGCCGCCGCGCCGGGGAGCAGCCCCGCCGGGACGGTGAGCGCGTCGTACACGGACTTGTACAGCACGAGGACGAACCCGGCACCGGTCAGCCACTGGAGGTGACGGCACGTCAAGTGCGGGATACGGCCGTGCAGTTCGGTGATCGGCACCCGGTCATCGTAGGGAGCGTCGGCGCACGGCACATGCGACCAAAGTAGGGGGAGCGGAGAGCTGTCCACCGTCCTTGGTGGGGCGCTGGCCCCGACGCCGGGGGGATGTGAGCGGTCGCGGGGTGCCACAGAGTGCGGGGTGCCGGTACGGACCGGCGCGCGGTGGGGGCCGGACCCATGCCGCGTCCGAGCAGGGACCCGGAAGGGGACACACGTGAGGGGCAGCACGAACGGGCCGCTGAGCCGCCGCGCCGTACTGGGCGGCGCCGCGACGGCGGCGACCGGACTGGCCGTGGGCGCCGCGTCGGCCAGGGCGGCGGACGGCCAGGCCGGCGGGCGGGGCCGGTACGCGGGCAAGACGGTGCTGGTCACCGGTGGGACGAAGGGGATCGGCCGGGCGATGGCCGTGGCCTTCGCCCGTGAGGGCGCCAAGGTCGGCTTCTGCGGGCGGACGGCCGAACTCGGCCGCGCGGTGGAGCGGGAGATCCGCGAGGCGGGCGGTGAGGCCACCTACATCCGCGCGGACGTGCGGCAGGCCGCCGAGGTGGCGGCCTTCGTCGACCGGACGGTGACCACGTACGGCGGACTCGACGTGGCGCTCAACAACGCGGGTGTGCAACGGCCGTTCACCGATCTGCACGAGGTGTCGGTCGCGGACTGGGACGACGTGCACGCCACCAACATCCGTGGCGTCTTCCTGGCGATGAAGTACGAGATCCCGCACATGCGGCGGCTGGGCGGCGGGGTGATCGTGGTGACCGGCTCCTCGAACCAGTTCCAGACCCGCCCCGGTCTCGCCTCGTACACGTCGAGCAAGAACGGGGTGACCGGCCTGGTGCAGGCCGCGGCGATCGAGAACGGGCCGCACGGCATCCGCGTGGTGGCGCTGGCCCCCGGGATCACGGACACCCCGATGCTGGACGTGCACCGGCCCGGCGGCATCTCGGACGGCGAGTGGGCCCGGCTCAAGGCCGATCTGGCGAGCCGGAGTGTGGACGCCTTCAAACGGGCGGCCCGCCCCGAGGAGATCGCCACCGCCGCACTGGGCCTGGCCTCACCCGACTTCGGCTTCCAGACCGGTTCCACGCATCTGGTGGACGGCGGGCAGCTCGCCGGCCTGTGAGGTGCGGGCGGGGCCCGGCGCGTTTTGGGTCCCGCCCGCACGGGGCGGGTTCCCGAGGGCTAAAGCCGCGCCGGAGCCCGCCCCTTGAGGTCCGTCACGTCGAAGGTCTCCGCCATGCGCTGGTAGCCCGCGTCGCTGAGGTGCAGGTGGTCGCCCGCGTCGTAGCGGTCGAGCAGGCGGCGCGGGTCGTAGGGGTCGCGTACGGCCTTGTCGAAGTCGGTGTAGGCGTCGAAGACCTGGCCGGAGCGGATCTGTTCGTTCACGCTCTGCCGTACCCGGTCGAGTTCGGGGGTGAAGCCGCGATGGCCCTTGAACGGCATCAGGGTCGCGCCGACGACGCGTATGCCACGGGCATGTGCCTGGCCGGTCATCCGGCGCAGGCCCTCGACGATGCGGTCGGCGTTGACCTCGTGCGGGGTGCGCAGGATGTCGTTGACGCCGAGCACGATCACGACGGCCTTCACGCCGCTGCGGCCGAGGGCGTCGCGCTCGAAGCGGGACAGGCCGCTCGGGTTCACGGCGGGCCGCCCGTTCCCGTCCGACAGCACCCGGTTCCCGCTGATGCCCTGGTTGACGACGCCGTAGCGGGGCGCGTCGCGCTCGGTGCGCAGCCGGTCGGCGAGGAAGTCGGTCCAGCGGTGGTTGGCGTCGGTGGTGGAGCTGATGCCGTCGGTGAGCGAGTCGCCGAGGACGACGACGGTGCCCTCGCTCTCGTGGCTGAGCACGTCGAGCGCGGTCACATAACGCCAGGTCTGCGTCGCGCGCGTGTACGGGGCGCCGTCCAGGGACTCGGTGTTGTCGCCGAGCGCGGCGAAGGAGGTCTGCCGGGCGTGCGGATGGTACGTCACCGGGCCCGAGGGGGTCGGTGAGTACGTGGTGATCATGACGTCGGTGTCGGCGGGCACCGTCAGCCGTACCGGATCGGTGACGACCTGGCGGCCGGGCGCGATGACCACGTTCGGGTGCCCGGCGAAGGTCAGACGGCGCATGGTGCGGGGTGCGGCCGCTGCGGAGTCGGGTGCGGCGGCCAGGGCTATGGAGGCGTGCGTGATGCTCAGCGGCCGCTGCCCGAACAGGTTGGACAGGGTCACCCGGGCGCCCGACCCGCCGACGCTGGTGTGCACGACGTTGCGCAGCGACTGCCCCGCGTGTCCGGCGAGGCGGGTTCCCGGTTCGGCGCCCGCGGGCGCACTCGACCAGGCGCCGACCCAGGCCCCGTTGGAGGCGGGTGCGGCCCGGTTCTGCTGACTGCGGGAACCGGCCACATCGTCCCGGTCGTTGCCCGTGGTACGGGAGACACCGAGATAGATGGCCGTCGAGATCACGACGACGACGGCGACGATGGCGGCGAGCAAGGCATAACCGTTGCGCCTGGTCATGCGGTGCGGGTCTCCTCAAGCAGGGGAGCCATGTCGAGCTCCTGTGATGGGCGGTACCGGTGCTGTCCCGAACCGAGTCCGTCTGAACTGTGTCCGTCCGAACGAACCGGATCCGTCTGAACTGCGTAAAGCGGAGGTTCACGTGCTGTGTGTGACAGGTGGTGAAGCTGTGGCCTTCGGTACTGCTGTTTCCATGATGCGGCACTGATCAGGACGCGTAATCCCGGGCCTTGGTGGCCCCCGGGACATGAGGAGTTGGCCACACTCCGGGCCGCGTGCCCCCGGCAGGGCACAATGCGGTCGGGACCTGCGCACTCGCACGGCGAACGGACTGGCGAAAGTGGACGAAACCCTGGAGACGAAGCCCTCCGGCGAGGGAACCGCCGGGCGTCATGTGAGCGGATTCACATACAGCGCGGCCGACGAGGAGAAGTTCCGCGGCGTCCGCCGCATGAAGACCCTGGCGCTCGCCCTGCTGCTGTCCGTCGCCGTGATCTACGCGCTGGCGACCTGGGCGGAACACGAGGGCGCGGGCGCCTGGGCCGGATACGTCGCCGCGGCGGCCGAGGCGGGCATGGTCGGCGCCCTCGCCGACTGGTTCGCCGTCACCGCCCTGTTCCGCCACCCCCTGGGCCTGCCCATCCCGCACACCGCGATCATCCCGACCAAGAAGGACCAACTCGGCGTCTCCCTCGGCGACTTCGTCGGCGAGAACTTCCTCTCCTCCGACGTCGTACGCAGCCGCCTGCGCTCCGTCGGCATCGGCAGCAGACTCGGCAACTGGCTCGCCCAGCCCGAACACGCCGACCGCGTCACCGCCGAACTCGCCACCGCCCTGCGCGGCGCCCTCGCCGTACTGCGCGACTCCGACGTCCAGGCCGTGGTCGGCGAGGCCATCACCCGCCGCGCCGACGCCCAGGAGATCGCCCCCGGCCTCGGCGGCATGCTGGAACGGATCGTCGCGGACGGCGGCCACCACCGCTTCGTCGACCTGGTCTGCGCCCGCGCCCACGACTGGCTGGTCCTGCACAGCGACTCGGTGATGGACGCGGTCGAGGGCGGCGCCCCCGGCTGGACCCCGCGCTTCGTCGACCGCAAGGTGGGCGAGCGCGTCTACCGCGAACTCCTGCGCTTCGTCACCGAGATGCGCGACATGCCCGAACACCCCGCCCGCGGCGCCCTGGACCGCTTCCTCGCCGACTTCGCCACCGACCTGCGCTCCGACCCGGACACCCGCGCCCGCGTCGAACGCCTCAAGAGCGAGATCCTCGCCCGCGACGAAGTACAGGACCTCATCGCCTCCGCCTGGTCCGCCGTCCGCGCCATGATCGTCGCCGCCGCCGAGGACGAACGCAGCGAACTGCGCCTGCGCGTCCGGGCCTCACTGCTCTCCCTCGGCGCCCGGATGGCCAAGGACACCGCCCTCCAGTCCAAGGTCGACGGCTGGGTCGAGGGCGCCGCGGTCTACGTGGTCACCACCTACCAGCACGAGATCACCTCCCTCATCACCGAGACCGTCGCCGGCTGGGACGCCGAACACACCTCCCGCAAGATCGAGGCCCACATCGGCCGCGACCTGCAGTTCATCCGCATCAACGGCACGGTGGTGGGATCGATGGCGGGGCTGGTGATCTACGCGGTGTCGCAGGGGCTGGGGGCCTGAGGCCGGAGGTTGGGGGCCTGAGGCCGGGCGGTGGGCGCCTGAGTCCGGGCGGTGGAGGCCTGGGGCCGGACAGCGGGCACCCTGTTTCCGCCCGGCCGCGGCACGGTGAGGGCGAACAGCGCGGCGGCGCCGCACAGGGCCCCGGTGCCCACCCACATCGGGTCGTACGAGCCGAACACGTCCCGGACCGCGCCGCCGAGCAGCGCGAGCAGCCCCGCCCCGAGCTGGTGCGCGGCGTTGACCCAGCCGAAGACCACGGTCGCGTCCGCGCCGAACCGCTGTCGGCACAGCGCGATGGTCGGCGGCACCGTCGCCACGTCGAGCAGCCCGAACACCACGACGAACACCAGCAGTTGGGGCCGTGCGGTGGCCCCGAGCAGCATCGGCAACAGGCACAGCGAAAGCCCGCGCAGCGCGTAGTACGCGGCAAGGAGCCGCCGTACGTCGACCCGGTCGCTCAGCCACCCGGAACCGATCGTCCCGGCGATGTTGAACAGCCCGACCAGCGAGAGCAGCGAGGCCGCAAGGGTCACCGACATGCCGTGATCGTGCGCGGCGGGCGCGAAATGGGTCCACATGATCCCGTTGGTCGACGCCCCGCACACCGCGAACGTCCCCGCCAGCAGCCAGAACGGCCCCGTACGCGCACTGCGTACGAGCACCCGTACGGCACGGCGGGCAGCCCCTGCCCCCGCCACCGGCCGGGGCACGAACTCACTCGCCCCGTAAGGCCGTTGACCCACATCGGCCGGGTGGTCCCGCAGGAGAAGCAGCACCATCCCCGCCACCGCGACCGCCACGACACCGAGCCCGAGCACCGCCGCCCGCCACCCGAACCGCCCGATCACCTCGGACAACACGGGCAGAAACACGAACTGCCCCACCACGCCCGCCGCGGTGAGCATCCCGGTCACCAGCCCCCGCCGCCGCACGAACCACCGCTCGGCCACCGCCGCGGCGAACGCGAGCGCGGCGGCCCCCGAACCCGCCCCCGCCAACACTCCCCAGTACAGGGCGAATTGCCACGCCGCCGACATGGTCACAGTGAGCCCCGCCCCCACCCCGACAAGCCCGAGACCCCCACCCACCACCCGCCGCATCCCGAACCGGTCCATCAGCGCCGCGGCGAACGGCGCCCCCGCCCCGTACACCACCATCCCCACCAGCATCCCGGCACTGATCGCGGACCGTGACCAGCCGAAGTCCCGGTGCAGGGGACCGACCAGAAGCCCACCGAGGGTGCCTGCGGCGCCGGCGGTGATCAGGGCGAGGGCGGCTAGGGCGGCCATCAGCCAGGGGAGGTGGCGCGAGGCGGGGGCGGGCTGATTGCGGGGCACTGCGCCGACCTGGGGCGACTGCGTATCGCTGCCGCGTTTCGTGGTCATGCTGCTGCATTTCGTCGCCATGTGGTGAGCCTGCGCCTCGGAGCTGGTGCCTCACGAGTGGCCAGATGGCCACGATGTGCAAGGATCACGCCATGGCGTCAGAACGAACCGAGACTCGTGAAGGCCAGCGGTGGCGGCAGCGCCTGCGGCCGCCGCCACAGGCTCTGCCGCCGCCGCCGCTGTCGCCGCCGTCTCTGCGCGGGCGTCCTGTACCGGGAATGGTCCGGCCGCACCGGGTCGCCGTGCTGATCCGCCATGGCGTACTGCCGATGGAACTCGGCCTGGTCCACCAGTTGTTCGGCACCGCGCGAACCCCTGACGGTCAGGCCCTGTACGAAGTCCTCACCTGCGCCCCCGAACCCGGCCCGATCCGCACGGACGCGGACTTCCCCGTCCACGCTGCCCACGGCCTGGAGACGGTACGGGTGGCCGACACGGTGATCGTCCCGGCCTCCCACGAACTCGACGAGGTACTTCAACCGGGCTCTGTGGAAGGGGAGTTGGCCGACGTCCTGCGTGAGGTGGTGACCGGCTCCCGCGCCTCCCGCACCTCTCGTACTGCCCGCATCGCCTCGATCTGCACCGGTGCTTACGTCCTGGCCTCAGCGGGCCTGCTCGACGGTCGCCGCGCGACCACCCACTGGCTCTCGGCGGACCACTTCGCCCGGACCTTCCCGTACGTCACCGTCGACCCCGACGCCCTCTACATCGACGAGGGCCAGGTCCTCACCTCGGCGGGCGAGGCGGCGGGCATCGACCTGTGCCTGCACCTGATCCGCAAGGACCACGGCGCCGCTATCGCCACGGACGTCGCCCGCCGCACGGTCGTACCCCCACACCGCGAGGGCGGACAAGGCCAGTACATCCAACGCCCCGTCCCCGAACCGGAGTTGAGCTCAACGGCCACCTCACGCACCTGGGCACTGGACCGCTTGTCCGAGCCCCTGACCCTGGCACAACTGGCAGCCCAGGACGGCATGAGCGTACGGACCTACAGCCGCCGCTTCCGTGAGGAGACCGGCCTCACCCCGGTGCGCTGGCTGACCGCACGGAGACTGGACCGCGCCCGCGCCCTCCTGGAGGAGACGGACCACACGATCGACCGCATCGCGGCGGAGTGCGGCTTCGGCACGGGCGCGTCGATGCGCCAGCACTTCCAGGCGGGGGTGGGGGTGTCGCCGGGGGCGTACCGGGCGACGTTTCGCGGAGTTCGCGGGGGAGGGGGCGCTGCCGATTGAGGGGCTGTTGTCGGAGGGGCCTGATAGGCAGGCAATACCGGGAACCCCAAGGATCGGCCCAATGGCCGAGGACCTGAGGAACCGAGGAACCGAGGAATCGAGTCGACGATGACCGTGCGCCGCGTAGTGCCCAACAAACACACCGACTCACCCGAGTCGATGACCCAACACCGCGACTTCTACTCCCAGTTGGGCTTCGAGGAAGTCATGAACATGGGCTGGGTCACGACCCTCGCCTCCCCCTCCAACCCCACCGCCCAACTCTCCTTCTTCACCGAGGAACGCACCGGCCCGGTCGTCCCCGACCTGAGCATCGAGGTCGAGGACGTCGACGCGGTGTACGCCACGGTCCAGGCATCGGGCGCCGAAATCGTTCGCGAACTCAGGGATGAGGAGTGGGGGGTACGGCGCTTCTTTGTACGGGATCCCGGTGGGTGGGTGGTCAACGTGTTGCAGCACAAGTAGCTGTGCTGGGTGGTCAACGTGCTGACACACAAGTGACCGGCGCGGCCTGGGTGTTCTGCCTGGCCTTGCCGGTCACGGGTTCTGCGTCGATGCGAAGGCCTCAGCCGTGCCGGTCGGCGACCGCCCACGAGGCCAGCGCCACGGCTCCGGTCACGGCGAAGACGGACGGCCAGGCCCCAATCTTCTTGGCCAGCGGATGCGAAGCCCCGAAGGCGGCAACGTAGGCGGCGGTAAGTGCTCCAGCAGCCTTCCCGCCGGCACGCGCCCGCCACTGAGTCGCGGCGGCGGCCCCGGCCACGGCGAGCACGGCACCGCCGAGTTCCCGCTTCTTGGTGTAGCGGGCTGTGGCGTAGCCGCCGACCAGCCCGGCCGCCGCCACAGCCGCCGAGGGAACCTTCGCCATGCCTGCCTCCTGGTGCGTACGTGTCCATACGTGCCTACCCGCGCAGGCTAACGCGACGTATGGGCGATGAAGTGTGCGGACTGGGGACCAGTGACTCACTTCACCAGCCGAGCTCGAAGCCCAGGCGTTGAAGCCTGGCACCAGACGTGTTCAGCGGAAGCGGCCGTCATCCAGAGCTGCCAGGAATCGCTGCCATGAGTGGGTGGACACGGCGACACGCGCCTCCTCGGGGCACTTGGAATCTCGTAGCAACAAGGCCCCTGCTTCGATGGCCACCTCAAGGCACTCCGTCTCGTTGCCACCGCTATAGGACGACTTGAACCATATGAGGCTGATGCCGGAGTCTGACCGGATCTCGCGCTTCACTTCATCTCCTTGCGTACCTGCCGGATCAGGTCCGACGAAGCCGACATGTCCAGCGACTGTGCGCGCAGATAGTCGAACGCAAGACGGTACCTGTCCAGTTCCTCATCCTTCTCCATGAAGTAGGAGCCGACGTGCAGGTCGACGTACACAACATCGAGTGAGGGCTCTCTGCTGCCCAGGATGACGAAGCTGCCGAGAGCGGCGGCGTGAGCCCCCTTGGCGAACGGCAGGATCTGAAGTGTGATGTGCGGGGAGGCGTTCGCCTGCAACAGATGGTCGAGTTGCTCGCGCATGACGCTGGCAGAGCCGACCACTCTGCGGATCACGGATTCGTCGAGGATGGCCCACAGCCGTGGCGGCTCGGGGCGGGTGAGAATCTCCTGCCTCTTCATCCTGATATCCACAAGCCGCTCGACGTCCTCCGGGGACCGCTCCAACTCGTTCGCAAGCTGGACGGCACGGGTGTAGGCCCGTGTCTGGAGCAGCCCGGGCACGTAGACACAGGAGAAATGGTCTTCGCGGACCGCTTCGTCCTCAAGCGTGAGCAGCAGGTTCATGCTCTCGGGGATCGAGTCGGCGAACGAGCGCCACCAGCCTTGTTCCTTGGCGTTCTTGGCCATGGCGACAAGCGCCTCCCGTTCGGCCTCGGTCGCGCCGTAGGCACGGCAAAGCGCTTCTACTACAAGCCACTTCACCGGGCCTTCTTGTGTCTCGTACCGGCTGACGGTCGCCTTGGAGACGCCTGCGTGCCCGCCAGCCTCTTCGAGAGTCATGCCCTTGCGCGCCCGCAGCTTACGAAGGGTCGCCCCAAGCTGACGGCGGCGAGTAGTCGGCCGCTCTGGCACCTCGTTACCTCCTACGCCCTGAACTCCCTGTTCTCGGGCGGCAATCAGGCTAGGGCGCACTCGGCCTCTGCTTCACCGGAACGGGTTGGGTTCATTATGAGAAGTTACACAGAGGGAATTCTCGTGCCATACTCGGTTTGGCAACACAGCGTCACGTCTGCTGTGCGTGGCGTGTCAATCCTGTCTGTCGAAGGGGGCCTTTCATGCGGTTGCAAACCGACGTGCACCGACCACTGCGTTGCGTCCTCCCGTTCGCGGCTCTGCCCGTCCAGATGGCTGCCCTGCGGAGGGCAGTGCGAACTGTGCTCGGCGACTGGGGAGCAACCGTCGTCGTGGCTGAGGCGGAAGTTGTCGTCACCGAGCTCGCGACCAATGTCGTGCGGCACGTCGGCGAGGGTGCTTCTGCCGCCGTGGTACTCGAACTGCACGGACATCAGCTCCGTGTTGAAGTGCATGACACGGCCAGCGCTCTTCCTGTCCGGACAGGGGACGCCGGAGACCAGCGGGAAGAAGCGGGCCGGGGGCTGCACCTGATCTCGGCGCTGTGCGACCGGTGGGGCGCAAGGCTCACCCAGGGCGGCAAGTCAGTCTGGTGCGAACTGGCTCTCCCTGCGAACTGCGTGCCACGCCAAGTCCTGCGCGCGGCCGCGCTGTTGGACACCTACGGAGAAGGAGCGCGGGCGGAGCCAGCCGTGTCCCGGTCGGCGGGAGTGGTACTTCACAGCCTTGCATCGGATGTGATCACGGACCTTCTTCACTGGCTTGCGGCGCAAGGGGCGGACCTCGACGAAGCCCTGGACAAGGCACAGATGCGCTACGAAGCGGAGACCGGTGCCGCGTGAGGATTCTGCCCCGCAGTCGCGATGAGGGCTCGCAGTGCCGCTGGGGTACGCCAGGATTCCCCGTTGAAGCTTCTGTGGCACATGCGGTGGCAGTTGGCACAGAGCAGGGCGAGGTCGTGCAGATGAGTTTCGGAGGGCCCGGCAATATGGAGAGGCGTCACGTGGTGCACCTCGATGTAACCAGCGCCCAGGGCGCCGAAGGCCTGGGCGAAGTCGAACTCACATACTTCGCAGCGGAACGCGGCTCTCAGGCGCCTGATTTGTTCGAGCTTTCGCCGACGGAGTCTGGGATCCCGCTCCCGGTAGAGCGCCAGGCGAGTCAGAAGGCGTCCTTCTCTGGCAGTGGCGCCGGGTTCCTCCTCTCGCTCATCGGGCTGAGAGGGTATGAGGTGGAGTTCACCAGATCCAATGCTGGCGCGGAGAGCTTCCGACAAGGCCCGCATGGCTGCGGGGGCATCCCAGAAGTCCTGCACCACTTGGCGGGTGAGCTCTCCGCCCTTCGTCCGCGCACCGGTATAGCCCGGCACGGCTGTGGCGATGTCTGTGGTCTTCCTGCTGACGCTGTTCGGCGAGCGGAATCTGGGGTCAGCTCTGTCCACGGCCGAGTGGAGCGGAAGCGAACGCAGAAGATCGGAAAGCTCGAGTGTGCGGACGTCGTGCTGCCGGAGCTCACGCCAGTCGTTCTCCATCACGAGGGCGCAGGCCAGCAGCAGTTCGTCCCTGGTCCAAGGGGTTCTCGCCACAGGCCATATCGTATGAGTGTCCGTGGGTCCGCGGGTGGCGTCAGTCGAGACGGCCGCCATGGCGCAGACTTGCGGTTGTCTTGTTGTCAGTGGGGAGTGTCACCCTCTGTAGTTGCTGGTGCCGTGTGGCGTCGGCGGAGCACATATGGAAGGAGGGTGCATGACCAGTAGTACTGGGCGGGAGTTCACGTCGATCGAGATCTGCGCTGGCGCAGGAGGCCAGGCCATCGGGCTGCACCGGGCGGGGTTCGGGCACCTGGCGTTGGTTGAACTGGATCCACACGCACACGCGACGCTCGTTGCGAATCTCGAGTCGCAGGGCAGTTGGTCCTGGGAGTCGAAGAACTGTGACGTTCTGCTGAAGGACGTCAAGGACTTCGAGCCATACCGGGATTTGACCAAGGCAGGCCTTGGGCTGAAGGAACGCGACCTGGACCTGCTAGCTGGCGGGGTTCCTTGTCCTCCGTTCTCTCATGCCGGCAAGCAGCTGGGGCGGGACGACGAACGTGACCTGTTTCCCCGCATGCTTGAGTTGGTGGATCAGCTAAAACCTCGCGCAGTAATGATCGAAAACGTCCGGGGCATCAAAGATCCGAAGTTTGCTGACTACCGGGACTGGATCGAAGCGATGCTGCAAGGCGGCCGGTACCGGGACCAGGACGGCAGCATGCGCACCGAGCCGGGCATGGGGTACAAGGTCTGCGAATGGGATGTACTTGAGGCCAGTGACTTCGGAACCCCTCAACTGAGGCCGCGCGCAATTCTGGTGGCGTTTCGTGAAGATGTCCTAAAGGACCTCAAATATGAATGGCCCACAGTCACAACCGACCAGCCTGTCAGCGTGGCGGAGGCGCTGCAGCCGAGCATGCTCGCCAGGTTTGAGCCCTACTTCGAAGGTGCATACGCGGAACAGGCTCGGCGCGGCTACGAGCGTTGGCTGGAGACGGCGAAGCGACGCGACAGCGAATTGCACGGCAAGGGTGGAGGAGTCGCTCCGACCCTTGTTGGTGGTTCCAAGAAGCATGGCGGCGCGGATCTCGGTCCGAGTCGCGCCAAGGCGGCATGGAAGCATCTCGGTATCTCCGGCATGGGCGTGGCAAACGACCCCGATGTGTGTGCCAAGAAAGAAACTGAAGGTCGTGATCTTTTCGGGGAAGACGGCCCGATGCTCACGGTGGCGCAGGCGGCCATCATCCAGGGATTTCCCTCTGATTGGGTTTTCTCCGGAGGGAAGACTGCGAGGTATCGGCAAGTAGGTAACGCCTTCCCGCCGCCGGTCGCAGAAGCAGTCGGGCAGTCAATCGCTGAGGTGCTGCGAGCTCACCGGGAGCTTGGCCGAGAACCGGCGTAGTCAGCGATTTCCTCGGCCGGGGCTCGGTGGGCGTCGTTTGCTTACTTCGGCAGCGATGCGAAGGGCGCATTCCTCCGGAGCCTCGTGCTCCCAAAACCGCAGGACCAGCCAGCCAGCTGCCTTGAGCTTGCTGTCAGTATCCCGATCCCTGGCCATGTTGCGCTCGACCTTCGCTGACCAATACCCCTCGTTGGTCCTCGGTGGCACGTAGTGCTCGGGGCAGCCGTGCCAGTAGCACCCGTCAATGAAAACAGCGACTTCCGCAGGACGGAAGACGATGTCCGCTGTGCGTCGCAGATTGCGGAGAGGCTGGGCGGCGACCCGGTATCGCAATCCCTGGGCGTGCAGCAGGCTGCGAACTAGCCGCTCCGGTTTTGTATCTCGGCTCCGGATCGCCTGCATGTTCCGCCTACGGCCGGCTGAGGAAGCCCATGAGCCGGCAGGCGGAATCCAGTGTTGGTCGGCTGCGTCGCGTTGCTCGTTCACACCTACCGTCTACCAGGAGCGGCGGCCTATAGCCAACCCGCTTGAGCGGCGCTCACGAGGTCGGATGGCAGCGGTGGAAGGTGAGCATCGCCTGAGAGTTCTGGAGTGACGCTGCGATCAGTATCTCAATAGATCACTGACTAGATCGTTGAAGTCTCTCAAACGGTTCTGTTCAGTCATTTCCTGCCAGTACTCCAATTGTGATGGCACGTTCCGATTGTGACGGATTGATCCATGGGCCGTTACGGCCTTCTGCATCTCATTGAAGGCCACGTGGTACACGCTGTCGATTTCCCCTGTGCCGCGCGTGAGTGAAGCAAGTCGGCTTGGGAGTGGCTCGGCAGTGACGGCAACCAGATGGGGGGCGCGCCCTCGACGTGACCGGACAAGCAAGTTGAATTCATGCCGGATATTTTGAGCGCGGTCAGAACGCAGTGTCCATTTGCAGGAGATTACTGCGTGGAGAGGATTTCCCGGAATGCCGATCCCTACAGTGATGTCAGGAGTGATCTGATAGTCGGTCCCGAGGGTGACTCTCAGGCTGGGGGTGTCGGACAAGATTTTGCGGAGCTCGGAAAGGTGTTTGTACTGCTCGTAGGTCCAAACGTCCACGCCGCGGGCCACGTTGTAAGAGGTGTGAGGGGCCTTGAGTGAAAGCTGAGCTTCAATCTCTTCGGTCACGGCGTTCTCAAGTGCGGTACCCCTATTCTCTTCCTTCGCTTCACTGGAGTTCGCGTTAATAAGGCGAGTCACCTGGAGGTCGTCAAAAACAGATCTCGCGATAAGTAGGCTTCGCTTGTTGTCAACGTCAGCAATATTCGGTGCAAACGCCTTTCCGCAAGCCTCCAGTACCTTCTTATTGCTGGAATTCTTCCAGGCGAAGAGAGGGTGCAGCCAAACGGGTGCTGTCAACGTTCTTCCCTTGAGTGCAGAATCTAGATTTAATCGACCCGTAGGGTCTGGTTGGGCTCATCGAGAAATTTACGGCGACTTTTTTGTTTCCGGCAGGACTGGGGCGCACTCTTTCGGGTCGCCGTGTGTAGCGACCGTCCAGTACTCTCCATCGATCAGCGCTACTGCCGATTCGGCGTGCGTCGGATTGGCCCGCACAACCCGAGTGCTGACAAACTGCCCCTCAAGCGGTACAGGAAGGTTGAGTGCCCGGGCTACCTTCCTGTGACTCTCGTAGTCACCCATAATGATGATTCCCTCGTCACGGAGCCGCGAACGGGCGCCGCCGTTTCCGCGAACCCTCTTCATGTAGTCCTTCTGTTGGGCTACGGTTCTCACCACATTCCGGCCGATTCTGCGGTTCTGGGCCCGGCGAAATAGTTCATTGAGGCGCGCTTGGCCTGATGGGTGAGAGAACACTAGGCTGCGATCTTCGGGGTCCATGTGAAGTAGCGTGTTCTCGGGGAGGGGAGCGTTACGCCAGAGCCATATTGCTTTGTTACGGTGCTCGGCCTTGACGGTGAGCTTCATGTCGCGATTACTTCCAGGGTTCAGCCACTCATCTCTGATGCGCATGAGGCCGGCACTCCACTGGGATTTATAGTCATCTGCCCATACGAGCAGGCAAAGGTGGCCCATGGCTTCCGGGGGGATCATCCACGACCCAAATTTCTGAGAGTACTTGCAGTCCACCTCGATGCCGGCGATTCGGTAATCCATCTTCGTGCCGTCCAGGAACTCATCGCTTCTGCGAAACTCTCGTTGTAGATTTATTTCGACGAGGGTCCCGGCGTGAGTTCTCTCGGTCTTGAAAAGATCCTTCCAGTCGTAGCGGCCCGTTACTTCTCCATTCAAAAGTTGATCTATGGTGTCTCTCAGGACGGCGGCGAACCGATCGCCGTGCGGATCCAAGCTCAGAATTCGTTCTGCAACAATTGTTAACTCGGAGTCCTCTCCTTCTCCGGTTGTGGCGATGTGGTTGGCGGCCGAGAGGTCCCGTAATTCGGGGAGCATCTCTTGTTCCTCGCGCACGATTGTGTCTCCTCGGCGTGTGGTGTAAGTGACACTTCAGCGGGCTTTGGTTGTGAAGTGAGTTTTCCGAAGGCTATGTGGCGGCATACTTCAGACCCCGCCTGTAGGTCTCACATTCAGTGGAGTTGCCGCTTCCGTGAGATCTCCGCAATCGACAGGGCTCGGAGTTGGCATAAATCAGAGTGCTGGAAACTGCACCGGCGAAATGCGTAGCCGGTCAGATCACCCCGTGGCACTCCCCATAAGCCCGCCCAGACCCACACCAGCAATCCTCCGTCGACGTCGGCGGCCAAGCCACCGCCCGCCCCCGTGCCGCCAACGTCGTCGCATACAGCGGCAACAGCTCCGTATCCGCAGGCGAAGCCCCCTCCGAAGCCGCGAAGGCTTCGTACGACGGGACCGTCGCCGAGACGATGCCGATGTTCTGCGTGCCCGAGGCGGCCAGTTCGCGGAGGGCCGACTCTATGGCGGCCAAGTGGGCCTCGTGGGAGGGGTATTCGTCGGCCAGGGTCGGGTACGAGTCGGTGAGTTCGGAGAGTTCGTCGGCCGGCCAGTGGAGGACCGCTACCGGGAAGGGGCGGGACAAGGCCGCGCGGTAGGCGCCGAGTTCGGCGTGGAGGCGGGAGATTTCGGCCTGGAGTTCCTCGGGGTTGTTCGAGCCCAGGGACCAGATGCGCTTCGGGTCGTGCAGTTCGTCCAGGGGGACCGGGCCAGCGTGGCGCTCCTGCGCCAGTCGGTCCCACTCGTCGTGTTCGGAGCCCATCAGCCTGCGCACCCGGTGCCGTCCCACGAGCAGCGGCTGGAGGTCCTTCTCGGCGGGCGGCTCGGCCGAGAGCAGTCGCTGGGCGCCCTCGCTGAAGGTCTGGTGCGCCGCCTCCAGGTCGTCGTGCGCCTCGTACGCCTCCGCCGCGATCACCCAGGGCGCCGCCGCACGGGGCGCCGCCAGCCGCACCCCGTCCAGGTTCGCGCGGGCCTCGGCCTCGTGGCCGTACTCCCACAGGTTGGCCGCCTTCAGGGCCTTGACCAGGTCGGGACGCTCCAGCGGCACCGCGGGCGACGCCGCGAGCAGGAGGTCGTACAGCTTGCTCGCCCGTTCCCGGGCACCCGCGAGTTCCAGGTGGGCAGCCGCCTGCAACAGGAGCTGTTCCGCGTCTTCTGGGTAGAGCCCGGCAGTGCGCTCCAGGCGTTCGGCTTCGGCGATGTGGTCGACAGAATCTGCTGACGTGTCGGGGCGCATGCGGACACGTTACTGCGGTCACGCCGAGGCGAACCGAACAGTGCCGGGAGTGTGAGGAGCGTGGCATGGAGGGACGCTCCGTGCGGTGGCGCGCCTCTGGCCGTGTCCTCCTCCGGCCGTGTCCGTGCCCGTACCTTCCTCGCGCTGTCTGGCCGTGTTCTCCTCTCGCTGTCTCCCCCTTGGCCGTCTCCTCCTCTGGGGGGATCGCGGTGTCGGCCCTGTCCGGTATAACAGGATGAGTTGTTCGTATGCCGCGTTCTGCGGCGAGTGGAGGGGAGGTCGTCTGGTGAGTACCGGACGCGTTTCCGCCTCCCGGTCCGGACCGGCTTACTCGGTGCCCGCGCGCGGGCTGGCGTACCTGCGGCGGCTGTTCGCCGTGTTGGTGCTCGTCCTCTCCGATGTGCTGCTCGTCGAGTCGGGCATGCTCACCGCCGCCGTGGCCCTGGCCGCCACCGCGGCCGTCGGTTCCGCCCTGGTGCTCTGTGCGGTGCACGCCGCACGCAGCGCGCCCGCCGTGCCTCGCGCACGTGTCCGTACCGCGCTCAGAGACCGCGCGATGCGTACCGCCTTCCTCTCGCAACGCGATCCGGATGCCCGCGGTCGCCGCAGGCCCCGTGCTCCGGGCGGCCGCTCCCTGGTGACGGCCGCCGCCTGACGAACGGCGACGGTCGGCCACCTTCCGCTTCCGCGCACCCAACATCCAGATCTAGATCCAACAGATCCAGCTCCACCAGATCCAGATCCAGGGTCATGCCCAGGGGCACGCCCATGTCCATGCGGGCTCAGGGCTCCCTTTCAGGTCTCCCGTGACCTGTCTTCCTTTGGGTGCGCCATGTGCGGAACCGTCCCGGAATCCATGCTGACGCTTGCTCTTCGGGCCTTCGGTCCTGACCAGCCTCGGCCCGGATCTCGCGACGGCGCGGCACGCAGATATCCGACCCCGCATCGCTCGCATTCGCATCGCATCGCTCGCCTCGCGATCGCACCCTGCCCGGAGGGCTCCACCCATGCCGTTCATGTCCCTGTTCGCCGATCTCGTCGGGCGGCTCGCCGACGTGCTCGATCCGTTGTTCCACGCCTCCGCGACCGCCGCGGCGATCGTGCTGTTCACCGCTTTCGTACGGCTGCTCGTACTGCCGTTGTCGCTCGCGGCGGCCCGTGGGCAGCGGGCACGTACGGCGCTCGGGCCGCAGGTGGCCGCGTTGCGCAAGAAGCACAAGGACGATCCGGCGGCGCTGCAGAAGGCGACGATGGCGCTGTACGGCGAGGCGAAGGTGTCGCCGTTCGCCGGGTGTCTGCCGAGTCTGCTGCAGTTGCCCGCCTTCTTCCTCCTCTACCACCTGTTCTCCAGCGGCAGCATCGGTGGCGAGCCCAACGACCTGCTTCGCCACACACTGCTCGGTGTCCCGCTGGGCGGACGGTGGCACGACGCGCTCGGGGACGGTGGCCTCTTCGGCCCGCACGGGCTCGTCTATCTCGGGCTCTTCGTCCTGGTGGCGTCCGTGGCGACCTTCTCGTACCGCCGGACCAAGCGGACCATGGCGGCCGCCGGGAGCAGCATGCCCCGCGATGCGGACGGGCAGGCGATTCCCGGGTTCGGCGCGATGACCAAGGTGATGCCGCTGATGTCCTTCCTGACCTTGGTCACCGTCGCCGTCGTACCGCTCGCCGCCGCGCTCTACGTCGTCACCAGTACGACCTGGAGCGCCATCGAACGGGCCGTCCTCTACCGCGACACCACCCGGGCCACGGACGACAGCACCTCCGGCAACAGCACTCCCGACAGCACCCCCGACTCGGACACCGGCAACATCGATACGGCACAGCCGAAGTCCCGGCCGAAGCCGAGGCCGAAGCAACAGCCGAAGCAGAATCCGAAGCAGAATCCGAACCGGAATCCAAAGCCCCAGCCCCAGTCGCAGCAGAAGCCGCGACAGAAGCAGAAGCAGCAGCAGAAGAAACAGCAGAACCAGAAGCCGCAACCGCAACCGCAACAGCAGGGCAAGAAGAAGCCCCAACCGCAGCCACAGCCGTAAGCCCCAGCCCCCAGCCCTCAACCCCCAGCTTCACTCCTCAACAGGTGGGGGGGCGTGCCCCTCACGCAAGCCGCACGGTCACGCCCTCCCGGGCCGAGCGGCGCGCCGCCTCCAGGACGTCCAGGGCCCGGGCCGCCTCCAGGGCGGTCACCGGGTTGGGGCCCGTGCCGCGCAGGGCGGCTGCGACCGCCGTGTAGTACGCGGGGTAGTCGCCGTTGAGGGTCGGCTCGGGCCTGCCGCCACCGGTCAGCGGGGATTCGCCCGCGCCGACCCTGCCCCACAGGGCCTCGGGCTCGGCGCCCCAGTCGGCCTCCGAGTCGGGGCGCAGGCCCTCGCGCAGGGCCGCTTCCTGGGGGTCGAGTCCGTACTTGACGTAGCCCGCGTGTGAGCCGAGGACCCGGAAGCGCGGGCCGAGCTGGGGCGTGGTCGCGCTCACCCACAGGTGCGAGCGGACGCCGTTGGTGTGGGTGAGCGCGAAGAAGGTGTCGTCGTCGGCCTCCGCGCCCGGCCTGCGCACCAGCGACTCCGCGTAGACGGACTCGACCGGGCCGAAGAGCGTCAGCGCCTGGTCGACCACATGGCTGCCGAGGTCGTAGAGGAGCCCGCCGATCTCGCCCGGGTCGCCGGACTCGCGCCAGCCGCCCTTGGGGCGCGGACGCCAGCGTTCGAACCGGGACTCGAAGCGCCATACGTCGCCGAGTTCGTCCTTTGCGAGCAGTTTGCGCAGGGTGAGGAAATCGTTGTCCCAGCGCCGGTTCTGGAAGACCGAGAGCAGCAGGCCGCGTTCCTCGGCGAGGGCGGCGAGTTCGCGTGCCTCCCGTGCCGTGCCCGCGAGCGGCTTGTCGACCACGACCGGCAGGCCTGCTTCGAGCGCGGCCCTGGCGATCGCGACATGGGTCTTGTTCGGGGAGGCGACGACCACCAGGTCGAGTTCACCGGCGCGCGTCCACAGCTCGTCGGCGCTCGCGGCACACCGCACCTGCCCGAACGCGGCACGCGCCTGCTCCTGCCGGTCCGGGTTCGAGGTGACCACGGTGTCGAGGACGAGGTCCTCGCTCGCACCGATCAACGGAGCGTGGAACACGGAGCCCGCCAGGCCGTACCCGACGAGACCGACGCGGAGGGGAGGAGTACCAGTACCAGTCGCAGTCATGACAGCAGCTTAGGTACGGGCGCCGGGGCGTCGGTGGCGGACCGCTGATCGGGCGGAATCACGCCGCCGATCGGAGGGGTTCGCGTGTGGCGTACGCCGGGACGCGGGACGGACATGGCATGCGACCGCCCCACCCGAACCGTCCTGGAGTCACTCATCTCGGGCCCGCTCATCCCGGGCCCGTGCGCCCCGGCCTGGTCCGTCTCGCCTTCGCTGGGACCATGCTCTCCCTGGTCACCTGCGCCGCCCTCTCGGGCGCGGGATCCGAGGCGTACGCGGCGTCCGGTTCCGTAGCCGCCGTACGGCACGCGACCGCCTTCCCCGAGGCGGCTCTCCCCGCCGCCGGCTGTTCGAGCCGAGGTGACGATTTCCCCGTACGTACGCGGATGCTCGACGGTCCCGCGTCCTACCGTGCGGGGGCCGCGCCGCGGTCCTGGACGATCGAGCTGCGCAATGTCACCGGTTCCGCCTGTCAGGCGCTGCATCCGCTGCTCGTCCTGGTCGACGATGCTCGGCAACTGCGGCCCGGGGACGTGCACTTGGAGTTCCACGACGGTCGGCGGTGGCGTCCGGCCCAGGTGGAGCACACCGACCGGGACGAGAACATCGCCGTGCTCGCGGCACCGGGCTTCGACGGCTTCCGGCTGGAGGGCGGGCAGCGGGCCGGGGTCCGGGTCCGGCTCGGCTTCGGCGCCGGCGTACCGGCGGACGAGGTGACCGCCGCCACGACGGTCGTACGACGCCGAGGGGGCGACGGTGACTGGCTGGGCCAGTCCGGCTCGTACCGTTTCGCCGTGCGCCCCGCCGACGGCCGGGAAGCGGAGCGGGCGGAGCCCTCGGCCGACTCGACTCCGGGCCACGAGCGGCGACTTGATCCGCGTCGGCCCGGCGGCGGCCTCGAACCCGTGGCCCCGGACCGGCAGGGCGGACTGGCCCGTACGGGGTCCCGTCACCTTCCCGGGACGGCCGGGGCGGGGGTCGTACTCCTCCTCGCCGGAACGGTGCTGCTGTACCGGGCCGACAGGGGCGGGCGGTTTCGCCGGTCCGTCGCCCCGCTCGACCGAACGGCGACGGGAACGGGGACGGGGACGGGGACGACGACGACAGGCGCGTCGGCAGGCCCCATGGGTAGAAAGAGGGCATGAGGGGATCAAAGCGGCGATCCGGCGCCTCGGTCGACAGGGCCGACGGCCGGGGGTCGCCGCGAGGCCGCCGCAACCTCCGCCGCAACGGTCATCGCGACGGAGATCACGGCGGTCGCCGCGACGGTCATCACGATGGTCGCCGCAACGGCCATGGCGACAGTCACCGCGACAGTCACCGCGTCGGTCCTCGTGACGGGCGGCGTGCGTGGCGTGACGGGCCGGTGCGGCCCCGGTCCGTGTTCAGCGTGCACACGGTCGTGGGACAGATGTTCCTCTTCGTACTGGTCCTGGTGCTGCTGCTCGCCGCGGCGGCCCTCTTCGCCCTGTCGCTGCGGGACCAGCGGGAGGCCTACCGGGACGCCGAGCGGCGGTCCCTCGGTGTGGCCGAGAGCTTCGCGCACGCCCCTGGCACGGCCGAGGCCCTGCGGTCGCCGGACCCCACCCGGGTGCTGCAGCCGCGTACCGAGATCACCAGGAAGAACACCGGGATGGACTTCATCGTCGTCGCGGACCGCGAGGGCATCCGCGTCACCCATCCCGATCCCGCGCAGATCGGCAAGCGGTTCAGCAGCGACCTGGAGCGCGTACTGGCCGGGCGGACCACGACCGAGCGGTTCAGCCGAGGCAGCCTCGGATCGCAGGTGCGTGCCACCGTCCCCGTACGCGACACGAGCGGGCGGGTGGTCGGGGCCGTGGCCGCCGGGGTCACCACCGAACGGGTCAGCGGTATGGTCGCCGACCAGTTGCCGGGCGTCCTCGCGGGCACGGCGGTCGCCGTCGTGGTCAGTACCGGGGCGACCTGGCTGCTCGGCAGACGGCTGCTGCGCCAGACCCGTGGCCTCGGACCGGCCGAGATCACCCGGCTGTACGAGCACAACGACGCGGTGCTGCACTCGGTCAAGGAGGGAGTGCTGATCGTCGGCGCGAACCGGCGGCTGCTGCTCGCCAACGACGAGGCGCACCGGCTGCTCGGGCTGCCCGGCGAGGCAGCGGGGTGCGAGGTCGCGGAACTGGGTCTCGACGCGCCTCTCACCGAGCTGCTCGTCTCGGGCCGTGAGGTCACGGACGCGGTACACACGGCGGGGGACCGGCGGCTCGCCGTCAACCAGCGGCCCCTCGCGCGCCACCGGGAAGCGGCGGGCACCGTCGCGACCTTCCGGGACACCACCGAACTCAGGGCGCTCGCCGGACGTGTGCTCGCCGCCCGCCGCCGTCTCGACGTGCTGTACGCGGCGGGTATGAGCATCGGCACCACCCTGGACGTGTCCCGTACCGCTCAGGAACTGGCCGACGCGATCGTCCCGCACCTCGCCGACCTGGTCGCCGTCGACCTGGCCGAGCCGGTCCTGCACGGCGAGGAGGCCACCGGCGGGGAACGGCGCCTGCGGCGCACCGCCGTGGCGTCCCCCCGCGCCGAACATCCCCTCCGGCCGCCCGGCACACAGGTCGGCGTCCATGGTGCGGGGCGACGTGGCGAGGAACGCATCGCCGTAGAGCCCGGCGTCGAAGAGCCCGCCGTCGAGGAAGTCGAAGAACCCGCCGTCGAGGAACCTGCCGCCCAAGACCTCGCAGCTCAAGAACCCGCCACCCGGGAACCGGCAGTGCAAGAACCCGCCACCCGGGAACCGGCAGCGCGAGAACCCGCCGCCCGAGAACCCGCCGTCGAAGCACCCCTCACCGAGGAACGCACCGGTGACGCGGCGGAGGCCGACGAAGCCCGGCGGCTCGAAGCGCTGGGGTTCCACTCCCGTGTCACCGTCCCGCTGCGGACGCGCGGCACCGTGATGGGGAGGGCGGTGCTGTATCGCGGGGAGGGTGCCGAGCCCTTCGACGAGGACGACCTGGCGATGGCCGACGAACTGGTGGCCAGGGCGGCGGTCTGTATGGACAACGCCCGCCGCTACACCCGTGAGCACAGCATGGCGATCACTCTGCATCGCAGTCTGCTGCCACGTGTACCGCCCGAGCAGAGCGCCGTCGACGTCGCGTACCGCTATCAGCCCGCGGTGGCCGGAGTGGGCGGCGACTGGTTCGACGTGATCCCGCTGTCCGGGGCCCGGGTCGCCCTGGTGGTCGGGGACGTGGTGGGGCACGGGATCCACGCCTCGTTCACCATGGGCAGGCTCCGCGCGGCCCTGCGCACCCTCGCCGACATCGACCTGCCGCCCGACGAACTGCTCACCCACCTCGACGACGTCGTCCTGCGCCTGAGCACCGAGGCGGTACGCGACGCGGGCGACAGGGCACGCGCCACGGTCTCCGAGGAGAGCGGCACCGCGACCAGCAGCCCCCGGCCGACCGACTCGGGGCCCACCGGCTTCGGACCGACCGACTCGCGCCCCACCGCGAACTCCCGGGCAGCGAACTCCGCGAACGAAACCGACAGCGACAGCGACGCCGAGTCCGACACCGACACCGAGTCCGGCAGCGACGCCGACACCGACAGCAACACCGAGACCGACGCCTACACCGACAGCAACGCCGACACCGACAGCACCGCACCGGGCACATTCCCCGACCTGGAGCGAGCCTCCGGTGAGATCGGAGCCACCTGCCTCATCGCCGTCCACGACCCTGTCTCCGGGCGCTGCGCGCTCGCGCGTGCGGGGCATCCGCCGCCCGTTCTGGTGAGCCCCGCGGGCACGGCCGAGATCCTGTCGCTGCCTGCCGGTCCACCGCTGGGAGTGGGTGGCCTGCCCTTCGAGTGCGTCGAGGTGGACATGCCCGAGGGCAGCCTCCTGGCCCTCTACACCGACGGCCTCATCGAGACCCGTGGCCGCGACATCGACGCCGAACTGGAGACTCTGCGCGGCTTGTTGGCCTCACCCACACCTTCCGCCCGCACCACGGGACCGGACGCCCGCGCCACCGGACCGGACGCTGCCACCCCCGCCCCGGCCACCCCGGGACACCCCGCCGAAGAGGCCACCCCGGGACACCCCGCTGAAGCCAGACCGCCCCACCCCGTCCCCCTGGACACCCTCTGCGACACCATCCTGCACACCCTGCTCCCCGCCCGGCCCGAGGACGACGTGGCCCTGCTGCTCGCGCGTGCCCGGTCGCTCGACGCGCAGCACATCGCCACCTGGGACGTTCCCGACGATCCGGCGGCCGTGGCGGGGGTCCGCAAGTCCGCCTCCGAACTGCTCGTCCGATGGGGCCTGGAGGACACCGTGTTCACCACCGAACTGGTCGTCAGCGAACTGGTCACCAACGCCATCCGCTACGGCCACCCGCCCATCCGGCTCCGGCTGATCCGCGACCGCGCTCTCATCTGCGAGGTGTCCGACACCAGCAGTACGGCTCCGCATCTGCGCCGCGCCCGCACCTTCGACGAGGGCGGGCGCGGCCTGCTCCTGGTCGCCCAGCTCACCCAGCGGTGGGGGACCAGGCACCACCGCGAGGGCAAGACCATCTGGGCCGAACAGGACCTCCCCGGGGACCTCCCCCCGGCCTGAGCGGCGGTGACAACCGACGGCCGCCGGACGGCCCGCGCCATGACCACGGCCGCACGTCTGACACGATCTTCCCGTGGACTACCCGAACGACCAGGCCCCCGGCGCACCCGTACGATCCGGCATCCCCGAGCACGGCCGGATTCCCAAGTACTACGCCGTCAAGGCCCAAATCGCCCTGCTCGTCGAGGAGTTGGGAGAGGGGGACACCCTGCCGACCGAGCGCGACCTCGCCCTGCGCTACGAGGTAGCGCGGGAGACCGTCCGGCAGGCGCTGCGCGACCTGCTCCTGGAGGGCAAGCTGCGTCGGCAGGGACGCGGCACGGTGGCCGCGGGACCCAAGCTGGAGCAGCCCCTCTCGCTGGTCAGCTATACGGAGGGGGTGCGCAGGCAGGGGCGTGCGCCGGGGCGAAACCTGATCGGTCTCGACCGCTTCCCGTGCAACGCCGCGCTGGCGGCCGAGACCGGGCTGCGGGTCGGGGAGCCGGTGTGGCACATGGAGCGTGTGCTGCTCGCCGACGACGAACGGATGGGCCTGGAATCGACTTATGTGGCGGCCGAGCGGGTGCCCGCTCTCGACACCGACTTCGACCCGGACTCCTCCTTCTACTCGTATCTGCACGAGCGGCTCGGGATCGCGTTCGGCGACGCCGACGAGCGCCTGGAGACCGTCCTCGCCACACCCCGCGAGGCCCTGCTCATCGGCACCCCGCCCGCGCTGCCGATGCTGCTGATCCACCGCGTCTCGCGCGACACCGAGGGCCGCCCCCTGGAACGGGTACGCAGCCTCTACCGAGGTGACCGGTTCTCGTTCTCCACTCGCCTCGGCAGTGGTACGTCGGGCTGAACGGCCTCGGCCCGAGTCGCCCTGGGCCGAGTTGCCCAGGCCGGATTGCCTCGGGCCGAGTGCGCCATCGGCTGTACGACTCCACGGGCACGCAACGCTCAACAGCCCGCGGAGCCAGAGAAGTTGACCCTCATCTACCGGTCACATCGGCAGCCGTCGCCTTGACGCAGAAGCGATCCCAGTCCGCGGTACCGTCCGTGTCGTTCGGCTCGGCGCAGGCCTCCAGGGCGAAGTCGCCCTCGGCCGGGATCATCGTGGTGTGGTTGTCGTAGCCGGAGGTGATCACGGCCTGGGCGCTCTTGCCCACGCCCCGGTCGATCCGCACCACGTCGCCCACCCTGCCCTGGGTGATCTTGCCCCAGGCGGCCGCGCACTCCGGGCTGTACTTGAGTTCCAGGTACACACCCTTCTCCGCGTGCGCGAGGACCTTCGCATCGCCCGCGCAGCCGTAGTCGTTGGCGCTCTTGCCCTGGCAGGAGGCGCCCCGGCACTCCCCGGAGGTGGACCCGGCGGCATCCGAGGGTGAGACCGCCCGGCCCTTGTCCTCCTCGCCACCGGCACCGCCACCGTCCTCGAAGACGCCGGTGAAGAAGGCGGTGGCGACCGCGCCGATGATCACGAGCAACGCCGCCCCGATGAAGGCCGTCGGATTCATCTGATCCCGCAGCCACTCACTCGCGGTCCTACGACTCCCGCTCCCGCTCCCGCTGCCGGCGGCGTCCCCGCTTCCGGTGCCTGTACCAGTCGCACCACCCGTACCGGCCGCGCCACCCGCACCGCTCACGCCACCCGTACCGCTCGCGGCCGGAACAGCCACAGCCTCAGGAGTGGCAGGAGTGCCAGAAGTGCCAGAAGTGCCAAGCGGCTCAGGTGCCCCGTTGTTCTGGGATGTCATGACTCCCTCCAGATGCCGGTGCCCCGGGCGCTCCCGCCGAACGTCCGGGCCGTACCGGCCGACTTCAGCGGGCTGGCGGAACCGGCCGCACCCGCTGTCGAGTTGTGGCCCAGTGTGACGGGTAAATGACGCAGCGGCGTCAGAATTTCGGCCAAAGTGTCACCGACCGCACTCGCCGTGACGATCCCGGCCCGCCGAGTCGACTGTGATGCATTCGTGATCGCCGGATCCGCCGCACAGGGCCCGCGCAAAGTTCCCCAACTGCCCAAAAAAGGACGCCGGTTACGCAAATTGGTCACGCTAAGGTAACGGGTCTAGGCCAAGTTTGGCGGCCAGTTAACCGTCCGGTCGCCGAGCGGACGGCTTCAGTCCACATATTCCAAGGAGCGTTGCGGCCGTGAGAGTCATAGTTGTTGGAGGCGGCGTGGTCGGGACCATGCACGCCTGGCATGCAGTGGAACGCGGCCACGAGGTCGTACAGATCGAGCGTGAGGCGGAGGCCCGCGGGGCCTCGTTGCGCAACTTCGGTCTCGTCTGGGTCGGCGGTCGTGCCGCGGGCGAGGAACTCGAGGTGGCCCTGCGTGCCCGCGAGCTCTGGGAGGGGATCGGGGGCCGGGTGCCGGACCTCGGGTTCCGTGCCAGTGGCTCGCTGACCCCGGTGTGCACCGAGCGCGAGCTGGCCGTGGCCGAGGAGGTCCTGACCCGGCCCGAGGCCGCGGCGCGCGGGCACAAGTTCCTCAGTGCCGACGAGACCCGGGCCCTGAACCCGGCGCTGCGCGGCGAGCTCCTCGGTGCCCTGTACTGCGAGCGCGACGCGCAGGTCGAGCCGCGCACCGCACAGCGCGCCCTGCGCGCGGAGCTGGCGAAGTCGGGGCGCTACACCTTCCTCGGCGGGCGCGAGGTCCGCGAGGTCGTCGGTGAGAACGCGGTCCGTGACGACCACGGCGACGTGCACCGTGGCGACAGTGTGGTGCTGTGCACCGGCGCCTGGCTCGGCGGTCTGGTCCGCGAGCTGGCGCCCGAACTGCCGGTGCGCCGCGTGCGGTTGCAGATGATGCAGACCGAGCCGCTGGGCGAGACGCTCACCACCTCGGTCGCCGACGCGGACAGCTTCCGCTACTACCCGGCGTACGCGGGCGGTTCCCTGGACGCCCTCAACGCCGAGCAGCCGCAGCCCGGGATCGCCGCCGCGCACAAGATGCAGCTCCTCGTGGTGCAGCGCCAGGGCGGCGGGCTGACCATCGGCGACACCCACGAGTACGAGCACCCGTTCAACTTCGACGTGGTCGAGGAGCCGTACGAGCACGTCAAGCAGGTGGCCGAGCGCCTTCTCGGGCGGCCGCTGCCGAAGATCAGGCACCGCTGGGCCGGGGTGTACGCACAGTGCACCGAGACCGGCCGGGTGGTGCACCGCGAGCAGGTACGCGAGGGCGCGTGGCTGGTCACCGGGCCCGGTGGGCGCGGCATGACCTGCTCACCCGCCATCGCCGAGCAGACCGCCGACGAACTGGGCTGGTGACAACAGTGAGCACGAACAACCTTCACGGCACGGCGACCCCGGGCGCCGCTGTCCACGACATCCGGCTCGTGGTGCTCGACATGGCGGGCACCACGGTCGCCGACGGCGGTCTGGTGGAGCAGGCGTTCTCCACCGCAGCCGCCCGCCTCGGCGTCGAGCCGGGCTCGGAGGACCACGCCCACAAGCTGGCGCACGTCCGCGCCACCATGGGCGAGTCCAAGATCTCCGTCTTCCGGCATCTGTTCGGGGACGAGGAGCGGGCGCAGCTCGCGAACAAGGCCTTCGAGCAGGCCTACGGCGAGCAGGTCGACGCCGGGCACATCGCCCCGATCCCGGGCGCCCGCGAGACCATCGAGGCGCTCAAGGAGTCCGGCCGCACGGTGGTGCTGACCACCGGCTTCGCCCGGCCCACCCAGGACGCCATCCTGAACGCGCTCGGCTGGCAGGACCTGGTGGAGCTCACCCTCTGCCCGGCGGACGCGGGTGGCCGCGGCCGCCCGTACCCGGACATGGTCCTGGACGCCTTCCTGCGCACCAAGGCCGCCGAGGGCGTGCACCAGGTCGCCGTCGCCGGTGACACCTCCTACGACATGCTCAGCGGGCGGCGCGCCGGTGCCGCTGTGGTCGCCGGGGTGCTCACCGGGGCCCACCAGGAGGACGCGCTGCGGGCGGCCGGTGCCACCCAAGTCCTCGGCTCCGTCGCCGAGTTGCCCGCTCTCTTCGACCGGCTCGCCGGACCCGACGGGGCTCCGGCATGAGCAGCGGTATCCGCTTCGAGGGGGTCTCGGTCGCCTACGGCAGCGCCACCGTCCTGGACACCCTCGACCTGACCGTCGAGCCCGGTGAGGTCATGGCGCTGCTCGGGCCCTCGGGCTCCGGCAAGACGACGGCGCTGCGCGCGGTCGCCGGGTTCGTGCGCCCGGCGGCGGGCAGGGTGTGGATCGGTGGACAGGACGTCACCGATCTGCCGCCCTACCGGCGCGGTATCGGCATGGTCGTGCAGCAGTACGCGCTCTTCCCGCACCTGCGCGTCGACCAGAACGTCGCCTTCGGGCTCAAGGCGCAGAAGGCGCCCCGCCGGGAGATACCCGGCCGGGTCGCCGAGGCCCTGGAGCTGACCGGGATGGCCGACTACGCCAGACGCTACCCGCGGGAGCTGTCCGGTGGCCAGCAGCAGCGGGTGGCCATCGCCCGCGCGCTGGCCATCCGGCCGAACGTGCTGCTCCTCGACGAGCCGCTGTCCGCGCTCGACGCCCGGCTGCGCTCCGAGATGCTCGGCGAACTCGCCCGGCTGCACCGGGAGTTGCCGGACGTCTCGATCCTGTACGTGACCCACGACCAGGTCGAGGCGCTCACCCTGGCCGACCGGATCGCCGTCATGGACAAGGCCCGCCTCCGGGACGTCGGCACCCCGCAGGAGCTGTACCGCTCCCCGCGCACCGAGTTCACCGCGTCCTTCGTGGGCAACGCGAACCTGCTGCCGGTGACGGTCAGGGACGCGGGCGGCGTCGAGTTCGACGGCAACCGGATCGAGGTCGCGACCGGGAACGCGGGCGCAGGAGCCGGGGCCACCCTGTGCATCCGGCCGCACCTGGTCGGCATCGGCGAGGGCCCCAACGCCCTGCGCGGCACGGTCACCGAGGTGCAGTGGCGCGGTGCCACCCACCGTCTGCACATCGACGTCGCGGGTCACGAACTCAAGGCGGACATACGGGAGTTGCGTACCCCGCCGGAGATCGGTCACGACCTGCTCGTGCACTTCGCCGCCGAGGACGCGGTACTGCTCGGCGCGGGTGTCGCCGGCCCGGAAGGCGGCCGTGCCGCCGCCGGGCCGGCGGCCGCCGCCGCTCCCGCGCTCGCCAAGTCGGCTGCCGGTAGCGGCAGTTCGGCAGGCCCGGGGAGCGCGGATGGCTGAGCTCGCCCTGAAGAGCGAGGGAACCGGGGCGGCCGAGGGCTCCCCGGAGGCGGGAGCGGCCGGGGGCAACCCCGGCCCCCGCCCGGCCAAGGCGCCCGCCAAGATGCCGAGTTGGCTCTGGGCGCTGCCACCGGTCGCCGCGCTCGGCGTGGTCTTCCTCTATCCGCTGTACCTCGTCGTCAAGCAGTCCTTCCAGCCCGACGAGGGCGGCACCTCGCTCGCTCCGTACACCGAGGTCTTCGCCTCCGAGGCCTTCCGCGAGGCGCTGTTCACCACGGTGTGGCTGGCGCTCGCGGCCACCGCGGGCTGTCTGGTCCTCGGCTTCGTGCTCGCGCTGATCATCGCCTTCGTGCCGATGCCCGGCGGGCGGGCGCTCGCCAAGTTCATCGACGTCTTCCTGTCCTTCCCGTCCTTCCTGGTCACCCTGGCCCTGCTGTTCATCTACGGCACGGTCGGCATGGCCAACGGGATGTGGACGGATGTGACCGGCGCGGCGGACGGGCCCTTCCAGTTCCTGACCACGCCGTGGGGCGTGCTGCTCGCGGAGATCACGTACTTCACGCCGTTCGTGGTGCGTCCGCTGCTCGCGGCCTTCTCGCAGATCGAGACCGCGCAGCTGGAGGTGGCCTCCTCGCTGGGGGCCCGGCCCGCGCGGATCATCCGGCAGGTGATCCTGCCGGAGGCCCTGCCCGCGCTCGCCGCGGGCGGCAGCCTGGTCCTGGTCATGTGCCTCAACGAGTTCGGCATCGTGCTGTTCACCGGCGCCAAGGGCGTCACCACCCTGCCGACCCTCGTCTACGGCAAGGCGATCCTGGAGTCCGACTATCCGGGCGCCTGTGTGGTCGCCGTCGTCAACATCGCGATCTCCGTGGGCCTCTACGGCCTCTACCGGGTGGTGAGCCGACGTGTTGGTGCATAGCCGCGGCGGAAGGTGGGCGGCCCGCCTGCTCTTCTTCGTCCTGTTCGTGCCGCTGTTCGCGCTGCCCCTCGGCGTGATCCTCGCGGCCTCCTTCTCGACCAACTGGTCCAGCGTGCTGCCCTCGGGCTTCACCACCGCCAACTACAGTGCGGCGACCCGGGGTTCGTCCCTGGAGGCGCTCACCACCAGCCTGGTCACCGCGCTCACCGCGAGCCTGCTCGCGCTGCTCGTGGGCACCTGGTCGGCACTGTCCGCGCACGCGCTCGGCAAGCGCGGGCGCCGCGTGATGGACGCCCTGTTCCTGCTGCCGCTCGCGGTGCCCTCGGTGGTGGTCGGGCTCGCCGTGCTCGTCGCGTTCTCGCAGCCGCCGTTCCTGCTCAACGGCACCCGCTGGATCGTCATCGTCGCCCACACCATCCTGGTCACCGCCTTCGCCCACCAGTCGGTGACCGCCGCCCTCGCCCGCCTGGACCCCGCCTACGAACAGGCCGCCGCCTCGCTCGGCGCCCGTCCGGCGTACGTCCTGCTGCGCGTCAAACTCCCGCTGCTGCTGCCCTCGTTGAACGCGGCCGCGGGGCTGTGCTTCGCCCTGTCGATGGGCGAGCTCAGCGCCACGATGATGCTGTACCCGCCCGGCTGGGTGCCGCTTCCCGTGCAGATCTACACGGCCACCGACCGGGGCGCGCTGTTCACCGGCTCCGCGCTCGCGGTCGTCCTCATGGCGGCCACCCTGCTCGTCCTGTTCGCCATGTCGCGCATCCGCAACCGGGCCACGTACCGCTGATCCGGTAACCGGCCCGGGCCGCGGAACCCGGCCCCGCTCCCCGCACCCCCACGCTGAACCCTCCACACCCCGGCTCACCGCCCCCACACCCCATCTCACCGCTCCCTCACCTCAGTTCAGCCAGGAGACGACCCCGTCATGTCCGTCATTTCGAAGTCCCGCTCCCTGTACCGCTCCCGTCACCTCAAGGTCCTCGCCGCGACCGGCTGCGGCCTCGCCCTGACCGCTTCCCTGTCCGCCTGCGACGCGGGCTCGGCCGCCTCCGACGAGAAGGCCGTCACCGTCTACAGCGCCGACGGCCTCAAGGGCGAGAAGGGCGACGGCTGGTACGACCAGGTCTTCAAGGACTTCACCAAGGAGACCGGTATCAAGGTCAACTACGTGGAGGGCGGTTCCGGCGAGATGGTGCAGCGCGCCGTCCGCGAGAAGCGCAACACCCAGGCCGACGTACTCGTCACGCTGCCCCCGTTCATCCAGCAGGCGGACGGCAAGGGGCTGCTCACCGCGTACAGGCCCAAGGGCTCCGAGCAGGTCTCGACCGCCGACAAGTCCCCCGACGGCAAGTGGACTTCGGTGGTGAACAACTACTTCGGCTTCATCTACAACAAGAAGGAGCTGAAGAACCCCCCGAAGACCTGGGAGGAACTGCTCGACTCCCGCTACAAGAACAAGCTCCAGTACTCCACCCCGGGCATCGCCGGTGACGGAACCGCCGTACTGATCAAGGCGATGAACGACTTCGGCGGCGAGGAGCCCGCCCTGGAGTACCTGGGCAAGCTGCAGAAGAACAACGTGGGCCCGTCCTCGTCCACCAGCAAGCTCGCGCCCAAGGTCGACAAGGGCGAACTGCACGTCGCCAACGGCGATGTCCAGATGAACTTCGCGCAGTCCAAGTCCATGCCCAACCTCGGCATCTGGTTCCCGGCCCGGGAGGGCGGCAGGCCCACCACCTTCGCGCTTCCCTACGCGGCCGGTCTGGTCAAGGGCGCCCCGCACACCGAGAACGGCAAGAAGCTGCTCGACTTCATGCTCAGCCGCGCCGCCCAGTCCCAGGTCAGCTCGGTCGGCGGCGGCTTCGCGGCCCGTGGCGACATCGTGGCCGCGGACAAGAACGCCCAGGGCCTGAAGGCCGTGATGAAGGGCGTCAAGGTCTTCGAGCCGGACTGGAAGGACATCGACGAGAACCTCAGCGAGTACGTCGACGGCTGGAAGTCGGCGACGGGCAGCTGAAGTTGACCCCTCCGGCGCCAACCGGGCGGTAGGGGAGGGAAGTTACGGGCAGAGCGGGACGGCGGAGCACCGGCCGTCCCGCTCTTCGCCATGCCCTCACCCGGGCGGTACGCAGCTTTCGTGCCCCGTTCCCCAAGTCTTCACCGGGAGACATGGGTCACGTGAATCCCGCCCGGCATTATCGCGAATGCGTAACGAGTCTGGACCGGAGTCCGGATCCTCGATAGGCAGAACACGACACGGGCCGCCCAACTCCGCACGAGCCCACGGGAGTCGGGCGCACGCGGCCTGCTGCGAACAGTGCCGCCCCGGACCGAACCGCGCACAACGCCCCGCCAGACCCCCACTGTTGGAGAAACGCGTGTCCACTCTTTCCCGCCGCAGGCTGCTGACCGGCGCCGCCGCTGCCGCCGCCACCGCCGCTGTCCTCCCCTTCGTCGCCACCACCGCACGCGGCGCCGAGGGCAAGACCCCGAAGGTCCTCTTGATCGGCATCGACGGCACTCTGCTCGGCCGTATCAAGGACGCCGACGCCCCCGCCCTGAAGGGCCTGATGGCCGCCGGGCTCACCGCGCCCAGCAGCATGCCCGCCGACTCGCCCGCGCCGACCCTGTCGGGGCCGGGCTGGTCGACCCTGCTCACCGGTGTGTGGCCCGCCAAGCACCGGGTGCTGAACAACGACATCACCGGCCACCAGCTCAAGAAGTACCCGGACTTCCTCACCCGGATCGAGAAGACCAAGCCCGCCCTCGGCACGCTCGCCGTCTGCTCCTGGAACCCGATCCCCAACAAGATCATCGCCAGGGCCGACACCGAGATCCCCACCCCGGAGGCCGAGTACGACGAGGGCACCACGAAGTCGGCGGTGGACAAGCTCTCCACCACCAACCCGGACGCGGTCTTCGTCCACCTGGACAACGTGGACCACGCCGGGCACGACTCCGGCGCCGCCAGCCAGGCCTACCTGGACGCCATCCACGGCGTGGACGGGCAGATCGGCCGCATCCTCGACGCAGTCAAGTCCCGTGCCACGTACGGCGAGGAGGACTGGCTGATCCTGATCACCACCGACCACGGCCACACCGACGGCGGCGGCCACGGCGGCACCAGCGCGCCCGAGCGCGAGACCTTCCTGATCGCTTCCGGCGGCGGCATCGCGGCGGGCTCCACCCGTGACGACGTACGGATGCCCGACGTGGCCGTCATCGCCCTGACCCACCTCGGTATCCCGGTCGACGCCGCCTGGGACCTCGACGGCAAGCCCCTCGCCTGACCACCCACCAGACAAGGACCCAAGTGACCGCCATGTCCCCCGTATTCCGTGCCTCCCGCGCGTCCGTGTCCCGCCGCTCCCTGCTCCTCGGCGCGGCCGCCCTCGCCACCGCCGCCGGACCGCTCACCACCGCCGCCAAGGCCGCGGCCAGAACGCCCAAGGTGCTGGTCATCGGCATCGACGGCGCCCTGCTCCGCCGTATCAAGGACGCCAACGCCCCCGCTCTGAAGGGCCTGATGGCCGCCGGGCTCACCGCGCCCAGCAGCATCTACGCCAACCCGCTCGCGCCCACCTCCTCCGGCCCCGGCTGGTCGACGATCCTGACGGGTGTCTGGCCCGACAAGCACAAGGTCCTCAACAACGACTTCACCGGCCACCAGTTGGCGGCGTACCCGGACTTCCTCACCCGTATCGAGAACGTCAGGCCCGCCCTCGGCACCCTGGCCATCTGCTCCTGGAACCCGATCACCGACATCATCGTCTCCGCGAAGGCCGACACCCGGATCTCCACCCCGGAGGCCGAGTACGACGAGGGCACCACGACGCGCGCGGTGGAGAAGCTGGCCACCACCAACCCGGACGCGGTCTTCGTCCACCTGGACAACGTGGACCACGCCGGTCACGCGTCCGGCGCGGCCAGCCAGGCCTACCTGGACGCCCTCGCCGGAGCCGACGCCCAGGTCGGCCGCATCCTCGACGCCGTCAAGTCCCGTGCCACGTACGGCACCGAGGACTGGCTGATCATGATCACCGCCGACCACGGGCACACCGACGGCGGGGGCCACGGCGGCTCCTCCTGGGCCGAGCGCCAGACCTTCCTGATCGCCTCCGGCGGCACCCTCGCCGCGGGTTCGGTCCGGCACGACGTCAAGATGCCCGACGTGGCCGCGACCGCCCTCGCCCACCTCGGCGTCCCGATCGACCCGGCCTGGGGCCTGGACGGCCGCCCGGTGCAGCAGCCGCGTCCGGACGACTTCGACGCGCTGCGCGACAAGCTCCAGCCGCGCGTGGACGAGACCCACATCGACCCCTCCGTCCTCGGCTTCACCCACACTCCGCCCGCGGGATGGTCGGTCGACAACACGAAGATGGGCGGCGGCGGGGTCACCGAGTGGCGGGGCTGGAGCTTCACCACCGACGAGTTCTGGACCAAGGCGCAGCGCGACCAGAACCGCGAGTGCAACATCCGGGCCCGAGGCGTCTTCGCGGTCGCCGACGGCGACGAGTGGTACGACAAGGCCCTCACCGGCACCTTCGACTCCACCCTGGTCAGCCCCGCCTACCCGGTCACCGGCGGCAGGCAGGCCACCCTCACGTACACCACGTTCTACCGCCAGGAGGCCCCGCAGCGCGGCGAGGTCCTGGTCTCCTACGACGACGGGGCCCCGCAGCTGGTGAAGGCCTACACCGGCGACGTGTCCTCGCGGGTGGAGAGGATCGCCCTCGCGGTTCCCTCCGGCGCGAGCAGGGTGCGCGTCCGCTTCCGCTACACCGGCGGCAACAACTGGTACTGGGTCGTCGACCAGGTCTCTGTTACGTCCGGCTGAGCGCGCGACTGTGAACAAGGGCGCCGCCTCGCATTGGATCACGCGGGGCGGCGCCCAAGTCGGAACTTGCCGGTAAGTCAGAGCCGCCCGGTCTTGACGGCGCCTATGAAGGACGTCCAGCCCTCGGCGCCGAACACCATCACCGGGCCACTGTTCTGCTTGCTGTCGCGGACAGGCACGGTGGTGAAGCCGTCCGCCACCTCGACGCAGTCGCCGCCGGAGGCGTTGCTGTAGCTGCTCTTGCGCCAAGTGCAGGCGATCAGATCCGGTCGCTCGGTGGGCATGAGTACTCTTCCTCCACAACCTTGCTGATCAATGCCAGGGACGCTTCGGGCGTCAGCGCGTTCGCCTGGAGGCGATCGTAGACGACCGCGTGGCGGGTGACATCGTCCGGAGTGTCGCTCAATGAGCCGGAGTTGATGCCTTCCAGGTACGCAACACGCGTACCGTCCGGCATGGTCAGGATGGTCATGGAGCCACTCATGGCTGCCGGGTCGACCTTCTTCCGGGGGCAGACCCTGATGGTCATGCGGTCCTCGGCGCTGAGCTTGCATAGATGCTCAAGCTGTTCCGACATGACGTCCGGCCCGCCGACCTGCCGGTACAGGGCCGCCTCGTCGAGGATCACCCACATCCACGGCGGAGTCTCACGAGCGAGAATCACCTGTCGGTCCAGCCGCGCGGCGACCGTGGCTTCGAGGTCCCAATCTCCGTACACCTGACCGGCTTTGAGCTGCGCGGTGGCGTACCTCGGCGTTTGCAGGAGTCCCGGCACCTCCTGGGTGAACTGGTGGATCACCGACGCCTTCGCCTGCAACTCGATGTACTTCTGGGAGAAGTTCGGGTACGGACTCTGCGCGATGTGCGGCCACAACTCCACCAGACTCCCACCTCCGTTGAGGCCTTCGTCCAAGTCCGCAGTCAGCGTCTGGCCGGGTGGGTCCGTAGCCAGTTCGATCTTCGCGATACGGGTGTGCGACACGTGTACGCAGTCGCCGAGATCCTTCTGGGTCAGTCCGGCCGCCTCCCTGAGCTTGCGCACCTTGGCGCCGAGCAGGTGGGCCACGCTCACGGTCGGGTCAAGTTCCTTTGCGGGCATGGAGGTTGCCTCCCACTTTCCGGTCCACGGATTCAAGCGGTTACCCCTAGTGAGCGTAGTGCCACGGTCCGATGCTTGACACCGGAAGTCCGAAGTAGGGCGTAAGGGAAGGCAGGAGACATGGCATACCGGCAGTGCGCAGGGGCGTTGGCGGAGACCGTGACGGGGGAAGGCGTGCTGAGCCTGTCCTGGGTGCGTCAGCCCCCGCCGTCGGAAACGGGTGGCCGTGACACACGGTGCGACACCTGGAGCATGCGGTTCACCGCGAACGTCAAGGCGGTGGCGCTCGCCCGGCACCAGGTCGAAAGGACCCTCATCGCTTGGCAGTTGAGCACCCCGGACATCGAACGGGCCGTGCTCGTCACGAGTGAACTCGCCACGAACGCGGTCCAGCACGGCCGCGTCCCCGACCGGCTCTTCGAGGTCCGGCTCACGGTCGAGCCCAACGGCGGCCTGTTGCTTGAGGTGTCCGATGCCAGTTCCCGGGTGCCGGAGCACGTGCACGCCGCCCCGGAGGACGAGAGCGGCCGGGGACTCGCGCTCGTCGCGGCACTGGCGGACGAGTTCGGTCACCGGCCCCGCGAGTACGTCGGCAAGACGGTATGGGCGAAGTTTCGCCTCGCCTGATTAAGGTGGGAGGAGTCGGCACAGCGCGGTGACGGCGCCCGGCAGGTCAGCAGCTCAGCAGCACGGCGTACGGCAGGAGAACCGCACATGACCCACCGCAGACCGATCGAGTCGTGGCTCACCGACATGGACGGTGTGCTCATCCACGAAGGCGTGCCCATCCCCGGCGCCGACGCCTTCGTCAAGCGGCTGCGGGAGTCGGGCAAGCCCTTCCTCGTCCTCACCAACAACTCCATCTACACCGCCCGCGACCTGCACGCGAGGCTGCGGCGCATGGGCCTGGACGTCCCCGTCGACAACATCTGGACCTCGGCCCTGGCCACCGCGAAGTTCCTGGACGACCAGCGCCCCGGCGGCACCGCGTACGTCATAGGGGAAGCGGGCCTGACCACCGCCCTGCACGACATCGGGTACGTCCTGACCGACGCCGACCCCGACTACGTCGTCCTCGGCGAGACCCGTACGTACTCCTTCGAGGCGATGACCAAGGCGGTCCGGCTGATCAACGCGGGCTCCCGCTTCATCTGCACCAACCCCGACGAGACGGGCCCCTCCACCGAGGGGCCGCTGCCCGCCACCGGCTCGGTCGCCGCCCTCATCACCAAGGCCACCGGCAAGGAGCCCTACTTCGCGGGCAAGCCCAACCCGCTGATGATGCGCACCGGCCTGAACGCGATCGGCGCGCACTCCGAGTCCAGCGCGATGATCGGCGACCGGATGGACACCGACGTCCTCGCCGGCCTGGAGGCGGGCATGGAGACCTTCCTGGTGCTGACCGGCCTGACCAGCGAGGCGGACGTCGAGAAGTACCCGTTCCGGCCCGGGAAGGTCGTGAACTCCATCGCGGATCTGGTCGCTCTGGTCTGAGCGTCACCGGCCTGCCCGCTTGCCCGCCCGCCTGCCCGCCCGGCGGCGGCGCGAGCGGGCGCGGGCACCCGCACCTCCCTCACGTACGGTCACGCCCGGGATGCGGAACGTCCTCGCGCGGGTGAACCTGCCTGTATCAGGAGGTCCACGATGCCCAGAGGTTCACGATGCACATAGGCCAGCTCCCGCTGAGGGCCGCCGCCGCGACCGCGCTCCTGCTCGCCGCCCCCGCGACCGCCGCCGAGGCCTCGCCCGGCGACACCGCGGGCGAAGGACAGGTGACGGTACGGGCCGAGAGTCCGGCCGACCGTCCGGCGTCCGGCGAGGGCGCCGCCTCGCTCCACCCGGCGGCCGTCGGCCGCGGCGCGAAGGTCGAGATCACGGTCACCGGCTGCCCGGGCACCACCGCCCGCGCCTACTCACCCGCCTTCGCCGCCCCCGCCGACCTCGGCCCCGCCGCAAAGGACGGCCACTCCGCCCTCCTCGCCGACGCCAGGGTCAGGCAGACCGCGAAGTCCGGCGAGCATCGGGTACGGATCGCCTGCGGGAACGCGGACGGGACGGCGGACGGGACGGCTGACCGGACGGCGGACCGGGCAACCGACCGGGCTCCCGGCCGGCCCTCCGACGGGGAGCGCGCCCTGAGCAGCACGTTCCGGGTGATCGACGTGGCGGGGTCCGAGGCCGAGGCCGGGGCGGGTGCCGGGGCCCGTGAGGGCGGCGGGCACGGCGACGACGCGGACCACCGCGCACCCGGGACCCACGCGGACCCGGCCACCCAACTGGCCGCCCAGCCCGAACTCGCCGGCCCCGGCGCCCCGCACGCGGTCACCGGACTGGCCCTCGCCTCGGTCGCGGCGGTGGCCGTAGCCCTGCGCAGCGTCCGGCGCCGACGCGAGGAAGGCACCGGCGGGGGCAACGGCGGCTGAGTCCCGCGGCGACTGGCCGGGCCGAGCCCCGTAACGACCCGACGGCTGAACCCCGTAACAACCCGGCGGCTGACCCCCGCAACGACTCGGCTCCGGCGCCCGCCCCGCGAAGGGAACCGGACACCGGAGCCGAAAAGCCTTGCCCCCCCCCGAAGGGACTTGGCGACGTGCGAACGTGCCGAGGTGGCGACCTGACCTCTAGGCGGTCGCCGGTTCGGCCACCTGCGCAGGGGCCGTCCGGGACGCCGCACGCAGGCCGAGTGCGCCGAAGACCGCGCCGAAGACGGCCCAGAGCAGGACCTGGGTGCCGATCGACAGCACGCGGAAGTCCCACAGGAGGCTGGCCTCCACGGGGACCTCGTCGGGGTTGCCGGGGAGCAGGAACAGCACTCCGAGCACGGCCACCACGGTCAGCGCCACCGCGATGTGCCGTACGGGGGCCGGGCGTTCGGCCAGTTTCACGAAGACCTGCCAGGCGAGCAGGAGGCCGAGGACGCCGATCGCCACCGCGCCGAGCCACAGCTCCTGCCGGTCGGTGACGGTGCCCGAGTCGCCGACACCGGGTGGGTTGGCCGGGTAGCGCAGGGCGGGCAGCAGCGAGACGGCCAGGAAGGCCGAGGCCGCGAAGACGAGGGCGCGCGGCCAGGGGTTGGCCAGCGGCGCGCGACGGTGGACCAGGGCGTAGGCGATGGCGAAGAAGACGCCGAGGGCGATGCCCGCGACGACGGCGGTGACCACGAGGCCGAAGTGCTGTGTGGAGCGGGAGAACAGCTCCTCGTGGGTGTGAGCGGTGGCGGCGGCTTCATGGGCGTGCTCGTGCGCGTGTTCCTTGGCGGAACGTGCCTCCTCGTCGCGGATGGCACGGTCCATCAGGGGTTCGGCGGCGAGCAGGGAGAAGAGACCGGCCGCGAGACCGGCCGCTCCTCCCGCCGTGACGCCGCGCCCGAGCAGGGGAAGGATGGGTGTGGACATGGCTGTGTGCGCTCCGGGGATCAGTGGCAGGGAGCGCCGAAGAGGTGGCGACCGTCGTGGGCGAACTCGTGCAGGTAGTCACCGGTCGCCGAGATCAGGGTGCCCTGGTCCAGGAAGACGGCGTACAGGGCGATCAGCGCGACGATGGCCGCGGCGGCCGCGATCATCCAATCGCGGGTCGCGGTGGCGGCAGCGGCCGCCGATTCGGTGGGCTGCGCGGTGTGCAGGGACATACCGATGGGTCTCCTCACTGGGGTTTCCACGCCCCATGGCAGGAGGACGACGGGTCAGTTCCTGACTCCCGTACGGCGATTGCCGTGCGGTAACAGTGGCGGGACCGTCCCGGATTCGCACCGGGTTCCTGACGCATGTCGCCTCGACGTATGGATTTGTCGTCCGGAGAGTCCCAGCGCTGCGGTGCACCTGTCAACCAACTGGGTCACACTTGCGTCCGGCTCCGGAACTTCTCCCTCCGGACGCCGTTCCCGAGTTGGGACGTATCCGGGCAGAGTACGTTCAGACGCGTGTGCCACGATGGGCTCTGCCCAGGAGCACACCGAGGGGGAGTGGATGTACGGCAGCACATCGACCTGCCGGGACGGGGACCGCGGCGTCCCCCTGAGCGAGCGCACAACCGGCTTTGCGCGTACCGGAGTCAGAGGGTGCGTCGCGGCCCTGGGTGCCGCGCTCTTCCTGGCGGGCTGTTCCTCCGACGGCGGTGACGACGGCAACGACTCGGCGGCGCCGGTCCGCCAGCAGCCCAAGGGCAGCGACCCGTACTGGGTGAACCCCCAGGGCAAGGCGGCACAGCAGGTGGCCGCGTACACCAAGGACGGCCGCGGGGACGAGGCGGAGCTCGTACGCCGGATCGCCGAGCAGCCCGCCGCCGAGTGGATCGGCCCGGAGAACGCCGAGCAGCAGGCCCGCGGTTTCACCGAGGCCGCCGCGAAGGCCGACCGGGAGGCGCTGCTCGTCCTCTACAACATCCCGCACCGCGACTGCGGCAACTACTCGGGCGGCGGCGCGGCCGACGGCAACGCCTACCGCGACTGGGTGGACCAGGTCGCCAAGGGCATCGGGGACCGCCCGACCACCGTGGTCCTCGAACCGGACGCCGTACTGCACCTGGTGGACGGCTGCACCCCCGGCGAGTTCCACGAGGAGCGCTTCGACCTGCTCAAGGGCGCCGTCGAACGCCTCGGCGCGCTGCCGCACACCACCGTCTACCTGGACGCGGGCAACGCCGGATGGGGCAAGCCCGACCAGCTCTTCGAGCCGCTGAAGCGGGCCGGTCTCGACCAAGCGGACGGCTTCTCCGTCAACGTCTCGAATTTCTACGCCACTTCGCAGTCCGTCGACTACGGCAAGCAGCTCTCGGCGAAGGTCGGCGGCAAGCCCTTCGTGGTCGACACCAGCCGCAACGGCAACGGCCCGTACACCGCGGGGGACCCCAAGGAACGCTGGTGCAACCCGCCCGGCCGCGCACTCGGCGAACCGCCCACCACCAAGACCGGCGACCCGCTGGTGAAGGCCTACCTGTGGGTCAAGCGCCCCGGCGAGTCCGACGGCACCTGCAAGGGCGGGCCGAAGGCCGGTGACTGGTGGCCCGAGTACGCGCTCGGCCTCGCGAAGGGCGCCAAGGGCGCGAAGGGCTGAGCGTCCCAAGGGCCGAGTGTCCGAAGGGACTTGATGTGCCAAGAGACGTGATGTCCGAAGGGACGTGAACGGGCGAAGGGCCCGAAGCCGCAACCCCAGGCGGTTTCTAGGGGTCGTCGCAACACGTGGTCGTGTTGATCAGGCCGCGAGCAGTTTATGCAGGCGCTCGGCTGGGGTTTCCCAGCCGAGCGTTTTGCGTGGGCGGCCGTTGAGTTCGGCGGCGACCGCGTTCAGGTGCTCGTGGGTGTGGACCGAGAGGTCGGTGCCTTTGGGGAAGTACTGGCGAAGCAGGCCGTTGGTGTTCTCGTTGGAGCCGCGCTGCCAGGGACTGGCGGGGTCGCAGAAGTAGACCGGGACGTCGGTGGCGATGCTGAAGCTCTTATGGGTGGCCATCTCGGCGCCTTGGTCCCAGGTGAGCGAGCGGACCAGATGCCTGGGCAGTGTCCGGACGGTGTCCACCAGCGCGTCCCGGACGAGTTCGGCGCTGCGGCCGCCTGGCAGGTGCAGGAGCATCACGTAGCGGGTGGCGCGTTCGACGAGGGTGCCGATGGCCGAGGCACCGTCCTTGCCGATGATCAAGTCGCCTTCCCAGTGGCCGGGCACTGCCCGCTCCTCGGCCTCGGCAGGACGTTCACTGATCATGACCATGGGGTCCCGGAAGCGGGGCTGCCGGCTGCGGGTCTGCCGTTGGGGCTTGCGGCGGGTGCGCCCCGAGCGCAGTGCGCGGACCAGCTCACGGCGCAGTTCCCCTCGGCCCTGGACGTAGAGAGCCTGGTAGACCGTCTCGTGGACCACATGCATCTCCGGCCGGTCGGGAAACTGTGCCTTCAGAGCGTGGCATATCTGTTCCGGGCTCCACCGGCGGTCCAGGCCGGCCTGGACGAAGTCTCGCAGCTCAGGACTCTGGTGGATCTTCCGCGGCTTGGGGCGGGGGCGGCGGCTGTCCGCGCGAGCCTGCGCGGCGTAGGGCCGATAGTGCCACCGGCCGTTGGCGCCCGTGGTGCGGTTGCGGCGGATCTCGCGGCTGATGGTGGACGGGCTGCGGCCCAGCTCGGTGGCGATGGCCCTGGCAGGCGCCTTCTCCCGCAGCCGGTCGGCAATGTAGATCCGCTCGTCCTGGCTCAGGTACCGCTGCGAGGAAGCCGAAGGAGGCACCACCGGACGAACCGGTCGCGCCTCCTTGCTCCGGCCGGACGGTCGACGTCCGTTGCGCCAGCGCCTGCCGGTCTTCGAGTTCACCCCGACGATCCGGCACGCTTCCTCGTTGCTCACACCCTGCTGCATGAGCTGGAAGTATGCGGCCCGCTCAGCAGAGAGCTTCCTGCGGCCCTGAGGGCTCCGCACCTTCCGAATCTCGAAGTCCATCGCAACCCCTGAACTGGGGTGTTGCGACGACCACTAGAACGGAAGCCACCGGGTCGGCTTCGGGCCCTTCGCCGTAACTCCTGCTGTTACTGCCTACTGGCCACTGCTTCTGCTACTGCTTCGCGTGCTGCTGGGTCAGTTCGCTCGGGCGGACGACCACGAACCCCTCGCCCTCCAGCTTGAGTTGGACGGCCTCGCCCGAACCGCCGCGCAGCATCGAGCCCATGGACTGCGAACGGTGCAGCGAGGTCTGCAGCGCGGCGGACCAGCCGACCACCGCGTCGGTGTCCACGAGCACCGGCGCCTGCGCCGAGACGGGGATGACCAGCGGGCTGCCGTCACAGATCAGGCCGAGCTTGCCCTGGCCGGAGAAGACGCTGTTGAAGAGGCCGCCCCCGGTCATGCCGGCGCCCCTCACGGTCTTGATCTCGTACGAGAGCGTGGGGTCAAAGCACAGGACGTTGCGGCCGTTGACGGTGAAGACGTCGCCGGGCTCGATGTCCACGATGAAGCAGTTCTGCGCCTCGTGCGCGAACCAGGCCTCGCCCTGCCCGCGCACCGCCATCAGCGCCAGTCCCTCACCGGTGACCGCCCGCTTGAGCATGCCCCCGACGCCCTGGCCCTTCCGCTCGAACTGGAGGTTCCCGCGGAAGGCGATCATCGCGCCCTGCCGCGCGTACATCTCGCCGTTCACGGTGTACCGGATGGACTTGGAGTTCTGCACGCTCATTCCGGGAGCGGTCGCGGGCTGCACCAGGTGTTCCGCGGAGAAAAGATCGCCCTTCATACGCTCATCTCTCTTTCATCCCTCTTGCGTCCATCGTCTTACGAGTCGTCCCGAGCCGTCCTGAGCCGAATCCGTCGGCTTCCGTCGGCTGCTGTCGGTGCCCGTGGGCCCGCCCCGGCCGAGGTCGGCACGGGCCCGTCAACCGCCCGTGCCCTACGGCACCTTCACCCATTGCGCCTTGGACGGCGTGCCCTTCTCGTCCGTCACGAAGAGCATGTACCAGCCCGACTGGACCAGGTTGCGGTTCTTCGGAATGGTCACCGTGACGTCGTCGCCGGAGGCCTTCATGTCCAGGGCGATCGAGCGCTGGTCGACGTCGGTGACGTGGGTGGAGGCGCTCGGCCGGATCAGGCGCGCGTTCTTCAGTTCGGAGGCGGTCGGCGAGGTGAAGGTCGCCGAGGCGCCGCGGGCCACCGTCTTCGGGCCGCCGCTGAGCGTGGGGCGCGAGTCGCGGTACAGGTAGGGCGGGGTGTAGATCTCGATGCGCTGCTCGAAGGTGCCCGGCTTGGTGTTGGCCGAGTCCCCGTAGAGCGAGTCGGAGCCGAAGAACATCACCCGGCCGTCGGGCAGCAGCAGCGAGCCCGAGTGGTAGTTGCGTCCGATCGCCGGATCGGCCACCCGGTCAAGGGAGTTGGACTTCGGGTCGTAGAGGTGGGCCTGGAGGATGTCGGAGCCGCCGCGGCCCCGGTAGTCCTCCGAGCCGCCGGAGAGCAGGACGGTGTCGTCGGGGAGCACCGAGGCCTGCGGGTAGCGGGTGCCCTTGTCCAGCTCGGGCCCGTCGGTGAAGCGCGGCGCGTCGTCCTTCAGGTCGATGAGGCGGGTCTTGGCGCTGGACTCCTTCGACTCACCGACGCCGCCGCCGCCGACCACCATGTACTTCTCGTCCTGCGCGGGCGGCAGCAGCACGGTGCCCGAGGTCTCCATCAGGTCCGCGTCGCTCAGGCCGGGGAGCTTGTCGAACTTGTTGGTGTCCAGGTCCCAGACGCCCGGGTCGCGGCCGACGTCGTCGGGGCCGTATCCGGCGTTGGAGCCCGAGTAGAAGAGCTTGCCGTTCTGCATCAGGAAGACGGCCGGGTAGGTCGGGAACTGCCGGATGCCCTCGGTGTACGTCCACTTCTTGGTCTTCGGGTCGTACACCTCGTTCTTGCCCGGCACGAGCTGACCGATCTCGTCGAGACCGGACATGCTGAGCACCTTGCCGTCGGAGAGCGTGGTCAGCGTCGGGTACCAGCGCGCCTCCTTCATCGGGTCGACCTTGATGTACTTCTCGGCGACCGGGTCGAACTCGTAGGCGTCGCGGATGCCCTGGAAGTCCTTCTTGTCGAGGGCGAGTTTCTGTGCGATGCCGTAGACGTTGCGCGCGTCCGAGCCGGTCAGGCCCTGGACGCGGTAGTTGTCCTGGGTGCCGGTCTCGTACTGGGTGCCGCTGCGCTGGGCCTCCACGTAGATCCGGCCGAGGCCCGGCTCGGTGCGCTCGAAGGCGCCGGTGACCGGGTCGAAGACCTTCTTGGCGCGCTCGACGACGACCGGGTCCTTGGAGACGAAGGTCTTGCCGTTCTTGCGGCCGCTGAAGCGGGTCCCGGCGGGCAGCGTGATCGGCTTGTCCGGGTCCTCGTTGTGGACGATCATCAGGCCGCCCGCCTTGGTGACGTCGCCCTGGAGCTTCTCGTAGCGCTTGGTGCCGCCCGCGATCAGCAGGTTGCCGTTGCCCAGTTGGGTGTGGCCGGTGCAGAACAGGTCGGTCGGGGTGGGGATGTTCTTGACCGTGTTGGTGGCCGGGTCCCACAGCCGGGTGTCGAACTTCTTCGCGTCGAAGTTCTTCTGGTTGTTGCCGCTGCCCGCCACGAGCAGCACCTTGCCGGTGCGCAGAAGGGCCGCGTGAATGGTGTTCAGCCGGTCCTTCTCGGAGAACTCCAGGACGTCCCAGTGCCCGTTGTCCGCCTTGTACTCGGGCCTGTTGATCTTGTAGTCGTGGTACTCCTCCGAGGCGAACCGGAACAGCGCGGGCCCGTTCATCCCCGCGAGCGCGACGACGACCGCCGAGACGATCGCGATGCGACGTATCCGACGGCTTCGGAAGCTGACTTTCACTGGAACCCCGTGGTACTCGAGAGCAGTTCGTGGTCGTGGGTGGTGCGCGGCGGCCGGGATCGTCCGGCCGCGGGGGAGTGGTGCGGGCGGCGCGCGGGGACGGACGGTGCCGGTCCGGGCGCGCCGCCGCCCTCACTCGTGGATGCGTGGCATGGGTGTCGTCGGGTCCGCCTCCGACCAGGACGGCTGCTGCCGACCGGGCACCCGGGGCGCCTGCTCGGATCCGTACTGCTCGGCGCCGTACCGGTCGGACCCGTAGTGGTCGGACCCGTACTGCCCCGACTCGTACTGCCCGGACCCGTACTGCCCGCCCTGCTCGGGGTCCCCGTACTGCTGGGGTACCCGGGGAGCTTGGTGCTCCTGCTGGGCGTACGGCTGTTGCGTGTACGACTGCTGCGCGTACTGCTGGTCCGCGTACGACTGCTGTGCGTGCGGCTGGTCCGCGTACGAAGGCTCGGCGTACGGCTGCTGCGCGTACGACTGCTCGGTGTACGACTGCTCGGTGTACGACGGTTGTGCGTACTGCTCCTGCACGTACGGCAGTTGGACGGTGGGCTCGGGGGCGTACGCGCCGTAGCCCCCGTCGGACGCGGACGCGGGCGCGGGCGCGCTGTACGCGGGCGTGGGTGAGGGCGCGGGGACGGCGGCGGGCGCCGGGGCGGGCGGCGCGGGGCTGGCGCTCGCGGCCGGGGGCGTGCCCCGGCTGCCGCGCTGCTTGCGCTCCTGGCGCATGCCCCAGCGCCAGGCGAAGATCGGCGCCGCCGTGATCAGCAGCGCGAAGGTGGCCCAGGTGATCATCGCCGGGTGGGCGTGGTCCCAGACGAAGGCCGCCACCATCGAACCGGCGAAGATCATGATGAAGAACAGGTGGATACGGAAGGTCCCGAACAGGGTGTCCGGGCTTGCCGAGTCGCCCTTGGGCGTCACCACGAACTTGCTCTTGCGGCGCAGGATCGCATCCGTCAGCGAGCGGGCGTAGATCGGCGCCGAGAGCGCGGACATCACCATGCCCGCGACGCCGCCGCTGCCCTCCGGCTCGTGCGGCGAGACATTGTGCCGCCGGTTCCAGATGTACAGGCCGATCTGCAGCGCCGAGGCGTTGCCGTAGAGCATCAGCCAGATGGCCGGGTCGATGTTCACACCCGAGGCGCCGAGCCCGAGGAACAGCGCGCAACTGATGGCCGCGAGGATCCAGTTGAGGGCGGACATCGGGTAGAAGATGACCATCATCGTGTAGTTGAAGAAGCGTCCCGGCGGCAGCGTGAACGGCGCCTTCCAGAACTGCTTGAGGATGGTCTCGTAGGTACCGCGCGACCAGCGCAGCTGCTGCGTGAAGAAGTCGGTCCAGGCGTTCGGGCCCTCACCGACGGCCAGCACGTCCGGGGTGTACACGGACTTCCACTTGCGGCCGGTGACCGGGTTCTTGGCCCGGTGCATCTCGAAGCCGGTGGCCATGTCCTCGGTGATCGAGTCGTACAGGCCGCCGATCTGCTTGAGCGCCTTGATGCGTACGGCGTTGGAGGTGCCGACGAACATCGGGGCGCCGTAGCGGTTGCCCGCCCGCTGGATCAGCGCGTGGAACAGGAACTGCTGCGACTCGGCGGCCTTGGTGACGAAGGTGTCGTAATTGCCGTACACCTGCGGGCCGATGACGAAGCCGACGTCCGGGTCGCGGAAGAAGCCGAGCATCCGCTCCAGGTAGTTCGGCATCGGGACGTGGTCGGTGTCGACCGAGGCGAAGTAGTCGTAGTCGTCGCCGTGGGCCTGGAGCCAGGCGTTGTAGTTGCCGTGCTTGGTCTTGGCGCGGTGCGGGCCCTTGGCCTGGTTCCACTCCGGGACGCCCTTGCGGGTGAAGTGGTGCACGCCGAGCCTCAGGCAGACCTCCTTGACCGCGGGGTCGTCGCCCTCGTCGAGCAGCCAGACGTGCATCGTCCCCCGGTGACGGATCTTGACCGCCGCCTCCAGGGTCTTCGTCACCATCTCAAGGGGTTCCTTGCCGGGCACGAAGGAGGTGAGGAAGGCGACCCGGGTGCCGGACTCGGGGACCACGGGTATCGGGTCCCGGGCGACGAGCGTGGCGTGCGCGTTGGAGAGCACGTTCATGCAGCGGAAGAACTCGATCAGACCGATCGAGACCAGCATGATGACGTCGAGCGTGGGCAGGAAGTCGTAGGCCGGATACTCGCGTTCGGTCCAGTGCGTGGGCTGGAGCAGCCAGGCGAGCAGGACGAGCGACAGCAGCGGGGCCGCGCCGAGCATGAGCGCGGCGCGGACTTTGTGCGGTTCCTGTGAGAGAAGCGAGCGGTACCGCACCTTGTACGGCTTACCCGGTTCAGGCTGGTGCAGTGGACCCGCCAGACGGCTGTAGTGCTCGTAGTCGTAGCGCGGAAGTTCCTTGCGCAGGCGTCGGAATCCCCCGGTGAGGGTCAGCGATCCGGGCAGCCTGAGCTGAGTGGTCCGCGAAGGGTCCTCGCGCTCGGGCCGGCCGCCGTCCGGCGTCGACTTCATCGCTCATTCCCCCCGCGCGCACGCATGCGCAGTCGTCGTTCTCATGGTGTTGCTCGTCCCCCCGACGGTGTGGCCGACCGGTATGGCCGTACCGGTCAGGTCGATGGCCACTCGTCACCTTAGACAGCCGTAGCTACCGTCCGGTTGCATCATGCCTGCCGCGGCCCATTCGATACGAAAGGGGTATCGTTCCCCGGCCATCGGCCGGGGCGCCGACGCGGTAGCCGTGATTCCGGTCGTGATCCGGCACAGAATTCTCCCCTCGCGCCATGATCGCAAGGGTGGAACACCCGCCACACGGGGCTCCGTTCAGCTCGGCCGTCCGGCCCGCAGCCGCTCCCGGCCCTGCTCGGCGCCCTGTTCGCGGCCCGGCGCCCGGTCCGGTGCCCGGTCCTGTGCGGCGGCTCCCACGCGGGTGCGCAAGTGATCGAAGTGGTCGCGCATGGTGCGCTCCGCGCGCAGGACGTCGCCCGAGCGCACCGCCTCCAGGATGTCGCGATGCTTGCGGCAGGTGACGCGCGGATCCTGCGGTACGTCCATGAGGTCGCGCTGCACCTGGTGGAACGCGTCCCAGAAGGCCTCCAGGACCTCGCCGAGCAGGGGATTGCGCAGACCGCGGTAGAGCGCGGCGTGGAACCGGCGGTCGGTCTCGGCCAGTTCGAGCTCCGCGCCCGCCTCGGCCATCGCGTCCATCCGGTCGACCAGCGCCTCCAGGACGGCGAGCTCCTCCTCGGGCAGCTTGCAGGCGTGCTGGGCGACCAGGCCGATCTCCATGGCCTCCCGCAGTTCGAGGAGCTGGCGCAGGCTGTCCTCGCCGCGGTGGTGCCCGGCCACGGTGCGAAAGGCGAGGCCCTCGCTCATCGGCGCCAGGGACATCGGCCCCACGTACGTACCGAAGCCGTGCCGTATGTCGACCAGGCCGATGGCCTGCAGGGCTTTGAGCGCCTCGCGCACCGAGTTGCGGCTCACCCCGAGCAGCTTCATCAGCTCGGGCTCCGTGGGCAGCGGGGCGCCCGACGGCAGCCGTTCGTCGATGATGAGCTTCTTGATCCGCTCCTGGATGTTGCGCGCCATGGGCCAAAGGTAGCCGGGGCGTGTGCGGTGGGGGAGTCGCCGGAGACCCAGATCACGGTATTCCGAGACCTGGATCACTTTCCCCGGGAGGCGAATCGGCTCCGCCTGTCACATTCGGCGGCCCGGTTTCGTCGGTCACACGAGGCATGGCCTCGGGGGCGGCCGCCAGGGCAGCCGCCCAGCCCCGGTGGCCGCAGACGAAAGGGACGATCATGAGCGAACCCACGCTTGTCCAGCGCTACATGAAGGCGCTCGGAGACCAGGACTGGGACACCCTGGCCGCGCTCCACCACGAGGACGCGGTCTTCTACACGCCGTTCATGTGGGGCGCCAAGGGCATCCCGTTCATCCTGGCGTTCTGCAGGTCGGTGCACGAGGGCTTTCCCGGGGTGCGACTGGTGCTGCACGACGAGTTCTACAGCCCCGAGGGCGACAAGGCGTCCTTCCGTTTCGCGATGCACTGGCACAACACCGGCCCTTTCCTCGGTAACGAGCCCACCGGTGAGCGCGGTATGAGCGTGGAGACGATCACGATCGGCATACGCGACGGCCGTATCACCGAGCAGTTCGTCTCGGTGGGCCTGATGCATCTGCCGTCCCTCGAACTCAACGAGTGGAAGATGGACTACCCGCGCGAGGTGGTCGACCCCGGCCCGGCGATCCTCACCGCACCCGCCGAGCCGGGCGGATCCGGGACGAGCTGATCCGAGACGCATTGATCCACACGCCCCCGCACGCCCTCGCGTAGTGCGGGGGCGGCGATGGCGACGAAAAAGGGCTTCCCGGCGAACCGGGAAGCCCTTTTCCTTGCTGTCTTGCTTGTGCGCCGCCAGGGACTCGAACCCCGGACCCGCTGATTAAGAGTCAGCTGCTCTAACCAACTGAGCTAGCGGCGCCTGCTGACGCGAGAACTCTACCCGAACTCCTGGGGTGCCCCCGACCAATTTTCGACGGCCCTCTTATCACGCATGTCCCGGAAAACCCCGCATTACCTCTTTCGAGCCCTCCATGTGCGATTACCCCTGCTCGTGGGGAAAGTGTGAATTCGACCGAGCGCCTTCGTCCCGCCGCCCCACGCGCCATCACGCACACCGACGCATTCCCCACGCACCACCCCCGGACTTCCCGCCGCGGAAATGTGAGGTACATCGCATGCCGGTTCCGGTCTTCGAGGAGTACGAACCCGAGGGCACCTGCCCCTGCCCGGGCTGCCGCCTGTTCGTGGGCACCGCCCCGGCGGGAGCCCGGCCCGCACCGGGTCACGCGGCCGGGACGCGGCGTACGGCGGGCCGGGTCCTGGTGGTCGCCGCGGCGGCCGGGGGCGTGCTCGGCTCGGCGATGGCTCCGGGCACCGTGCCGCTCGCCCATGCGGCGGGCGCCTCCGTGCACGCCGCGGGGGCCGCCCGTGCGGTGACCGGGGCTCCCGGTGAGGCGGCCGGGCCCGGCGCCACCCCGCAGGGCGGCCAGAGCGGTCTGCACGGCACCGGATACGCGACGCTGCCCGGTCCCACCACCCGCGCCGAGATCGTCCGGCGGGCGAAGGCCTGGGTGACGGCCGGGGTCCCGTACAGCATGAGCGGCTTCTGGCACGACGGTTACCGGCAGGACTGCTCCGGCTTCGTCTCGATGGCCTGGGGGCTGGGCACCAACGTCTGGACCGGCAGCCTCGCCGAGTACGGCGAGCGCATCGACCGCGACGAGCTGCGGCCCGGCGACATCCTGCTCTTCCACAACCCCGCCGACCCGAACCGCGGCTCCCACGTCACCGTCTTCGGCGGCTGGCGCGACGCCGCGCACCGCTCCTACCTCGCCTACGAACAGACCCGCCCGCACACCCTGGCCCGCGAGACCCCCTACCCGTACTGGTCGCACGCGAACGACTACATCCCCTACCGCTACCGGGGCCTCACCGACGGCGCCCCCGGCGCCCCCGCCCCGGCACTCGGCGACGCCTTCCCGGGCCTGTCGGTCTTCGCGCCCGGCGTACGCCACGCGGGCATCACCCGGCTCGGCGCCCTCCTGGCGGCCCGGGGCGGCGCCCACTTCTACCCCTCGGGACCGGGCCCTGTCTGGACGGACTCCGACCGCCGCGCGGTCGCCGCCTTCCAGCGGGCCCAGGGCTGGCGCGGTGCCGAGGCCAACGGCATCCCGGGCCCGGCGACTTGGCGGCTGCTCGTTCGGGGGGAGGGGCGGGACATTCCGGGGAGGGGCGCGGGGCCGGGCGGTGGGCCGGGCCGGGGGAGTCGGGCGGCGCAGGGCGGGTCGGGGGTGTCCGGAGGTACGGGGACGCCTGGAGGTGCGGGGATGCCTGGAGATGCGCGGACGTCCGGACCGGCCAGGACGTCCGGAGGTACGGAGGCCGGTGTCCCGGGCCTTGGCGGGCGGGAGGCGCGTGGCGGCGTACGGGAGCTGCGGGGAGCGGCGTCCGCCCCGTCCGGTTTCCCGGGGCGGGAGCACTTTCGGCCCGGGAAGTCGAACGTTCATGTGGCGCGACTGGGGCGGCAACTGGTCCGTAAGGGGTACGGGCGCTTCTACACCGCGGGAACCGGGCCGCGATGGACCGAGAACGACCGCCGCGCGGTGGCGTCCTTCCAGCGTGCGCAGGGGTGGCGGGGTTCCAGAGCGGACGGTTTCCCGGGCCCGGAAACCTGGCAGCGGCTGTTCTCCTGACCGGCCGCTCGGGGGACGCGGCGGACTGTCGTACCAGGGCTTCGGGGTGGGTGGGGTTCTGATTCACCAAGGGGCGGACGGCGGCGACGATCGTTTGCGAACGCGGAGGCAGGCATGAGGGCGACGGACACCACGGACACGGCGGGCACCCCCGACGAGCCGGGAAACGGCACGACGTCGGGGCCACCCCGGAACGAAGCGGCCACGGGGGCGACCGCCGAGGCGACGGCGGTGGGCCGGGAGGCCGGGGTGGTTCGGGAGGGCAGGGTGGTCCGGGACGTGGGGGTGGACCCGGACGCCGGAGTCCCTGGGGCCGCCGGGGTGGGCGGGGAGGCCCTGGTGGGCGGTGAGTCGCCGAGCGGGGGGCGGGAGTCGCGGGACCAGCAGTCGTCGGATCACCAGTCCTGGGATCAGCAGTCCTGGGATCAGTGGTCCTGGGATTCGCGGCACGAGGAGTCGCGGGGGGAGGAGCGGGCGTACGGGGACGGGCGGTCCGGGGATGGGCAATCCGTGGATTACGAGTCCACGGACGGGCGGTTCACGGACGCGCGGCTCACGGGAGCGCAGTCGGCGGACTCGTACGGGTCGGAGTCGTACGGACCGGAGCCGTATAGGGCGGACTCGTATAGGGCGGACTCGTACGGGTCGGAGTCGTATGGATCGGAGCCGTATGGGTCGGACTCGTACGGGCCAGAGTCGTACGGGCCGGAGTCGTACGCCTCCACCTCGTACCCCTCGGACTCCCAGGCGCCGACCTCGCACGCGCGGTCGGAACTGCCCACGGAATCCCCGTACTTGACCGCCGGGCCGGAGGACTACGAGGCCCCGGTCCACGTCCTCCTGGACCCGGACACGGCCTTCGACAGCGGGGTCCGTTCCCACCCCGCCACGAACCCGTTGCCGCACCACGCGGCGCAGTCCGCGCATGCGCACCCCCATCCGCCACTCCACCCGCACGCGACGTCGCAGTCGCCGTCCCCGTCCCGCCCCGAGTCCGGTCCGTCCGGCCCTTCGGCGCCACCGAGCGGTCCGGCTACCGCGCCGCGCTACTCCGGGGCCGCGGCACGCTCCACGGCGCGTAAGCCCGAGCACGCCGTGCCATCGAACCGGCCCGGCGCGCTCTCCGACGGCGTGTACGACGCCGAGGCCGACCCCGCCTCCGGGTACGGCGAGGCGGCAACGGTCACGGAGCCGGAGCCGGAGCCGTCCCGCCGGGCGACGGCATCCGAACACTCTGGCCCCGGGCCGAACGGCTCCGGACCGGCCGACTCCGAGTCGATCGGCTTTGGCTTCGACGCCGGCGCCGACTCCGGTGCGGAACAAGCGAGTTACGGCTCCGAGGACCGCCCGGCCGCTCCGGCTCCCGCCCGCCACGAGGCCGTGAATGCCGCGAACGCCGCGGACACTGCCAACACCGCGGACACTGCGAAGGCCATGGACGCCATGGACGATGCGGATGTCTCGGATGCCGCGCTTCCCGGGTCCGCGCGGGCGCGGGCCATGGCGACGTTGCCTCGCTACGACCTCTCGCGGTCGGGGTCCTCCGCAGTGCCCGCGGATCCCGGGCCCGGGCGAGGGGTCACCGGCCGAGGGCAGGAGCAGCGGCAGGAGCGGCAGGAGGAGGACGGCGAGGGCGCCTCGCCCACGGGTTCGGCCACCGCCCGCTCCGAGGCGCGCCGTTCGCACACCGCGCCCGCCACGGCCCACGAGTGGACGGACCCGGGACCGAGCCGTCCCGTCCCGCCCGAACAGGACGCGCAAGGCGCCGAGGTCATGCGGAACACGCAGGACGGTCCGGAAGGGGACGCCAAGGACGGGAAAGGCGCCGGGCGCGCCCCGCGTGGGCCACTGGCCAGGTTCCGGTCCGGCAAGGTCAACGGCAGCGGGTCCCGCATCGTCGAAACCCGCACCACCGCGCCGCCCAACACTCCAATGAGCGGAGGGAGTTCACGAGACGCGGAGCCGAACGCAGGCGCAGGTACCGGCGCGGACGCGAGCGCGGATCTGGACAGGGACACCAGCCCAGCCACCGACGCACGTACGGACGACGACCGCGCCCCCGTCCGTACGGCCGCCTTCCTCAACGGCCGCCCCCGCCACGCCACTTCCCCCACCGAGGACGCGACCGACCGCGACCACCGCGCCACCCGCCCCGACCGCGACGCACCCCGTCACGAGGCGCACCACCCCGACCGACAGCCCCCCAACGGGCACCGCGCAAACGGACAGAGCCTCACCGGACAGAGCCCCAACGGACAGAGCCCTAACCACACCCCCAACGGCCAGCCCCCCACCCGCCGCAGCCCCAACGGACACGCCCCCCAAGGACGCGACCCCCAGCGCCGCGACTCCCAGGGACGTGACCCCCAACGCCGCGATCCCAAGGGACGCGACCCCCAGCCCCGCGACCCCCAACCCCCCAACTCCCGCACTCGCGGCTGGTCCAAAGCCGACAACGCGATGGCGTTTCTGGAGCCCGGCGCGCGGAGTACGCCGCGTACGGACAACGTGCCCGCCGAGTACCCGGCGCCGGTGCTGCCCGGGGCGGTCGGGCTCGGGGTCGGGACGCTCGGGCTGATCGGGACGGCGTTCTCGTTCGCCTGGGCGGGCATGCTTCCGGGCGCGGTGCTGCGGGCCCTGAGCCTGTCGTCGCTGGCCGGGGACGGGCTCGGCCCGGGGCAGACGGCGGTGCTCGTACTCTCGTTGCTGCTCGCGCTGTTCGGGCTCGCGGGGCTCACCCGGGGGCGGGCGGGGCGGGCCTGGGTGCTCACGCTGTGCGGGAAGTACCGGGGGACGGTCCGGCACACCGGACTCGTCTGGGTCAGCCCGCTGGTGATGCGGCGCAAGGCGGACGTACGACTGCGGCACTGGCGCAGCGAACCGATGCCCGCGGTGGACGTACAGGGACTCGCCGTGGAGGTGAGCATCCTGGTCGTCTGGCGGATCAAGGACACCGCGCGGGCCCTGCTCGGCGTCGAGGACCACGAGCGCTATCTGCGCGAGAGTGTCGAGGCGGCGGTCGCCCGGGTCTTCCCCCACCTGCCGACCGACACCGGGCGCGACGCCCCCGGCGCGTACGTGAACGGCCCGAGCCTGCGCGATGCCGAGACCGTCGGCGAGGAGCTGACCCGGCTGGTGGCCGACGACGGACGGCCCGCGGGGCTGGAGGTCTTCTCCGTCCAGGCGGTCTCGCTCGACTACGCGCCCGAGGTGGCGGCGGCCGTCCACCGGCACCGCGCCTTCGTCTGGGACGTGCAGCACCGTGACGCGCTCATCGGTTCGGTCCTGGACTCGGTCGAGGACACCGTCAACCGCCTCACCAGCCGCGGCCTGGTCGAGCTGGACGAGTACGAACGCAAGTCCCTGGTACGGGACTTGACCGTGGCGTTCTGCTCGGCGCGGGTGGCGGACAACGCCCCGGTCGAGGCATAACGGACGGCGGATCCCCGCACCCCGGGACCCCCCGGGGCGCGGCGGTCCGTAATGTCACGGCCCATGGCCAGCCACGGACAGCACGACCCCACCCCTCTCCCCGCCCTTCTCCCCGACCCTCCGATTCACCCCGCTCACTCCACTCACGCCGTTAACTCTGCCCTCGCCACTCTCGCCGCCGATGCCTGGCACCTCACCGAGGGCAGGACCCGGGCAGTCCTCGGTATCGCGGGCCCGCCCGGCGCCGGGAAGTCGACGCTGGCCCGCGCCCTGGTCGCCGAGACCGAGCGGCTGCACGGCGCGGGAAGCGCCGCCTATCTGCCGCTCGACGGGTTCCACCTCTCCAACGCGCAACTGCGCAGGCTGGGCCTGGCCCACCGCAAGGGCTCGGAGCCGAGCTTCGACGTACGGGGCTACGCGGCGCTGCTCGCCCGAGTCCTGGACGAGGACGAGCAGCGGGCCCAACACGACCTCTACGTACCGGACTTCGACCGTGGTCTGGACGAGCCGGTGGCCGCCCGGCACCGCGTACCGCCGAGTGCCCGGCTGGTGGTCACCGAGGGGAACTACCTCGCCTGCGACCTCCCCGGCTGGCGCGAGGCGCGTGAACTGATGACGCGGTGCTGGTATCTGGAGGCATCGCCGGGGGAGCGGCAGCGGCGACTGGTGGACCGGCACGTGTCCCACGGCCGCACACCCCGCGCCGCCCACGACTGGGTCGCCACCAACGACGAACCGAACGCCCTCCTCGTGGCGGCCTCCCGCAGCCGCGCGGACCGAGTGCTGCCGCAACTCGACCAACTGCCGTAGCCCGCCCGCACATTGGTGGTCCACCGGCGGTGGATTCGCGGCCGGAAACTCTGAGGATTACTTGAGGCGCGGCCCCCTCCGTGCTGGGTACGTACCCGTCAGAGCCGCCCTGACCAGGCGGTGTGGTGGGACGGATGTCCAGCCGAGTACGAGGGGGAGACATGGAACTGCTTTTCCTGGCAGTGCCTTTGCTGGGCCTGTTGATGATGGGCGCCTTCGCCACCATGGAGTTGCACCGGGCGTTCGTGCTGCAACGCCTGTGGCGCCACGGGGTGTTGGCGGAGGGCCGGTGCATACGCACGTTCACGACCGTCAGCGGCGGAGGCAGGAACCACGGGGTGCGCACGCACTTGCACCACGTCTACGAGTTCTGGACCGGGGCGGGCACGCCGGTGCGGTTCGAGGAGACCGGTGGCCCGGGGAGTGTGATCGAGGGCGATGTGGTGATGGTGCGCTACGACTCCACGTATCCCGCACGGGCCACCGCCAGGCCGCCCGGTACGGCGGTCAACGTCGCCCGAGTCGCCCTCGTGCTGACCACGGTCGTCGTGTTCGGGGCGGTCTTCTTCGGCATCGCGACCATGTCCCCCTTCGACTCCGGGCCGCAGGACCCTCACATACCCGGCGACTCCTGGAACGCACCCGGCGACCCCTGGGACGACGGGCAATGGGGCGACGGGCAATGGGGCGTCGAGCCCTGAGGCGCGCGCGGGTCACCGCCCCGCCGGGGGCACCCCGCCCGAACCCCGCTCACACGAACAAGGCCCCTCGCTCTCACGAGGGGCCTTCCGTTCACTGTGCGCCGCCAGGGACTCGAACCCCGGACCCGCTGATTAAGAGTCAGCTGCTCTAACCAACTGAGCTAGCGGCGCGTGACTCGGTAATAGTACCTGGTCCGGGCGGGTGCTCCGGACCGGACGGCGAGGGCCCCGGCGTCCGCGGACCCGCCGCTGGAGGGCGGCAGGCGCGCGGACGCCGGGGCCCCGATGGCTCCGTGCGTACGGGGTGGTGCTCAGAGCACCGCGCTGAGGAACTCCCTGGTCCGCTCGTGTTCCGGGTCGCTGAACATCTTCTCCGGCGTACCGGACTCGATGACCCGGCCCGAGTCGAACATCAGGACCTGGTCGGAGATGTCCCGGGCGAAGCCCATCTCGTGCGTGACGCAGAGCATGGTGATGTCGGTGGTGTGGGCGATGTCGCGCAGGACGTCGAGGACCCCCGCCACCAGCTCCGGGTCGAGGGCGGAGGTGACCTCGTCCAGGAGCAGCACCTGCGGGCGCATGGCCAGGGCGCGGGCGATGGCCACCCGCTGCTGCTGGCCGCCGGAGAGCTGGGTCGGGTAGGCGTCGATCTTGTCGCCGAGGCCGACCATGTCCAGGAGCTCGCGGGCGCGCTGCTCGGCCTCGTCCTTGGGCAGGCCGAGGACGCTGACCGGTGCTTCGGTGATGTTGCGCAGCACCTTCATGTTCGGGAACAGGTTGAACTGCTGGAAGACCATCCCGATGTTCTTGCGGACCTCGCGCACGTGCTTCTCGCCGGCCGCGACCAGCTTGCCGTTCTTCTGCTCGTGGGTGAGGTACTCGCCGCCGACCTTGATCGTGCCCTCGTCGGGCGTGAGCAGGGTCATCAGGAGTCTCAGGATCGTGGTCTTGCCCGATCCGGAGGGGCCTATCAGGGTCACGTGCTTGCCGGAGTTCACGGAGAAGTCCAGCTCGTCGAGGACGACGTTCCTGCCGAATCGCTTGGTGACCTTGTCGAAGCGGATCAGCTCGCTGCCGTCCACCGCCGGATTCGGCTGGTCCTTGGTGAGGTTGGTGTCAGCGGACAAGACGACGCTCCAGGGCTCGCAGAAGAAGAGAAGCGGGGTAGGCGATGACGATGAAGGCCACACCGACGACCGTGAGGGCCTCCGTGGTGAAGGTCTCCTGGCTGTAGCTCTGGGCCTCGCCCAGAATGTCCAGCGCGCCGATGGTCGCGATCATCGGGGAGTCCTTCAGCATCGCCACGACGTAGTTGCCGAGCGCGGGGATCACCCGTCGGATGGCCTGCGGCAGGATGACCGCGGTCCAGGTGCGGCGCTTCGACAGGCTCAGCGCGGTCGCGGCCTCCCACTGGCCGATCGGCACACCGTCGATGCCCGCCCGGTAGACCTCCGCGGTGTACGTCGAGTAGTGCAGGCCGAGGCCCACGATGCCGGTGGTGAGCGGCGACATCGAGGGGCCCCACTCGGGCACCACGTAGAACAGGAAGAACAGCTGGACGAGCAGCGGGGTGTTGCGGATGAACTCCGTGACGGCCGAGACCGGCCAGCTGATCCACTTCTGGTCCGAGCGCTTCGCGATCGCCCAGACCAGACCGAGGGCGAAGGCGATCAGGGTGCCGAAGAACAGCGCCTTGAGGGTGACGATGACGCCGTCCCAGAAGAGCGGCATGAAGGCATCGACGTTGTCCCAGTTCCAGCTCACTTGACACCCCCCGTGCTGCCGGTGAGGGCGTCGGTCGCCGACTTCTCACGCAGTCCGCTGAAGAAACCGGTCTTCTCGGGGACCTGGCCGACCCGCCTCTTCGCGTGCCGCTCCACGACCCGCATACCGCGCGTGAGCAGGAAGGCGAGGATGAAGTACAGCACCAGGAGCAGCGTGTAGATCGGCGCGCTGTCGCCCTTGGCCAGGCGCAGCAGACCGCCCGCGAAGGTCATGTCGGCGACCGTGATGGTGGACACCAGGGCGGTGCCCTTCAGCAGCTCGATCAGCAGGTTGTTGAACGGCGGCACCATCTCGGGCCAGGCCTGCGGGAGTTCGATCTTCCACAGCCGCTGGGAGCGCGAGAAGTTCAGCGCGATGCCCGCCTCGCGCTGGGCGGGCGGTACGGCGGCGAGCGCGCCGCGGACGATCTCGGAGCCGTACGCCCCGTAGGTCAGTCCGAGCGCGAGGACACCGGCCGCCATCGGTACGAACTGGATGCGCAGCATGATCGGCAGTGCGAAGGCCATCCAGAACATCAGCACCAGGGCCGAGGTGCCGCGGAAGATCTCGAAGTACGCACCGGACAGGAAGCGCACGATCCACAGCCGGGAGGTGCGCAGGGTGCCGATGGCGAAGGCGACGACTCCGGCGAGCGCCGCGCTGTAGAGGGTGACCTGGATGGTGATCCAGATGCCCGGCAGGAACCACTCCCAGAAGAACTCCGAGGACATCATTGGGCGGCTCCCTTGCCCGGCGGACACAGGTCCGGGACCGTCAGATCGGTCATCTCTTCCTGGGTGAAGCCGAACGGCTTGACGATCCGCAGGAGTTCGCCGCTCTTCTTGAGCTTGTGCAGCTCCCGGTTGAAGGCGTCGCGGAAGTTCTTCTCGGTGAGCCGGAAGGCGAAGCCGCCAGCGCCGTAGGCCGGTTTGCCGTCGACCACGGGCTGGAAGGCCTCGGTGGCCTCGACCCGGCCGTTGCCCTTGACCACGTCCTTGACGGTGACGTTGGTACCGGCGAACGCGTCCACCCGTCCCTGGGCGACGGCGTCGCGCCCGGCCACCTGGTCGGGCAGTTCGAGGACGCTCTTGACGCCCGCGGCCTCGGCGTAGGCGATCTCGGCGTAGGCCGTGCCGCTCGCCAGTTTCAGGCCCTTCTTGGCGATGTCCTCGTAGGACTTGATGCCGTGCGGGTTGCCCTTGCGGACGATGAAGGCGTCGAGCATGAGGTAGTCGGGGTCCGAGAAGAGCACCTGCTCGCAGCGGACCGGGGTGATGTACATACCCGCGGAGACGACGTCGAACTGCTGTGCCTTCAGGCCGGGTATGAGCGCGCCGAACTGGGTCGGCACCGCCTTGATGTTGGGTATCCCGAGGCGCTTGAAGATCACCCTCGCGATCGCCGGGGCCTCGCCCGTCGCGTCGCCGTCCTCGTCGATGTAGCCGTAGGGCACTTCACCGGCGATTCCGATCTTCACGGTCCCGGAGTCGCGGAGGCGTTCGAGCAGGTCGCCGCCCTCCACCGTCCCTTCGTCCGGGACGCGGGTACAGCCCGCCGCGCCCACGGCGGCCACCATGCCGAGCGCTGCTGCCCCCGCGAACAGCGACCGCCGGCGTATACCGCCCGGTTCTCGATGTTGTCTTTCCGAAGTCGGAGCCATGGGCGCGCGGCTACCCCGACTCATGCGGAGTATGCGGATCACTTTCGGCCCCCATGACACGCGGGACACTCCCCGCACCCTTGACCCCGGGGGCACATTGGGTTCATGACTGGGGCCATGACTGAGCGATTCATCGAGGTCTCCCTTGCCAAGCGCGGTGTGCACTGCACTGCGAAGCTGCTCGACGACCGCGCGCCCCTCACCTGTGCCGCGGTGTGGGACGCACTCCCGTTGGGCGGGGACGTGTATCACGCGAAGTACGCGCGTAACGAGATTTACGCGCTTTTTGAACCTTTCGCGAGTGAAGAGCCCCCACTGGAGAATCCCACCGTGACGCCCATTCCGGGAGACCTGTGCTACTTCTCCTTCAACGGAACCCAGCTGGGCACCAAGTCCTACGGCTACAACCAGGCGGGCGGCGATGTGCGCGCGGGCGCCGCCGTGGTCGACCTCGCCCTCTTCTACGAGCGCAACAACCTGCTGCTCAACGGCGACCTCGGGTGGATCCCGGGCATCGTCTGGGGCAGCGTGGTGGACGGCCTGGACCGGATGGCCGACGCCTGCCAGGACCTGTGGCGGGCGGGGGCGCTCGGCGAATCACTCACCTTCCGGCGAGTGTGAGCACGGCCGGACCGGGCGCCCGCGTACGCCCCCGGGCGCCCGGCGGCGCAAGAGGGCGTGCGGGTCCCGGGGTGCGCGGGCGGTCGTGACCAGTGAGCGCCGGGCGCAGGGTAAGGGCCCTGGCGCCCGCGCGCACTCCCGGCGCCGTGACCCCTGTGCCATTCTTTCGGCGTGCACCCGCCCGAAGCCGTGACCCCGGATGCCCCCGGCCTCATACCCGTGCCACTGCTGACCCAGCAGTGGCTCGACCTTTGTTTCGTGCACTGGGCCGTCGCCCCCGAGCTCGTGGCGCCGCTGCTGCCCGAGGGCACCGTCCCGGATCTGCACGAGGGTGCCGCCTACGTCGGCCTGGTCGCCTTCCGGATGCACCGGGTCGGCTGGCTCGGCCTGCCCGGGGTGCCGTATCTCGGGACCTTCCCGGAGACCAATGTGCGGCTGTACTCGGTGGACTCGCACGGGCGGCGCGGCGTCGTCTTCCGGTCCATGGACGCTTCACGACTGATCCCGGTGGTGATGGGCAGGCTCGGCTTCCGGCTGCCCTATCTGTGGTCGCGGATGACGGTCCGCACCGTGGGCGACACGGTGACCTACACCAGTTCCCGGCGCTGGCCGGGGCCCCGCGGCGCGCACAGCCGTCTCGTCGTACGCCCCGGGGAGCCCATCGCCGAGCCGACGGAGCTCGAGCACTTCCTCACCGCCCGCTGGGGCATGCACAACGCCTTCTTCGGCGGCGCGGCCTATCTGCCCAACCACCACCCGCGCTGGCCGCTGCACCGGGCCGAACTGCTCACCTGTGAGGAGAACCTGGTCGAGGCGGCCGGCTTCCCCGCCCCGACCCAGGCCCCGGCGAGCGTCCTGTGGTCCCCGGGCGTACCGGTCCGTCTCGGCCGCCCGGCCCGCCCGGCGGGAATCCCGACTCCCTAGCCCTCACCGCTCGACTCGTGAGGCGCCCCGGCCCCTCACACCGCCGTACTCTCCGCCACCCCCGCCACCCCGGCCTCGTACAACGCATGCGCCGCCCGCAGCACCCGTGCGTCCTCGTGCCGTGCCGCCACCAACTGGAGGCCCACCGGCATCCCGTCCGAGCCCAGGCCGACCGGCGCGCTGGCCGCGGGCTGCTGGGTGAGGTTGAACGGGTACGTGAACGGGGTCCAGCCGGTCCAGCGGGTGAGGCCGGAACCGCCGGGCACCTCCGCGCCCGCCTCGAAGGCGGTGAGCGGCAGGGTCGGCGTGACCAGCAGGTCGTAGTCCTGGTGGAAGGCGCCCATCAGGCGGCCGAGGTCCATCCGTACGTCCACCGCGGCGAGGTAGTCGAGCGCGCTGTGCGCGGCGCCCTCCTCGCAGATCTCGCGCAGCCCGTGGTCGAGCAGGGCCCGCCGCTCGGGCGGCAGATGCTCCACCACCCGGGCCGCCCCGCTGAACCACAGGGTGTGGAAGGCGGCCACCGGGTCCGCGAAGCCGGGGTCGGCCTCCTCCACGTGCGCGCCGAGCGCCGCGAGCTGCTCGACGGCCCGCCGTACCACCGCCGCGACGTCCGGCCGTACGTCCACCTGCCCGCCGAACGACGGCGAGTACGCGATCCGCAGCCCGCGCACCCCGCCGCCGAGCTGCTCGCGGAAGCCGCCCGCCACCGGTCCGAGCTGGGACCAGTCGCGTGCGTCGGGGCCGCAGATGACGTCCATCATCAGGGCCGCGTCGGCGGCGTCCCGGGTCATCGGGCCCACGTGCGCGAGCGTGCCGAAGGCGCTCGCCGGATACAGCGGCACCCTCCCGTACGTCGGCTTGAAGGCGAAGATCCCGCTGAACGAGGCCGGGATGCGCACCGAGCCGCCGCCGTCCGTGCCGAGCGACAGCGGCCCGCAGCCGAGCGCCACGGCCGCCGCGCTGCCGCCGCTGGAGCCGCCCGCGGTCCGCAGCGGGTCGTACGGATTGCCGGTCACGCCGGACAGCGGCGAGTCGGTGACGCCCTTCCAGCCGAACTCCGGGGTGGTCGTCTTCCCGGCGAACACCGCGCCGTGTTCGCGCAGCCGGGCCACCGAGGGCGCGTCCTCCGGGAAGCTGCCCTGCGTCTGCGCGGTGCGCGAGCCGCGCAGCGTGGGCGCGCCGCGCAGCAACAGGATGTCCTTCACGGTGACCGGGACCCCGTCGAGCAGCCCGGCCGGTTCGCCGCGCTGCCACCGCCGTTCCGAGGCGCGCGCCTGGTCGAGCGCCTCCTCCGGCAGGATCCGTACGAAGGCGTTGACGACGGGATCGATCTGCTCGATCCGCGCCAGGACCGCCTCGGTCACCTCGACCGGGCCGAACTCGCCCGTCCGGTAGCCCGCCACGAGTTCGGCCGCCGTCAGCCTGGCGAGGTCACTCGCCCTGGGGCCGCTCGCCTTGAGGTCGCTCATCGCACTCCTCGGGGGATCGATGGGGTGGTCAGTGCCCTGGCACGTACCCGCGTTCCTTGTCCACCACGTTCAGCAGCGGCGCCCCGGCCGCCCACCGCTCGTACTGGTCCACGAACTGCTCGCTCAGGTCGTCCCGCCAGCCGAGGGTGTCGCCGCTCATGTGCGGCGAGACGATCAGTCCCGGCGCCGTCCACAGCGGGCTGCTCTCGGGCAGCGGCTCGTCCTCGAACACGTCCAGGGCGGCGCCCGCGATCCACCGCTTGGCCAGCGCCTCGGCGAGGTCGTTCTCGACGACGAGCTGGCCGCGTCCCACGTTCACGAACCGCGCCGAGGGCTGCATGACCCCGAACCGCCGGGCGTCGAACATGCCCCGGGTGTCCTCGGTCAGCGGCGCCGCGCACACCACCCATTCCGCGCGGGCGAGCAGCCGGTCCAGCTCCTCGGGGCCGTGAATGCCGGTACGGGCCCTGCGCCCGACCAGTGCCGTGGTGATTCCGAGGGCTTTCAGCGTCTGTGCGATCGCCCGCCCGATCGGTCCGGAACCGACCACACAGGCACGGGTTCCGGACAGGCGTTCCGATTCGCGGTGCCGCCATTGCCGGGCGCGCTGCAATTCCAGTGTCCGGGGAAGATCTTTGGCCATGGCCAATACCAGTGCGGCGACGTATTCGGCGATGGGCTGATCGAAAATGCCGCGGGCGTTCGTGACCACCGTGTCGGATGCGGCCAGTTCGGGGCACATCAGATGGTCGACGCCCGCGCTCGCGGTGTGCACCCAGCGCGGCCGCGGCCCCTCGCCGGGCCATGCCTCGCGCACCGCGTGCGAGAGGAAGTCCCAGACCAGGAGCACATCGGCGGACGGCAGCAGCGCGGCCAGGCCCGCCTCGTCGGTGTGCCGCACACGGGCCCGGCCGGTGAGCCTGCCGAGGCGGGGCAGCGGCTGCGCGTCGAGTACCAGGACGGTCGGCTGCGCATCCGCGGCGGGAGCCTGCCGGGGAGTCGGTTCAGGAGTCTGTTCGGACATGGCCGAGAAACCGTTTCGCAATGCGGGTCCGCTTCTCTAGGAGGGGTCGGGAACCTGCTTCCGTACGGCTGCGAAGGCGCCGCCGAACGGGTCGGGAACCGGTAATTTCCATCGGCTCGGAACTGCGGATCGACTACAGCATTGACCACGCTCGCAACCCGACCCTACCTTCGTCAATACGGACCCATTCGCGATCCGCATCGCCCCGTCCCGACGTCCCGGCATGTGCCGGTCAATTCCCATTCCGGCCAACCGGTCGGCCCTCCGCACGCCCGAAAAGGGGCCTGCTATGGACGTCTCATTTCTGGGTGGTCCCCACCCACAGCGCGGTGTCGGCGTTGTCGCCCCGTTCGACTTCGCGCTGGATCGCGAGCTGTGGCGCTGGGTCCCCGACGAGGTCTCCCTGCACGTCACCCGCACCCCGTACGTACCGGTCGAGGTGAGCCTGGACCTCGCCCGTCTGGTCAGTGAGCACGAGACCCTCGGCGAGGCCGTGCGCGCGCTCGGCGCGACCGGTCCCGAGGTGCTCGCCTATGCCTGCACCTCCGGCAGCTTCGTCGGCGGCCGCGCGGGCGAGCAGGCCATGTGCGAGGCGATGACCAGGGCCGGGGAGGTCCCGGCCGTCACCACCTCGGGCGCCCTGCTCGAAGCCCTCGACGAAATCGACGCCCGCCGCATCGGGCTCGTCACGCCCTACACCATGTCCGTCACGCACTCCCTGGAGGAGTACCTCGCCGAGGACGGCGTCACCGTCGTGGGCCGGGCCTTCATGGGCCTGACCCGGCACATCTGGAAAGTGCCCTACCGCGACGTGGTCGACATGGCGAGGCATGCTGTAAGTGGGTTCACCGGAAAGGCCGACGCCCTCTTCATCAGCTGTACGAATCTGCCCACGTACGACGTGATCCCGCAGCTGGAGGCCGAGCTCAGGATGCCCGTGCTTTCGGCCAACCAGGTCACCATGTGGGCAGCACTGCGCAGGCTGGGTACGCGTGCCGTGGGGCCGTACCAGGCGCTGCTCGACCCGAGCGCCCGCCCCGGCTCGGCGCACCTGGAACCGCCGCGCCTGGACACCGGGCCGCTCGGCACCGGGCCCGTGTCGGCGGGGCCCGTCGACACCGGTGCGCCGCCGGCCCCGGCCACCGGCGAGGGGGCCCTGCCAGAGGGTCCGCCGCCGTGGTCCTGACCCTGTCAGGCCAACGAAGGAGGCGCACGTGACCGCCATCGGATTCCTCTACCCCGGGTACTCGGCCGAGGACGAGTACCCCCGTATCGAGCAGCTCCTCGGCAGCGACATCCGGCTCCAGCTCGTCCACACCGACATCGGTGAGGACGCCCACCGGGTCGACGCGCTGCTCGAAATGGGCTCGGCCGAGCGGCTGGCGGCAGGGGTGGAGGAACTGCGTCTGTCCGGCGCCGAGGCCGTGGTGTGGGCCTGTACCAGCGGCAGCTTCGTCTTCGGCTGGGACGGCGCCCACGAACAGGTCCGCAAGCTGGCCATGGCCGCCGGCATGCCCGCCTCCAGTACGTCGTTCGCCTTCGCGCACGCGGTACAGGAGCTCGGCGTACGCCGCCTCGCGGTGGCCGCGACCTACCCCGAGGACGTGGCGGGCCTGTTCGCCGACTTCCTGAAGGCGGCCGGTGCCGAGGTCCTCTCGGTGCGCGGCAGCGGCATCATCACCGCCGCCGAGGTCGGCACCTGGGGCCGCGACGAGGTCTTCGCCCTGGCCCGCGCCGCCGACCACCCGCAGGCCGACGCCGTCCTGATGCCCGACACCGCCCTGCACACCGCGGCCCACCTGCGCGAGGTGGAACAGGAACTCGGCAAGCCCCTCCTCACGGCCAACCAGGTAACCGTCTGGGAGGGCCTGCGCCTGGCGGACCGCCGGGTCAACGCCCCGCAGCTGGGGGCGCTGTTCACGCGGGAGCCGGTGGTGCAGGTGCGGGACTAGTCCGTCGCGCCGAGGCCGCCGCGATGCATGCGCGGCGGCCCTTCGTCGGCGGTGTGCGGTTCAGCCCTGTGCGGCGTACTCCAGGAACCGGGTCCAGGCCGGGGCCTGGACGGCGAAGGGGCTGCGGGTGGTGTCCTTGGAGTCGCGTACGTGGATGGTGTGCTCGGTGAGGGCGACTTCGATGCAGTTGTCACCCTGTGTGCCGCTGTGGCTGGACTTGAACCAGGCAAGCTCGTCGCTCATGGCGCTCCTCTGATGCTCCTCAACAGGCCCGTGGAATCAAGGGGATTGAGGGCCTGTGAGCGGAGTGTGGCATACCGCCGATGCAGAACGGCTGCCTCTTTCGCGTCGGAGATCAGCCGTCCGGTGTTCTGCCCCTCCGAGTAGGCGAAGCGTTTGCCATCCGCGGTCTCGAGTACGGACAGTGGGCCGTCGAGACCGGCGTGGCTGAGGCTGTCGATCGGCATGAGCTGCACAGTCACGTTGCGTAGCTCGGCGAGAGCCAGGAGCAGGTCCAACTGATCTCGCATCACCTCGGTTCCACCCAGTCGGCGTCGGACGACGTGCTCCTCGATGATGAAGCTGAACGAAGTGTGAGGGCGCTCGCTGATCAGCTTCTGGCGCTTCAGACGGGCAACCACTTGAGCTTCCACCTGCTCGTCGGACAGCGGCGGAATGCTGTTGTCGAACGCCGCCCGCGCGTACCCCTCCGACTGCAACAACCCCGGCACCAGCCTGCATTCGTACGTACTCAGGCTCACCGCCCGCCTCTCCAGCCGCGCCCACCGCTGGAACCACGCCGCGATCCCCGGCTCCCCTCGCGCCAGGAACTCCGACGACTTGCGCAGTGCCCCCGTGTTGCCGGTGTGCGTCTCGGCGCCTTCGACGAAGTCCTCATCGGGCATGCGGCGGCCCAACTCGACCGAGGCGACGGTGTGTTTGGAGAAGCCGATCAGTGAGGCGAACTCCTCACGGTTGTAACCGTGGAACTCCCTTAAGGCGTGCACCACCGCGCCGAAGGTGCGCATGCTCAGGGACGGGTCGGGCTCGCGTTTCCCCGGTCCGGACGGGGCCTCTTCGTCGTCTTCTTGTGCCTCGTCGTCCACCGCCTCCTCGTACTTGTGCGCGCGGTCGTGCTTCTGGTCGTTCGCGTCGTACTCACCGCTCGGGCCGCTGTGGTGGTCTGCGGCGTATTCGTCGTTCGGGCTCATCGGCGGCCGTCTCCCCGTGTGTAGGTGATCTCCTGCCAACTCACCCAGAGTGACGAGTGGTTCACTGTGAAGTCCACCGGTGAGCCTCGTACGCTGGTGCGCCCGTACGTGGTCGCCCGCCGGCACGCGCGCCCCTGCGCCCCCAGACCGAACCGGCTGTCACAGGCGCTGATTACCCTCGGCCGGGTGGCAGATCTTCATGAGGTACTCATCACCGCCGAACTCCCCGCCGACCTGACCGAGGAGGAACTGGCCGAACTCCGCTGGCACTTCGGGCAGGGGTCGTGCCCCGAGAAGTTCCCGATCGTGGTCGACCACTGGCCGCTGACAACGGTCGACGAGGACGGCGAGCCGCTGCCCGAGGGCCAGTGGGAGATCGACCGGTACCCACTGCTGACCCAGCGGGGCCCCGCCGATCCCAGGATCGGCGGTATCACCTTCGCCGAACTCGCCTTCCGAGAGGGCGAAAGCCGCCCGGGCTGGGCGCTCTCCTCCCGCCAGGTCGTGCACAGCGACGAGTTCGGGCTCCTCGAGCAACTGCTCCGCTGGCTGAGCCACCAGGCCGACCGGGTCCAGGGAGCGCCGCCCCGCTTCAGCTGCCACACCCGGTTCTACGAGGACGAGCAGGTGCTGATGCCGCTGGAGCTGACGGGCCGGGACGAGGAGGGGGACGGAGACATGAACTGAGACGTGACCTGAGACATGGACTGAGACGTGACCTGAGACATGAAGAGAGGCATGGACGGGTGACGGAGGGGCGCGGCGCCGTCCGGGGGCGCCCGCGTTAACCATTTGCCTCATACATCCAGGCGGAATAGCTTCCCCGCCATGGAACCCCTCACCGAGAAGGCCATCCGCGCCTCCTTCGTCAACTGCTCCAAGGGCGAGGCACAGCGCATGGCCCTGCCGCGCGGACTGCCCGAACAGCCGTGGGAGGACCTGGACTTCCTCGGGTGGCGCGATCCGGCGGCGCCCGAGCGATGTGCGCTGGTCGTCGAGCGGGACGGGGTGCTCACCGGGGTCGCGCTGCGCTTCCCGGCCCGGGCGCGCGGTCAGCTCCGGCGCAGTATGTGTGGCCTGTGCCTCACCACCCACCCCACCGACGGCGTCTCCCTGATGACCGCGCCCAAGGCGGGCAAGGCGGGACGCGAGGGAAACTCGGCGGGTCTGTACATGTGCACCGACCTGGCCTGCTCGCTCTATCTGCGCGGCAAGAAGACCCCGGCGCCGGGCGGCGGACGCTTCGAGGAGTCCCTCAGCCTGGAAGAGCAGATCGAGCGCACGAAGCGCAATCTCTTCGCCTTCCTCGACCGGCTGCGGGACTGATCGCTCGCCCTCGCCAGGAGTGACAGGAATAAGCGGGGAGCCCCTCCCGTTCGTACGACGACGGACGGTACCGGTGGACGGTACGGACCGTACGTACGCCATGGACGGTACGGACGGTACGGACGACGCGACGCGGCACAGGAGGCGGCAGGGTGGGCGAGGACGCTAGGGGCGCGAGGGACGCGAAGGCCTCGACGGGCGCGGCGCGCACAGCGGGCACGGCGGGAGAGTCGGCAACGGACGTGCGCGGCGATGCGTCCGATCACGTCGACACCCGTGACGACACCCGTGACGAGATCCGGGGCACCGCGCACGGCACCGCCCCGGTGCCGCTCTCGGTGCTCGACCTCGTCACCGTCGGAGCCGGGCGTACGGCCAGTGACGCGCTGGCCACCAGCGTGCGCATCGCCCAGCTCGCCGAGCGCCGTGGCTACCACCGCTACTGGGTGGCCGAACACCACTCGATGCCCGGGGTCGCCTCCTCCTCCCCGGCGGTGATCCTCGCCCGGCTGACCGCGCACACCGAGCGCATCCGGCTCGGCTCGGGCGGGGTGATGCTGCCCAATCACGCGCCGCTGGTCATCGCCGAGCAGTTCGGCACCCTTCAGGCACTGGCCCCGGGCCGGATCGACCTCGGTCTCGGACGGGCACCGGGCACCGACGGCGCGACCGCCGCCGCACTGCGCCGCAGCGCCCAACTCTCCGAAGGCGCCGACGAGTTCCCCGAGCAGCTCGCCGAGCTCGTCCGCTTCCTCGACGACGACTTCCCCGACGGGCACCCGTACTCCCGCATCCACGCCGTGCCCGGTCCGGTACAGGGCAGTGCGCCGGGCGGGGTGCAGTCGCCCGCGCGGCCGCCCGTGTGGCTGCTCGGTTCCTCCGGCTTCAGCGCCCGTCTGGCCGGAATGCTCGGACTGCCCTTCGCCTTCGCGCACCACTTCTCGGCCCACAACACCGTCCCGGCCCTCGACCTGTACCGCCAGGCCTTCCGCCCCTCCGCGGTACTCGACGCCCCGTACACCCTGATCGGTGTCTCCGCCTTCGCCGCCGACGACGCGAGGGAAGCCGCACGCCAAGTCCGGGCGGCGGCACTGAACATGGTCCGTCTGCGCACCGGACGCCCGGGTCTGATCCCCACCCCGGAAGAGGCCGAGGCGCACCAATTCAACGCTCTGGAACAGGAGTTCGTGGAGAGCTGGAACTCCAACGTCATCCACGGCACCCCCGACGAGGTCCGCGACGGACTCGACGCCCTCCAAAAGCGCACCGGCGCCGACGAGTTGATGCTCACCGCCAACGGCCACAGCGGCGAACTGCGCCTGCGCTCGTACGAACTGGTCGCGGACGCCTACGAGTTGCCGGGCGGACAGTGAGCGCACCCGCCCGGCGGCGTCACGGGCGGGTGAGGGCGAACATGTAGCAGCCCCAGGCGATGTTGCGGCTGTGGATCCGCACCACCTCGGGATCGGCGAACAGTTCGGCGATCACCGCTTCCGGGTCCCGGCCGTCGTGCGTGGTCGCTTCGTGGATCCAGCCACGGGCGTCGTACGCCCGCAGCACCTGGGGCCGCCCGCGCCACTGCGGTGGGTAGGCGGCGTCGTCGGTGAGGCCCGCGCAGGGTTCCGCATGGGCGAACACGGCCCCTCTCTCGCGGTACGGGCTGGCCGGAAGTGGGGGTTCGTAGCCGAACAAGAGGAGTCGGTCGCCGGGCCCCGCGTCCCGAAGGCAGCAGCGGAGGGGCTCACCCCCCTCGGCGACGCGGTGCTCGGCGGGGATCCCCATGGCGTCGGCGCCACTGGCGCGCACCTCGGCCAGTGTCCGGGCGGAGAGCGCGTGGATACGGAATGTGGTGGTCGATGTCGCGGTCACCCTTCCAGGCTTCCGGCGACGCGCGTGCTGTGCTGGCGGGTATCGGACGTCGCGCTGGGCCGAGGCCAACGGCCCTGATTGCGCACCGAGGCCAACGGCCCTGATTGCGCACCGAGGCCAACGGCCCTGATTTCGCGCCGACTTACGGGTCGGCTCAGACCTTGAGCCGAGCCCCCGCTCCCAGCATCTGCCCGATCCGTTCCGGGGCGACCGACCGTGAGTACAGCCAGCCCTGGCCGGTGTCGCAGCCGACGCGGTGCAGGCGGGCCGCCTGGTCCGCGGTCTCCACGCATTCGGCGGTGACGGTCAGGCCGAGGCGGTGCGCGAGTTGGACCATGGCCTCGACGACGACCTCGTCGGCGGGGTTGGGCACGGCGTCGTCGGTGGGGTCGGTGTGGTCCGGGTAGCGGAAGCCGCGGACGAAGGAGCCGTCCAGTTTGAGGGCGGAGACCGGGAGGCGGCTGAGGTAGGCGAGGTTGGAGTAGCCGGTGCCGAAGTCGTCGATGGCGATGCGGACGCCCCGGTCGCGCAGGGCGCGCAGGGTCTCCAGGGGGCGCCCGGTGGAGCCCATCACGGCGGACTCGGTGAGCTCCAACTGCAGGAGATGGGACGGGAGTCGGGTCTCGGCGAGGATCTGCTCGACATCGGCGACCAGGTCGGAGTCCCAGACCTGGCGCACCGCCACATTCACGCTGACGTACACGGGCGGGGTGTCGGGATGCTCCAGCTGCCAGCGGCGGGCCTGGCGGCAGGCGGTACGCAGGATCCAGCGGCCGAGCGGCACGATCGAACCGTCCTCCTCCGCAAGGGAGATGAACCGATTCGGCGTGAGCAGACCGAACTGCGGATGCCGCCAGCGCACCAGCGCCTCGACCCCGTGCAGCACCCCGTCGCCGAGCCCGACGAGCGGCTGGTACTCAAGGACGAACTCCTCGCGGTCCACGGCCGGGCGCAGCGTGGAGGAGAGGGCCTGACGGGTCATCCGGTGGGCGTTGCGCTCCGGGTCGAAGAGGGTCCAGCGGGACTTTCCGTCGGCCTTGGCCCAGTACAGCGTGGTGTCCGCGGCCTGCATGAGTTCGGTCGCGGTGGTGCCCTCGGCGGGACGTTCCACCACCCCGATCGAGGCGGAGACGGCGAGCCGCTGGCCGCCGAGTTCGAAGGGTTCCTGGACGGCCGAGAGTACGGACTGCGCGAGATCGGCGAGTTGCTCGGTGCCCGTGGACTCCTCGACGAGCAGGGCGAATTCGTCCCCGCCGAGCCGTGCGACGAGCGGTACGCCGCTACGCGTGTAGCCGGTACGGTCCGCGCAGCGGGTGAGGCGCTCGGCGACCGCGGCGAGCAGCTGGTCGCCGACCCGGTGGCCCAGGGTGTCGTTGACCGCCTTGAACCCGTCGATGTCCAGGTAGCACAGGCCGATCCGGCCGGTGCCCAGGTCCGCGTAGCCACTGGTCTCCAGGGCGGCCGTGACCCGTTCGAAGAACAGGGCGCGGTTGGGCAGCCGGGTCACCGGGTCGTGCATCTGCAGGTGGCGCAGCCTCGCCTGGAGGTCGCGGCGGGCGCTGATGTCGGTGACCGAGACCAGGGCCACGCCCGGCTCCTCGCCGCCGCTCAGCGGGGACACGCTCACCTGCGCCCACAGCGAGTGCCCGTCGGAGTGCTTGAAGCGCCGGGTGCAGCGCAGCCGGGTCTGCGCGCCGCGCAGCACCTCGCGGTACGCCTGCCAGGTGCGGTTGTCCGAGGCCAGGTCGAGCAGCTCGGCGGCGACCAGACGGCGGGCCGGGGTCCGGTGCGTACCGGCTCGGCCGCCCGGAGTGTCCGCGTCGGCCGCGGAGTCCGAACGGGCCTCGGGGGCGGGGGAGTTGGGGTGGTGGGCGACCGGTCCTGCCGACCCGCCCGACTCGACCGACCCGCCCGGCCCGTCCTCGGCGGTGTGCGTACCGAAGAGGGAGTGGAAGGCCCGGTTGGCGTCGATCACCAGACCCTGGTGGTCGACGACGGCGAGGGCCAGCGGGGCCGCTGCGAAGGCGGCGCGGTGCGGGACCGTCGCCGCGTGCGACATGACGGGAGAGCGGTCGGGGGCCGCCGCGACGGCAGGTCCTTCGGACGTTCCGCTCACCACTGACTCCCGCAGTGCTGTCGTTTCTCGGATCGGGTCGGATCGGATTCGGTCGCATCGATGTCGCTGAGTGGCGGCTCGGTGCGCCGGTGACTCACGCCGACACCGCCGGGAAAGTGTGCCGATCATAGAGGTTGCTCACCGGCGCGTTCCAGCCGTGACCCGCACGGTTCGTCAACCCTGGCCCATGGATTCCGTTTCCGTACACGGTCGGTGGCATACGCGTTACCCGCGCGCCGTGCGCGCCCCCGGGTGTTCCCGCATCTTTCCCGGGCCCCTCTCTCATCGTTTCCGGCCCCGTTCGGCGTAGCGGCTACTCACTCGCCCGGGCCAGATAAACAGGACGAATCATATGAACTGACAACAGTCTGGGTGCGCTGCCCCAAGTCCCGCACCCGGAGGTCGCCGTGCCGCGTCAGCTCCTCGTCCGACGGCTCACCCGTCCCGGGGAGTGGCCGCGCCTGCGCAGCGCCGCGGCCGCCGCCACCTCGCTCAGCGCACTCGCGGCCACCTCGCTGGTCGCCGCGCCCGCCGCCACCGCCGACACCGGCCCGGGACCGTGCCGTCTGACTCGCACGGCCGCCCACCACTCCGAGGGCGTCTCCAGCTGGAACGGCGCATATCCCCGTCCCCGGCGCACTCTTGACGCCGTGATGGTCTTCCTGTCCTTCCCGGACTCGGGGCCACTGCTCACCCCGCGCACCCTCGCCGCCGACCACTTCCCCTCGACCACCGACTTCTTCGAACGCGCCTCGTACGGGAAGTTCCGGCTGCGCGCGCACCCGCGCAGCTCCTGGATCCGGATGCCGCGGCCGTCCACCGACTACGAGGTACGGCGCGACTGGAAGAGCGACCGCCGCGGCGCGTATCTGCGGGACGCGCTCGCCGTCAGCGATCCGCACGTCGACTTCGCCAAGTACGACATCGTCTACTTCGTGGCTGACCCCGACGCTCCGGGTGTCGACTCGGACGCCACCAAGGTCGTCAACTTCGAGAAGCCGATGCGGGCCGACGGCACGGACCTGCGCCGTATCGTGACCGTCTTCGAACGGCACCCCCCGGACCGCAACGTCCTCGCCCACGAGACCGGCCACGTCTTCGACCTGCCGGACCTCTACCACCGCCCCTCCGACGGCAAGGGCGACTGGGACACCTTCGTCGGCGACTGGGACCTGATGGGCAGCCAGTTCGGCCTCGCCCCCGACTTCTTCGCCTGGCACAAATGGCGCTTCGGCTGGCTGAAGGACCCGCAGGTGGTGTGCGTACAGGGCGGCCAGGACGTCACTCTGGAGGCGGTGTCCAAGTCACCGGTCGACCGGCGGTCGCGGATGCGGCGGGATCCGGCCACCGAGCTGGCCTCGGGAGCGTCGGCGAGGGCGGCCACCGGCGTCGGCACGGGCGCGAGCACGGAGGCACGTACGAGCGCGGGCGTGAGCGCTCCTGCGGGCGCGGGCGGACAGGTGCTCGGGGCGGGCGTGCGGGTCGCGGCGCGCTCGGACGGGGCGCCGCCCGCGCCGGGTGGTGCGCATCCCTCCGCGCCGCACGGCGGCAGCCCGGCGTACGCGCCCCCGCCTTCGCCTCCCTTGCGGAGCATGCTGCGCGGCAACACCGTGGGACCGGTACGGGCACCGGCCCTCGGTCGGCGTGCCCCGGTGGCGGCGCCCGCGCCGGGGAAGAAGCTCGCGGTGATCCGTACCGGGCGCGACAGCGTGCTCGCGGTCGAGGCCCGCAGCCGGGTCGGCAACGACCGCACCACCTGCACCGAGGGCGTGCTCCTGTACGAGGTCCGCGGCGAGGCGGCCTCGGGCGAGGGCCCGGTCGAGGTGGTCGACACCCATCCGGATACGGAGGCGTGCTGGGGCGACTCGGTCTATCCGCCGCTCGCCGACGCCCCGCTGCGTACGGGCGAGAGCTTCAGGGTCCCCGGCGAACGGGTGCGCATCTCGGTGCACGGGCGTACGGCGGAGGGCGACTGGAAGGTGCGCATCCGGCCGGAGTGAGTGCCCCCGGACACGTGAGAAGCCCCCCGCTTTCGCGAGGGGCTTCTCACCGTCTGTGCGCCGCCAGGGACTCGAACCCCGGACCCGCTGATTAAGAGTCAGCTGCTCTAACCAACTGAGCTAGCGGCGCCTGCTGACGTCGTAGACCTTAGCATCAGCTCCGGCGCGGGGAAAAATCGAAATCCGCGGCCTCCCCGGGGCCTGTGGCCTGCTGTGATCCGGCTGTGACGGGCCGTTCGGGTCCGCTGTCGGCCGTGCCGTGCCGTGCCGGGCGGGGCGGGGCGGGGCGGGGCCGACGGGCCGGAGGTGAGCGGGCGCGGCGCCTTCACGGGCTCCTCGTACCGCGAGTTCTTCCTCAGTGCATGGCTGTCTTCAGCGCATGGCCGCGGGGTCGGGCCCTCCATCGCGTCACGGCTTCTTCATCAGCTCCACCAGGCTGGAGAAGCTGTCGGCCGGCTGGACCGACGGCTGCCCGGTCACCGCCGCGGCGCTGGAGACGCTGGGTACCGACTCCGAGATCCAGCAGGTGTGCGCGACCGCGCTGCGCGGCTGGGAGCAACTGGTCCGCGACAAGCTGCTGCGTTCGGGCATCTCCGCCGAGGACGCCCGGGACCTGGCCACCACGGTCGTCAGCACCCTGGAAGGGTGCCGAGGTCACGGCGCAGGTCACCCGCAGCGAGGAGCCCCTGCGTGCGGCGGGCCGGCAACTCGCCCGCCTGATCGCGACGTACGAGACGTCGCCGTCGGTCACCCCGTCCCAGTCGGAGTTGGGGGACTGACGGAACCGGGGGCTGACGGAACCGGGACTGACGGAACGGGGCCTGACAGAACGCCGGGGCGCTCACACGAGGCCGGTCGTCTTCCTGGCCCCGCCGCCCGGGACGCCCGTCGTGTGCGCGGCGCCGGACGGATCGTGCCACTGACCCGGGAGAACCTGGCGCCCTTCGTGTCCGCTCGTCCCACCCGTCCGGGAGGGGCGGTGCGGGGCGCCCGCGCGTGCGGCGCGTACCGCCGCCCAGAGCAGGATGTCCGGCCCGGGCAGCCAGGGTGATCCGCTGTCGGGGGCGACCAGCCAGCGGGAGTCGGGTCTGGCTCCGGCGCCGGCCGGGACGTCGGGGGCGTGCGCCGCGCTCGGCGGCGGGACGGTCACCGCGTCGCCGCGGCCGTGACAGAGCAGTACCGGCACCTCGGCGCGCGAACCCGCCGAACCCCATTCCTCCCAGTGCAGCAGCGAGGGCAGCCGGGCGGCGGTGCCGGGCGCGGCGAAGAGCAGGACGCGGCCGCGGTGGGCGGCGACCGGTCCCGACCCGGCGCCCTCCTCCAGGAGCCGGTCGAGCATCCGGCGCCCGAACACGGCCGGAGCGTTGACCACGTCGAAGTGCTGCCCGCAGGAGAGCACCACCGGCGAGGCGGGCCGCTCGCGCCACAGGGCGAGGGTGCTGTGCGGGTGCGTGGAGGCGGCGGCGAGCCAGCGGGCGCCCTCGGCGGTGGCCCCGTACGCGTCGAGGCCGCCGCCGGGAGCGTCGGGGAAGGCGGGCCCGGCACCGAACGGGTCGTCGAAGTCGCCGAGGCCGCCGGGGTCGCCGTAACCGCCGAGGTGGCCGAGGCCGCCGCCGAACAGCGGGTGGCGGTCACGGCCGGTGCCGAGTGGCGCGGGTCCCGGCAGGGCGGGGAGCGGGTGGCGGGACTCGGGAGCGGGGGACGCGGTCGCGGGGTGCCAAGGGCTGCTCATGCGATACAGGTGTACTCGCTGTGAGCAGTGGGTTTCCCAGAGTTGCCGGAAAGCCGGACAGGAGTTGCCGCACCGGAGTATCTTGCGCGTGCGCCTCAGGCATATGCCCTCACGCTGCGTGCCGAGTGCGCGGGACGCGCACCCCTCGCCCAACAGCCCCTGCGCCTATGCGGATTACTGCACCCCGGCGCCTTCCTCCCGGGGCTCCCGGCCTCCCGTCGGGCGCAGGACGAAGCACGCGAACCCGAAGCAGTCGCGGTAGACACGCAGCCATTCCGTGCGGTGGGCATGTGCCGTCCGCAGGGCCTGGTCGCTGTCCGGGTGGTCGGGGTGGTCCAGGGCCCAGGAGGCGAGGGAGCCGGTCCAGGACCATTCGTAGTCGTCGAGTTCGCGGCGGGTGCTGAGGTGGGCGTGGACCGGGGTCCAGCCCGCGGCCGTGACGCTCTCGACCGTGGTCGCCAAGTCGTCGCATTCTCCGAGCAGTTCGACCGCCTCGGGGGAGGGGGTGCGCTCCCAGTAGCCGTCGCCGACCAGGATGCTGCCGCCCGGGGCCAGATGGGTGCGCGCGGCTTCGAGGGTCGGCAGCAGGCCGCCGAAGGCGTGTGTGGCGCCGACGCTGATCACCAGGTCGAAGGGTTCGGGGTCACGGAATCCGGCGGCGTCGCACTGGTGCACGTCGAGGCGGTCCTGTACGCCGAGCCGGTGGGCGTCCTCCCGGGCGCGCCGCAGCGCGCTCGCCGAGACGTCCACGCCGGTGGCGCGCAGCCGGGGCCGACTGCTCAGGGCGCGCAGCAGCCACGGGGCCCCGCCGCAGCCGAGATCCAGTACGCGGGCGTCCTCGTGCGGCAGGGCTTCGTCGAGCAGGGCGTCTACGGAATCGTCGGACAGGGGTGCGGCGATGGGGTGGCGGCGGTGGGCGAGGGTGGAGAGCTCTTGTCGGTTCACCGGCGCAGCCTGGCAGGCGAGTTCGACATGCGCATCCGAATTCGTGGGCGCCGCCACCTCCCTGGAGGCCGCTGTGCCGTACGGGTGGCGGCGCGGGATCGCGGAGGCGGGGTTCACAAGCAGAGTGCGGGGTATCTAAGGTTAGGCTCACCTAACTTAAAGCCGCTCGTCCGGAGCGGCTCAGCTCGCAGTGCCAACTTGAAGTCGCCGAAGGGGAAGCGCATGTCTTCTGTGGACCAGCCCGCGGAACCCACGCACGCGGAACCGACCCCCGCCGAACGGGTCCGCTCGGTGCTCGCGGCGGCCACGTCGCTGGCCGTCACCACCCAGGGCCACCGCCTCGACCTGGTCGGGCTGCACGCCGTGGACCGGTCCGGACGGCTCGTCCTGCACGAGCCCCCGGACAGCCAGCTGGCGGCCGAGGTACGCGCGGCACACGGGGAACTGCCCGCGGTCGTCGAGTTCACCGACATCGCCCCGACGGCCGTCCGCGACCGGGTACGGGCCCGGGTCACGCTCGCGGGCTGTCTGACCCCGGGCGTCGGCGCGGGCGCGCTCAACTTCGGCCTGGCGCGCGCCTGTCTGGAGGAACGTGGCCGCCCCTACACCGTCGAGCCGCACGAGTACGACCTGGCCGAGGCCGATCCGCTCGCGAGCTACGAGGCGGACCTGCTCGGCCACCTGGACGCCGCGCACGCCGACGCGGTGGAACTGCTCTCCCGGCTGCTCCCGGCCAGGAAACTCCTCGGCGTCACCCGCGTACGTCCCCTGCGCATGGACCGCTACGGAATCGTGCTGCGCCTCGAACGCCTCCGCGGCTCCTGCGACGCCCGCCTCCTCTTCCACGCCCCCGCCACCCACGCGGGCGAGGCCGTGGAACGCCTCCACCTGCTGCTCGACCGCGCCTCGGGCTGCCCACACCGGATGACGCCGCGCCGCTGACCCGGAACACGGAACACGGGAGACGGGAGACGGGAGACGAGCGAAAGATCGCGGACGGCCGGATTCGGGCCCAACAAGCCTCCCGAGTACGGGACTTGACGGGGTCGGGGGTCCCCTCGGACACCGCTCACATGTCGGCGTCGGCTCCGCGCTGCAGGTCCCGCCCGAACTCGATCATCCGGCGGGCGTAGTCCTCGGTCCACCCGGCGCGTTGTGCCAGGGCGTCCGGGGTCAGCCGGTCGAAGCGGCGCGGATCGGCGAGCTGGGCGGCGGCCAGCGCCTGGAACTCCATCGAGCGGTCGGCCGCCGCGCGGAAGGCGTGGGTGAGCTCGGTCGCGCGGTCCAGGAGGTGCCGCGGGTCCTCGATCGACTCCAGGTCGAAGAAGTGCTCCGGGTCGCCCGCCGCCTGCGTGGGCTCGAAGAGCAGCGGCGCGGGGCGCAGCCGTGGCTCGGTCCGGGGCCGCTCGGGCTCCGCCATCGTGTCCTCCTGTGCGTTCTGGACGGCCTGCGTCGCCGTACCTTCCGTTCGGCCCGGGCCCGGACCCTCGGCCGCGCGGACAGTCGCTGTACCGGTGACCACCTTCCATTGTCCCGTGCCGCGCAAGGGGGCCTGTCGGGTGCTACGGAAGGGGCCCGTCCGTCCCCAGTACGCGCCCTTGGCTCACTTGCGCCAGAACAGGTGGTGCGTCACGCCGCTCGGGCTGGGCACGACCTCCAGGTGGAACCGGTCGCGCAGCTCGTCGGGGGATTCCCACAGCCGCGCCCCGGAGCCGATCTCCACATCCGGCGAGACCGCCACGTGCAGGGTGTCGACGAGGTCGGCGTCGAGGAACTCCCGGATGACGGTGGCCCCGCCGCCGAGCCGGACGTCCTTGCCCCGCGCCGCCTCCTTTGCCTGGGCCAGGACCGTGGCCGGGTCGGCGTCGACGAAGTGGAACGTGGTGTCGGACAGCGTGAACGAGGGACGCGGGTGGTGGGTCATGACGAACACCGGGGTGTGGAACGGGGGTTCGTCGCCCCACCAGCCGAGCCAGTCGTGGTTCTCCCAGGGGCCGCGCTGCGGGCTGAACTTGTTGCGGCCCATGATCTCCGCGCCGATGTTGTTGGTGAAGTCCCGCGTGAAGTAGTCGTCCAGACCGCGGCTCCCACCGGGGTCGGTGCGGTTGGGCCAGCTCGCCGTGGCACCGGCCCAGGAGAACATGGCACCGGGATCCGCGTCGCCGAACGGCCGCTCCAGGCACTGGCCCTCACCGGCGCCGAACCCGTCCCCCGAGACGCTGAAGTTCTGGACCCGCAGCAGCTGCGTCACGTGTTTCCTCCTGTGTTGGTCGGTAGAGGTGAGACTGCCGGGGCGGGAGAAACTCATCGGTCGCCCGCCGGGTGCGGGTGGGTCAGGGCCGCCAAGCCACCCGATGTTCGGACCAGTGGTCCCACGTGGACATCATCGCCTCCCAGCCGTCCGGGAACTTGACCGTCACACCGAGCTGGACCGGCTCCGTCGACGGGTGGGCGTCGAGGAGTTCGGGGACACCGGCGCGGCCGACCACGACGCAGGCGTGGCGGTGGCGGGAGGCGAGCACGCACAGGCGGCCGGTCTCCAGGTGGAAGGCGGTGGCGTCGGGGCGGCCGGAGAGCGGGTGCAGCACCACGGTCACGTCGTACTCGCGGCCCTGGAGGCGGTTGGCGGTGTCCACCGTGACGCCGTCGACGCCGAGTTCGGCCAGCGCCGCGCGTACCGCCGCCGCCTGGTCGCGGTGCGCGGTGCCGACCGCGACACGCGCCGCCGTCACCGGTACCGGCTGCGCCGACGACTCCGAGTGCGCGAGCCCCTCGCGGGCTAGCAGCCGCGCGACCACCAGGGCCACCGCGCGTACCGCCTCCGGATCGGTGCGCGGCGTGTGCGCGGGCGGCAGTTCCAGCAGTCCCCAGCCCGTCGCGGCGGCTTCGTCGAGCACCCGGTCCGGGCCCGAACCGTCCCCGGGCACACGGAAGTCGAGACCGCGGTCCGCCGGACCGGTGCCGCTGGTGAACGGCGTGTACGGATAGAAGGCGCGGGAGACCAGCGGCGCCGCCGAGGCGGGCAGCCGCCAGGAGACCGGCAGTCTGAGCTGCGGCAGATCCGGATTGTGCGCGAGCAGGGTGGACACCGCACTCGCCGACGGGTCGTACGAAAGACCCGCCCACTGCTCCGAGCCCACCACCGCGAACGGGTCCAACTGCCCCGGGTCGCCCACGAACAGCGCCCGCTCGAACAGCCCCGCCACCGCGAGCAGCGCGTCCGAACGCATCTGGTACGCCTCGTCCACGATCGCGTGACCCCAGGGCTCCACCCCCTGAACGTGCGCCCATTTGGCGGCGGTCGAGATCACCACGTCCAGACCCGTCAGGTCCGCCGCCTTGGCCGAGGTACGCACCGCGGGCAGCGCGTCGAGCGCCTTGTCGTACGGGTCCGGGTCGCTGCTGTGCAGCCGTCCGACGCCGAGTTCCGGGTCCTTGGCGGCGAGCCGGAGCACCAGGTCGTCCACCTGGGCGTTGGTCTGCGCGATGACCATCAACGGGCGCCCGGCGGCGGCGAGTTCGCGTGCCGCGCGCACCACCAGGGTCGACTTCCCGGCGCCGGGCGGCGAGTCGACGACCACTCCGCGCGCCTGCCCGTGCAGGGTCTCGGCCAGGATGCGCGCGGTGGCGCGGTCGGCGGCCTCGCCGGGGGAGCGGGCGGGCTCCTCCTGTCCTGGTCGCGTGCCCGTGCCCGTGCCCGTGCCCGTGCTCGTGCCCGCACTCGCTCCCGCGCCCGTGAGCGCGGGGGCGTTCGTGGGCTCGGTCATGCGCGTGGGTACGGCCGTCTCCGGCTGCCTCGACTCGCTCACAGCAGGTCCTCCGGGGTCAACCGGTCCGGTTCCTCGGTGAGTTCACCGGGTGGGCCGCCGTGGGTCCACGGGGTGTCCTCCGGTTCGGGGAGCTTTCCGCCGCCGCGCTGTTCGTGCGCGAACAGGGTGAAGCAGACCTCGTCGCCCTTGTCGGGCACCGAGCCGGGCTCCGGCTCCTTGCCCCGGCCCATCCGGTCGGTGATCCGCAGGACGAGCAGCGTCTCGCCGATCGTTCCGGTGGCCGCCGTCCTGGATTCCGGGTTGCTGTCCGGCTCGGTTTCCGTTCCGGCTTCCGGCCCGCTCCCGCTCGGTGAGGTGTCCAACTCGCCGTTTTGCCGGACTTGTTGGGGCACAGCGGAAGTGACGGACGGTGCGGTTCCCTCCTGCGCGCCGTCCCTGTCACCGTCCCCGTCCCCATCCCCGCCCTCGTTCTCGGGCATGCCCCGGTCCATGTCCCCGCCGCCGGACTCCTCCAGCCGTACGTACCCCACGAACTCCGCCGACTGCTGTTTGCCCCCGAGCGCGCGGTAGACCTTCGTCCCCGCGTCGAGGTGCGGGGTGTCCTCGGTGCGGACCGTGACCAGGGGGCGGGGGCTCGGGCGTTTGCCGTCCGACCAGGCCATGGTGACCTCGGTGACCTCGCCCGCGAAGGCTTCGCCGGACAGGCGGCGGACCGCCATCGCCAGCGGGTCGTCCAGGGCCTCCTGGGCTTCGAGGCGGGCCTGTTCGCGTTCGCGGGTGGCCAGTTTGCGGGCGGCGGTGACCGCGTCGTCGCGGCGCGGCTGCGGGGGTTCGCCCGCGGTGACCCGGTCGCGGTGGGCGGTGAAGGACCAGCGGTCGCGTTCCCAGCGCTGCTCCGTGTGGGCGGCCGCCGGAAGGGCGCGCACCAGGTCGATGCCGCGCCAGACGGCCTCCCAGGTGGGCGCGGTCACCGAATGCACCAGCTCGCCGATCTCCCGTTCCGCGGCGGTGAGTTGACCCAGTGCGGCATCGGCGGCGGAGCCGTCCTCGGCCGCGGCATGGGCGGCGCGGGCCCGGTCGTACCGCTCGATCGCCGGGGCGAGCAGCCGGTTGTCGAAGGCCGGGTCGGTGGCCGGACCCGCGGGCGGGCAGCGCAACTGGCCGTGGGCATCACGGGCGAGCTCGGCGTACAGCGCGGCCTCGGCGCCGTCACCCGCAGTGCCCCTACCGCCCGGCGCGCCCGCCTCGATCCACGCGAGCAGCGCGCCGAGATGCTGGTCCTCCAGGCTGCTCTGGCCGGTGGCCCAGTGCCGCGAGAGCAGGTCCGTCATGGCGAGCAGCAGGCTGGAGCCGGGGACCCGGGAGCGCTCCGCGAAGTGGGTGAGCCAGCGGCCGAGCAGCGGGACGTGCGGCGGCGCAGGGTAGGCGTTCTCCGGGTCCTGTTCGGCGGTCCGGCGAAAGCGCATGGAGCGTCCCAGCAGCCGCAGGAGTTCGATGCCCGAACGGCTCGGCACGATCAACTGCGGGGCGTCGGTGCACAGTTCGGGCTCGGGCTCCTCGGCTTCGGGGGAGTCCGGCTGCGCCTTCCGCGCCTTGCCCCGACTGGTTTCGGGAACTTCCGCGTGGCGCGCGTACTCCTCGACGTAGGGCAGAACGAGGTCCGCGAGGTGGGACAGGAACTGGAAGCGCAGGTCGCGGTCGCGCGGCTGGGGCACCAGGAGCAGCCGCGGTGCCGCGCGGTCGGTGCCCACGAGGGCGCCGAGCGGGGCGCCCGTCTCGCCCGCCGTGGTCAGCGGTACGAGGACCAGCGGGCGGTCCGAGAGATGCCGGTGCAGGACCGTCGCGGCGGGCTGGGCCCGGCCCTCGCGCACCGCTTCGAGTCGGGCGAGGTCGCCGATGAGGCTCATGCGCGGCTCCCCTCCTCAGTATCCGAAGTGGCCGTGGACGGTGACGGCGGCGCGTCCGGCGCGGGGGCGTGCGCGTGCGCGGCGGCCAGCGCCTGTGCGCGCAGCGCGCGTGCCCGGCGCAGGGCCGCGACCGTCGGATCGTCCGTACTGCCCTGCTCACCCTCGGCCACCGCGAGCACTTCGGTCACCGTGGACAGGGACCCCAGTTCGGCGCGGACCGAGCGGCCCAAGGTGGTCACCTCGCCCTCGGCGCGGGAGCGGGCCCGGCAGTGGAAGGCCAGCTCGCAGGCGGCCAGGCACTCGGGCGCGTACGAGGCGGGCACCGCCGCGACCGCCGCGTGCAGCTCGGACTCGGGGCGGCCCGGGTCGAAGCTGATGCCCTCGGGCAGGGCGGCGGCGATCTCCTCGATACGGGTCAGCCGGGCGAGCTGGCGCCGGGTGACCGCGAGCTGCCTGCGGATGTCCACCGCGGCGGCGGCCGGGAGGTTGGAGAAGTCCTTCGGGCAGACGAGCAGCACCTGCTCGTCGACCGGGCCGCGGTCCGGTTCGTGGCCGTGATCGCCGCTGTTCTCGTCGGGCGCGGGCGGCAGGCGGCGGGCGACGTCCTGGAGGGCGAGCACGTAGACGGCGGCCTGCCGTGCGGCGGCGCCCACCTTGGCCGGGTCGGAGGAACCGTCGATCATCGGGAAGGACTTGATCTCCACCACGGTCCAGCGCCCGTCGGGGCGCACCACGACCGCGTCCGGTTCCAGATAGGCGGGCGAACCGGCGACGTCCAGGGCGAGCAGCGGATGGTCGAGCAGCGTCCAGGCGCCGTCCTCGGCGCCCGCCGTCACCGCCTCGCGCAGCGCGAGCGCCGTACGGGCGGTGCGGCCCTCGGGGCCCGCGGCGGACAGGTCGGGAGTACGGATCGTGTCCGGCGCCGGGGCTTCCGTACCGGGGGCGATCCGCGCGTGGACCAGGCGCAGCAGCTCGGCGCCGCCGTCCGCCTTGACCTTGGCCTCGAAGGCGTTGCCCCGTACCAGTGCGAACTGCGACTGTCCGAAGGCGGACGGGGAGCCGAGGGCGGTGGCGAGGGCGGCCTTGTCCACGCCCGCGCCGTCGAGCAGGACGCGGCGGCGGCAGCCGGGGTTGGCGGCGAGTGCTGCGAGCGCGCGGGCGTCCAGCGGCCGGGGCGCCAGCGCCGGACCGCGCAGCTCAGCGAGCAGCGGCCGGAGCGCTCTCCCCTGCGGCCTCTTCGCTGTCCGCTCCCCGGTCCGCGGGACCGGCAGTGGGCTGCTGCGCCTCCTGGCGCTGTCCGGGAATTCGCTCACCCGCCGAAGTCTGGCACTTGGCACCGACAATCGCCGAACTCGGCGCTGCCACGGGCGCGGTGACCGTCGCGGGTGCGAAGCGCTCCTGTACGCGGACGCGCACCTTCTGCGCGAGCCGCAGCACCGGACGCGTCACCAGCAGACCGAGGCCCATGGTGGCGGCGCCGGCCACGGCGTCCAGGAAGTAGTGGTTGGCGGTGCCCATCACGACGATCGTGGTGCCCAGCGCGTAGACCACCGCGGCGGCCTTCGAGAGCCGTCCGCGGCCGAGGTACCAGAGGATCACTCCGCACCACAGGGCCCAGCCGACATGCAGACTCGGCATCGCCGCGAACTGGTTGGTCATCCCGCTCATACCGCGCGGCGCGCTCGCCTCGCCGCCCCACCAGCCGTAGTCCGAGTACTGCGCCATGGTGTCCAGGAAGCCGTACTTCTTGTCGAGCAGGCGCGGCGGACAGGTCGGCATGAGCGTGAAGCCGATCAAGCCGATCACGGTGGAGGACATGAGCCAGGTGCGGGCCCAGCGGTAGTACTCCTTGCGGCGGCGGAAGACCCACACCAGGAGCGCCGGGGTCACCACGTAGTGCAGCGAGGCGTACCAGAAGTCCGCCGGAACACCGATCCAGATCTCGTTGCGGAACAGGCGGTTGAGCGGGTGCTCCGCGTTGATGCGGAGGGCCTTCTCCAGGTCCAGGATGGCCAGGCCGTGCTCGACCGCGGTGGACTCGTCGCCTCTGGCGAGCAGGCGGCCTGCCGTATAGAAGGCGTACACCAACACAAGCAGCGGCAGTTCGGTCCACCAGCGCAACCGGGACTTCCCCGACTGCCCGGCGTCCGCCGCGTCGCTGTGCGGCATGCGATCGCCCTCCTCTTCGGCTACTGCGGCCCGCGGACCGGTCGCCCCACTTTAGGGCCTGTTCCGAGACCCCCTTTTAGGGCCTTCGTGCACCGAGCCGGAGAATGCCCCGGTCCTCACAGACGCAGCGCTGAGCCCCCCGGTTGCTTGCGGGGAGTTCCGGTCACCAGCCACAAGTGGGCAATCCTGCCAGCTTCCGCCCCATTTGTTCCACCCGCCTCAGGTGTACGGGGAGTTACCGTATGCAGTCCCGCGCGAGGCCGCGAATCGTGCGTGGGGCAAGGAACGTGACCGCGGCGGCCGTTCGGCCCGGTGGGACCCGGGCGCTGGGGCGCTCGGGGGCGGTGTGGGGCGGGTCACGGCCGTTTCGCGCAGGGGTGCCGGACCCCGGGAGAAGTGGCGAAGCTCACGTCGGTCACGTGGTGCGCGACTGCGCGGCGTGCCGTTCCAGGAAGTCACCGACGGCCGGATTCCTGCGCAGCGGCAGCAGCACCCGCACGGTCCGTCCGAGCAGCGCGCGCACCCGCGCCGACTCCACCTCGCCGAGCAGGCCGAGCACCCGCCCGCCCTCGGCCGCCGCCTCCTCCGGATGTCCGGCCCGCGCCAGGTCCGTGGCCAGCTCGGCGGTGTACAGCGCGGTGTTGCGGGTGAAGTGGGCGTCCTGTGCGGCCACCGCCCGGCGGGCGTGCCGGGCCGCCGAGCGCCAGTCGCCGAGCGCCGCCCAGCACTGCGCCCGCAGCCCCTCGAACTCGGCGGCCCCGAAGAAGCTCATCCACTCCGGGTCCGCGGGCGACGGGCCCCGCTCGAAGTGCGTCTCCGCCCGCGCCAGACAGCGCACGCAGCCCGCCCGGTCCGCGAGCCCCGCCCAGCCGCCCGCCTCGCGCAGTGCGAGCAGTGCGAGCAGCCGCGGCGAACCGAGCCCGTGCGCCGCCCGCTGCCCGGCCTGCGCCGCGCGTACCGCCTCGCGCGGCCGGTGCGCGTCCCGGGCCAGAAAGGCGATATTGCTGAAGGCGTGCGCCTCCAGGTGCTCGTCGTCGGTCAGCCGCGCGGTGGCCAGCGCCTCCGCGTAGTGCGAGCGGGCGTCCTCGGGCCGGTCCGAGTCGTGGGCCAACCAGCCGACGGACAGGGCGAGTTCACCGGCACCCGGGTGCAGCGGCCCGGCCGTGGACCGGCGCGCGGTCCCCGAGTCCAGCAGCGCGTACGCGGCCCGCAGCGGCCCCGCCGCCCTGCGGTACAGGCCCTCGGCCCCGTGCCGGTCGTCGAGCAGCCGGATCCGCCGCACGGCCTCCTCCACGGCGAGGGCCTCGTGCTCGCCCGAGGGGTGCGGGGCGGCGGTGGTGGCCGGGGGAGGGCTGGGGTCTTGGTCCGGGTCGGGGTACGGATCCGTGCCCGGGTCCGGGTTCCTGCCAGGGTTCGGGTTCGGGTTCGTGCCGGGGTCCGGGTCGTACGGGGAGGTGTCGCCGTACGCGGTCGAAGGCTCGGGCCGCATCGGGGCCGGGGCCCGTCCGCGTACCTGGGAGCGGGGCGCGAAGCCCAGGTCGGCGAGGGTGCGGCCGGGGAACATGTGCAGGAACACGCGCTCGTACGCGTAGTTGGGGCAGCGGATCTCGCCCGCCTCCACCCGGCCCACGTACCGTGCGTCGCAGCTCACCCGCTCACCGATCTCGCGGGCCGCCCGGCGGACCGCGGCGGCGAACTCGCCCGGCGAACGCTGCCCGCGCAACGCGCGGAAGACGGGGTTCGGCCGGGGCGAACCCGGTGCGGGTGTCGGCACGGAACCCGGTAACGACGCCATCTGGGCAACTCCTCCTGCGCGCCTCGTGCGTCCCGCGCCCCGTGTGCTTCGTGCCGGTGTGCGGGGGGAGTTGCCGGTGGGCGGCCCCCGCGAAGGCGCCGCGGGACGGCGCGCCTGTGTCCAGCGGGCCCGAACGTACCGTGCGTGAGGGAGTGGATACAGCGGGTTTGCCTACAAACCGGATATCCCATCCCGGTTCTGCTATGAACTGCCATCCATTACGGCGCAGTTGGGCCGTAGCCGTCCGCCCGCGGCGCCGTTGGACCTTGCGGTGACAGGGCGAAGCGTTCCTGCGGGGGCGCGAGGAGGATTTTCCGTGTTCGAGGCCGGGATGGACGCCAGTGCATCGGGAACGCGGTTGTCCGCGTCCGCACCGTGTGAAGGGGGCGAGCCGTCCGGGCGGTACGGATTGTCCGAGCGGGGCGGAGTGTCCGAGAGGGACGGCCTGTGCGGGCGGGGCGGGCCGTACGAGGGGCCGCCGTTCGTGCCGGGCCCGGCCGATCCGCCGGACCTGGTCACCGTCCCCTCCCGGCAGGGGCTGGAAGCGGTGGACATCCTGCGGCGGCAGAACGACGAGCCGGTCGGCCCGGTCCTGCACGACGACGACCACGACACCCTGAGCTTCCTCGTCCCCTGGGGCACCGCCGACGCCTGGGACGTACCGGGCAGCGACTGCACCCGTGCCGAGGGCGCCCCCGCACCCCGCGACGGCGCGACCGGCACCCCGCACCCGCCCGGCGCCACCGGCTGGCTGCTCTCGCCGGAGGAGGCCGACCCGGTCACCGACCCGAAGGTGCTGCGGGCGGCACTGGGTGAGGCGGCGCGCACGATCGAGGCGGCGGACAGCTGCCAGTGAGGGGGCGGGCTGCGCGGGCCGTGGGGCGCGGGTGCTGCTCCAGGCTTCCTCGGGTTTCCTTGGGTTTCCTCGGGCTTCTTCGCGTCCGGCTTCTTCGCGTCCAGACTTCTCCGCCCTCGCCTGCGCCGTCCGTGCGCCCGCGTGAACGGCGTGTGCGGCTTGTGTGCGCGGCCCGCGCCGGTGGTCTGCGCCGGGTGCGCGGTGCGCCGTACGGTGCGCTGTGCGCGGTGGTGCGCGGCGCGCCCTTCCGCTTGTCCTGTCCGCGCCCCTCGTCGGGCCCGCTGCCGTAGCGCTCGGTGCGCCCCTGCCTCCCGCCCCGCCGATAATGGCCGCGTGGCGAAGGAACGTACGGGCAAGGGCAGGGGCGGGCGGTCCGCTCGCCGTTCCGGCAGTGGTACGCGGGATGCCGGGACGCTCTGCGTACCCGTCGACGGCGGCCTCGCCGAACTGGTCCCGGACCGGGAGCGGGCGCGCGGCTGGACCCTGCTGGTGGACGGCGCCCCGCAGTCGCACGTCGACCTCGACGACCCCACCCGGCTGGAGTTCCCGTACCAGCGCAGGCTGGGCCATGTCATCGACGCCGTCGCGCCCGCACGTGCTCCGCTGCGGGTCCTGCATCTGGGCGGCGGCGCGTTCACCCTGGCCCGCTATGTGGCGGCGACCCGGCCGCGGTCGACTCAGCAGATCGCCGAGAAGGACGCCGGACTCGTCCAACTCGTGCGCAGCGAGCTGCCGTTGGACCCGAACGCCAGGATCCGGGTGCGCGGCGGCGACGCCCGCGAGATCCTCGGGCGACTCCCGGACGGCTGGGCCGAACTGATCCTCGTCGACGTCTTCGGCGGCGCCCGCACCCCCGCACACCTGACCAGCGGCGAGTTCTACGCCGAGCTGCGCCGGGTGCTCGCACCGGGCGGCAGCTGCGCGGCCAACCTCGCGGACGGTCCGCCGCTCGCCCATCTGCGGCGCCAGATCGCCACGGCCCGGACCGTCTTTCCCGAACTCGTGCTGCTCGCCGATCCGCCGGTGCTGCGCGGAAAGCGGTTCGGCAACACGGTCCTCGTGGCCTCGGGTACGCCGCTGCCGGTGGCCGAGCTGACCCGGCGCGCGGCCGGGGACGCCCACCCCTGCCGCGTACTGACCGGCGGCGAACTGCTCGACTTCACCGGCGGCGCCGCCCCGGTGACCGACGCGGACGCCGTGGACTCACCCGCACCGCCGAAGGATGTCTTCGACTGAGGCTGTTGGCCGGTTGGCCGGTTGGCCGGTTGGCCCCGGTGGACCGGCGGTGCACGCTCCTCTCACTTGCTCAACTCCCCGGGTGCGTCGGGAAGTTGAGCCAGCACCTCCTCCGGAAGGAAGGGCGGCTCACCGGTGCGCCACACGGCGCGGATGGACATCCGTGTGAAGCGCCAGCCCGCCTCGGTGAGCTGGGCCTCGGCCCGCACATGGCCGCCCACCGTGAACAGGGCAGTGGCCCCGGGCCCTCGCCGTTCCAGGGTGGATTCGTGGTGGACATGGGTCATCAGGGCGTTCCACGAGACCTCGGCGCGCCCGCTGTCGGCGTCGACCTCGGTGAGTACATCGCTGGACACGTGCTGCGTGGCGGCGAACCTGCCGAGCGCCGTGCGGGTGTGCTCGGCGATCGCCGCCGCCCCCTCGACATCGCCGATCGGAGTCCGCGTACTGGCGTCCCGCGTGAAGAACCGCTCGGCCGCCCAGCCCCCGTCGGCCGCCGTCTCGTCCAGCGAGCGGAAGTAGCGGCTGACGAGGGTGGTCAGCTCGACGTGGTGTGCGGTGTCGTACGTCTGATGCGTCTGCGTGGTCACGAGGAGATCGTTCAACCTCAAGTGTTGTTGAGGTCAAGCCCGGTTGCCCGGGGTCGTGTCAGTCCGGGCAGGACACGTCCTCCGACGGGCGCCGCCCCGTGGTGAGGAAGGTGGTCACCGCCTCGTTCCCGCAGGCGTTGCCGTCGCCCAAGTAGAGCCCGTGGCCGCCGTGTTCGACGGTGACCATACGGGCCCGGTCACCCAGCGCGCGCCGCATCTCCAGGGCGCCGAAGTGCGGGGTGGCGGGGTCGCGACGGCCCTGGATCATGAGGATGTTGAAGGGGCCCTCGGAGGTGATACGGGTCGGCTCCTCGGTCGGCCGGTCCTTCCAGAAGGCGCACGGGGTGACGTTCACCGGCAGGCCCGCCGTGAGGGGGTGCCGGGTCCGGTCCTTCGCGACCGCACGCCGGAACTCCTCGTCGGAGAGCCGCGGCCAGCGCACGTCGTTGCAGATGACGCCCATGGTGATGGCGGCTTCCTCGTCGGTCATCGGACGGGCGAGCGCCGAGGGCAATTCGGGCGTACGGGCCGGGTCCTGCGCCGCCTTGACCAGCGCGGCGAACTGGGGGAACGCCGCATCGCTGTAGAGGGTGCTCTGGAGGGCCTGGCGCAGGACGGTGCCCGTGAGCGGGACCTCCGGCGTGGTGGTCGTACGCGGCTCGCGGTCCAGCTTCTCCGCGAGCGCGAGTATCAACGGCCGTACGTCCTCAGGCCGTTCGGCGAGCCGCAGACCCTCGGCCTCGCGTTCCGGGTCGGCCGCCCACGCCGCGAGGTCCGGGAAGCGGTCGTCGGCGGCCTGCCCCATGTTCGCCAGCCAGCCCCGGGCCACCCGTCGCGGATCGGGGTCGCCACTGCTGTCGAGCACCACACGGTCGGTGTGCCGCGGGAACTTCTGCGCGTACACCGCGCCGACGTACGCCCCGTACGAGCTGCCCCAGGCCGAGAGCTTCCGCTCCCCGAGAGCCCGGCGGAGCAGGTCGAGGTCGCGGACCTCGTTCGCGGTGCTGAAGCTGCGCAGCACCGCGCCGCCGTTGCGGTGGCAGGACTCGGCGGTACGCCGGGACCGGTCGAGGTTCGCCGTGATGTCGCCGTCCGGGCCCGGCCATGAGCGCAGGGTGGTGAAGTACCGGTCCTCCGGGGCGAGTTCGCAGCTCGCGGTGGTGCTCCCGCCGACCCCGCGCGGATCGAAGGCGACCAGGTCGTACTGGCCCTTGGTCGCCTCGCGCAGCGCCTTGCCCTTCTGGGTCAGGCGCTGCACCCCGGAGCCGCCGGGCCCGCCCGGCAGCACCGCGAGGGTGCCGCGCCGCGCCTCGGGCCGGTCACTGCGCAGCCGGGTCACGGCGAGGCTGATCCGCTGCCCGTCGGGCTCGCTGTAGTCGAGCGGCACCGAGAGGTCCGCGCACTCCTGACCGGCGGGACCGTTCGGCTGGTCACAGGGGCGCCAGTCGAGGGCGGGGGCGGTGCCGCCGCGCGCGCCGGTGCCGGATCCGGTGGCACCGGCCGGTCCGGCGGCGGTGAGCGCGCTCGCCACGGCGGCGGCGGTCAGGGTGAGGAGCACGGCCTTGCGTGCGTGAGTCGTCATACGGCAAGACTCGCCCGTCCCGTGCCCCGGCCCCATCCTGCTCGCGGGTCGATCCGTGGTGGGGCTTTCCCTACCAATTCCCTTAGGGGAGTGGGGAGTTGAGGCAGGGGGGCGGGAGGGTTCCGGCCCGGCGAGTCACACGGTGCCGCACCGCCTCATCCCTCCCCTCCCTTCCCCTCCCATCAGGAGTTCGGCCATCGGGAGTTCGGCCACCGGCAATCCGCTACCGGAAGTCCGCGTAGTCCGCCGTAAGACCTCGCTCCCCGACCTCCTCGATGTACCGCCAGCAGTCCGGCCGCGAACCGTCGACGTCCGTGAAGCCGTATTCCTTGGCGAGGCTGCCCGCGTCCACCGAGCGCTGGTTCCAGCGGGCCCGTTCCGGGTCGGTGGCCAGTGCGGTCACCGCGCGGCCGACGAAGCGCGGGGTCTCGGAGAGCGCGAAGTCGGCGGGTGCGGACGGGGGCCGGCCGTCCGGGCCGGGGCGCAGGGAGTCGCGCCAGTTGTCCTCGCGTACGCCGAAGTGCTCCAGCATCATCTCCGAGCGCAGCCAGCCGGGGGTGAGCGCGACGGCGGTGGCGCCGTGCGCGGCGAGCTCGTGGCCCTGCGAGAAGGCCAGCCGGTTCACCGAGATCTTGGCGAGGTCGTAGAAGACGGAGATGCGGTACCGGTCCGCGTTGTGCGCCATGGTCCCGTCGGTCACTTCGACGACCAGACCGCCCGGCCGCTCGATCAGCAGCGGCAGCAGATGGTGCGAGGTGATCAGATGAGTGTCGATCGCGAGCCGCAGCAGGCGCAGTCCGTCGTCGAGGTTCAGCTCCCACAGCGGGGTGTCCCACTGGGCGGGGCCGCCGGTGAGCAGTTCGCCGCCCCAGATGTCGTTGACCAGGACGTCGAGCCGCCCGAACTCGCCGCGTACGCGCGCCGCGAGGGCCGCGACCTGGTCCGCGTCGAGATGGTCGACGGGGATCGCGACGCCCTCGCCGCCCAGCGAGGTGACCAGTTCGGCCGTCTCCTCGACGGTCTCGTCGCGCCCGCCGTAGTCCGAGCGCAGCGACCCGTTCCTGCTGCTGCGGCCGGTGCACAGGACCGTCGCGCCCGCCTCGCCGAGTGCGGCCGCGACTCCCCGCCCGGCACCGCGCGTCGCGCCCGCGACCAGGGCGACGTGCCCCTTGAGCGCCGCCGGGTCCGGCGCCCAGCCGGCCGCCTCTGTTTCCGCTCCGCCCGATGCCTTGTTCGTCCCGCTCTGTGAGGTCCTCGAAGTCATCTTGTGAGTCTGTCAGGAGGCTCTGACAACGGGCGGATGGAGCGGCCCGGGTGTGCCCTCGCGCGCCGCCGGCAGGGTCCGCGCAGGGGCTCGTTCACGTTCCGCGCGCGTTTTCGTATGCGCTCCTCTGTGTCTTACGGCGTACTTCGGCGCGCTCTGTTGAGAGTTTCTGTTCGGATCCGTGCGATTCGAGGCCGAACTGGCCAGTGGAGGTGCCCAGTTCAGTCGGGGAGTTGCTGGTGATCAGGGGTGGCAGGGGGTGTCACAGAAGGGGAGAGCGGTACCGAACCACCCCCTGGATGACGTTTTCTGTTTGAAACAAGCTTGTTTTGAGCGTCTATTGACATCTACCGGGTAACCCCGCGACAGTTTTCAGTGCTTGCGATGTGGCTCACACCAGTCGGCCCTCACACCAGTCGGCCTGTTGCACCAGCCACCCCTCTTGCCCTCCAGTCACCCCACTCACAGGAGACGGATCGCCGATGCCTGAAATCCCCGCTGTCCCACGCCGTTTGGTCCTGGGTGGTGCCCTCGCCACGGGTGCCCTCGCGGCCGGGATGGGCTCCGCCCAGGCTGCGCCCGCGAAGGCAGGCACCGCCGCGACCGCCCTTGAGGCCGCCGCCGCGCCCAGGCGTGCGCGCGGCCAGAAGTCCATGATCAACGTGCCGTACGAGGGCGTGCAGACCGTCCGTGTCGGCGTCATCGGCCTCGGCAACCGCGGTCACGACATGACCGTCGGCTGGTCCGTCATACCCGGCTGTACGGTCACCGCGGTCTGCGACATCCGGCCGGAGCGCACCAAGCGCACCGCGGACAAGCTGGTCGCGGAGGGCAAGCCGCGGCCCCTGGAGTTCGGCGGCACGGCGGACTCGTACAAGGAACTCCTCAAGCGCGAGGACATCGACCTCGTCTACATCGCCACGCCCTGGGAGTTCCACTACGAGCAGGGCAAGGGCGCCCTGCTCGCGGGCAAGCACGCCGCCGTCGAACTGCCCATCGCCACCGGCCTGGACGAGCTGTGGGACCTGGTCGACACCAGTGAGCGCACCCGTAAGCACCTGATCCTCGCGGAGAACTGCTGCTACGGACGCAACGAGCTGGCCATGCTGAAGATGGCCCACGACGGCGCCTTCGGCGAGCTGACCAACGGCCACGGCGGCTACCTGCACGACCTGCGCGAGCTGCTGTTCTCCGACACGTACTACACGGACTCCTGGCGCCGTCTGTGGCACACCCGCAGCCGCGCGTCCTTCTACCCGATGCACGGGCTCGCGCCGATCGCGGCGGCCATGGACATCAACCGCGGCGACCGCTTCGCCACGCTCAGCGCCACCGCGACCGAGCCCAAGGGCCTGGCCGACTACCGCGAGCGCTTCGTGCCGAAGGGCCACCCGTCCTGGAAGGAGACCTACGTCGAGGGCGACCTCACCACCTGCCTGATCAAGACCGAGAACGGCAGGCTGATCCGCGCCGAGCACGACGTCAGCTCCCCGCGCCCGTACAGCAGGATCAACACCCTCGCGGGCAGCCGCGGCATCTTCGAGGACTACACCGGCACCGACGAGACCGGCGCCCGTATCTACTTCGAGCCGGACCACAGCGGCCACGAGTGGCGCGGCTTCGCCGCGTACCAGAAGGAGTACGACCACTGGCTGTGGGTGAAGAACGGTGAGGACGCCGAGAACGGCGGCCACGGCGGCATGGACTACATCATGCAGTGGCGCATCGTGCAGGCGATGCGCGCGGGCCTGGTCCCCGACTTCGACGTCTACGACTCCGCCGCCTGGTGCTCGGCCGTCCCGCTGAGCGTCAAGTCCCTTGAGGCGGGCGGCCGTTCGGTCGCGGTGCCGGACTTCACCCGCGGCTCCTGGGTCGGCAAGCGCCCCGGCCTGGACTCCAAGCCGTTGGACATGCCCCCGGTGCGCTGACCCGGTCAGCCCGGCGCACCCGCCCCTCCGGCCCCCTCCGGCCGGTTCCGGTGGCACCGCCGCCACCGTGAGGGAGGTCACGCGCCCCGATCCCCCCACGGGACCCGGCCCCGCCGTAAATCGGCGGGGCCGGACTGCCGGGCATGCTACGGTTTCCGCGTTGCAGTTTTGGTACCCATGAACTTTATGTGCGCCTGATGGGATTGCTCCGTCAGGCGCATTACTGTTTTCCGGGCTTTCCGGGTCTTTCGGATCCCACCGATGCACACCGGCGCTCCCCGGCCTTGTCCGGCGCGTCGGAGTCCATCGGCGGCGGATCCTTCGGAGAGTGGGGCTCAATGCGGCGACGAGGAATCCGCGAGGTGCGGATTTCCGGCACTGCCTCACACTCAGGGAGATTCACATGGCTAAGGGAACCGTGAAGTGGTTCAACGCGGAAAAGGGCTTCGGCTTCATCGAGCAGGAGGGTGGCGGCCCCGACGTCTTCGCCCACTACTCGAACATCGCCACCCAGGGCTTCCGTGAGCTCCGCGAGGGCCAGTCGGTGACCTTCGACGTCACGCAGGGTCAGAAGGGCCCGCAGGCGGAGAACATCGTCCCGGCCTAATCGCCGCGGCGCACTGCCCGACCGGGCCCGTACCTCTCGCAGTCTCACTGCGAAAGGTGCGGGCCCGGTCCCGTTTTTTGGGGTACGGGGGCGGTACGGGTGCGGTGGCTGCTCGGGTACTGCTCGGGGTCGGGTAGTGCTCGGGTGCTGCTCGGGGACTGCCCGGAGACCGCTGCCGGACGAGGGCCGGTCTCCGGTGGGCGTGCGGCGGTCGGCGGGCCGTGGCGCGGCCCGGTGATCAGAGCTTGTGCAGTCTCGTGTACGGGCTGAGGACGCGGACCTGACGGGAACCGAAATCGACGAGCAGCGCGACCCCCTCCTCGACCTGAAGCACGCGGCCCAGGCCGTACTGGTCGTGCGAGACGCGGTCGTCGAGCGCGAACTCCTTGACCGGGGGAGCGGCCGGAGCGTTGAAGGGGCTGGTGGGCAGATGGCGCCGAGGCGCTGGGGGCTTCGTCATCGTGCGCTCAGTATGTGCCCGCCGGGCTCCGGAGTTGTGGTCGGGGCGACGAGATCGTGCTCATACGAGGTCACCCGGGCCCCTGTCGGCCCACCGAGGAGGCGCGGCGGGCGGGCCGGCGGCGAGCGGGCTCGGTGGGCGGGCTCAGCGGGCGCTGGACGGCCTCCTCCCGCCCGTGGGCGAAAGGAGGCCGTCCGCCGCCGAGGGCGCGCGTCAGGCGGCCGCTCAGCACATCTTGTAGTCGACCTTGGTGGAGTTGTACGCACACGAGTCGGCCCAGCTGCTGCCCTTGTAGAGGGTGGCGGTGTCCTTGTCGTTGTTCCACACGTACCAGCCGCGGCCCTGGTACACATGCCCGGCGCTCGTACTGCCCTTGCCGGTGTGCACCTTCACGGTCTTGCCCGCGCCGATCCGGTACGACGGGAACGTGTACCAGTGCCCGGACTGGTCCTTGATCCGGTAGCCCCGCAGCTCGATCGCGGAACGGCTGGTGTTCTTCAGCTCGACGTACTCACCGTTGATCGAACTGTTGCCGCCCCGGTCGCTGCCCGGGCTGTCGTAGTGGACCTTGTGGACCTGGATCGCACTGGCGGCGTGCGCCTGGGACGGCACGAGAGCGATCGTCGCGGCGCACACGGCGGCTGCGGCAGGTAAAACGGCACGGATACGAGACATGGAGACTCCTCGGGTCGAGAGCCGGGCACCCCCCTTGGATCCCGGCAGACCGACAAGCTACCTCACATTCTTCACTCCGCCTTCACGAACCTCGTCAACTCCTCCTCATTTTCCGGTGGTTGAGCTGTGCGCCGGGCGCCCCCGCCGAAGTGTCCGGCTGGGAAGGCGTAGGTGAGCTGGGCAGCAAACCCCACTCGCCTCAGGGGAGTTGGCCGGTTTGCAAGCTGCACCGGCCGGAACGTGCGCGGGATATTGACAGGCATGCCGAACGACGAGGGAGAGGGCGGGTGGCGGCCTCCCGGCTGGAACGGGCCGAACTGGGAGCCCCCCAAGCACGATCCGCCCCAACGGCCGCCCCACAACGGAGGCGAAGGCCCCGACGGTCGCTCCCACTGGAGCGTGCCGGGCGTGGTGGCGGTGATCGTGGCCGTGGTCTGGTCGGTCCTCGCCTACCAGTGGACCGAGCAGAACGACTGCGGGCTGGTGGAGTCGTACGGCCTCGTGATCTCCCACGGCACTCCGGACTTCTGGGAGCGGTGCGGGGATTAGGGGTGCCCAAATAGGTGACACCGGGCCTCACACAGGCCAGTGGTTGTCCGGGCTGTCGAGCCAGGCGGTTTGCTCGTGTGGTGTGACGGTGAGCCCGAACCGATCGTGGGCGGGCTTGCCGTGGCTGTTCCACCATGCGCATGAGCTCTCGACCTCGGCCCACAGGCGGCGCGGTCCGGACTCCCAGACCTGGGTGGGCTGCTGTCCCTTGAAGAGGGCGCAGGCCCAGGAGCGGTCCGCGAGGCTGTACAGCCACACCGGCTGCCGTCCGTCCTCAGGCGTGGCCACGACGCGAACGCACTGCGGGACACGTAGGCCGAGGGCGAACTGAAGAGGGTCGAAGCGGTCGCCGAGGAACTCGTCCGCGGTCAGGCTGCTGGTTCTCTCCTCGCGCTCGGCGTCGGGGGTGACGTAGTCCTTGTGCTGGACGGGTGGCTGCCGCTGGTCGCGCAGCTTCATGAACTCGACCGGGCCGACGAAATGCCCTGTAGCGCTACGGCCGTTGGCTGCGGTCACGAGCTTGACCACTGCGTCACCGTTGCCCCAGTGCGTGCCCCAGGGGGTGACGATGACGCCCCCGGGTGCGCACTGCTCGATCCAGGCAGGTGGGATCGCGCGCACTGCGCACGTCGCGATGATCCGCGGGTAGGGGGCGCGCCGGGGGTATCCGAGGGCGCCGTCCGCGCACACCGCTCCCACTGCGTATCCGGCGCGGCGGAGTGCGCCCCGTGCCCTCTCGCTCAGGGCCGGGTCGACTTCCAGGGTGGTGATGTTGCCGGGGCCGAGGCGGTGGGCGAGCAGAGCAGCGCTCCAACCGGTGCCGGTACCGATCTCCAGGACGCGGTGCCCGGCCTGTACGTCGAGGGCGGACAGCATGCTGAAGACGACGCTGGGCATGGAGGCCGAGGACGTTGGGACGGTGCCGGGGTCGTGGCCGGTGTGCTCGCCGTCGTCCCACTGGGTGACGATCGGGACATCGGCGAGTGCGTAGTCCTGCCAGGTCTCGGGGTCTGTGGCGCGCGAGACGGTGACGCTGCTGCCCTTGTCCATGTCGAACGGCCAGATCGTCTCGGGCAGGAACAAGCTCCGGGGGACGGCGGCGTAAAACGGCGCCCAGTCGGGGGTGAGTATGCCTGCGCTCATGAGGGCACGCCCCAGCCCGGTGTGGGTGGGGCGTGCCTGGCTGTTGGAGGCCAAATCAGCGGTCCTTCTTGGGCGGGTTGGGGACGCCGGGGCCACCGTCCGGCGTCGGCGGCGTGGGCGGACCGGGCCAGGGCTCGCCGGGCAGCGGGTCGCTGCCTCCGCCGTGCTGGCGGGAGCCGAGGTGTGCCTGTGTCATGTCGTCGATCCTTCCTGGAATCTGCCTAGTTGGTGGGCGGGTTGGGGGCAGGGGCAGGGGCAGGGGCAGGGGCAGGGGCAGGGGCAGGGGCAGGGGCGGGTGTCGGGGTGGGCTGGGGTTCGGGCTTCTTGCCGCCTCCGTTGCTGCCGTATGCGAATGCGGTCACGGTGCGTTCCATGTGTCCTCTTCTTTGCGGCCCTGCTTGGGCACGGGGCGTGGATGGGCGGCTGCCCGGTCAGCGGCGGGCAGCCGCCCGGCCCCGCTCCGGCTGCAACCGGGGGGCGTGGTCGCCGGAGCGGGGGGATTGGGGCCCTGCCAGGTGTGAGGATTCGGTGCCCACCCCCAGAGCGGTTGTCCTGGCAGGGGCGGTAGTGGGTGGGCGGCTGCTCTCCACAGATCGCCGTCGAGCAGCCGCTCGGGCCCGCACACCATCCGCGCCACGGGGTAGGAGACGCGACCGAGCGTGCGGGGGCTGTGGGTTACTTCGGTTTGCGGCAGGGGCTCTTGTGACGAGTCACGGATACAGGCGCGGCCGAGACACGCTCGAACGTGACGGTCTCTTCCTCCCCGGGCTTGATGGGGCGATCGCAGCGCGCGCAGACTGGCATGGGCAGCTCCTGGTCAGATTCGGGCGGAGGGGCAGACGCGGCTCGCATGGCCGTGCTGAGGGCGTCGCGGAAGACGCGCATGAGCGGGTCACCTGTGGCGCACAGCGGAAACGTCCCGCAGTCCTGGCACTCATGCAGGTGGTCGAGGAGCCGTCGGTACTCGCTTTGAAGGCCGTCAGCGTCTGAGGGGCGGCGAGCGGTCTCGATGCTCATCTCTCGCCCCCGAACGTGCAGCCCGGACAGGCGCGTGGGAACCACATCGATCGCGCACCGGGCCCTGGGTAGGGCTGCTGTCCAAGATCTACCTTGAACGCCGCGCGCGTCAGGTCTGTGCCGCATCCGACGCACTCCGCTCCGCGCACCTGACCATCGGTCAGCGCGCGGGGGTCGGGCAGCGATACACCGTCACCCCTACATCCCGTGGTCTCCATGGAACAGACAGTAAGAACGCGGCTGTAGGTCCACCCGAACTATCAGCTCGGGTGAACCGCAGGCTCGGTCACACCAGCCCGATCCGCGAAGCGAGTTGCTCGGCCTGTCGCGCGTGCATCGCACGGGCACGCCGAATCACTGTGAGGATCAGTTGCCGCGCTAGCGGCGTACGCGCGAGATCCTCGGGGGCGACGGCCTCCAAGCCGAGCAGGGAGAGGAGAGCCGCAGCATCGTCACGGCGCAGACTGTGACAGTGGGCCACCTCCAGGCCGAACGTGAACTCCCTTTCGAGCGAGGGAAGTCCGCTCGTGTCGATGGCATCCGCCGTACGCAATGCTTCACCCGCTTCCCCGGCCTCCATCTCGATCGAGACAGCGTGCAGCGCGACGTTGGTAGGACCGAACACCGTCCACGCCACGTTGCTGCTGTCCGCCACCGCGCGGGCCGCAGGCGCCGCGTACTGCCGAAGCCGGTCGCGTGCCTCCCACCACCTGCGGCGCCGCGCCGCCGCCACAACTGCCACCAAATGCAGGGCGCCCGCCATCGCGGTCCGGTCTGCGTCGTCCATCTGCTGAGCCGCCAGTTGTTCGACAGCCATCAGAGCCATCTCCTCGGCCTCCGCAGCGTCGCCTGCGGCGAGGAGAACGTGACCAAGGTTCCACTGCGCCGCAGCGATCCGTAGCGGATCGTCGGCATCCTCGGCCGCCCGCATCGCCCGATCCGCAGCGAGAGTCGCGAGGTCGACCCGGCCCGTGCGGCGAAGGTACGAGCGAAGCAGGCAGTACAGGTCGGCGGCGGCCCTCAGCACGGCCCGACGGGCGGCGTCATCGGGCAGGGTCCGGGCCTTTCGGACGGCGTGCTCAGTGTCCGCGATGAGGTCCGGCAGCACCGTGGCGGCTTCCGTGAAGCGGGTGGGGCTGCTCTGCCAGCTACGCCACGCAGACTCAACCCGCTCTCGTAGTACGGCTGGCGGATCGGGCGCAGTGCTGCGGGGAGGGCCGTAGCCGAGCAGTGCGCGTGCTACCTCGGACTCGGTGGTGTCGGCGATGGGCTCGGCCATCGGCCTCTCCTCGGCAAGCAGTGCTGCGGTTGGTACTCCCAGCTCTTGCGCGAGGGCGTGGAGGATGGGCAAGGAAGGGACCTTGAGGCCTCGTTCGATCTGAGACAGGTAATCGGGGCTGATACCGACCAGCCCGGCCAGAACGTCCTGGCGCCGAGAGCCGCGGTAGTGCCTGACTCGGTCTCCCATGGGGAGATCGGGGGCGACCATGTCCTACCTCCGCCGTGAGTTTGTACTCAGCGTATGGTGCACGCTACGCACAGGGGGCAAGGCCGGTTGATCTGACGAGGGGAGCCGTTGTGTTGCGGCTGGTGCTGTGGGACATCGACCACACGCTCATGGCGACGCGGGGCCTCGGCCGGGAGCTATGGGCCGAGGCGTTCGAGGCAGTAACCGGTCTGCCGATGCGGGAGCAGGCAGCGGTCACGGGGTCGACGGAGCGGGTGATCCTGCGGGAGACGGCGTGGCTTCACGGCGTGGAGTACAGCCCTGAGCTGTTCGACCGGTTCGCCGCGGCGCTTGGGGATGTACACGTGCGGCGGGCGCCCGAGCTGCGGGAGCGTGGGCATGCGCTGCCGGGGGCAGCGGCAGTGCTCGCCGCCCTGGCTGACCTCGGGGTGCCGCAGAGCGTCGTGACTGGGAACGTCCGGAGTGCTGCGGAGGTCAAGCTCGATGTATTCGGTCTCGATGCGTACCTCGACCTCACGATCGGCGCATTCGCTGAGGACGGGGAAGGGCGGCCCGAGTTGCTGCGGACTGCGTTGGCCCGCGCCCGAGTTGGGGCCGAGGATGCCGTGTTCCTTGGGGATACTCCTGCGGACGTTACCGGGGGTCGAGGGGCAGGGATTCGAGTCGTCGCTGTGGCCACGGGCCGCACAACTGCGGATGAGCTGCGTGCCGCAGGCGCCCGAGTGGTACTGGAAGGGCTCACCGATACGGAGCGGGTAGTCGGTGCTGTTGTACGGCTTCAGACGTGACGAATGCCCCCACCGCCCGTAGGCGGTGGGGGCTGTGGCGTTGTCCACCGGGGGGAAGGTGGGACGAGATCCGGGCCCGGCTCTACTCAGTCAGGGATGTCGAGTCGCAGCGTCCGGGCCGTTCGCAGTACCTGAAGGGGCTGGAGGCCCTGGTTGGTGTCGATGAAGGCGAGGGTGGTGTCGTCGAAGTTTGTGTTCGGCGGCGGAGTCGTGCCGGGGTTGGCGATGAGACGAAGGGTGTTGCGAAGGGTGGGGTTGCCTGGTGTGTCTGGACCACCGGATGGGAACGCGGCGGCGAAGGAGGGGAGTGGTGTGCCGCCGGGGTAGACGTTCGGGCCGTTGGCGGTGAACAGTCCCAACCGGGGACCGGGGCCGCTGTTGATGCGTGCCATGAGCTTGGTGTTGAGACGGCGGGTCAGCTCGGTTCCGGAGGTCGCGAGCGCGGGATCGGTCAGGTAGACCTGGGCCTGGACGAGCGAGTCCAGAGCAGCAGCGGTCAGCTCTTCCTTGTTCCCTGGGCTCGGGTCCTGGTGCAGCGTCTCGTGGAACATGGTCGATCCAAGCTGCCGGAAGTCCTCGAAGCGGTAGCGCTGGTTGAAGAGGATGTTCGGCAGCGTCTCACCGGGCCCGGGCGGTCCGACCTGAGCAATGGATGCTGACGGCAGGTTGGCGAACTGGGCGCGGGTGAAGACGGTGCCGCTGCGTAGCGCCGCAATACCCGGCTCTCCGAAGGTGCACAGCAGAGAGGCGGCAGATGCCCGCAGCACCGGGTCGGGGACGGTGCGCCGCAGTCCGGGGTCGACGAGGAAGAGCCGGACGCCCTCGGCGGCGCGCGGCGGGCAGCGCTGCCCCAGTGTGGATGCGAGCCGCTGCGCGAGCTGGCGCTCGCTGGGAGCGGGTCCTGTGGCGGGAGTCATCGGGCCGGAGGCCGGATACACCGCTGGTGTGAACAGCGAGACATCCGTCGGCGGGAACGGTCGCTGAGCCAGGATCGGGTCGACGGGCTGCTGTGCGGTGGCGGCCGTGAGCAGGGATGTCAGTGCGACGGTCAGCACGCTGAGTGCGGTGGCGAGTCGGCGGGGGAAGGGCGAGAAGAGGCTCATGGGTTCACATAAGGCGGCCCACGGTGCCGCGCCGTTGCACCACACCGCTCTCGGTCCCCCGTGCAGCTCAGGGGCCTCCGCCGTCACAGCGATCGGATGGCGGCCAACTGATCGAGAACACGTGCCGGGCGCGACGGTGCTGTCCGTTCTCATGACCATCGACTCCGGCCGCAGCACGAGCCCTTCAGCATGCAGGCGCTGGATGTCGGCGCGGGTCTCGTCGGTGACCGGACGAGGCTTCTTTGCGGGCACAGGTCACCTCCGGGCGCGCAACGGCCCGGCCGAGGTGGGGGATGCTCGGCCGGGCCCGGAGTTGAAGGGGTCAGCAGGATTCGTCGGTCTTGACCGCGTTGAGTGTGACCGGCTGGCCGTCGAGCTTCGTTCCGGCGGCGGGCTCCTGGGAGCACACCTTCCAATTGGATTCCAAGGCAATGATCCGGTCCTGGCCGGAGGCGTCCTTGACGGTGATGGTGGTGCCGCTGTCGAGTGCCTGCCGCGCGGCCTTGACGCCCTTGTTCTTCAGGTCGGGCATGGTGTCGCCCGCTTTCGTTGGCTCGCCCTGGTCGCTTGCGGGACAGTCCTCGCCGACCTTCACGGCGCCAAAGTCGACTTTTGTGTCTGTGGAATGGCTGCCAGGTGTGGGGGTCTGGGAGCAGACCTTCCAGTTGCGGTCGAATGCCTGCGTGCGTGCGCGCCCGAGGGCGTCATGCGAGGTGAGGTTGTAGAAGCCCGCTTTCTGCGCTGCGTCCTGCGCGTTCTGGAGGCCCTTGCCAACCATGTTGGGCAGGTCGGCCTTCTTGGCGTCGTCCTTGCCCGTGCTGGTGTCAGTTGGGTTGCTCGTCGGTGGGCTCTCGTCGGTGCCGGAGTCTCCGCAGGCGGCCAAGCCCAGGATGCTGACGAGGCTGACAGCGACGGCGCCACCGATGGTATGAATGCGCATAGAACCGCCCAGGGGTGTGTGGTGAGGGCTCATCATGCGCCCTGTGTGTACTACGTGTTGATGGTGTGTCCACGCTGTGACACGCCGCCCTTGAGTGCCGCGGATGCTGGGCTGGCTGGGTGATGTGTTCCGCGCGGGGCGAGCGCCAGCAGCAACCCCTGTGAGCGGTCCATGGGTTGACCCCGCGCGGAAGTCTGTGGGTGGAATGCGAACAGCCCCCGACCTGTGGCGAATTCAAGGTGTCGTGGCAACACCGCTGGTCATGCGGCTGTTGTGTGGAGCTTAGCGAGGCGCTCGGCTGGGGTTTCCCAGCCGAGCGTTTTGCGTGGACGGCCGTTGAGTTCGGTGGCGACGGCGTCCAGGCGCTCACGGCTGTGCCGGGACAGGTCGGTGCCCTTCGGGAAGTACTGCCGCAGCAGCCCGTTCGTGTTCTCGTTCGATCCGCGCTGCCAGGGGCTGGAGGGCTCGCAGAAGTAGACCGGCATGCCCGTGGCCATGGAGAACTGGTGGTGCAGGCCCATCTCCGAGCCCTGGTCCCAGGTCAGCGACCGCCGCAGGTGGGCCGGGAGCGTGCTGACCGTGTCGATCAGCGCGTCGCGGACGGTGAGGGTGTCGCGGTTGCCGGGCAAGTGGACCAGCATCACGTAGCGGGTGGTCCGCTCGACCAGCGTGCCGATCGCGGAGCCGTTGTCCTTGCCGATGATCAAGTCTCCCTCCCAGTGGCCGGGAACGGCCCGGTCCTCGACCTCAGCCGGCCTGTCGCTGATCATCACCATCGGCGCCGGAAAGCGCGGAATCCGCTGGTCGGGACGGCGTTGAGGCTTGCGCAGGGTTCGGCCGGTGCGCAGTGCCTTCGTGAGCTCACGGCGCAGCTCGCCCCGGCCCTGGACGTAGAGCGCCTGGTAGATCGTCTCGTGCGACACGTGCATCTCCGGCTGGTCGGGGAAGTGCAGGCGCAGGCTCCGGCTGATCTGCTCGGGACTCCACTTCAGCCCCAGCCACGACTGGATGGTGTCACGCAGCAGCAGACACGCAGCGATCTTCCCGCCCTTGGGGCGGGGCCGCCTGGCCCGTGCCCGGGCGTGCGCGGCGTGTGGCCGGTACTGGCCGTTCACGGGGTGCCGATTGCGGCGGATCTCCCGGCTGATGGTCGAGGGGCTGCGGCCCAGCTCGGCCGCGATGGCACGGACAGTGGCCTTCTCCCGCAGCCGGTCGGCGATGTGTATCCGCTCGTCCTCACCGAGATACCGGGAGTCCCCGCGGACCTCGATCAGCCGCGTCTTCGCGGTCCTGACGGCACGGACCGCGACCGAGGGCGCATCTTTCGCCTTCGGCCGCGGTCTCTTCACCCGGCCCTTCGGCCGTCCGTACCGCCACTCCCTGCCAGTCCGATCGTGGACCCCCACGATCCGGCAGGCCTGCGCGTTGCCCATTCCTTGATCCACAAGGGAAAGGTAGAGCTCACGCTCTTTCAGGAGCTTCCTGGGCCCCTGCGGCCGACGGTCCTCCCTGACATCGAAGTCCACTGCAACTCCCTACGGACGGGTGTTGCAACGACCTCTTGAACTGAAGCTGTACGGCCGGGGGCTGCTGCGAGGTTCTGTTTCCGGGCACGCCGGAAGCGGCACCAGGATGGCGCACCGCCTTGCTGAATGCAACTACAAGAGATTCCGCCTTCGTTCAGGATGGCATCGGGTAAGACGCGGTTCGTATCAGGCGGTTACCCAGCCGGTGGCGGCGGCACCGCCGAGGGCTGCAACCGTCCAAGCTGCACCCTTGACCCAGCCCGGAGCGTCGCGCTCTGGGCGGCCGCCAGTCAGGAGGAGGAGCAGCGAATGCCCTGCCATACCAGCAACGGTCGCTCCGAAGAACGCCAGTTGCGCGATGTTGGGGAAGGTCAAATCCCAGGACTGCGCTTGCGCGGCGGCTGAAATTGCTGTGGCGGTCGCAGCGATCCCAAACATCCAGAAGCTGGCCCGGCTGGGGTGATCCTCTGCGTGCAGTGGCGGGGCTTGCTTGCGCGAGTGAGCAACAGCGCGCCTGTTCGCCCCGGCCCATGCCGCGAACATCAGCCCCACGTTCACAACTATGGCAATGACGGCAAGGAGTTCGCCTATTGGTGGCATCTTCACGTGACTCCTTTACGGTGTGCAAGCGATGGAAATAGAGGTGATGCCGATCAGAACCTTCGCAAATGCCCGCTGCTTGGAATCAAGACCCTTACCCTTGGCGAAGCGCCAAAGGATATTGACAGCCTTCTTGGTTCCATACTTCTTGATCAGTGCGATTGCGCGAGTCACCTTGACCGTAGCCCCTGCGGGAACCAGGGATAGCACCAGCGTGCCGATGGCCCCGCCGCACTTGGCGCCGAACTTGATCCACTTCCAGGTGTCGCCCCAGTCGAAGCCAGCAATGCTTGCTGCGCCACTCTTAGGGGACGCGCTCGTCGATTCCAATATGGGCTTTAGGGAATTCTGCGCGGACTCATTGTCCGGATAGAGAGCTTTCGCTACTTGTTCCGCCGTAGCGCTTTCGGGTACCTTCGCGAGGCGTCTTTCGATCTGATCGGCCGGTATCGGATGTTCGGCCGCCAGTTCCATAAACGTGAGAAGGTTGGATTCACTCACCGGCAGGCTAGATATTGCACTAGCTACTTTCTCGGCAGCCTTCTCTTCTTCTGCGGTTACTTCCAATGCCGCCGCGTCTTCCGCAGGAACTTCAAATTCCACTGCGTCGGCACTGACGCCTGGAGAGCCTTCGGCGCCCATACTTGATTGAGCTTCAGCGACACTGACCGAGAAGAGAGACATTGCGGTAACCGCCGCAATGGTGACGGAAACACGTCGAAGGCGACGAGATCTGTGCGAGTAGTTCAAGATGTTCCCCCAAGCGAAGAAGCCAGGTAGTTGTGCCCCCCTAGGTCAGTCGAGGGGCACCTTTGGTCTACACCTCTAGACCTTGACAGGGTGACGTTGGGGACCGCAATGTCCTTGAGGTGTATTTGAGGTGCAGGCACCCTAATTTGCGCTATCTGTTCAGATTTTGAGACGAGACGGTAGAGCGGCCCCGACTGGGCAGTCCCCTCTGGCCGCCGTGACCGCCGGTTCAGTCGAGCAGGCGGAGGGCGCTGTCGGGCGGCAGTGGGAGCAGGCTTCGATGCCTTTCACGAGCGCACGGTGGCGCTCGTTGGTCTACGTTGGCGCGCGTTGTCACTTCCTGGTCTTCTTTGGCGGGCCGGTACCAGCCGCCGCGCTCGGGGTCGTAGTCGACTCGGTTTCGCTCTTCCTGTTCGGGGGTGAGGCGGTCGCGCAGTTCGGCGATTCGGATGCTCTTGCGGAGTGCCGCGATGGGGCTCCTGTCTCGTGTGTGCGGGATAGAGATCCGGGGCGGCCGGTAGCTGGCAGGCGCGGGCCGCCCCGGGGTCTGTGGTCAGGCCGTGTCGGTCTCGCACGGGCACGGTTTCGTGTACGGGGTGCCGTCCGGGTAGGTCGGCCGGTGCGCCTCGGCCCACGCGCGCTGCGCGCAGACACGGGCGGTGTGGCAGGGGCAGTTCGGGCAGTCGTCCGGCGCCGGGCGCTCCGAGCGATGCCCGTCCGGGGCGTCCATCGACGGGTCTTCGGTCCAGCCGGTCACAGAGTTGAGTTCGAGTTCGTGGACTCCCTGCCGTGATGCCCGTAGAGAGCGAAGGCCGCTTCACATGGCTGGTCATCCACGGCCACCTGTCCGAGCAAGCCCGCACCGAGATGAGGGCACACCTCAACGCCATCGTCGTCGGCGAACTGTGGGTGCAGAACTGGGGCGGCGCCCCCAGCCGCCCCAGCACGGCTAAGCCGAGGACACCGGCCGCAGCCCAACACGCTGCACCGGCACCGCCATCGCGGCCTCGACCGCGGCAGTAATCTCCGCATCGAGGCCGCGCACCAGGTGCCCGTACCGGTCCACGGTCGTCTGGATCGACTCATGGCCCAACCGGGCCTGGATCGCAGGCAGCGGGATCCTCGCGGCGATCAGCCACGCCACGTGCGTATGCCGCAAGTCGTGAATCCTCGGGCGCTTCGGCAACCCCTTGGCAACTGCGGCCTGCGCGGCGGGTATCCACTTCCGGTTGTAGAAGTTGACGTGCCGCCACTCGCCGCCTATGGCCGCACGGAACACGAAGCCGTCCGGCCGTCGACCCGTCACCAGCCGCCGCAGCATGTCGACTTGGAGCGGGGACAGGGCGAGCGTCCGGCGCGCCTTGCGGGTCTTCGGTGGGCCGAGGAAGAAGCTCGGCGTCTGCCCCTTTGGTGAGCGCTTCCACGCCCGCTGAACGCTCACCGTGGGCACCTCTGCGGTCAGGTTCACGTCCGAGACTTTCAGCGCGGTGGCCTCGCCCCAGCGCATGCCCGTGCCCGCGAGCCAGTCGGCGAGGTCCCGGGCAGCCGGATCGGTGATCTCGGCGGCGATGCGGGTGTACTCGTCCCGTTCGAGGAACGTCATCTCCTCGTCAGTGTGATCGTCCTCGCGCGGGAGCCGGGTCTTCGTGCAGCAGTTCTGCGTACGGAGTTGAGGCGTGGACTCCACCGCGGCCTGCACGATGCAGTACAAGAGGCCGTGCCGGTTCCGAATCGACTTCGGGTCGGCCTTACGGCGCAGCCACGCGCCCTCCTTATCGGGGTTGTGCTCGCCCTTCTCCTCGACGCGCACCCAAGCGTTCACGTCCTCCTGTGTGAGGTTGCAGATCGTCGCGGGCACAGCAGTCTGCTGCGTCAACGCCTGGTGCTCCAGCAGGGAGAGGTGAAGGTCGACGTCACGGCGGTAGTCGTCGCGGGTGCGCTCATCGATGCCGGTGAGGTTCTCAACGTGCGGTGGGCCCACGCGGTGAGAGGCATGTCCCCGGGGACGGCGGGCTGCTCCATGAAGCCCTGTCCTCGGACCCACCCGGGTGGCCAGTGCTGATCGTGAGCGTCTACGAGTTTCTTGAAGGCTTCGGCGCTGTCTCGGTCGCCGAACTTCTCGGTTTGGCCCGGGTCTGTGCGCCCGCCGCCTTCTCGCCACTTCACCTGATAGGTGATGCCCCGCTCTTCGTGGGGCGTTCCACGATGCTCGCCATGCCCTGAATGTACGGGTGTTCAGAGGGTGCGTGTTCCCACGGTTTGAGGAACGACGAAGGCCCGGTCTGCTTTCGCAGACCGGGCCTTGATCATTCAGGGTGAGTGACGGGACTTGAACCCGCGACTTCCTGGACCACAACCAGGTGCTCTACCAGCTGAGCTACACCCACCACGACTGGCTTGGATCTCCCTGGGGAGTCCCCTACCGGCCGAGAAAAAGTGTACAGGGTCCGGGAGGGTGCTCGCGCCCGCCTTTTCTCCGGGTGCCTGCCGCGCTCTCCACGCCCTGCCTCTACTGCCTTGCCACCGCCGCGCGGAGCGCGCACCCGCGGCGCGAGCCCCGGCCGCAGGCCACCCCTGGACGTACGCCCCAGGGCGGCCCGCCGCCGGATCTACTTCGCCGCGTCCGCGGGCTTCTGCGGCTCCGCGGGAAGGACGTGCTTGGCCGCGATCGTGCGCGCGGTTTCCGAGTCCGGGCCGGGCTGCGGGACGAAGATCGCCTCGCGGTAGTAGCGCAGCTCCGCGATCGACTCGCGGATGTCGGCCAGCGCCCGGTGGTTCCCGTTCTTCTCCGGGCTGTTGAAGTAGGCCCGCGGGTACCAGCGCCGCGACAGCTCCTTGACGGAGGAGACGTCGACGATGCGGTAGTGCAGCCAGCCCTCCAGCTCGGGCATGTCCCGCAGCAGGAAGCCGCGGTCGGTGCCCACGGAGTTTCCGCACAGCGGGGCCTTGCCGGGCTCCTTCACGTGCTCGCGGATGTAGGCGAGGACCTGCTCCTGTGCGTCGGCGAGCGTGGTACCGCCCGCCAGTTCGTCGAGCAGGCCCGAGGCGGTGTGCATGGCGCGCACCACCTCGGGCATGGTCTCGAGTGCCGCGTCCGGCGGGCGGATCACGATGTCCACACCTTCGCCGAGTACGTTCAGCTCCGAATCGGTGACCAGTGCGGCCACCTCGATGAGCGCGTCGTTCGCCAGCGAGAGACCGGTCATCTCGCAGTCGATCCACACCATGCGATCGTTCATACGCTCACCCTACGGCGCACTCCGCTGGCCCGGCAGACTCGGGCGGCCCAGAGCGTGCGGGACGTACGACTCCGGGGGCCGCGCGTCCGTCGGCATCGAGGCGCTCGGACCCAGCGAGCTGGCCGCCGCCGTACGCCTGGACTGCAACGGCACCGGAGACTCCGGCAGCGCCACCGGTGCGACCGGCTCGGGCTGCCGCTCGCCCTGCGGCCTGCGGGCGCGGTAGGCGGCCCGGTAGGCGGCGGGGGAGGAGCCGAGCTGGCGGCGGAAGTGGCCGCGCAGGGCGACGGGGGAGCGGAAGCCGCAGCGGCCCGCCACCTCGTCGACCGAGTAGTCGGAGGTCTCCAGGAGCCGCTGTGCCTGGAGCACCCGCTGGGTGATCAGCCACTGCAGCGGCGCGCTTCCGGTCAGGGAGCGGAAGCGGCGGTCGAAGGTCCTGCGGCTCATGTACGCACGGGCGGCGAGCGTCTCCACGTCGAACTGCTCGTGCAGATGCTCCAGGGCCCACGCGACCACCTCGGCCAGCGGGTCCGCGCCGATCTCCTCCGGCAGCGACCGGTCGAGATAGCGCTCCTGGCCGCCGCTGCGGCGCGGCGGCACCACGAGCCTGCGGGCGAGCGCGCCCGCCGCCTCGTTGCCGTGGTCCGTGCGCACGATGTGCAGGCACAGATCGATGCCCGCGGCCGTGCCCGCGGAGGTGAGTACGTCGCCGTCGTCCACGAAGAGTTCGCGCGGATCGACGTGCACGGACGGATAGCGCTTGGCCAGCGTCGGCGCGTACATCCAGTGGGTGGTGGCCGGCCTGCCGTCGAGCAGTCCGGCGGCGGCGAGCACGAAGGCGCCGGTGCACAGACCGACGATGCGCGCTCCTTCCTCATGGGCCCGGCGCAGCGCTTCCAGCGCTTCCTCGGGTGGTGGCGCGGTGATGGAGCGCCAGGCGGGTACGACGACGGTCCCGGCGCGCGAGATCGCGTCGAGTCCGTACGGGGCGGTCAGTTCCAGACCGCCCGTCGTCCGCAGTGCTCCGTCCTCGCCCGCGCACACCAGCAAGCGGTAGCGCGGTACGCCCGCGTCTTGTCGGTCGATCCCGAACACCGAGAGCGGTATGGAACTCTCGAAGATGGGACCGCCGCTGAACAGCAGTACGGCGACTATTTCGCGGCGGCGCCTTCCGGACAGTTTCCTGCCCGTCGAATCGGGCGCAGCGGTGGAGTCGTGGCTCATGACGCTAAGCCCCCCTCGGTGGTCGCGGCTCCTCGGTTGCTTCGCTCCTGCACGTTTCCCCTCGGTCCTGCACGAGTCCCCCGCCGTATTACAGTCATGATCGAATCTACTGCGTCCCGTGGTGCAAGCGTGACCAGTTCAGCACCCGGAGCAATGTCGACATGGCTGCCTGGCGTGAAGCGATCGTTCGGGATGCGCCCCGATTGCGCGTCCACGGGCGTTGTATGTCCGGCTTAAATGGCGCGTCTTCGTGGTCCCTGAGCGCATCGTAAAGCGCTTGCGAAGGACAACCCGGCCGGTCGGACGGGGAACTTCGACCGACTCGTACAAGCCTCTTTCTTCTCAAGGAAGTTGGCCGAAAACTGCTGGGGCGCACATGCGGTGCACCGTACCGCCCGGCGCGATTCTTTCGGTAGGGGCCAACGCTTCCGTGCGCCCCCGTCGCGCCGTCGCACTAGGGTGCCGGACGTCCGGAAAGCGCCCGCCCGTACTTCCGCCGCTGCTCGGGCGGTTGATCGTCTCTGTGCCGTCTGCCCGGTCCTGCCCCGGTGGTTGCATGCACCACGGGTGAACGGCGGGCGAAACCGGCTGTACACGCCAGCGACCGTTGCGATCCGGCGCGGGCTCGTGCATGCTCCCGAAAACGCCGTATACGGGGCCTGATCGACCTGGGCAGGAGAGGAGTGCAGCCGTACCCTTGGGGGTATGGGCCGGGGAAGACGATTCCCGGACACTGAGGTCCGGCGTTCTTTCCGCCCCCGTCCCGTACGCTGTGCGTGCGGAGTCTTACTCCTGGTAACCACAGTGCATCCCGGAACCCTTCGCATCCCGACCCTCGCCCCTCAGAACGAGGAACTTCTTAGCCGAGACTTCGATGGCCGGTCACGAACTCCCTGAACCCGCGGACCGCAAGCGGCAGCTCGCCGACCACTCCGGTGAGCCCCTGCCGAGGGCGGATCCACGCCATGCCTGCGACCCCGCCTTCCGGCACGGAGTCGTCGTCGGATTCGACGGCTCGACCTCCAGTGAGCGCGCCCTCGCCTATGCGATCGGAATGGCGCAGCGCTCGGGCTCCGGGCTGATCATCGTCCATGTCGCCAACAGACTGCCCACGACGGTCTGGGCGGGCTGCGAGCCCCCGGTCTTCGTGGACGTCCCCGACCACCGCACCGAGGTGCTCGGCCTCGAACTCGCCTGCGCGGACTACCTGTCCGAGGTCCCCTGGATCCTGGTCGAGCGCGGCGGCGACATCTGCCACGAACTCGAGGAAGTGGGCCGGGAGTACGAGGCCGACGCCATCGTGGTCGGCTCCACCCACGGCCTGGTGGGCCGCCTGTTCGGCTCGGTGGCCGGGCGTCTGACCCGCAAGGCACAGCGGCCCGTCGTCACCATCCCCTGACGTCATCGCCTGACGTCATCGCCTGACGTCATCGCCTGACGTCGGCCCGCCCGTAACCGCCTCCGACGGATGCCGAAGGGGCCGGGGCCCCGAAGGGACTCCCGGCCCTCGGCGGCTCCCGGCCCCGGCTCTCAACTCCCGCCCCGGCGCACGGACTTGCCGTGCGCCGAAGGCCGGGGACCAGTGGCCGCGCCGACTACTCGACGGTCACCGACTTCGCCAGGTTGCGCGGCTTGTCGATGTCCCGGCCGAGGGCGAGGGCCGTGTGGTACGCGAGGAGCTGGAGCGGGATGCCCATCAGGATCGGGTCCAGCTCGTCCTCGTTCTTCGGCACGACCACCGTACGGTCGGCCTTCTCCTGCTTCTGGTGCGCGACGGCGAGGATCCGGCCGCTACGGGCCTTGATCTCCTCCAGGGCGGCACGGTTCTTCTCCAGGAGGTCGTCGTCGGGCACGATCGCGACCGTCGGCAGCGCGGGCTCGATCAGCGCGAGCGGTCCGTGCTTCAGCTCGGAGGCGGGGTAGGCCTCGGCGTGGATGTACGAGACCTCCTTCAGCTTGAGCGAGGCCTCGCGCGCGACGGGGTAGCCGCGGACCCGGCCGATGAACATCATCGAGCGGGCCTCGGCGTACTCGGCCGCCAGCTCCTTGATCTCGGCCTCCTGCTCCAGGATCTCGGCGATCTGCCCGGGCAGCCTGCGCAGGCCCTCGATGATCCGGCGGCCGTCGGACACCGAGAGGTCGCGGGTGCGGCCCAGGTGCAGGGCGAGCAGCGCGAAGGCGACCGTGGTGTTGGTGAAGCACTTCGTGGACACCACGCAGACCTCGGGGCCCGCGTGCACGTACACCCCGCCGTCGGCCTCGCGCGCGATCGCCGAGCCGACCACGTTGACCACACCGAGGACCCGCGCGCCCTTGCGCTTGAGCTCCTGGACGGCGGCGAGCACGTCGTAGGTCTCACCGGACTGGGAGACCGCGATGTAGAGGGTGTCCGGGTCGACGACCGGGTTGCGGTAGCGGAACTCCGAGGCCGGTTCGGCGTCCGCGGGGATGCGGGCCAGCTCCTCGATCATCTGCGCGCCGATCAGGCCCGCGTGGTACGAGGTGCCGCAGCCGAGGATCTTCACCCGGCGCACCGCGCGCGCCTCCCGCGCGTCCAGGTTGAGCCCGCCCAGGCGCACCGTGGAGAAGCGGTCGTCGATGCGGCCGCGCAGGACGCGGTCCACCGCGTCGGCCTGCTCGAAGATCTCCTTGTGCATATAGGTGTCGTGGCCGCCCATGTCGTACGACTCGGCCTCCCACTCCACCATGGTCGGCGCCGCCGTGGTGCGGGTGCCCTCGGTGGTGTAGGTGCGGAAGTCGTCCGCCTTGAGGGTGGCCATCTCGCCGTCGTCGAGGGTGACGACCTGGCGGGTGTGGGTGACGAGCGCGGCGACGTCGGAGGCGACGAACATCTCCTTCTCGCCGATGCCGAGGACGACCGGGGAGCCGTTGCGGGCGACCACGATCCGGTCCGGGAAGTCGGCGTGCAGGACGGCGATGCCGTAGGTGCCCTCGATCAGGCGCAGCGCCTCGCGGACGCGGTCCTCCAGCTTCTCGGCGTCCGAGCGCGCGATCAGGTGGGTGAGCACCTCGGTGTCGGTCTCGGAGGCGAACTCGAAGCCCTCGGCGATGAGCTTGGCGCGCAGCTCGGCGGCGTTGTCGATGATGCCGTTGTGGACGACGGCGACCTTGCCCTCGCGGTCCAGGTGCGGGTGCGCGTTCTCGTCGGACGGGGCGCCGTGGGTGGCCCAGCGGGTGTGGGCGATACCGGTGGTGCCGGCGAAGCGCTTGGGGATACGGGCCTCCAGGTCCCGTACCCGGCCCTTGGCCTTGATCATCTTGAGCCCGGCCGACTTCGGTCCGGTGATCACGACTCCGGCGGAGTCGTAGCCGCGGTACTCCAGTCGCTGCAGACCTTCGAGCAGCAGCGGCGCGACATCGCGTCGGCCGATGTATCCCACAATTCCGCACATGGTTTTCGGGCTCCCCTTGCCGGTAGTACGTAGGGCTGTTCGCGGGTGGCGGCCCGGTCAGCCGTAGACGATGCGGCGCAGCTGCCTCAGCGTGAACTGGGGCGGCGCGACCGCGCGGTATCCGAGATCCGCCTCGATCCGTTCGAAGATCTCCGCGTTGACAAGGCCCTGGCCCTGCAGTTCGCGGTGGCGGCGACGGACGAAGTCCTCGGCCGTCTCGTCGAAGTACGCGAGCACATCCTGGATCACCCGCAGCGACTCACCGCGGTTCAGCGGCGTGCTGCGGGTCAGATGATCGACAAGGTCCTCGTGCACGGATCGATCCTGGGGGAGACGGAGGGGTTTCGCAAATATCCTGCCCGAATCCGGGCACAGAATTCGGCCGAGGCGGGGTGGAATTCGACGTTCCGGCCGAAGGGGGCGTGCGGGCGAGGGTGTGCGGGCGGGGGTGTGCGCGCTCGACGTGGGGTGGTTTTGGTGCATTTCGGGTTGTTCGTTCCGGGAGGCCTCGCGCCTCTGCGCCCGCACGCTGCCGCGCCCGCTGCTCGGCCACCCCCTGCATCCGCTACATCCCCTGCATCCGCTACATCCGCGCGAGTACCGCCCGCTTGGCCGCCGCGAACTCCTCGTCGGTGAGCACTCCCTCGCGGTGCAGTTCACCGAGTTCGCGCAGCCGCCGCAGCAGCGTGTCGTGGTCCTCGGCGGGCACCGCCGCGGGCGCGGGGGCGGGCGTGGCCCCGGCCGGTGCGGGCGCCGCCGGATGGGGGAGCCGGGCCTGTACCGCGGCGGCGACGAGCGCCATCAGCGGGTCCTTCTTGAAGCCCCAGAGTTCCACCGAGTGCGGGTCGTACTTGGCGGGTGCCTTGGTCCCGCCCGTGCGCGGCTGGAACCGCAGGTGGCCGTTCTCCAGGCCGCCGGCCGGAACCCACTGGACCCCGGTGAGATCGGCCAGCGCCAGCGTGTGGGTGCCCGAGGCGGCCTTGGACTCCTCCGTCTTCCAGTTCCACTCCAGGCGCACCCGCTCGCCGTCGAAGTGCGCGGTGCCGTCCCCGGCCGAGACGGATATCGGCACCGCGGGCCCCGGCAGCAGATACCTGTCGGTGCCGCCCTCCGGCACCTCGTCCAGGAGCAGGGCCCGGCGCACCTCGTCCACCAGATACTCGGCCACCCCGGCGCGGTCCGCCTCGACGGTCAGCCGGTACGGGTCCGAGGCCTCGGGCAGTTTGCCGCCCGCCACCTGGAGCAGCGGGTCGGCGCCCTCGCGCAGCCGGAGTCTGAGCCGTCCGGACTTCTTGCCCGGCTCGAACGAGATGCCCGCCAACGCGTCGAGCGGGACGGCGAGTTCACCGAGCGTGCTGCGCAGCAGCGAGACGCTCTTGTCCCGGCCGGGCACGATGCGCAGGGTTTCGCCGTCGAAGGTCCAGGTGCCGTCGCGCTGGATGATCTCTGCCATACGGCGATTCTCGCACCGTCGCCGCGCGCTCCGAGGCCCCAATCGTATGCAGTGGTCTTGACCAATTGCCGTACGGCCGATACTCATGTGGCCACCCGCTGTTCCCCACCCCCAGATGCTCCTGCCGAAGGGACCGTTTGTGAGACAGCACCTCTCAACCCATCGCCGCAAGCGCCGAGTTATCGGTGCGCTGCTGCTCGCCCCGGCTCTCGCCTGCGTCCTCGCGGCGGCCGCCCTGCCCTCGCACTCCGCCGCCGGCTCCGCCCGCGCAGCGGCCGAGCCCCGCCCGCTGGGTCAGGTGATCCCGGCGCCCTCCTCGGTCGAGCCGGGCGGCAAGCCGTACCGCCTCACCGACCGGACCCCGATCCGGGTGAGTGGTGGCGAGGACGCCGAGAGCGTCGGCGGCTACCTCGCCGGACTGCTGCGCCCGGCCACCGGCTACGCGCTCCCGCTCACCGAACGCGACGGCCGGGACGGCATCCGGCTGCGGCTCGCCCCCGCCGAGGCCCAACTCGGTGACGAGGGCTACCGGTTGAGCAGCAAGCCCGGCTCGGTCACCATCACCGCCCGCAAGGCGGCCGGGCTCTTCCACGGCGTGCAGACCCTGCGTCAACTGCTGCCGACGGCCGTGGAGCAGCGCTCCGAGCAGCCCGGCCCGTGGCTGGTGGCGGGCGGCAGCATCGAGGACGTGCCGCGCTACGCGCACCGCGGCCTGATGCTCGACGTCTCACGCCACTTCTTCACTCCCGACCAGGTCAAGCGCCTCATCGACCAGGCCGCCCTCTACAAGATCAACAAACTGCATCTGCACCTGTCCGACGACCAGGGCTGGCGGATCGCGATCGACTCCTGGCCGCGCCTGGCCGAGTACGGCGGCTCCACCCAGGTCGGCGGCGGCAAGGGCGGCTACTACACCAAGGACCAGTACAAGGACCTGGTGAACTACGCGGCCTCCCGGCAGATGGACGTCGTCCCCGAGATCGACCTGCCCGGCCACACCAACGCCGCCCTCGCCTCCTACGCCGAGCTGAACTGCGACGGCGTCGCGCCTCCGCTGTACACCGGCACCGAGGTCGGCTTCAGCTCGCTGTGCGTGAACAAGGACGTGACCTACGACTTCGTGGACGACGTGATCCGCGAGATCGCCGAGCTCACGCCCGGGGACACCATCCACATCGGCGGTGACGAGGCGCACTCCACCAGCCACGAGGACTACGTCGCCTTCATGAAGAAGGTGCAGCCGGTGGTCGCCAAGTACGGCAAGAAGGTGCTGGGCTGGCACCAGTTGGCGGGTGCCGAGCCGGCGCCGGGCGCGACCCTCCAGTACTGGGGCTACGACGCCACGAAGCCGGAGGAGCGCCAGCAGGTGGTGGACGCGGCGAAGAGGGGCGCCAAGGTGATCCTCTCCCCGGCCGACCGCGCCTACCTCGACATGAAGTACACCAAGGACACCCCGCTCGGCCTGTCCTGGGCGGGCTATGTCGAGGTGCAGCGCTCCTACGACTGGGACCCGGGCAACTACCTCCAGGGCCTGCCGCCCGAGTCGGTCGCCGGGGTCGAGGCGCCGGTGTGGACGGAGACCCTGTCCACCTCCGCGCACCTGGACTACATGGTCTTCCCGCGCCTGCCCGGTATCGCCGAGCTGGGCTGGTCCCCGGCCTCCGCGCACGACTGGGAGAGCTACCGCGAGCGCCTCGCCGCCGAGGCCCCGCGCTGGGACTCCCTCGGTATCGGCTACTACAAGTCGCCGCAGGTGGACTGGCCGCAGGGCTGACGCCACGAGCAACGCCCAACAGCGGCAAGGGAGTTCGGGAGCTACGCAGTTCCCGAAGTACCTGTGACAAGCCTGAAGTACCCGCGACAAGAGGGACGCCCCGGAGGACCGTATCTCCGGGGCGTCCCGTTCTTGGGCCGCCGTGGCCGGGCCACGACGGTGCCGGTGGACCGTCGGACTCAGACGGCCGCCAGCGGGTTCTTGAGGTTGCCGACCAGTTGGAGCGCGCCCGCCGGATCGGACAGATCGACCATCTGCTTGTTGTCCCGGAGCTGGAGCCGGTTCAGGCAGGACAGCGTGAACACGGGCGCGAAGAGGTCGAACTTCTCGAATTTGGCGGCGAGTTCGGGCACCGACTCCTGATACGTACGGATGCACTCGGCGACCGCGGCCCAGAACTCCCGTTCGCCCATGACCTCTTCGGCGGCGAGGTCCGCCGCCAGGAACCGGAAGAAGCAGTCGAAGACATCGGTGAAGAGGGACAGGAGCTGTTTGTCCTCGGGCACGTCCACCTTGATCCGGTCGACGCCCGGCGGGAGTTGGGTCGCCGGGTCCATCACCGCGATCTCCTCGGCGATGTCCTTGAACACGGCCCGCCGCACCGCCCCGTCCTTGAGGACGAGGATGACGTTCTCGCCGTGCGGCATGTAGACGAGCCCGTACTTGTAGAAGCTGTGCAGCAGCGGGGTCAGGTAGGCGTGCAGATAGCCGCGCAGCCACTCGGCGGGTGTCAGTCCCGACTGTGAGATCAGGGCGGCGGCAAGGGAGTTGCCGTCCCGGTCGGTGTGCAGCAGAGCGGCCATGGTGGCGAGGCTCTCGCCCTCGCCGAGGGCCGGTACGGGGCTCTCGCGCCACAGCGCGGCGAGCATCTTGCGGTACGGCGAGTAGCGGTCGGTGGCGGCCTCGTACTCCTTGTGGCGGTAGCCGACGGCGGCGCGTTCACGGATCACGGACAGGCCGGTGTCCCGCAACACCGGGTCGGTGGCGACGAGTTCGGCGAGCCAGTCGTTGATGGCGGGCGTGGCCTCCATGTAGGCGGCCGAAAGTCCGCGCATAAAGCCCATGTTGAGCACGGAGAGCGCCGTTTTCACATAGTGCTTCGAGGAGTCGGAGGTGTTGAAGAAGGTACGGATCGACTGCTGGGCGAGATAGGCGTCGGGGCCCTCGCCGAGGCAGACCAGGCGCCGTTCGGCGATCTCGGCGGCGAAGGTGACGGTGAGCTTGTTCCACCACTGCCAGGGGTGCACCGGGATCAACAGGTAGTCGGCCGGGTCCAGTTGGCGCTCGCGCAGTCGCGCCGCGAAGCTCTCGCGGGTCGCGTCGTCGAGTTCGGCGTCGAGCAGCGCGTCGTAGTCGAGGCCCGCGCCGCAGGTGAACGTGGTGCGGTCGCGGTGCGCGGCCAGCCAGAGCAGCCGGACGGGGCTGGCCGCCTCGGGCGCGTACGCGTGGTACTCGTGGCCGCCGAAGCCGAGGCGGCCGTTGTTGGCGACGAAGCAGGGGTGGCCCTCGGTCATCCCGGTCTCGATGGCCTGGAAGCCGGAGCGGGCGAGTTCGGCGGCGCTCAGCGCCGGTTTGCCGAGTTTGTAGCAGATGCCCGCCAGGGTCGCGGAGACCTCCTCCAGGTACACCGGCAGGATGGCCTCGCCGAGCCCCAGGGTGTCGCGCAGCTCGATGAAGAAGTCCAGTGCGGCGAGCGGGAGTTGACCGCCGTCCTCGGTACGGGTGCGGGTAAGGGAGTCGGCGTCGATCCGCCAGTGGTCCAGCTCGAAGACACGGGCGCCGAACCGGTAGCGCACGCTCTTGTCGTCGCTCACCACCGTGTACGTACCGTCCCGTTCCGGCGCGGGCCACAGCAGCCGCTCGTGACTGAACTCGGCGAGCGCCTTGCGGATCAGGAGCCGGTTGGCCCGCGCCCAGTGCGCGGGGGTGAGGTGTTCCACGGCGTCCGGGGGGCAAGGGGCGGGCGCGGCGGGGGAGTGGGGGGTGGTGGTCTGCGTCATACGGCGGCTCCTCGCGCGGCCTCGAACCGCGCACGGGTGCAGAAGCTCAGCAGGGCACGCTTCTCGGGCTTGTCGATCTCACGGGCGGGCACGAAGCCGACGACTTCGTTGAGCGTGTGCACGGCCTTGTTGCGCACGTCGGGCTCGACCACCACCCGGCGCACGGCAGGGTCGGCGAACAGGAACTCCATCACCGTGGTGATCACCGCCCGGGTGAAACCGGGGACATGGCGTTCGGAGGGCGCGGTGAGGAAGTGCATGCCGATATCGCCCTGTTGGGGCTCGTACAGGCCCTTCAGCTCGACGTGCCCGGGGTCGTAGCGCTCCACCAGGAAGGCGGGCACGCCCTCGAAGTAGCCGAGGTAGGCGTCGTGGTGGGGGTGCGCGGCGATACCGAGGTACTCGCGCTCGACCTCCTCCAGGCGCAGGTGCTGCATCAGCCAGAAACCGGCCTTGTCGTGGGTGACCCAGGAGTGCAGCAGCGTGGAGTGGATCAGCGGGTCGAGCCGTCCGACCGAGAAGGTGCCCGTGGCGGGGAAGTGCGTGTGGTGCAGGAACTCGCTCATGCCGTGCCTCCCGGGGCGCCGAACTCCTGGAAGGCGATGGACTTTTCGACCGGATGGACCTCGCGGCCGAGGATCTCCCGCAGGATGCAGGAGTTGCGGTACGCGCCCATCCCGAGGTCCGGACTGGTGACGCTGTGCGTGTGCACGGCGGCGTTCTGCAGGAAGACGCCCGCACCGGTGACGTCGACGGCGTAGTTGCGCGCCACGTCGAAGCGTCCGCTGGAGTCGAAGCGCAGTCTCTCCCGCACGGGTTCGAGGAACTCCGGGACCCGGTACTCGTAGCCGGTGGCGAGGACGAGCCCCTCGGTGCTCAGCTCGAAGTCCCGCTCCTGCTCCTGCTGGCGCAGTCCCAGGGTGTACGTACCGCTCACTTCGTCGTAACTGGCCGACCGGAGCGCGGAGTTGGTGAGCAGTCGGGTCGGCACCGGGCCGCTGAGGCTCTTGCGGTAGAGCAGTTCGTGGATCTCGTCGATCAGCGCCCCGTCGATCCCCTTGAACAGCGGCTTCTGCTGCTTCTCCAGGCGGTGCCGGGTGGCTTCGGGCAGGGCGTGGAAGTAGTCGGCGTACTCCGGGGAGGTCATCTCCAGGGTCAGCTTGGTGTAGTCGAGCGGGAAGAAGCGCGGGGAGCGGGTCACCCAGTCGAGGCGGTAGCCGTGGGTGTCGATGCCGCCGAGCAGGTCGTGGTAGATCTCGGCGGCGGACTGGCCGCTGCCCACGATCGTGATCGACTTCTTGCCGAGCAGCTTCTCGCGGTGGTCGAGGTAGCGCGAGTTGTGCAGGACGTCGCCGCCGAGATCCGCGCACGCCTCGGGGACGTACGGGGGAGTGCCGGTGCCGAGGACCAGGCGCGGCGCCCGGTAGCTCTGGCCGCTCGCGGTGCGCACCGTGTAGAGCTTGTCGGCCTCCTGGTAAGTCACCTCGGCGACCGGGGAGTTGAAGCGCACGTTGGTCAACTGCCCGGCGGCCCAACGGCAGTAGTCGTTGTACTCGGTGCGCAGCGGATAGAAGTTCTCGCGGATGTAGAAGGCGTACAACCGCCCCGACTGCTTGAGGTAGTTGAGGAAGGAGTACGGCGAGGTCGGGTCCGCGAGGGTGACCAGGTCGGACAGGAAGGGCGTCTGGAGGTGCGCGCCCTCCAGGAACATCCCGGAGTGCCAGTCGAAGCCGGGCTTGGACTCCAGGAAGACCCCGTCGAGTTCGTCGAGCGGTTCGGTGAGGCAGGCGAGGCCGAGGTTGAAGGGGCCGAGTCCGATGCCTATGAAGTCGTGCCGCCCCGGCCGGGCGGAGGTCTCAGGAAGCGCGGTCAAGGTTCTTCTCTCCCAGGTACTGCTCGGCGTGGCCGGCGATCAGATCGAGTACGGCGGCCAGGTCGGCGACCGTGGTCTCGGGGTTGAGCAGGGTGAACTTGAGGTAGTGGCGGCCGTCCACCCGGGTGCCCGCGACGACGGCGTCCCCGGAGGCGAACAGGGCGGCGCGGGCGTGCAGATTGGCGCGGTCGATGTCGGCGGGGTCACCGGCCTCGGCCGGGATGTAGCGGAAGACCAGGGTGGACAGCCGCGGCTCGACGACCACGTCGTAGCGCGGGTCGGCGGCGAGCATCCGCCAGCCCTCGTGGGCGAGCGCGCACACCTCGTCGAAGAGCTCGCCCACACCGTCGGCACCCATCACGCGCAGCGTCAGCCACAGCTTCAGCGCGTCGAAGCGGCGGGTGGTCTGCAGCGATTTGTCGACCTGGTTGGGGATACGGGCCTCGGCCATCCGGCGCGGGTTGAGGTAGTCGGCGTGGTAGGTCGCGTGCCGCAGGGCGCTCGCGTCCCGGACCAGGACGGCGCTCGAACTCACCGGCTGGAAGAAGGACTTGTGGTAGTCGACGGTGACCGAGTCGGCGTACTCGATGCCGTCGAGCAGGTGCCGGTTCTTGTTCGAGACCAGTAGCCCGCAGCCGTAGGCGGCGTCGACGTGCAGCCACACCCGGTGGTTGGCGCAGAGTGCGGCGATCTCCGGCAGCGGGTCGATGGAGCCGAAGTCGGTGGTGCCCGCGGTGGCGACGACGGCCATCGGCACCAGGCCCTGAGCGGCGCAGCGCTGGAGTTCCCGGGCGAGGGCCAGGGTGCGCATCCGCCGGTCGCTGTCGCAGGGAATGGCGACCACCGCCTCGCGGTCGAGCCCGAGCAGTTTCGCCGACTTCTGCACGCTGAAGTGCCCGGCCTCGGAGACGAAGACGCGCAGTTTCGACGGGTCCGTGTGCCCGGCCGCCGCGGCTTCCTCGCGGGCAAGGAGCAGCGCCTGGAGGTTGGACTGGCTGCCGCCGGAGGTGAACACCCCGTCGGCGGTGGACCCGAGGCCGATGCGCCGGGCGGTCCAGTCGACAAGCCGCCGCTCGATCAGGGTGCCGCCGGCCGACTGGTCCCAGGTGTCGAGCGAGGAGTTCACCGCCGACAGGACGGCCTCGCCGATCACCGCGGGGATGACCACCGGGCAGTTGAGGTGGGCGAGGTAGCGGGGGTGGTGGAAGTAGACGGCGTCCCGCAGGTACAGCTCCTCCAGCTCGTCGAGGGCGGCGGAGGTGTCGTGCAGCGGGCTGTCCAGGTCGACCGCCTCGACCAGGGGCGCGAGCGCGTCCACCGTGACTCCGGTGAACGGCCGCTTGGTGGCGGTGAGTTTGGCGGCCACTCGTTCGATGCTCTCGGTCGCGTGGCGTCGGTAGCGCTCCGCGGTCGTGTCGTTGAGCAGGTGCGAACGCATGAACGGTCCTCCGGTCGAGGGGACTTGGCGGCACCCGTCGAAAAGGACGGGGAAGGGCCGCGGGAATGAACTTAGGTTAGCCTAACCTAAGTTCAATCTGCAAAGGTTTCGGCCGGGACGGCACCGCGATGTGGGCCGGCGCACGCCGGGCATCCGCCCGGACACGGCGAAACTGGGCCGAACCGTTCCGCCTCCGTGGCGCCGACCGGTGCCCGCGGCGGCGGTCCCGCCTTGGACGCCCTTGCGTTGCGGCCCCACCTCCGAGCTGTTTCCGTGTGAGGGAAGCCGCTGCGCGGGGGCGAAGGCTGCCGCGGCACACAGCCCTGCGCCCGGCAGGGACGGCGCTCAGGAGGCTGCTCGGCATGTCGCTCTCCCCCTTCGGCTCCTACGGATCCTCGGATCCCTTCGGTGATCTGCTCAGCCGCTTCTTCGGCACCTCGCCCCAGTCCTCGCCGCCCGCGGTGCAGCGCGTACCGATCGGACGGCTGCTGACCCAGTCGGCGCAGGAGCTGATCGCGACCGCCTCGCAGCGGGCCACGGCCGACGGCAGCATGGACCTGGACACCGAGCACCTGCTGTGGGCCTGCACCCACAACGAGGCCGCCCGTGGCCTGCTCGAAGAGGCGGGCGCCGACCCGGACCGGCTCGCCGAGGACATCGCCGGGGCCCTGCCCGGCGAGGGGCCGCAGACCTCCGCGAGCCCGGACCTCACCCCGGCGGCCAAGCGGGCGCTGCTGCGCGCGCACGCCCTCTCGCAGGCCTCGGACAGCACCTACATCGGCCCCGAGCACATCCTGCTCGCGCTCGCCGCCGACGAGGACTCGGCCGCCGCGAAGCTGCTGCGCGCGCACGGCGTGGAGACCCGGGGCCTGCTGCGCGCCGGGAGCGAGCAGGGCGAGGTGCGCGAGTCCGCCCGCGCCGAGAGCCGTACGCCCACCCTCGACCAGTACGGACGCGACCTCACCGACGAGGCGCGGGCCGGCTCCCTGGACGTGGTGGTCGGCCGGGCCGAGGAGATCGAGCAGACCGTCGAGGTGCTGTCCCGGCGCACCAAGAACAACCCCGTCCTGATCGGCGAACCCGGCGTCGGCAAGACCGCGATCGTGGAGGGCCTGGCCCAGCGCATCGTCTCCGGCGACGTACCGCAGTCCCTGGAGGGCAAGCGCGTGGTCCAGCTCGACCTGAGCGCCATGGTCGCCGGGTCCAAGTACCGCGGGGAGTTCGAGGAGCGCCTGAAGAACGTCATCGACGAGGTGAAGGCGGCCGCCGACGCGACGGTCCTGTTCATCGACGAGCTGCACACCGTGGTGGGCGCGGGCAGCGGCGGCGAGGGCGCGATGGACGCCGGGAACATCCTCAAACCGGCCCTGGCCCGGGGCGAGTTGCACGTGGTCGGTGCCACCACCCTGGACGAGTACCGGCGCTACGTGGAGAAGGACGCCGCCCTGGAGCGCCGCTTCCAGCCGGTCGTGGTGCCCGAGCCCACGGTCGCCGAGACCGTACAGATCCTCCAGGGCCTGTGCGACTCCTACGAGGCGCACCACCAGGTCCGCTACAGCGACGAGGCCCTGGGCGCCGCGGCCGAGCTGTCCGACCGGTACGTCACCGACCGGTTCCTGCCGGACAAGGCGATCGACCTGATGGACACCGCGGGCGCCCGGGTACGGCTGCGCTCGCTCGGCAAGTCGACCGAGGCGGTGGCCAAGGAGGACGCGCTGACCCGGCTGACCCGCGAGAAGGACGAGGCCGTAGCGCACGAGGACTTCGAGAGGGCGCAGGCTCTCAAGGACGAAATCGCCCGCGCCGAGGCGGAGTTGGCGGCGATCGCCGAACGGCGCGAGGGCGTCATGAAGGTCACCGTCGACGACATCGCGGACGTCCTTTCCCGGCGCACCGGCATCCCCGTCGCCCAGCTCACCGAGGGCGAGAAACAGCGCCTGATGAAGCTGGAGGAGGCGCTGCACGGCCGGGTCGTCGGCCAGGACGAGGCCGTGGTCGCGATCAGTGAGGCGGTCCGCCGCTCACGGGCCGGAATGGGCGACCCGGATCGCCCCGTCGGCTCCTTCCTCTTCCTCGGCCCCACCGGCGTCGGAAAGACCGAACTCGCCAAGGCACTGGCCGAGTTGCTGTTCGGCGACGAGAACCGGCTGATCCGCTTCGACATGAGCGAGTTCCAGGAGAAGCACACCGTCTCCCGCCTCGTCGGCGCCCCGCCCGGATACGTGGGCCACGAGGAGGCGGGCCAGCTCACCGAGAAGGTCCGCCGCCAGCCCTACAGCGTGGTGCTCTTCGACGAGGTGGAGAAGGCGCACCCCGACGTCTTCAACGCACTGCTCCAGGTACTGGACGACGGACGGCTGACCGACGGGCAGGGCCGCACCGTCGACTTCCGCAACACCATCGTCGTGATGACCTCCAACGTCGGCGCCCAGCGCATCCTGGCGCACCGCGGCGACGTCTCGCAGATCAAGGACGAGCTGATGGCGGACCTGCACCAGCGCTTCCGCCCCGAATTCCTCAACCGGATCGACGAGACGGTCGTCTTCCACGGCCTCGGCGCCGACGAACTCACCGAGATCGTCGACCTGTTGCTCGACCACAGCAGGCGCCGCGTACGCGCCCAGGACATGGACCTGGAGATCACCGACGCGGCCAGGAAACTCCTCGTCGCACACGGCCACCAGCCCGAGTTCGGCGCCCGCCCGCTGCGCAGGACCGTACAGACGGAACTGGACAACCGCATCGCCTCGCTGATCATCTCGGGCGAGGCCGGACCCGGGGACACCCTCGTCGCCGACGTACGCGACAACTCCCTTGTGTGTACGGTGCGTCAGGCGTCCGGCGCCTACACGTCCGGCGCCAAGGCCGGAGCGGAGGCGGCCGCCGCGTCGGCGAAGGAAGCCGGAACCGCCGCCGACCGGGCATGATGACGGCGCATGGCGACGGTGCATGACCGGGCGGTCCGGGGGCAGACACCACCGGGCGGCACCCGGACCGGATGCCAACGAGAGGTCCTGGTCGTAACGGCTCGCGGACACATGTTCCGGGACGCCGTGCACGGCCGGACGGGAATCCGGGGCGGAGGTGGCTCGGGTGGGTGGTTCCACCAGTACGCGGCAGAGCGCGCGCGGCACGGCGCGGATACTGGCGCGCTGTGCGCTGCTCGCGGTGGCGGCCGGATTCGTCGTCCTGGTCCTCGCCCTGGTCGAGGTCGGCCCCGCGGTCTTCCTGACCGGGCTCGGCGGAATCGTCGTCTCGGCCGTCGGCCTGTGGTGGCTGCTCGCCAGGCGCGGACTGCTCCGGCTGCTCGGCGCGCTCCTCGCCGTCGGCGCGCCCGCGGGCGTACTGGTCCACTACATCCGCGAAGGCGTCTGGGACAACGCGCTGGTCGCCCTCGCCCTGTACGGCGTGGCCCTGGTCTTCGGCCGGTCCGCCCTGCGCGCCACCGGCAAGTCCTATGTGATGCGCGGCAAATTCGGCGCGCCCCCGCGCCGGGCCTTCCTGATCATGAACCCGAAGTCGGGCGACGGAAAGGTCGGCCACTTCGACCTGGTGGAACGAGCCCAACAGCTCGGTGCCGAAGTGCACTTGCTCGACACCCAGAGCGCGACCGACGTGGAGGAACTGGCCCGGCAGGCCGCCGAGAACGGGGCCGACCTGCTCGGCGTCGCGGGCGGCGACGGCACCCAGGCACTGGTCGCGGGCGTGGCCGCCGAGTACGGACTGCCGTTCCTGGTGATCTCCGCCGGAACACGCAACCACTTCGCCATGGACCTCGGCCTGGACCGCGCGGACCCGGCCACCTGCCTCGACGCCCTGACCGACGGCGAGGAACTCCGCGTCGACCTGGGCACGGTCAGCGGCCGGGCCTTCGTCAACACCGTGTCCTTCGGGGCGTACGCCGATATCGTCCAGCGCCCCGAGTACCGCGAGGCCAAGACCGGAACCGCGCTCAGCCTGCTGCCCGATCTGCTGGGGGAGGAGGGCCCGCGCCTGGAAGCCAGGGCCGGGGACCGGCACCTCACCGGCCAGCAGGCGATCCTCGTCAGCAACAACCCCTACGCCGCGCCCGACGTCCTCGCCACCAGCATGCGCGCCCGACTCGACCGCGGAAAGCTCGGCGTGATCGCGGTCCGGGTGGAGGGCGCCGCCCGGGCGGCCGAACTCGCCGTATGGGGCAGGCGCTCGGAGGGCCTCAACTTCCTCACCGCGCGCGCGGTGGAGGTCACCGCCGAGTCCGACACCATGCCGGTCGCGGTGGACGGCGAGGCACTGATCCTGCCCTCGCCCGTGGTCTGCACCGTCCGCCGCCGCGCCCTGCGCGTCCTGGTCCCCCGCTCCCGGCCGGGCACCAAGGCACCCAGCTCGCCCCTGAACTGGCGGTGGATCGCGGCACTCGCTCTGGGACGTGTCCGGTGAGGGGCCGGTGGGGGGAGCGCGGCAGCGGTGAGGCGTCCGATGGCGCTCGGGGTTCCGGCGAGGGTTCCTCGGCGGGGCCTCCGGGCGAGGGCCGCTCCACGGGTCCGGGCGAGGGCCCTTCTACCGGTGGTCCGGGTGAGGGTCCCTCGGCGGATCCGGGCAAGGGTTTCTCTACGGGTCCCGGCGCGCGCACCCGTGCCCTGCGGAGTACGGTCGCCGCCGCGCTGCACGACCTGCGCACGGTCGACGGTGCCGTGTACGCGGCTGTCGCCGCCACCCCAACACCTGCCCTGGACAAGGCACTTCGGCGGTTGTCCATGGCGGCCGACCACTCCAAGATCTCGCTCACCCTGGCCGCGACGCTCGCCATCACCCCCGGCCGCCCGCGCAGGGCGGCGCTCGCGGGAGTCGCGGCGATCGCGGTGGCCTCCGCCGCGGCCAACCTGGTCGGCAAGCGCGTGATCCCCAGGCGCCGCCCCGACCGCGAGGCGGCCCGGGTGGCCGTGGACCGGCACGTACCCATGCCGACTTCGGCCTCGTTCCCCTCCGGGCACACCGCCTCGGCCGTAGCCTTCGCCACCGCCACCGGAGGCGTCCTGCCCGTGGTCGCGGTGCCGCTCGGCCTCCTGGCGGGGGCCGTGGGGTACTCCCGGGTCCACACCGGCGTGCACTACCCGGGGGATGTGGTCGCGGGCGCGGTCCTCGGCATCGCGAGCGCCTCCATGGTGCTGGGGGCAGGGAGCTCGTGGGGCGTGGGCGGGACCTCAGTGGAGCGTGATCTGCCCCGTCCGTAGGGCCTCGTGGTTCGCGAAGAGGGCGTCCAGGTGCACGGTGCGGGTGAGTTCGGCCGTCCATTTGGTGTGGGGCTGGTCCGGGTGCTGGGCGGAGCGGCAGATGCGTGCGCGGGAGCACTGGGTGAGGATCCAGCGGGCCAGGGTGATGGTGGTGGGGGTGTTGGCGTACATGGTCGCGGCGAGTTGCCACAGTCGCTCGCCCGGCACTGTGTTGGGCTCGGCGACGCACACGATGGCGATGTCACCGAGTCCGCGTGAGTCGCTGGACTGGGTCGTGTAGGCGACGGTCAGTTCCTCCAGGGGGAACAGGGTGAGGCGGCTGATGGCTGAGACCGTTTCCGCAGGGGGCATTGGCGCCTCCGGTCCTGTGGATGGGTGTGGGTCGTCAGGGGGCGGCGGCCCACGCCCGGGGGAGGGTGGACGACCAGCTACTCGCTGCCGCCGCAGCCTCCGCCGTCTCCGCAGCAGGCGGGCGGGTTGCAGTCGGCGGCCGTGCCCCACAGGTCCGGGTCCACGGTGAATCCGGCCTCGCGGATCGCGTCGACGGTGGCCCGCATCCGGGCGCCGTCGAACAACTGCGGTACGGGGAAGGGGTTGTGGTGGATGAACCGGCCGAACCGCTCCTGACACCAGTCGGCGTACTCACGGGTGTGCAGCATGAAGGCGTGCCAGCCGGGGTCCACGGCCTTGGAGGGCGACAGCTGCTCGTCGCGCATGGCCGACATGTGCAGGAAGGCCAGCGCCTGGTCCACTACGCGTTCGGCGCGCTCGGTGGTGATCTTCTCTTCGTTCGCCACGAAGGTGGCGAGGCGGGTGAACAGCCCGGGCTCGATGAGGTCCCGGCCCTGGCGGGATTCGGTGGCAAGAGCGGGCATGGAAGGCTCCTTCGCGTGAGCGTGCTGGCCACGGTCGGTTGCTTGTGACGTCGTGCCGAGAACCACGGCGAAGACGGCAACGGTCTCTGGCTTGTCGTCCCGACTGACGCTAAGGACGTGCGTCCACCACTTTCCAGCGATGTTCACGAATGTTCGCAGTCAGGGGTGGCCATTGCTGTTGTCTGCTTTGGGGCTTGACCAGTCAGCCTTCAGGGGTCGAGATTGTGCACATCCATGTACGCCGCGAGCGCTGGAGGCTGCGATGCCACTACGGTTCATCGGAATTGATCCCAGTACCGGGCAGGGCGAAAGCCCAACCGTCTGGGTCGACGAGAGCAAGCGCGAGCTGGTCATCCAGGGCTGGAGGCCCGACGCGGAGACCGAGGCGGAGTGCGCGCAGTTCACGGTGCCCGGTCATGCGGTGGGCATCCCCGACCACGAGACGGTGGTCCGCATTCCGGTCCGCATGGTGCCGATCTTGAGGGAGGCGTGTGATGCCGCAGAACGTGCCTAGCTACGCCGAACTACTCGACGGTGCGCAGGAGTCGGCCGTTCACCTGGAGATGCGGGATGTGTACGGAGTCGCCGGTGAATCCGACGGCTTCGCCCGGTGGCTGGCGAGCGGGGAAGTCGATGCCGACCCGGACTCCGCGTACTGGGCACCATGGTCGGAACTCATCCGCCGTACGAGAGCCCGAGGCGTCTCGGTGCGGCGGGCCCGTATTGTTTCCGAGCCGGTGAGTGAGTACATCCGGTACGAGCACGCCGGAACTCTCGTCAATGTGGCTGTCGGTGAACAGGTGCGATGGCTGCCTCGCCGTCAGGCCAGCGACATCGCCCTCCCGGGCAACGACTTCTGGCTGATTGACGGGCGCCTCATCCGCTGGAACCACTTCACCGGCGCAGGAGCCAGCGCACCCGGGGAGATCAGCGAAGCCCCGGCGGCGGCCCGGCTGTGTGCCACAGCCTTCGAGTCGGTGTGGACCCGGGCGATTCCGCACGACGAGTACAAGATCAGCTAGAGCGAAGGGTTCAGTCGCAGCGCATGGCCACCTCCCCGTCCTCATCGGCCCAGGACGCCCGAGACCGCGTCGCACGACGGATGCGTGACCTCCGCGCTGACGCCGGTCTGACCGGCTCGGAGTTGGCCGCACTCTGCGGCTGGACCCACCCCAAGACGTCACGTCTGGAGAATGCGCGCACACCACCCACCCCCGACGACATCCGCCGCTGGTGCCAGGCGTGCGGTGCCGAGGGCCAGGCCGAGGACATTATTGCCCAGTCCCGGGACGCCGAGTCCGCGTACCTGGAGTGGCGACGGCAAGTGCGCGCGGGCCTGAAGCGGCTTCAGAACAGCTACGTCGACCTGTACCGGGCGACCGAGTTGTTCCGGATCTACTCGCCGACCCTGGTCCCCGGTCTTCTCCAGACGGAAGGTTACGCACGCGGCGTACTGTCCGGTGTCGCCGAGTTGCTGGAGATCCCCAATGACGCGGACCAGGCGGCAGCCGCACGCTTGGAGCGATCGAAGATCGTGCATGAGCCGGGGCACCGGTTCGTCATGGTCATCGAAGAGAGCGTCCTGCACTACCAGTTGGCAGATGCCGAGGCCATGGCCGCACAGCTCGGCTATCTCCTTACTGCGGGCGCCTTGCCCTCGGTCTCGCTCGGCATAATTCCCAAGGCCACGCGCCAGCGGGCCTTGTGGCCGCAAGAGCTGTTCCACATCTACGACGATCAGATGGTGTCCGTGGAGCTGATGTCCGCCAGAGTGCGGGTGACGCAGCCCTCCGAAGTCGCCATGTACGTGAGGGCGTTTGAGCAGCTGCGCCACATGGCTGTCTATGGCGCGGAAGCCAGGGCGCTGGTCCTGCACGCGATCGAGTCTCTGCGCTGACGCGCAGGCCCCCTACTCCTCCCCCACCTCACGCAACTGCTCCTCACTCAGCCCCCGCCGCCAGTACCCCACAAAGGTGACCCGGCGCCGGTCGATCGCCCGCTCGCGGACCAGATGACGCCGCAGTTCCTTGATGCTGCCCGACTCACCGGCGATCCAGGCGTACGGAGCGTCGGCGGGAGCCAACTCGGCGGCGCGTACGGCCTCGTGGGCCGGGGGAGCGCCCTCGGTACGTACCAGCCAGGTCAGTTCCGCACCGGCGGGAGCCGTCAACGGCAGCCGGTCGCCGGGGTGTTCGACCTCCAGGAAGGCGTGCACGCGGGTGTCCTCGGGGAGTTGGCCGAGGATGGCCGCGGCGGCGGGCAGGGCGGTCTCGTCCGCGTAGAGCAGGACCAGGTCGGTGTCCGCGGGCGGGCGGAAGCGAACGGCGGTGTTGTCGGCGGCGGTTGGGCCGAGGACGAGCACCTGGTCTCCCGGGAGCGCGCGGGCGGCCCAGCGGGAGGCCGGTCCGCCGTCGCCGTGCAGGGCGAAGTCGATGTCGATCTCGCCGGGCCCGTCCGGCTCCCGGCGCTGCTCGCGCACCGTGTACGAGCGCATCACCGCCCGTACCGTGTCCGGCAGTTCGCGCCACGCCTGCCACCAGCCCTCGCCCTCCTCCACCGGCACCTCGGGCCGTGACTGGCCCGGCTGCGGCAGGAACAGCGAGACCGACTGGTCCCGGCCGCCGGAGGCGAAGCCGGTCAGCGACTCGCCGCCGAAGGTCACCCGGAGCAGCGACTCGCTCAGCCGCCGGGTGCGCAGCACATGCAGCGCGAAGAAGTCGAAGGCGCGGACGGGGGCTTGGGCTGCGGTCGGCATCGCGGCTCCTTCGCGGCGAGGTCGGTGAGTGTCGGCGGGTGACGGGTGCGGGACGCGTACGTACCGGAGCGGTGCGGGAAAAGGTGCCGGGCCGGTTACGCGGGGAGGCGTCCGGCCCGACGGTAGGACGGGGCCGGGCGCGCCACACCGCACCCGGCCCCGGGACTCAGGAGACCTTCTTCGCCGTCTCGATGGCCTTGGCGAGGTCCTCCAGGATCGGGGCGACCTTGCCGTACGAGTAGATCGGCTCGGTGACGCGCGGGACGACCTGACCGGCCTTGACGGCGGGCAGCTTGTTCCAGGTGGGCTTGGCCTTGGTGAGGGCGTCGGGCTGGAGGGCGGAGGTGCGGTTGTCCATCAGGAGCACGTCGGCCGGGTACTTGTCGACGTTCTCCCAGCTCAGGTTCTCGAACCAGCCGCCGCTCGCCTTCTTCGCGGACTCCGACGGCTCGACGATGTTCACACCGAGCGACGTGAAGTACTCCAGGTCGGCGGAGAGGTTGGAGCCGGAGACGTAGAAGATCTCCTGGCTGGCGGAGCCGACGAGGACCTTGATCTCCGGGCGGGCCTTGGCCGCCTTGCGCAGCCGGGCCGCCGCCGCCTCGAAGCGCTTCTTGGCGTCGGTGACCTGCTTGGCCTTGACGTCCGCGCCGAGCGAGGCAGCCAGTTCGAGCATGCGCTGGAGCGGTGCGGTGAGCTGCCGGTCGTAGACGCTGATGCCGACGCTGTCGGCGAGGCCGAGGATCTGCTTCTCGGACTCCTCGGGCACGTACCAGAGGGTGCCGGAGCCGTCGAACATGGTGGAGATCAGCAGGTCGGGCGAGAGGGCCGCGTACTCCTCGACGTTGAACTGACCCCACTCGTTGCCGAGGACGGTCAGCTTGTCGACGTCGAGGTCACCGGCCTGTACGTCCGCCTTGCCGCCCTGCGTTTTGGTCGGCCCGAACACGGCCTTGACCTTGATGCCGTAGTCGAAGAGGGCCGCCGCGACACCGGTGAAGGCGACGATGTTCGTGGGCACGGCGTCCTTCTTGACCGCCTTCTTGCGGTCGTCGGTGAAGGTCCAGGG